>DASSGH010000052.1:0-12679 GCA_035693615.1 Xanthobacteraceae bacterium
GCAGACGGCGGCACTGCAGCCCAAGCATCTGGCCGCGATCTGCACTTGGGAAGGGGCCGCCGATTTCTACCGCGACATGGCGCACCACGGCGGCATCTTCTGCCGCGGCTTCGTGCAGGACTGGTCGAAAGCGCAGGTCTACACCGTCCAGAACGGGCGCGGCGCTCGCGGGTTCAAGAGCCGCATGAACGGCGATTGGGTGTCGGGGCCGGAGACCTTGTCGGAAGAATTGCTCGGCCAGAACCGCCGCGACTTCTATGAGGACTGCATTTCCCGCAAGCTCGACACCGACCCCTACTGGCAATCGCGCATGCCCGATTGGAGCAAGGTGAAGACGCCGCTGCTCTCATCCGCCAATTGGGGCGGGCAGGGCCTGCATCCGCGCGGCAACTTCGAAGGCTTCGTGCGCTCCGCGTCGGAGCAGAAATGGCTCGAGTGCCACGGCATCGAGCACTGGACGCATTTTTACACGAACTATGGCCTGCAACTGCAAAAGAAGTTCTTCGGCCACTTCCTCAAGGGCGAGGACACCGGCTGGAGCAAGCAGCCGAAGGTGTTGCTGCAGGTGCGCCACCCCGGCGAGAGATTTGTCGAGCGGCACGAGCGCGAGTGGCCGCTCGCGCGCACCAAGTGGACGAAGTTCTATCTGCACCCGGGCGACATGACGATGTCGTCAGCGTCGCAGAAAAAGGCAAGCTCCGTCACCTATGCCGGATTGGGCGATGGCGTGACCTTCCTGACCGAGCCGCTCGAGCACGAGATCGAGGTGACCGGGCCGATCGCGGCCAAGCTCTGGGTGTCGTCGGCGACCGAGGATGCCGACTTGTTCCTGGTCGTGCGTGCGTTCACTCCCGACCTGAAGGAGGTCACCTTCCAAGGCGCGCTCGATTCGCATACGCCGATTGCCCAGGGCTGGTTGCGCTGCTCCCACCGCAAGCTCGATCCGAAGCTCACCTTGCCGTACCGCCCCTATCACACCCACGACGAGCAGCAGAAGCTCACGCGCGGACAGGTCTACGAGGTCGACGTCGAGGTCTGGCCGACCTGCATCGTGCTGCCGAAGGGGTATCGGCTCGCGCTCTCCGTGCGCGGCACCGATTACGTCTTTCCCGGCGAGCCGGGCGCCGGCCTGGAGACGCTCGGCAAGGTTTGGACCGGCGTCGGCCCCTTCACGCACAACGATCCGCGCGATCGCCCGCCTGCCATCTTCGGCGGCGACGTGACATTGCACGCCGGTCCCGATCGCGCAGCCCACGTGCTGTTGCCGGTCATTCCCAAGACCTAGGTGCGAGCTCGTGCGCGTGTTCGGGTCACCCGCGGGCAGAAGCGCGTCGAAGACGCGCTTACGACCCGCGGGTCCATCCTCTTCGCAAGAGCGTTTTGCGAAGATGATGGATTGCCGGGTCAAGCCCGGCAATGACTGGTGTGGGTTAAACCGACCGGGAAAGGCACTAGTGTAAGGTCGCGCCAACGTTCAACACTTTTTTCGGAGCAGGCAACCGTGAGTTACCGTGAGGTCAGCGAAGTTCGCGATGGGATGCGGATCGATTGGGACATGCCGATCACGATGGACGACGGGCTGGTCCTGCGCTGCGACGTGTTCCGGCCGAACCGCAAGGGGCGCTACCCCGTCATCCTCAGTAGCGGCCCCTATGGCAAGTGGCTGCACTTCGAGGACGGCTATAAGACCGCCTGGAAGCGCATGGAGGAGAAGCACCCGAGCGTCACCGCGGGCTCGACCAACAAGTACCAGAGCTGGGAAATCTGCGACCCCGAGAAGTGGGTACCGGACGGCTATGTCTGCGTGCGCGTCGATTCACGCGGCTGCGGTCGTTCGCCCGGATATGTCGAGCACTGGTCGCCGCGCGAGACCAAGGACCTGTTTGATTGCATCGAATGGGCCGGCCGGCAGCCGTGGTCGAACGGCAAGGTCGGCTTGAGCGGCATCTCCTACTACGCCGTCAACCAGTGGAAAGTGGCGAGCATGCAGCCGAAGCATCTCGCCGCGATCTGCGTCTGGGAGGGCTTCGCCGACTTCTATCGCGAGCTCAGCCATAACGGCGGCATCTACAATACCTTTGCCCAGAACTGGTACGACATGCAGATCAAGACCGTTCAATATGGACTGGGCACCAAGGGCTACCGCAGCCGCATGAACGGCGACTGGGTCTCGGGCCCCGAGACGCTGCCCGACGAAGCGTTGGGCGCCAACCGCTACGACCTCGGCAAGACCTATTTCTCCCACCCGATGGACGACGACTACTACAAGGCCATGTTTCCCGACTGGTCCAAGATCAAGGTGCCGCTCTTATCGGCTGCCAACTGGGGCGGGCAGCCGCTGCACCCGCGCGGCAATTTCGAGGGATTCTTCCAGTCGGGCACCAAGCAGAAGTGGCTCGAGGTGCACGGGATCGAGCACTGGACGCACTACTACACGGACTATGGCGTCGACCTGCAGAAGCGGTTCTTCGGCTATTTTCTCAAGGGCGAGAAGAACGGCTGGAACAAGCAGCCGCGGGTGCAGCTCAACATCCGTCATCCCGGCGAGACGTTCGTCATCCGCCACGAGGACGACTGGCCGATCCCGCGCACGCAGTGGACCAAGTTCCACCTCGCGAGCCACGCGCAAAAGCTCGCGACCGCAGCGGCGAGTGGCGCGGCGACCGTGACGTTCGACGCGCTCGGCGATGGCGTGACCTTCCTCACCGAGCCGATGCGGGAGGCAACCGAGATCACCGGTCCGGTCGCGGCGCGGCTCGCCATCTCGTCCTCGACGGAAGATGCCGACATCTTCCTCGTGCTGCGGGTGTTCGCACCCGACATGAAGGAAACCGTATTCCAGGGCGCGCTCGACCCGCACACGCCGATCGGACAAGGCTGGCTGCGCGCCTCGCACCGCAAGCTCGACAAGACACTCGCCTTGCCGTTCCGGCCCTACCACACCCACGACGAAAAGCAGCCGCTCAAGCCCGGCCAGGTCTACGACCTCGACATCGAGATCGTCCCGACCTCGATCGTCGTGCCGAAGGGCTATCGTGTGGGCTTGAGCGTGCGCGGGCGCGATTATGTCTATCCCGGCGGCTCCGGCGGCAAGCTCTCCAACATGAAGAACGAGTTCACGGGTTGCGGACCTTTCTTGCACGACGACCCGCGCGACCGGCCGGTCGCGATCTATGGCGGCAAGACCACGATCCATATCGGCGGCGGGCGAGAGAATTTCCTGCTGCTGCCGATCATTCCCGATGGCGCGAAAGCAAAGCCGTCGGCGTCGAAGGCGAAGGCGGCCAAGACCGCCGCGCGCCGCGCCTCGCCCGCCAAGTCGACACGCCGCCGCTGAGAGACGCTGAGGGCGTTCCCGTGAGGTTGCATCACCGAGCCGCAAACTCGGTGTGCTCCCTCCCCCCTTGTGGGGGAGGGCTGGGGAGGGGGGTAGTGCGTTGGGCAACATCGGTGCGCCAATCTCGCGACCCCCACCCCCAACCCCTCCCCACAAGGGGGAGGGGAGCGCACCGAATGCGCGGCTTTGTAGTGCGTCCATTCACGTTTACAGCCCGAGCCGCGCCATCATCGGCGCGGCGTAGCGCTCGCCCTGGGTCGCGCCGGGCTTGAACGTCTTGTCGAGCGCGGCGAGCGTCGCTTCGGACGGCCGCAGCTCGGCGGCCTTGGCGTTCTCCTCCAGCCATTTGCGCTTGCTGTTGCCGACCAGCGGCACGACCGGCGGCTTGCGCGCGAGGAGCCAAGCGAGGCACAGCTGCGCCGGCGTGCAGCGTTCGTTCGCGGCGAGCTCTTTGAGCGCATCGACGAGCTTCTGGTTCTGCTGCGCGTTGCTGCCCTGGAAGCGCGGCATGCCGCGCCGAGCGTCGTTCTGCGCGAGGTCGGCAGCCGCAACCGTGCCCGTGAGAAAGCCGCGGCCGAGCGGCGAGTAGGCGAGGAAGCCGATGCCGAGCTCGTGGGCGAGCGGGAGAATCTCTGCCTCGACGTCGCGGGTCCACAGCGAATACTCGGTCTGCACGGCGGTCATCGGATGCGCCTTATGGGCGCGGCGGATGGTGTTTGCTCCCGCTTCCGAGATGCCGAGATGCCGGATCTTTCCCTGTGTCTTGAGCCGGACCATGGCGCCGACGGTATCCTCGATCGGCACGGTATCGTCGACCCGATGGATAAAATAGAGATCGATGATATCGGTCCCGAGGCGCTTGAGGCTCTTCTCGCACGCTTCGATGACGTAATCCGGGTTGCCCTTGGCTCCCGGCTTCCCGTCGGGCAGGCGAACGTTGCCGAATTTGGTGGCGAGGATGTAGTTTTCGCGCCGGCCCTTCAGGGCGCGACCGACCAGCTCCTCGTTGGCGCCGTTCGCCCCGTAGGCATCGGAGGTGTCGATGAAGTCGATGCCGAGATCGGGCGCGCGATGCAGCGTCGCGATCGCCTCATCGGGATCCGGCAGGCCGTAGATCGGTGTCAAGCTCATGCAGCCGAAGCCGATGGCCGACACCTCGAGGGGTCCTAGCTTTCTGCGTCCGATCATGATCGCCGTCGCGACTCGTTATCGTGAGTGGGGGGAAGGGTGAAACGATGAGATTGGAGCTCGTGTCGATCGAAACGGCCACTTATCCGCTCGATGGAGTTTTCTACCGGCCGGAAGGAGGTGCCGGCCAAGGCGCCATTCTCATCATGCACGGGAATTGCGGGAACTTCTACACCGGCGTGCCGCGCCATGTTGCCCCCCTTCTGGTGCAACTGGGCTATGCCGTGCTCGCCTTCAACCGCCGCGGCCACGACATCCTGGCGACCACGGCGCGGGAGTGCGTGGGCGGCGCCTATCAACGCATCCACGAGATGATCGAGGACAACCAACATGCGGAACGCTGGCTCGCAACGCAGGGCTTTGAGCGTCCGATCGTCATCGGTCATTCCAACGGCGGCATGCTGGCGGTGAAGCACTGCGCCGGCAGCACCGGCGTGCGCGCCCTGGTGCTGCTCTCGGCTCACATGGGCGGCAAGGCTCTATTCCGCACCATCAGCGAGGCCGGTTTGATGGCCGGCAAGCGTTTCGACGAGTTTTCTGCGCGCGCCCGCGAGCTGGTGGCGGCGGGAGCAGGCAGCGAGTTGATGCAGGTCCCGGGCTGGTGGTGGGTCATCAGCGCGCAGACGTTCGTCGATTATCTCGACGTCTGCCCCGACATTCTGGAACTGGCGCCGCACGTGCGCTGCCCGGTGCTGTTCCTGCGTGGTGATCGCGAGGCGAAGCATATCTATCCTGGCGAGGCTTTTGTCGAGCGTGCCGGCGGCCCAGCGGAGTTCGCGCTCGTACCCGACTGCGATCATTTCTACGGCGGGCGCGAGGAGACCGCGGTCGAACTGATCGCCGACTGGTTCGCCCGTTGCGGCATCAGGCGTTGAGCCCGGCGGTATTCGCTCAGGCGCGACATAAGCGCACCGGCAGTCCCCGGCAGTCTAACGCAACATGTAGTCTAGATACACTATGCAGTTTTTGCTTGACTACATATTGCATCGATGCTAAATACGGCGGTTGGTGCGCGTCCTCATTCCTGACGGGTGCGCGTGCGAGATCGTGGCACCCCGTCGAACGCGCGTGCGCGCGTCTCGAAGGATGGGATGAGGCGGTGTGCCTCATGCTTCGACACGCGACGCAGCGCGGCTGAGTTGGCATGAGTTGCGTGAGCTTACATGCGCTGCGCGGCTCCTCAGCATGAGGGCAGGAGAGGGCGGTGCGCGTACGTCGAACGAAGCGAGGGTCGGCCGGGACGATAATCTTCGATGCGAAGGGAAGAACCAACCTGTGGCTGTAGAAAAAGCGGCGTGACGAGGGCTCCCTGTTTCCGGCCTGTTCTTTACAGGGAGCTGTGCAACCGCAGCGCGTGGCTCGGAGACGCGACTCAAAATCGGGGCGGAGAATTGCCGCGACTCTCCGTCCGAGTCGCGTCGACTGGGACGACGATGTTGGGGCGAGCGAGGAAGCAACCTGCGAGTGTAGAAGACCGTCGCGGCGTCGATCCCATTGTTTCGGATTGTTTTTAACAATGGAAAAACAACTCGAGCGTGTGAGGCGTCAGCGTTCGCAGTTTCGCGCCACGGTGATTTCCGCGGCGCCCACCACGCTCATTTTGACGAAAACGAAGCCATACGGATGAGCGCAAGATCGATCCACTGACGGCAAAACGGAAAAACCCATTCCTCCACCGGCAATTACATAAGGACCAACGGTGGGCGACACGACATGAGGAGTGACGATCATGAAACGCGTTCTTGCGATGCTGTTAGTGGCGACGGCTTGTGTCCCGGCCCCGCTCGCGGCGCCTGCGCAAGCGCCCACCATCAATGGGCCCTCGGCGCGCAGCCCGTACGGCGGCGTCCTGTAGGCGCGCCGGCGCATAGCGCCTGGCGATTCCTTCTTGCTGGCGTGGCGAGAACGCCGCGCCCTGGACGCTGCGGCGCTCGGTCCGCTGTTGCCGAGATCGCCTGAAGCCCGCCCGCCGCCGCAAATTGATGCTTGTGTGCGCCCGGCAAAATGGGGCACATGAGCCGCTTTGGCGCCGCTTAAGCGCTAGGCTGCGGCTGGAGACGGGAATGAGGCTGGGCTACTTCACCATGCCGGTGCACCCGATGCACCGCAGCTGGGTCGAAACGCTCAAGGAGGACCGCGAGGCCATCATTCTCGCCGACCAGCTCGGCTTTCATGATGCCTTCATGGGGGAGCACCTCACCGACGCCTGCGAGAACATTACCAACAGCATGATGTTCCAGGCTTCGCTGATCCCGGCGACCAAGCGGATCAAGCTCGCGACCGGGACTTCGAACCTCACGCAGATGCATCCCGTGCTGATCGCGGTGCAGGCGGCGATGTTCGATCATCTGGCCGAAGGCCGTTTCATTCTCGGCGTGAGTCCGGGCGCGCTGACCTCGGATGCGGAGGCACTCGGCACCCTCGACGAGGATCGCAACAAGATGTTCGCCGAGGCGATCGACGTGATCCTCGCCATCTGGGAGCGCGATCCCCCTTACGATATCGCTTTTCCCGACAACCGCTACAAAGTCTCGACCGCGCGCACCATGACGCTCGACCTCGGCATCGGCTACATCGCCAAGCCCTACCAGAAGCCGCGGCCGGAGATCGTGGGTACCGTGGTGGCACCGTTCTCGCCCGGTGTCGTGCATATGGGAAAGCGCGACTTCCATCCGCTGTCGGCCAACTTTCTCTTATCGAAGCACCTCAAGTCGCATTGGGAAAATTACTGCAAGGGAAAGGCCGAGACGGGTGCGGAAGCGAACGTTGCGGATTGGCGGGTGGCGCGCGCGATCTGCGTTCTCGACGACGACAAGACCGCGGCGCGCTACGGCTGCGACGACGCCAACAGCCCGTATCGCTTCTATTATTCGCAGATGCGCGCGAAGATGAAACGCGGCAAGCGGCTTTACGTGTTCAAATCACACAAGGAGCAGCCGGACGAGGAGATCACCCTCGACTACGTCATGGATCACTGCGTGATCCACGGCGGCGTCAGCAAGGTGGTCGATCAGATTCTGGCGTTGCGCGAAGAGATCGGCGACTTCGGCGAGCTGGTTTACGCCGGCATGGATTGGGTCGAGCCGGCGCTCAATAAGCGCTCGATGCAGTTGATGGCCGAGGAGGTCATGCCGCGCGTCAACGCCGCCATCGGCAAGTCCGCCGTCGCGGCGTGAGCGGATCCGATGAGTAGTCATGCGCGGGCGGAAGCGCGTCGAAGACGCGCGTAAACGCGCTTATGACCCGCGCATCCATCAATCTTTGCAAAAGAGTCTTCCGAAGATTGATGGATTGCACCGCAACTCGGGCTTGCCCGAGTTGCGCAGTATAATGCGCCACAAGTCGGGTAAACCCGACTTGCGGTGTCAAGCCCGGGACTGACGAGCTTTCGCCGGAACGACAACCATGTTCACCGCGCGCCTGCTCCCTCCGGCGGCAGAAATGCGACCCACCTGCGCTCCTCCATGCTGCGGTGGCAGGCTTCGGCGAATGCGACGTCGCGAATGCCGGCCGTGAAATCGCACGCAAGCGGCGCCCCGGCCGCTACATGGCGCAGGAAGGCTTCCCATCCCACGCGGTAGGGGTTGCGGTAGGAGGGGAGCGGCGGCGCGTCCGCCCAGCCGCTGTGATAATCGGCGCCGATATCCTGCATCACGTTGAAATGGCTGATCGCCGGCGTCTGCGCGATCGATTGCACGCGGCAGCGATGCAGGCCTGCGACCGCCGATCCTTGCGTGCCGTCGATCTGGAGCGTGAGCAGGTCGTCGCGACGCACGCGCGTCGCCCATGAGCTTGCGATGGTGCCGAATATTCCGCCTTCCACTTCGAGCAGGGTCGCAGCCGAATCCTCGACCACGACGCCATAGCGCTCGCCTCGCTCATCGATGCGCTCCGGCGTGGCGATCCAGGCGCTCGATGCGACGGCAGCGATGCGGCCTATGATGCTTTCGATGACATAGCGCCAGTGCGGGTACATATCGAGGATAATGCCGCCGCCGCCCAGGCGATAATTCCAGCTGGGGCGCTGGCATGGCCGCTCGCTGCCGTCGAACACCCACCAGCCGAAATCGAGCCGGAATCCGACGAGGCGTCCCAACTCGCCACGGGCGACAACCGCGGCGAGCTTGCTGAGACCGGGAAGATGCACCTTGTCCTCGACCACGCCGTGCCTGAGTCCGCGGCGCTCGATCTGGCGCAACAACGTGAGCGCCTGCGCGGCCGTCGGCGCCACCGGCTTTTCGCAATAGACATGCTTGCCCGCGGCGATCGCCTTCTCGAGAACGGAAACGCGCTGCTGCGTCGCCGCCGCATCGAAGAAGATCGCGTAGGCAGGGTCGGCCAGCGCCGCGTCGAGATCGGTCGTCCAATCCGCGAGCTTGTGGTTGCGCGCCACTGAGGCCAGGCGCTCGGCGTCGCGGCCGACGAGCAGCAGGCGTGGCAGCAAACGGCCCTGCTCCAGCGCGAGCCCACCTTCGGCGATGATCGGGACGAGCGCATTCGCCAGATGCTGGGTCGATCCGATGCGGCCGGTGGCGCCGTTGACGATGATGCCGATTGTTTGCTGCGCCATCCCGCAAGCTGGCCCAAGAAGGGAAGAGAGATCGTTGCCGGACTATGCTATGCCCATTGCGCCGGTGTCCACGTGCGAGAGGGCAAGTGCCGCGCCACATCGTTTGCCTTACCTTCGACTTTGACACGCAATCGGGCTTCATTGCCCGGGGCATGACGAGCGCGACGGCGCTCTCGCGCGGCGAGTTCGGCCTTGTGGGAGCGCAACGCATCCTCGCCTTGCTCAAGGCGTACGGTATGCGTGCCACCTGGTTCGTTCCGGGATTTACCATCGAGAGCCATCCGCGCGCCTGCGAGGCGGTCGTGCGGGATGGCCATGAAGTCGCGCATCACAGCTGGGCGCACGTTCCGCCGGCGCAACAGACGCGCGCGGAAGAGGAATCCGATCTCGTGCGCGCCAACGACGCCATCGCGGCGCTGACCGGCCGAAAGGCGCGCGGCTACCGCTCGCCCTCCTGGGACTTGAGCGAGAACACGATCGATCTGCTGCTGGCGCACGGGTTCTTCTACGACTCGAGCCTGATGGGGGCGGACTATTGGCCCTATCGCGCGCGCAGAGGCGATCAGGCCGAGCTGGGCAAGCCCTTCCGTTTCGGGGAGGAAACAGCGTTGATCGAAATGCCGATCAGCTGGTCGCTCGACGACTATCCGCACTTCGAGTTCGTCCGCACGCCAGCGACCGTGCTGCCGGGACTTAAATCCGCGCGCAGCGTGATGGAGAGCTGGCGCGATGAGTTCCGCTACATGCAGCAGACGGTCGATTGGGGCGTCCTCACCTATACCATGCACCCGTACGTGATAGGCCGTGGCTATCGGATGCTCGCGCTGGAAGGACTGCTGAAGGATTTGTCCGCCGCCGGCGCCGTGTTCATGACGATGGAAGAGGCCGCAACCGAGGCGCAGGCGCTGATGTTCGCGCCTGGGTCCTGATCCTGAAGCGGGCCGAGCGGGAAGCGGCGCCTCACCTATGAGCGCCCCAACGATAACGGCGCACCCAACGCTTTGATAGCAGGCGATTTTCGGGAATCTCCAGAAAATCTCCAGAAAAATTCCCGCTGCGGCGAAGCGTTCCTTCAAGCCTCGCAATCCCCTCGCGAGTAAGCATCCGGCCCATGTGCTGCGCGCCGCGACGACGCCCGTCGCGAGGCAGCTTCACCTCACGCGCCCATGGAGGGCCTGACCATGACCCAGATAGACACCTCCCCACCGAGATGCTCGTTCTTCTCGGCGCTGCCGCTCTCGTCATTCGAACTCGAGCGGCAAGCGGCCATCGAGCGCAATCTCTTCATCCAGGACTGCGTCCGCGCGGCCGTGGACTGGCTGCGCTTGCTCGTCCTGCGGAGCGCGCGATTCGCGCGACGGGTGGCGGCCGA
The DNA here is from genome assembly GCA_035693615.1 of Xanthobacteraceae bacterium. GTDB lineage: Bacteria > Pseudomonadota > Alphaproteobacteria > Rhizobiales > Xanthobacteraceae > VAZQ01. Next base: position 10,468 of record DASSGH010000052.1, read on the forward strand.
ACAAAACCGGCGCAACGCCATTCGCCAGCTCGAGCGGCTCGATGATCGAATGCTGCGGGACATGGGACTCCACCGCGGCGAGATCGAGTTCGCGGTGCGCAACGGCCTGCCCACCCGCGCGACGCGCATCCGTTCGCAACCGCGCCGGTACAGCGCTCCTCCTCCACGACAACGCGCTGCGTAGTCGCGCCAAGGCGCGAGTCACCACATCGAGACCCAAAGCGAGGTGAACATGCTTAGGATCCCTGAGTTTCGGAGCTGCCTCTTGCTGGTCGACGTCGCGCAGATCGGCGCTCCGTTCGATGACGAGACCGCCGCGGTCAACCCGCAAACCGCGCCGAAGCGCCGACGACGTTGGGCGGCCGCGTTGCGACTTTGGGCCGCAGCGAGCGTCTGCTTGGCGTTCGGCGGCGCAATGGCTGCGGAAAACATCCCTGAGGTCTGCCTGGAGGCCGATCTCAGGCTCACCACACGCATCGAGGCTCACGGCGAGGCTCAGGACGTCGCTGGCGAGGTCTTGGCGAAAGCGTTCTTCACCGTGCTGCAAGCGCGCCGGGCCTGCAACCAGGGTCAGGTCGAAACGGCGATGAAGCTTTACGACAGCATTCCGCTCGGGCCGGTCATGTCCGAGATTGCAGACTGAACGCCACGTAGTCATTGGCGCAGGGCGGGCCGTTGGCGACGTGCATCGTCCGCGCGTCAAGATCGATGAGCACGGCGCCGACGGTCATCGTGCGCCGCTCGCTCGGCTCGCGTGCATCGGGATGGCGGCAGATCGCTTGCGGCGCGCCGAAATGATCGGCGGCAGCCGAGCGCATATGCTCGAAGGAAATCGCGCCGCGATGCGCCCGCAGCAGCTCCCGCATGCGAGCGGCGCGATAAAGCGTGTTCGGGGCAATCTTCTCGAGCAGCGACTCGCCGTGCCCTGCCGTCAGGAAATGATTCGAATGGGTGACGATCCCGTCTTCGGGATCGAGACGACTGACGTGGTCGGGGCTGGATTCCACGTTCACGGCCTGCCCGCCGGCAGCGCCAATCACGAAATTGGCTGAGCAGGTGCGCGGCGTGCCGGTGACCGGCTGCAGCGCCGCCTCGAATCCCTCCGCGTCCAACACCTGCCGGCAGCGCATGTGGAACGGCGTTTGATAAGGATTGCTGCCGTCGCGGCTCGAGGCGAGACCGTTCTCCCGACGAGCCCGATCCCGCATTCGTTGACGCCCATTTTGCCGCCCGCGATTCCGGCCTCGGTGAGGCAGACGAAGCTCGGCTCCTTGGTTCGCCGCGCGCGGAGCACGAAGGTGCGTCCATGCACGCCTGCGAGCCAATCCCAGTTCTGGCCGAGCCAGGTGTGGCCGTCGGCTGCCGCCTGCGGCAGCAGGGCGAACGTGGTGCAGCCATCGGGCCCGACGAGCACCGCCGTCTTCGTGGCGGTCCGCGCCTCCTGGCCGAACAGCGTGAAGGCGAGTTCGTAGCGCGCATTGAGGAGGGCGATGGTGTCCTCGGTCTCCCCGGAACCTTCGGCAATTCCCCGCATCTCTTCGGAATAGGCGCCGTCTTGGCCCGCAATCGCCTTGCGCCAGCGCGTGGCCTCGGCGAAAGCCTGATCGCGACCCAAGCCCGAGGCGGCGAACCGGCGCAGATAGGTCGCCACGTTGTCGGCGATTTCCCGCGCAAATCTCCGGCCGTGGGCGAGGCCGCGCGCATGCGCGCCGCCCTCAGTCGTCAAAAGTGCAATGTTAGTCATGGGTTATGCGCCTTTTTTGGCCGGTGTTCCCCTACTCCTGCTTCCCCAAGCTTTGCCCGGGGAAGCGCCTGGGAACCTTTAGGCCCTTCTTAGGCCGTGCTGCGGCGTTCATTATCGCGCCAGCGGCCTCGCCACAGGCTGTGGGGCACCTTCTAGCGGGCTATGGCCGTCGCCAGCTCTTAGCAAAGGCGGCCATCGCAGCCTCGCGGTCGGCGTTGAAGCTGAATGGGCCGACGGCGCTACTTTCGCATGCAAAGGCCAATTACTCCGGGTGTGCCGCATTTGGCCCCAGCAGTTCCTTGAAGAGAGGCAGGACCGTCCTTGCAAATGGCCGAAACAAGAACTTCGCCATCATTGCACGCGATAGTATCTCCAGAGCCTTCGGCGTAACGCAGAGCGCTTGCCTGCCCTGGCTCACCCTTGGGCCCTGGCGGTCCCGGAGGACCAGCCGGGCCCGGCTCGCCACGT
>DASSGH010000053.1:0-41080 GCA_035693615.1 Xanthobacteraceae bacterium
CCCAGCACCGACGCGACGTTGACGATGGCGCCGCCCTTGCCGGTGGAGAGCATCCGCCGCGCGGCCTCTTGCGCCCAGAAGAATACCGCGTCGAGATCGGTGCCGACGACGCGCCGCCACTCCTCTTCCGCAAGCTCCAAGGCGCGGCCGGAATGCGCGACGCCGGCATTGTTGACCAGGATGGTGACGGTGCCGAACGCCTTCTCGGCTTCATCGAATGCGCGCATCATGGCGCGGCGATCGGTGACATCGGCTGCGATCGCCACCGCACGGCCCCCAGCCTCGTGGATGCGCGCCTTCACGGCAGCGAGCCGATCGGCGCGGCGCGCCACCAGCGCCACTGCGGCACCTTCCCCCGCCAGGAGCTCGGCAAAGCGCACGCCTAGTCCGCTCGACGCGCCGGTGACGAGCGCGACGCGGCCCTTGAGGTCGAAGAGCTCCGCTGCAGTCATCGCACCTCGCGTGGGCAGAACCTCGTCTCATACGGCGCGTTCACGCCGCAGCGCCTGGCCTCGACTTCACGCTCGGCGGGGAGGATACTGCATCATCTGCCCCATGGAACAACGCATTCGCAGGTTTCCCCATGGCCCAGCACGAGCACGATGAGCACGGCTCGGAGCTCTCCGAGACGCAGCTGCGCGTACGCGCGCTCGAGACAGTACTGACCGAGAAGGGATACATCGACCCGGCCGCGCTCGATCTCATCATCCAAGCCTATGAGACCAAGATCGGCCCGCACACCGGCGCCCGCGTGGTGGCGAAGGCATGGCACGACCCAGCGTTCAAGCGCGCGCTGCTCGACGACGGCTCCAAGGCGGTGCGCGCGCTCGGGCATGAGAGCCGCGTCGGCGACCATCTGGTCGCGGTCGAGAATACGCCGGCGCGGCATAACATCGTCGTTTGTACGCTATGCTCTTGCTATCCCTGGGATGTGCTCGGGCTGCCCCCGGTCTGGTACAAATCCGCCCCCTATCGCTCGCGCGCGGTGAAGGACCCGCGCGGCGTGCTCGCCGACTTCGGCGTCAAGCTGCCGGCGAGTACCGAAATCCGCGTGTGGGACTCGACGGCGGAAACGCGCTTTCTGGTGCTGCCGATGCGCCCGTCTGGAACGGAGGGCTGGAGCGAGGAACGCCTCGCGCAACTGGTCACCCGCGACGCGATGATCGGCACGGGGCTCCCCAAGCCGCCCAAGGAGGTCGCCTAATGGACGGCGTTCACGACATGGGCGGTATGGACGGGTTCGGAAAGGTGGAGCCCGAGCCCAACGAGCCCGTGTTTCATGCTCGGTGGGAAGGGCGCGTGCTGGCGATGCAGCGTTCCATGGGCTATGCCGGGGCCTGGCCCATTGATGCCTCCCGCTTCGCGCAGGAGCGGCTCGCTCCCCTGGCCTATCTCGGCGCCTCGTATTACCAGCGCTGGGCGCTCGCCATGGAGCGCAACCTCATCGAGCGCGGCTACGCCGACGCCGACGAACTCTCTTCCGGGCATGCCTTGCGTTCGGGCAAGCCGCTCGCGCGCAAGCTCACGCCCGACGTCGCTACCCAAGCGATGACGCGCGGCTCGTTCTATCGGCAGGCGCAAGCGCCCGCCCGTTTCAAACCGGGCGACCGTGTGCGCACCAAAAACATTCATCCGCCGACCCACACGAGATTGCCGCGCTACGCGCGCGGGCGGCTCGGGGTGATCGAGCTGGTGCACGGCTGCCACGCCTTTCCCGACACGATGGCCGTCGACAAGGGCGACAGCCCGCAGTGGCTCTATACCGTCATGTTCGAGGGCAAGGAGCTTTGGGGCCCGGACGCCGACCCGACCCTCAAGATCTCGATCGACGCATTCGAGCCCTATCTCGATCCGGCGTGAATGAGCGGCAAAATCGATCCCATCCTCGCCCGCCGCGCGGCCGATGCCGTTCCGAGCATTCCGCGCGATGCCGAAGGCCCCATCTTCCGCGAACCGTGGGAAGCGCAGGCCTTCGCCATGGCGCTCGCTTTGCATGCGCGCGGTCTGTTCACTTGGCCGGAATGGGCCGCCGCCTTGGCGCAGGAGATCAAGCGCGCGCAGGCGGCCGGCGATCCCGACACGGGTGAGACCTACTACCGGCATTGGCTCAACGCGCTCGAGAGCATCGTCGCCGCGAAAGGCGCGGCGGACGCGCAGACGCTCGCACGCTATCGCCACGCCTGGGCTCGCGCGGCGGAACGCACGGCCCACGGCACACCTGTCGTGCTCGAGGCCGAAGACTTCGCGGATTAGTTCGCGCGTGTCAGCGCGCCGGGGCGCGGACATCGGGCGTGTGCACGTGCTCCGGCCGCACTCCCATGCCGATGAGCCACGCCGGGATGCCGCGCAGGGGCGGGATGAGCGACGTCAGTCGTAACGGCCATGGCGCCGGCAGCCCCTCTCCGGCGTTCAGCAGCCGGCCGATCACGTTGTTCTGCACCACCACCTGTAAGCGTTGCGTCACGCGGGTCGGAAACTCGCGCCGGCGCTGCACGCGATCGAGATCCTCCTCGCGCACCGTGCCGGCAGCAAGCGGCCGCCACAGCAAGTTGGCTGCCGCTACCGCGTCCTGCACGGCAAGATTGACGCCGACGCCGCCAATCGGGGACATCGCGTGCGCGGCGTCGCCGATGCAGAGAAGCCCCGGCTGGTGCCAACGCCGAAGCCGGTTCACCGCGACCGTCAAGAGCTTGATCTGATCCCAGTCCTTGAGTTCGTCTACCCGGTCCGCGAACATGGGCGCGAGTCCCACGATAGTTTGCCTGAGGGCCGGCAATCCTGCGCGTTGGGTCTCTTCAATCGCACCTTTGCGGATCACGAATGCGCACTGCCAGTAGTCGCCGCGATCGATCATCACCAGGATGCGTCCGGCATCGAAGCGGCCCATGGTCTCGTCGGGGTCGCCCGGTTTCTTCGAGAAACGGAACCACAACACGTCCATCGGCGCACCGAGATCGTCGACCGTAAGCCCGGCGCGCTCGCGCACCGTCGAGTGCCGGCCGTCGCAACCGATTGTCAGCTCGGCACGGACCTCGAGCGAGCCATCCGGCGTCGTGGCGCGCACCCCCGTGACGCGGCCGCCGTCCTCGATCAGATCGGTGGCCTCGGTGCGCATGCGCAAATGAAACGACGGATAATTAGCCCCCGCTCGGCGAGGAAGTTGAGAAAGTCCCACTGCGGCATGACCGCGATGAACTTGCAGCGGATCGGCAGATAGCGGAAATCCGCGAAGGCGAATTCCTGCCCTTTGAAGAATCCGCCGATTGCCGGGGCTTTCGCGTGCGGCAACTCAAGGAAGTCGTCGAGCAGGCCCAGCTCCGCCATCACGTTCAGCGTGGAAGGATGAATGGTATCGCCGCGGAAATCGCGCAGGAAATCGCCGTGCTTCTCGAGCACGACGGTGTCGACGCCCGCGCGTGCGAGCAGAAATCCGAGCATGAGCCCGCACGGTCCGCCGCCGACGACGCAGCAACGTATGGAGAGTTGTTCGGCTGCCATTGTTGGCTCTCCGTGAATTCAACGAGGCGGGGAGCTGAAATGTTCTGGATCGTCGCTCCGACGCACCGGCCGCTGCGAGCTAAATCCCGACCATCCGTTCGGTCACCATGTAGCCGGTGAGGAGCAATGTACCGAAGGCAACGATGACAACCGCAGCGCCCACCTCGATGCCGCGCATCGCCAGCATGCCGTAACCGGAGCGCGTTTCGGCGACGTGCTGGGCCCAGCTCCTGGCAGCGACGGCAATCGAGGCGATCGCGCCGACGGTGATCGCGGTTCCCAGCGCCATGACGAAGGTCGAGGCGACCCCCGCCCAGAACAGCCCCTGCGCCAGAGCGAAAACCAGCACTAGGATGGCGCCAGAACACGGCCGCAACCCCACGGCGAGGATGGCGGAAAGCCCCCGCTTCCAGCCTCCCGGGCCGGCGAGTTCCTCAGGCTCGGGCGCGTGGGCGTGCCCCCACGCCGAAGCGTCTTCTTCTCCATGATGATGGTGATGGGAGGCGTGTCCGTGGTGATGGTGTTCTTGGGCATGGTCGTGATGCCCGTCACCGTGGGCATGGCCGTGGTGCACATGATCGTGGGCGTGGTGGTCATGATGGCGGTCATGCGGCGTCACGGCTGCGCCGACAGGAGCGGGACGGTGCAGCGTCTGCAGAAGCGACACAAACGCGCGGCCCTTCACCCACAGCAATCTCACGCCGATGAGGATGATCAGCGAGTAGCTCACGATTTCGATCACGTTGACCGCACGGCCCATGGTCGCCGCAGTCGCGCCCAGCAACGCGGCCGCTATCCCGACGACCACCACCGCGACCAGCGCCTGCAGCAGCGCCGACGCGAACGAGAGGACCACCCCGCGCGTCCAGGTTTCATCATTGGCGACGATGTAGGACGAGATCACCGCCTTGCCGTGCCCAGGACCGGCGGCGTGAAAAATACCGTACAGGAAGGACAGCCCGAAAAGGGTCCAGGCGGCGCTGCCATCGCCCTTGGCGGCACGGATCAGGCTCGAGAACTGGCGGTAGAATTCGGCTTGCTTCGCGAAGATCCAACCCAATACGCCGCCGACAGGCGCGGCCGGCATCTGCGGACGAGGCGTACCGAACGGGCTGGCCTGCGCGAACACGCTATCGATCAGGCCTGCGACGAACAGAAGTCCGGCAACGATCCCGACGAACAAAGCGACATGGCCGGACGACAGCCGCCCACGCACGGGTTTCACGGGCATTTCACGGTGATTTTGTTCGCGAATTCGGTCCCGATGGTCAGCGAGGGATCGCGTTGATTGGCACCGAGCTGGCTGAATTGCTGCGTCATGGCGGTGCTCATTTCCTGCGGCCGCCCGATTGAGAGCTTGCAGTGCGCGGGCGCTCCCACCAGCTTCACCGGGTCTTTCTCGGCGAAACTGAAGTCGACGAAGAACTCGCGGTCGTAGACCTCGAGCGCCAAGTCTTTCGCTTTGACCGGCGCTTTCAACGGCAACGTAAAGTGAAGCGTCAGCACCGTGTCCTTCGGGTCAAAATCGAGAAAGTAATCCGCCGGAGGATCGTCGAACTCGATCTTCTTTCCGTTCGCCTTGGCAAAGGTGAAGAAGTCATATTCCTTGAGCGAAGTCACATTGACTTCGGCGAGCGGCGCCAATTCCTCGCGAGTGAATTCGCCCTTTTTCTTCGATTCGATGCCTTGGGTTGCGAACACCGAGAACATGTCATCGAAGGTCCAGGCGTGACGCACCCCCGTGACCGTTCCGTCCGGAGCATAGACGAGCTCGCTTTTGACCGTCACCCAGACGTGCGGATGTGCGCGCGCGGCTGCGGTCGTGATCACGAGACCGGCACATGCCACCAATCCGCACAAGCCCAAACGACCTATCATCGATTTGCTCGCCAAGCCCCTCCGCGCGCTGCTGCCGGCACGATATCACGGACTACGGCGGATTGGAGGCGTCAAACGCACCCGGCTACGCTGCGAAGTAACGGGAAATCTACGCTCCCGCCGCACCGCCATCGGCGCGCGGGTCGTGGCCCGCTTCGAACGTGGCGTTTGGATGCAGCACCACCGCGCCAGCATGGCCCATGAGCTCCGAATAAGGCTGCGGCAGGATTTCGACATCGTGGCCAGCCGACAGCAAGCGGTCGACCAGCGCACCGTCAAAACGAGATTCCACGCGCAGATTGGCGTGGCTCGCGCCCCACGTGCGGCCCAACAGCCAACGCGGAGCGTCGATCGCGCGAGCGAGCGGAATGCGATAATGCACGTGCCGCGTAAATAACGCGGCCTGCGTCTGCGGCTGGCCGTCGCCGCCCATCGTGCCGTAGGCCATGACACGACCGTCGGCAAGTACGGCGAGCGCGGGATTGAGCGTGTGGGGCGGCAGCCGGCCCGGCTCGAGCGCGTTCAACGCGGCATCATCGAGCAAGAAACCGGAGCCGCGATTCTGCATCAGCACGCCGGTCCGAGGCAGCACCACCCCGGAGCCGAACTCCCAATAAAGCGACTGATTGTAGGAGACGACGAGCCCCGAGACGTCGGCGGCACCCATCCACACGGTGCCGCCCGCGCCAGCGGACGCCGGCCATGCTGCGGCCTTGTGGCGATCGATCGCAAGCGCCTCGGCGTCGAGGAGTTTCGCATCGAGATAACGCTCGACACGATCCGGCAGGCGATCGGGATCGGTGATCACGCGCTCGCGCACGGCGAAGGCGCGCTTGGTTGCCTCGACAAGTCCATGGATGTGATCGAACCCCTCACTTTGCGCGACGCGCAACCGCTCGAACAGGGCGAGCACGATCAACGATGCGAGGCCCTGGGTCGGCGGCGGAGTGTTGAACAATCTGGCCGTATCGAGCACGACGGAGAGCGGCTCGACGAGCGTGGCGCGGCAGCCTTCGAGGTCGGCGCGAGTGACCGGGCTGCCGATGCGCTCGAGATCCGCGGCCATCTCGCGGCCGACATCGCCGCGATGGAAGTCGCCGAGGCCGGCGTGGGCGAGGTGGTCGAGCGTTGCCGCGAGTGCGGCTTGTCGAACCCTGGCGCCTATAGCAGGAGCCTTGCCATCAATCAGAAAGGCACTGGCAAAGCCGGGCGCATCCTTGAGCTCGGCAAGCTTCTCCGACGTGACGTGCGCCTGGCTGTGGGTAACGATTGCGCCCTCTTTCGCCTGCGCTATGGCGGGCGCGAGCAGATCGCTTAACCGCATGCGTCCGCCGTAGACGCTGGCCGCCTCGAGCGCCAGCACCCAACCGGCGACCGCGCCGGGCACGGTCAGCGCCGCAAGCGGACCGCGTGGTGGAATCGTTTCGTGGCCGCGGTAGAGCTCGCGCCGCGCGTTGACGCCGGCGCGGCCCGCCGCCATCAGCGCGCGCAAACGCCCGGAGGGCTCGCGCACGAGCCAGACGCCGTCGCCGCCCAGATGTGACATGTGCGGATAAACGGCCGCGACGGTGGCCGCCATCGCGACCATGGCCTCCAGCGCGTTGCCATTCTCGGCGAGCACCGCGCGCCCCGCTTCGACCGCAGCCTCGTGCGGCGCAGCGACGACGCCGCGGCGATGTCCGGCGGTGTGGAGATCCATGGAAAGTCCCAGTCGTTACGGCCGAGCGCGAGAGCCGGACTGCAAAACGACAATCCCGTCAAATTCTCAATCCCGCAGGTTAAAGACTCGACGCGACTAGAGATCGCGCCATGGAAGGACAACCATCGGGATCACGCTGGCGCAGAACCGTCCGCGAGTCCCCGCCGCCTGAGCAGCTTGTCGGGCGTCGGCAGTCGCCCGCGGAAGGCGGTGTAGAGTTCGGCCGGATCGCGCGACCCGCCGGCGGCATATACGTAATCACGGAGCTTCTTTGCCGTGCCGGGATCGAAGATGTCGCCGGCCTCCTCGAATGCCGCGAAGGCGTCGGAGTCGAGCACCTCCGACCACAGATAGCTGTAATAGCCCGCGGCGTAGCCACTGCCCGCGAATATGTGCTGGAAGTGGCCGGGTCGGTGACGCATGACGATCTCAGCAGGCATACCGATGCGATCGAGCGCGGCCTCCTCGAAGTCGCCGATATCGAAGGCTGCGTCGGTGGCGGGCTGCAGATGCAGTTCGAGATCAACCAGCGCCGAGGCGACGTATTCCACCGTCGCCTGCCCCTGATTGAAGGTGCGCGCTGCAATGAGCCGGCGCAATTGATCCTCCGGGATCGGCTCGCCCGTGCGGTAGTGACGGGCGAAGCGGCGCAAAATTTCCGGCCGCTCCAACCAATGCTCGTAGAGCTGCGACGGCAGCTCCGACCAATCCCTGAGCACGCTCGTTCCCGCGATCAGCGGATAGGTGACGTCGGAGAGAAGCCCGTGCAGCGCGTGACCGAATTCGTGAAACAGTGTCCTGGCGTCCTCGAAGGAAAGCAGCGTCGGCTCGCCTGCGCTCGCCTTGGAGAAGTTCATGACGTTGACGACCAGCGGACGGATATCGCCACGAAGCTTTTCCTGGTCGCGCAGCGTGGTCATCCAGGCGCCGCTGTGCTTCGACGCGCGGGCGAAATAATCGCCGAAGAAAACCCCGAGATGCCGTCCAGCCTGGTCGCGCACCTCCCACACCCGCACATCGGCATGCCAGACCGGCACGTCGTCGCGGGGCTCGAAAGTCAGGCCGAACAGGCGGTTCGCCGTGTAGAACGCGGCTTCGATGATCTGCCCCAGCTCAAAATACGGCTTGATCGCCGCTTCGTCGACGTCGCAGCGCAGCTTGCGCAGCTTCTCCGCGTAGTAGCGCCAGTCCCATGGCGCGAGGGTGAAGTTCTTTCCCTCCGCCTGCAGCAAGGCCTGCAGGGCGTCGCGATCGGCCAGCGCACGGCGAAGGGCCGGCGCCCACACCTGATCGAGCAGCGAACGCACCGCCTCCGGCGTCTTCGCCATGCTGTCGTCCAGCCGGTACTGCGCAAAGGTCTCATAGCCGAGCAGCCGGGCGCGTTCGGTGCGTAGCGAGATGATCTCGGCGATGATCGCCTTATTGTCGGTTCCGCCCCCGCCGGCGCCGCGCGCGATCCAGGCGCGAAAGGCCTTCTCGCGCAGGTCACGACGGGCCGAGAACTGCAGGAACGGCTCGACGCTCGAACGCGAGAGCGTGATCACGTGCTTGCCCGCGTGGCCCCGTTCCTCGGCCGCCCCACGCGCTGCGGCGCGTACAAAGTCGGGAAGCCCGGCGAGATCCTCCTCGCCATCGAGCAGCAGTGCATAGGCCTGCTCGTCCGCCAACACGTTCTGGCTGAAGATCGTGCCGAGCGTGGCGAGGCGGGCGTTGATGTCGGCGAGACGCGCTTTCGTCGCCACATCGAGGGCCGCGCCCGCTCGCACGAATTTCAGGTGATAGCGCTCGAGCACGCGCCGCTCCTCCGCGGACAGCGTGAGGCGCTCGCGCGTTTGGTACAAGCCATCGATCCGGCCAAACAGGGCCGCGTCCATGAGAATAGCGTCCCAGTGCTTGGCCTCAAGCGGCGCGAGCTCGCGCTCGATCGCCAAGATGGCATCGTCAGTGTGGGCGCCGGCCAGCAAGTTGAAGACGTTGCCGGTGCGCGTGAGCGCCTCTCCACTCGCTTCGAGAGCGGCGATGGTGTTGGCGAAGGAAGGCGCCGCGGTATTGCCGGCGATGGCCGCCACTTCGGCGGTATGGGCGGCGAATGCGCGGGCAAAGGCTTCCCGGAAATGATCCGGTCTAATCCGGTCAAACGCCGGCACGCCGAACGGCCTATCCCATTTCTCGAGTAACGGGTTGTCGTCAGCTTCAGAGGCGGAGACTTCGGTGTGCTGATCCATGCGCCTCATATGGGATGCGAACGCGTGCATTGCACCTTAAGCAACGAGCAGGGCCAAAGCACGTCAGCATCGCTACATTTTTGGATTTTTCCGATGCGAAAGAGGCGTCGCGTTGATAGACTAACGCTGGTCTCGACGCTCAACCCTTCAACCATGGATCAAGCCGCCCGCGCGTCCCAGCCGACCACGCTAAGCGGCGTGCAGGAAGGCGGCAAACGAGAGGAGGACACATGGTTTCGTTCACCTTGAACAACCGCCAGGTCTCGGTCGATGCCGACCTGAGCACCCCGCTGTTATGGGCCATCCGCGACCATGTCGGATTGACCGGCACCAAATACGGCTGCGGCGCCGGTCTGTGCGGTGCGTGCACCGTCCACATCGACGGCACCGCGCAACGTTCGTGCCAGCTCGACGTGGGCTCGGTCGCCGGCAAGGCGGTTGTCACCATCGAGGGCCTGTCATCCACCTCCTCGCATCCGTTGCAGAAGGCCTGGGTGGTGGAAGAGGTGCCGCAGTGCGGCTACTGCCAATCAGGCCAGATCATGAAGGCAGCCGAACTCCTCGCCAAGAACCCCAAGCCCTCGCGCGCGGACATCATCACGCATATGAACGGCAATATCTGCCGCTGCGGAACCTATCACCGCATCATCGCCGCCATCGAGCGCGCAGCGAAGGAGGGCTGAGCCATGACGATGATCGATACGACACCGTCACGCCGCAGCGTGCTCGCCGGATTGGGCGGAATGGCATTCTGCATCGCAGTCGGAAATGACGGCGTGCGTCTGATGTCGCAGGCGCAGGCCAATGCCGTGGCGAATGCGCCTATCAACCCGTGGGTCCGCATTGCCGCCGACGGCAAGATCACGATCCTCAGCGCCGGCGCGGAGATGGGCCAGGGCTCGATGACCTCGCTGCCACTCATCGTCGCCGATGAGATGGACGCCGACTGGTCGCGATTGAATGGACCCCGGCGGATGCCAGCATCTACGGCTACAAGGACCCGTTCGGCACCGAGCAATTGATGTGGATCGTCGGCAGCCGCGCGGTACAGCTCTATTTCACCCAGCTCCGCACGGCCGGCGCCCAGGTGCGCAAGGTGCTGATCGCCAACGCCGCGCAGAAATGGGGCGTCGACCCCGCAACCCTCAAGACCGAGCCGAGCGTCGTGGTCAATCCTGCCAATGGGGCGCGGCTCACCTATGGCGAGATCGCCGCGTTTGGCACAATTCCCGCGACGCTGCCGGCGGTCGATCCCAAAGAGCTCAAGGAGCGCAAGGATTTCCGCCTGATCGGCAAGTCCGTGCCGCGTCGCGACTTGCCGTCGAAGGTCAACGGCACGGCGCAATACGCCATCGACGTGAAATTGCCGGGCATGGTCTACGCCTCGACCTTGCACTCGCCCGTTCACAATGCCCAGCGCGGCATTTGGGATCCCGGCAAGCAAGACCAATCGGCGGCTGCGCCGGAGAGCTGGAACGACGCCGAGGTCAAGGCGATGAAGGGCGTGATCGCGGTGGTCAAGCTTGCCAACGGCGTCGCCGTGGTTGCCGATCATTTCGAGACCGCCAAGGCCGGCCGCGATGCCCTGAAAGTGACGTGGCGCAAGGCCAAGGCCGACGGCTTCGATTCCGATCGGGCGCTCGAGGACTACGTCAAAATACACGCGGATCCGACTGCACAAGCGGTCAAGCTTGAAGAAAAGGGCGACGTGAGCGCGGCGTTCGCCAGCGCCGCCAAAACCTACCACGCCGAATTCCGCAGCGATTACGGCTATCACGCCCAGATGGAGCCGCTCAACGCGGTGGTGCGCATCAACGACGCCGGCGACAAGGTCGAGGTTTGGGAGGGCAGTCAAGCGCCCGACGAATCCCGCAAGGCCGTGGCGAAGGCGCTCGGGCTCACGCTCGAGCAAGTGGATTTCCACCAATGCTACATGGGCGGCGGGTTCGGCCGTCGCTCGCTCGGCGACTACGCCGCCGAATGCGCGCTTATCGCCAAGGAGGTGCGCCGTCCGGTCAAGTTGATATGGACGCGCGAAGAGGACATCGCCCAGGGCATGTTCCGGCCGCAATCCTTCCAGTGCCTGGAGGCTGCGACCGATGCATCCGGCAAAGTGACGGGCTGGAAGCACTGCGTCGTCGGCGACGGCGAATTCCTGCTCATCACCGGCATCAAAATTCCCTACTACGGGGTGCCCAACCAGGCGATCGAGCGACGCGGCGTCTCGCACGGCATCAAGCTCAAGCACTGGCGTGCGGTCGGCCACGTGTTCAACACGTTCGCGATCGAAAGCTTCGTCGACCAGATGGCGGTCGATCAGGGCATGGACCCGATCGAGTTCCGCTTCGAGCGTATGGGCGCCACCCCCAAGGCGCGCAAGGTATTCGAGGCGGTGGCGCAAATGTCCGACTACAAGGCCAAACGGCCGGACGGACGCGCCCTCGGGATCTCGATCACGGAACGCTCGGGCTCGCTCGGCGCCGGTGCGGTCGAGATCTCGCTCGACCGTGCGAGCGGGAAGATCCGCGTGCACAAGGTGTGGGTTGCGATCGACGGCGGCCTAATCGTACAGCCGGCCGCGGCGCAGGCGAACGTGGAGAGCGCCATCGTCTACGGCTTGTCCAGCGTGCTGCATGAGCGCATCACGATCAAGGACGGCGCAGTGGAGCAGTCGAACTTCCACGACTATAGCCTGATGCGCATGTCCGACATGCCGGAGGAGCTCAACGTCAAGTTCGTCGAGGTCGACACGCGGCCGACGGGCTTGGGCGAGATCGGCAATCCCTTCATCGCCGGCGCGATCGCCAACGCGTTCTATCGGCTGACCGGCAAGCGGCTGCGCCACCTGCCGTTCACGCCAGAGCGCGTGCTGGAAACGCTGAAGGCGTGAGGCGGCGCGGCGGCGACTTCGTTTGGTACGGACACGAGTCAAGAAAGCGCCCGCCGAATCGGCGGGCGCTTTGCCGTCGCGCTGTATCAGCTGGGCAGGTGCAGCTACCCCGCGAGGAACCTGTTGCGTGTCTGGAAGTCCTTGAAGGTGTTTTCCGGCACCTCGAAATTCGTTGCCAGCAGCAAGGGCGGGTTGGCGCCGATCCAATCGGCGAGCGAGATCGATTCATACGTGCTGTTGTTGAGCGCGATCAGCAGTTCCACGTCCTCGTTGCCAATGTTCTCGATGTAGTGCCCATATCCTTGCGGCACGTAGCCGACGTCGCCCGCGTTGAATTCCTCGATGCGAACGCGGCCGTGCGATCCGAACACGCCCATGCGGGCGCGGCCGGAGATGTAGTACTGCCATTCATCGGCGTTGGGATGCCAGTGCGGTTCGCGTAGCGCGCCGGGCTTGATCTGCATGAGCGCGCCGGTGACGGTCGTCGAGATGGGGAACTGCCGTTGCGACACCAGCCGGTTCGTCCCGCCGGGATAGGTGTCGGGCCGTTGCGCCAACAAACGGTAACGATGCGTCAGCGGACCGTTGTCGAGCGAGCCGGGCGGCGGAACGGCGGGGAGCGGCGGCGGCACCGGTCCCTTGGATATATAGACCTCGCCTTTGGGGAAGTTTGCGAACGTCGCCGCCGGTACGCCGAAATACTTCGCCAGCACCTCGGGCGGCGTGTGCCCGATCCAGTCGCTGATGCTGAATGTGCCGAACTCCGAGAAATATCCGTTGTCGAAGACCAGGACGAAGAGGCAGTCCTCGGTGCCAATGCCCTGGATCGAGTGGCCGAACCCGCGCGGAAAATACCAGACATCGCCGGCGGCAAAGTCCACGACCTGCGATTGGCCTTGCGGGTTGATGGTCGTCACCCGGCATTGCCCCTTGATGACATAGGCCCACTCCGCCGCATTGGCGTGCCAGTGCAGCTCGCGCAAGCCGCCGGGGGCGAGCGACATCAGCACGCCGGCAAGCGCTTGCGAGACCGGGAACTGCACCACCGTTGCCTCTTTCGCCCAGCCGCCGTCCCACGTTTTGGGTGTCACGGCGCCGAGCTGGAAACGGAAGGACGGGAGCTCGGCCCCGGCGAGCGGCGCCGGCGCCGGCCCGAACGACGGCTGCCCCTGTCCGAACGTCTCCGTGCCCGTTGCGGCCGCGGCCATGCCGCCGCCCGCAGCAGCGCCCAACATGTCGCGGCGTGAGAATTCAGCCATTCGTAACCTCCTGGATTTGCCCCGCGCCGATAACCGCAGACGGGTGTCACAGCTTGCAATTGCGAGTCAACCAACTCGGCACACGGTTTGCGCCGGCGTATGCTGGAGGGAACGCGCATCAACCGCCACGAGTTCGGAGGCCCAATGACCGCCATCACGCTTGCGCACGCCGACCGCCTGATCGATGCCATTCTTGCGCGCGGCGCCGAGCTCGACTGCCGGCCGCTCGCGGTCATTGTTGTCGAACCCGGATGCAAGGTGAAAGCGTTCAAGAAGGAGGACGGCAGCTCCATGATTCGTTTCGAAATGGCCTACGGGAAAGCCTATGCCGCGCTGGCAATGGGCCGCTCCTCCAAGCTCGTGAAGCAGCGCGCGGAAGAGAAGCCGATGTTCATGCGCTATCTCATCACGGCGAGCGACGAGCAGATTTTCCCCGAAGGCGGCGGCTTGCAAATTCGCAATGCCGCCGGAGAGGTGATCGGCGCCGTTGGCGTGACGGGAGACAGCGAAGAGCGCGACGAGGAGCTTGCAGCCCACGGCATCCGCGCGATCGGGCTGAAAACCGACGAGGATTGCGCGGCCCTCGGCCGCCGCAGCGGGATCCGGCTAACCGACAGGTGACAGCCGTTACGCGGTTGCGCTAGCGTGATGCGGATGCGCAGTGCGCATAAAACAAGGGAGGGTGGCGTGCGGGCTCATCGCACAAGGTTGGGACTGGCAACCGCCCTACTCGCAGCCACGGCCTTCCCGGCGATGCTCGCGCGCGCGGCGCCAGCTCTGGATTATGAGTTCTTTAAATTGCGCGTGCAGCCGATCTTCTTGCAAAAGCGCGAGGGCCACACGCGCTGCTACGTCTGTCATGCCGAGAGCAACAATGCGTTCCGTCTGGAGCGGCTCTCGCCCGGCGCGAGCACCTGGAACGAGGAGCAATCGCGCCGCAACTTCGAAATGGCGTCCATTCTGGTAAACCCGGGCGATCCTGCGACGAGCCGTCTGTTACAGCAACCGCTCGCGCCCGAGGTCGGCGGCAACGTGTTTCACTCCGGCGGACGCCAGTTCGGCTCGAAAGACGATCCGAATTGGAAGATCCTGGCCGACTGGGTCAACGGGGAGAAGCCGTAGCGAAGGGGCAGCGGGCCAAACCGCGCTCAGGATGGTCGTGCCGGGCGGTGGTGGGCGCGAAAGACGATGCCGCGGCGCCCGCGCAGATCTGCGTCAGATGCAACGACTGGGGTCGGCTCCGGGCATCGCAGCAATGCCTTATGCGCCTCCCATTCGCTTGCGGCGTCCAGCGTTTCGAGAAACTGCACCTCCCCGGCGGCGAGCAACGCAATGGGCAGGCCGTCGCGGTAAAGCAAGCGGTTGCCCGTTAATGCCGGAAGCCTCGGGCCCGGGGTGAGAATTCCCACGAGGTTGAGCGGGTCGGCGCCGGAGAGCGAGGTGAGCGTCCCCGCCGCCGGCTGGCGCCGCACCTCGCGCAGCATTCCGACCGCGTCAGGCAAGGCGAATTGCTCGCCGGAGAAGCCGGCGACGAAGCGCCCGCCGCGGATCTCCCCTCGACTTTCGAGTCGGCGATAGACGCGCAGCAGATCCCGCCATGGCGGCAGCCAAACCGCCTCACGTTCGATCAGTCGCCAGAACACCACGCCGTAGCGCAGCAACAAGGTGCGCGCCACGTGCTCGACGTGCTCGGAGGCCGCCTGCGCCGACGTGGATTTCGCCAGCCGCAGGCGCCGCGCAAGCGCCCAGCGGCCCGCCGCTTCCATCCCGAATTTTGCCGTGCGTCGCCGACGCCGACCACCGGCCAAGGGCGCCCGCTCAGCGGACGGCACCAGCAGCGCGCGCAAACCGCCGAAACTGTCGGAGCTCACCAAGCCGAGCGCGACCAGCTCCGCCAACGCTTCCTCGACCTGGGTGCGCAGCAGCCCGGTGCCGTCCACAAGCTCATCGAAGAAGGAGGCCCCGTGCTGATGAATGTAGTCGGCCACGGCTTGCGCGCGCATGCCGGGGGCAACGTCCTCCGCAGGAGGCGACAACGAGGTCCAGTGCAGCGCGTGGCGACGCGCCAGCAATGTGATGGGCGTGGTGCGCACCGGCGCTGCCCGAGCCTCGCTGCCGTTGCCCGATCGCCCGGAACGAGGCCGCAGGCGCATCCACGCGACTTGTCCCGCGAGACATCGGTCGTCGAGCCACCTCGGCTCGTAACCGGCAATCCGCGCCGGCAGGATCTCGCTTTCCCAAGCGGCGGCCGGCGCCTCAAATCCTTCGAGCTGCGCCGCGACGGTATCGATCGCACCCGGCCCCTGCATCCGCGCATCCGCCGCGACCCGTTGCCAGCTCAGCAGGAAGCGCAGGAATTCGCGCGCCGCGACCGGCTCGATCTCGGCGCGCAGGCGCTTCACGGTGTAACCGTGGATGCGGGCGAGCAAGCGGCGCTCGCACCACTCTTCGCCGATGGCTGCCGGCGTAAAGCGCCCGCGCATGGCGAAGCCTTCGGCTTCGAGCACCGCCAGCGCGGCCGCGACGTCATGCTCGGCAAGCCCGAGCGGAGCAGCGAGCGCTTCGCGGGTGACCGGGCCCAACCCCTCGAGCCGCCCGCGCAGGATCTCGACCAGGGCCTCTTCACGCCCGCAATTGGTCTCGGCAGCCGCGGCTGGAGCAGCGATCGCGGGCTCAAGCCTCGCCGCGGGCCACAGCACCCGAAACTGCGGCAGCCGCTCGGCCGCGATCCACACCGTCCCCGCGGGAGCGTGCAGCCGCGCCGCGCGCTTCTCGCCGGCAAGCTCGGCCAGCCACTCGCTCCAGCCGGCGCCGGCGTGCGCCTCGTCGATCCCGAGGAAGCCCAGCCAAACTAGCGCGTCATGCAGTTCGTCGGCATTGACCGCCTCGGGCCAGGCTTCGGCGCGAACACGCGCAATCGCCTCGGCATCGAGCCGGCCAAGGTCGGCCGCGGTCTCCGGCGACAGCCAGCGCCGGCTCATTACCGCCTGCGTCCGGCGCTCCTCCAAGGGCGCATCGTCGAGATAGGCATACGGGCGCGCCGAGAGGACCTCGAGCGCCAGCGGCGAAGGCTGGGTCAGATCGCGAGCGACGACACGGATGGCGCCGGATTCCATGCGCTGGAGCAGGCGCTCGAGACCGGCGACATCCATCGCCTCATTGAGGCAGTCGGCGATGGTTTGGCGCACCAACGGATGATCCGGGATCTCGCGCTCGCCGGGGAGGTTCTCCGCACAGGCGATCTGGTCGGGAAAGACGGCGCCGATCAGATCCTCGGCGCCCATGCGCGCGAGTTGCGGCGCCACTTTTTTTCCGCCGCGGAACCGCGGCAGCGCCAGCGCCACGCCGATGACCCAGCGCCAGCGGGTGACGAACATCGGCGCATCGAGCATTGCCTGGATCAACACCGGCCTGACGGTGGCGGAGTTGAGGTAGCGCGCGACGTCGGCGAGCTCGAAGCTGTGCGCGGTGGTGAGCGAGAGGACGATGTTGTCCTCGGTTGCCGCCGCCTGGAGCTCGAAGTTGAACTTGCGGCAAAAACGCTTGCGCAGCGCCAATCCCCAGGCGCGGTTGACGCGGCTGCCGTAGGGAGAATGGATGACGAGCTGCATCCCGCCCACCTCGTCGAAGAAGCGCTCGAACACGATCGTGTCCTGCGTCGGGAGGCAGCTCAGCGCCGCATGGGCGGAGGTGAGATATTCGAGCAGCTGCTCGGCCGCGGGCCGGGCGATCCCGACCTCCGCGACGAGCCAGTGCAGGGTCGTTTCGGCCGCTTCGCCGCCGTTGAGGCGCGCGGCGATTTCCGCCCGCAAGCGCGACACCGCGGTCGACAATTCGTCGCTGCGGCCCGGCGCTTCTCCCAGCCAGAACGGAATGGTCGGCGCCAGCCCGTGGGCATCCTCGACGCGCACCACGCCGCGCTCGACGCGGATGATGCGATAGCTCTTGTTGCCGAGCTGAAAGATGTCGCCGGCCAGGCTCTCGACAGCGAAGTCCTCGTTCACCGTCCCGATGAAATGGTTCTCCGGCTCCAGCAGCACTTGATAGTCGGCATTGTCCGGGATCGTGCCTCCGGACGTCAGCGCGGTGAGCCGTGCGCCGCGCCGGCTGCGCAGCACGTGGTTGACCCCGTCGTGATGTATCAGCGCGCCGCGACGGCCGCGGCGGGTGCTGAAGCCTTCCGCCAGCATTCGTACCACCGCCGCGAAATCCTCCCTCGGCAGCGCCCGGTAGGGCGATGCGCGTCGCGCCAGCGCGTAGAGTTCGTCCTCGTTCCATTCGCGCGTGGCCACTTCCGCGACGATCTGCTGGGCCAGCACGTCGAGCGGCTGTCCCGGAATGACAAGCCGGTCGAGCTCGCCGCGGCGGACGCTGTCGAGCAGCGCCGCGCACTCCACCAGCTCGTCGCGGGACAGCGGAAAGAGCCGCCCCTTGGGCGTGCCGTCGACGGCATGCCCGGATCGGCCGACGCGTTGGAGGAAAGTGGCGATCGAGCGCGGCGATCCGAGCTGGCAAACCAGGTCGACCTCGCCGATGTCGATGCCCAGCTCGAGCGAAGCCGTCGCCACGAGCGCTTTCAGTTTGCCGTGCTTGAGCCGTTGTTCGGCATCCAGACGCTGCTCCTTGGCCAGGCTGCCGTGGTGGGCGGTCACCTGGTCGGCGCCGATGCGTTCGGAGAGCTGACGCGTGACGCGCTCGACCAGCCTGCGGGTGTTGACGAAGACGAGCGTCGTGCGGTGCGCCTCGATCAGCTCCGCCAAGCGTTGATAGACCTGCTCCCAGACCTCGGCCGACATCACCGCCTCGAGCGGCGACTCCGGAAGCTCGAGGGCGAGATCGCGGGCCCGGCGGTGGCCGGTGTCGATGATGGTGCAGTCGACGCTAGTATTACTCGCCGCCGCCCCGACCAGGAACCGCGCCACCTCCTCGATCGGTTTCTGGGTGGCCGACAAGCCCACGCGCAACAAACGACCGCCGCAGAGCGCCGCCAGGCGTTCGAGCGACAGCGCCAGGTGGGTGCCGCGCTTGTTCGCAGCCAGCGCATGGATCTCGTCGACGATGACGGTGCGGGTGGTCGCCAGCATGGCGCGTCCGGACTCCGAACCGAGCAGGATGTAGAGAGATTCCGGGGTGGTCACCACGATGTGCGGGGGGCGGCGGCGCATGCGCTCGCGCTCGCCGGGCGGAGTGTCGCCGGTGCGCACCCAGGTGCGGATATCCACGTCCGGCAAACCCTGCGCCTTGAGGCTCTCGCGGATGCCCGCCAGCGGCGCCTCGAGGTTACGCTGGATGTCGTTCGACAGCGCCTTGAGCGGCGACACATAGACGATCTGGGTTTCGTCTTTGAGGCCGCCGTCGAGTCCCTGCCGCACCAGGTCGTCGATGGCGGCGAGAAAGGCTGCGAGCGTTTTGCCCGAACCGGTCGGCGCGGCGATCAGCACGTGCCGGCCGGCCTGGAACGCCGGCCAAGCCTGCGCCTGCGCAGCCGTGGGCGCGGCAAAGCTGCGCTCAAACCAGGCCGCAACGGCGGGGTGAAACAAACCACGTGGTGTCATAGAACCAGGGTATCGGGCTGCGGCATGATCGCGTGCCCGCGGCGATGCCGTGCCCGACATATGGGTTTCTGGCCGACCCAATCAATCCACCTGCACGGCGAGGCCGCTCCCGCCAGCGCCAGCGGAACGCAGTTACTTCGCCACCAGCGTGGTGATCCGCTTGGGCACTTCGCCCACCGGAACGACGGCTTTGACCGTCATCCTCTCGGTATCGATGGCGGTGACGGATTTGATGCCGGCATTGGAGATGTAGATCGTCTTGCTGTCCGGCGTGAACATGACCCAGTTCGGAACCGAGGAGATCGGGCCGTGACCGGCGAGCTTCAGCGCCGGCAACGCGACCTCGCCGATGAGCTTGAGGTCGGCCAGCGAATAGACGAACACCGCGTTGTTGGGAATGCTCGTGACCCAGAGCGTTCTGCCGTCGGGCGCCACCCCGATGCCGTGCGAGGGCGACGTCGCGCGTCCGGCATCGGTCTCGAACTCGACCGCCGTCTCCGGCAGCTTGATCCTGGCCACCTCCTTGCGCGCGGCGAAATCCACCACCGCGAACCCATTGGTGTCGGAGAGTTGCACGAAGATGCGTTTGGTCGAGCCGTCGGGCCCCGCTTCGATCGTCATCGGTCGCACGCCCAGGTCGAACGGCAGCTCCCAGACCGGAACCTCGCGCTCGAGGTCGATGACGGTCAAAAGCTTGCCCGGAATCGAGCCGGCAATGAGGTACTTGCCGTCGGGCGTCACGTAGATGTTGTGCAGCCGACCCTTGACCAAGATACTCTTGGTCCGTGTCAAGGTGTTCGCGTCGATGACGTCGACCGCGCCACTCCCGCGCGCGATCGCGACCAGAATGCGATCCCCGGCCTTGGTCACCGCGATATTGTTGGGGTGATTGCTCAGCGGTACTTTCTTGATCAGCGCGCCGCTGCTGCGGTCAAACACGTCGAGCGTGCTGTCGGCCTCGTTGCTGACGTAGACCCGCCCGCCGTCGGGAGAGGGCGCGATCCCGTGGGCGGCCTCGATGCCCTTGATCTCCTGCACGACCTTGTTGGTCGCGAGATCGATGACGTGGATGCTATCGCCGGCGCTGTTGGTGACATAGATGAAGGCCGCGCCCTCCGCGCCGCCCCACGCCGGCAGCGGGATCAGCGCCAGCATCAGCCACAAATGCCTGATGATGCGACGACAAGCGGCCATGGCGATCTCCTCGGCTATTTGGGCTGAGGCAGGGTACGCTCAGCCCCCGGTAAACATCAAGGCAGCCCTCCCGTCGCGGTGGGACTTCGCCCGCGCCCGCGTGCTATAGGGGTCGAGGTCGGCGAAGGCGAAAGCCTAAGGAGTCGAAGATGCCCCGTCACGCCCGCTACATACCCCACGGCGTCATTCCGGCCGTGCTGCTGCCCTTCAACGACGATCTCTCGATCGATGAAAAGAGCTTTCGGGCGCATTTGCGCGACGTCGCGGGAACCAAAGGGATCTCCGCCATCACCATCAACGCGCATTCGACCGAGGTCGGCTCGCTGAGCTTCGACGAGCAGCGGCAGGTTCTCGCCGTCGCGCAGGACGAGATCGGCGAGCGGCTGCCGCTGGTGAACGGGATTTGGGCGGACGGCAGCATCGAGGCCGCCAGAATCGCCCGCATGGCCGCGGAGGGTGGCGCCTCCGCGCTGCTGGTCTTCCCGCCGGGGCCATTCACGCTGGGTCAATCGCCGGCCATGGCGCTGGCGCATTTCAAGCGCATCGCGGACGCGACCGACCTGCCTCTGATCGTGTTCCAATATCCGCTCGCCACCGGCCAGGGGTACCCGTGCGAGACGCTGCTCAAGATGGTGGACGAGGTGGCGAGCATCCGCGCCATCAAAGACTGGGCCGGGAATGTGGCGCAGCACGAGATGCACATTCGCACGTTGCAGAACCTGCCGCGGCCGGTGAACGTGCTCAGCACCCACAGCGCCTGGCTGTTGAGCTCGCTCGTGCTGGGCTGCAACGGGCTCCTCTCCGGCAGCGGCAGCGTGATCGCGGATTTACAGGCGCAGCTGTTCCACGCGGTGAAGACGAACGATCTCGCCGAGGCACGCCGCCTCAATGACCGCATCTATCCGCTGGCCCGGGTATTTTACGCCGACCCCTGGGCGGACATGCACAACCGCATGAAGGAAGCGCTAGTGCTGCTCGGCCGGCTGCCGCGGGCGGTGGTGCGCCCGCCCCTGGTCAAGCTCTCCGGCGCGGAGATCGAGCGCATCGGCGCCGCCTTGGTGGAGGCAGGCCTCATGCGCGCGAAGGCGCGCGACGCGGCCTAGGCCGGGCTCGCAGAGGAGCGAGAGCATGAGCCGCGGAACGAGCCCCACCGGCAATCGCGGGATCGCGTGGCAGAACGTGCTGACCGTACTGAGCGCGGCGATTCTGATCGGCGCCGAGGTGTTCGGCGCTGCGTTTGCCGGCGGCTGGGCGGTCGCCAGCTACTTGGATCTCGGGCCCTACGGCGTGCATATCATGCAGGGAATCTTCTTCCTCTGCGGCATTGCCGTGATGGCGGCGTTCATCCGCAACGCGCGGCGCGTGGAGCCGTTCACCAGTCGCGGCTGAGCCTCGATTCGAGGGCAAGCGCGACGCTTCGCCAGCGCGGTTCGTCGCGCCGACCGGCGCGCGTCGCGCGCAGCATAAAAAAAATTCTTGTCAAGTGGGCTCACATCGCTTATGTGCGCAATTGCCCAATTTCGCACGTGCCTGTGGCCGTGTGTCGGTCGGTGGGCATCCGGACAAGAGGCCGGACAGCCGCCCGGAGCAAGATCGCAGCATTGAGTCTGCGGTCGCCTGAGCTCCGAATCCACTTGACCGGCAGCCGGAGGCGAAACCGGCACACCCCGCGCTCAACGGGGGACGCGGCTTAAAGCAACGACGGACCGGGCTTCCTTGGTCTCTGCCGGCCTTCCACCGCTGGCGTGGCTACCGAAGAGGCTTGTTCATCATTGCCGGCCGTGCGGAGTGGGAGCTCCCCATTCCAATCCAAGGCAGCACAGCGGGTTTAAGAGCCCACGTTCGCCAGTGCGTCCCCATCGCGCACGGGTGACGAGTTCACAACCCGCACCACCGGGCGGTTCGCCGCCTTGCAGCCGTGGGGAGAGCGCCAATGACCGCGCGCATCCGCCAATTCCTCCGTAAGCGGGCCGAGGACGGCCCCTGCCTCGTCGTCGATCTCGACGTGGTGCGTGAAAACTATCTGGCCTTCGCCAAGGCGCTGCCGGACACGAAGGTGTTCTATGCCGTCAAGGCCAATCCGGCGCCTGAGGTGCTCGCGCTCCTCGCCGCGCTGGGTTCGAGCTTCGACGCCGCCTCGCTCGCCGAGATCGAGATGGTGCTCGCGGCCGGCGCGGCAGCAGACCGCATCTCCTTCGGCAACACCATCAAGAAGGAGCGCGACGTGGCGCGCGCCTATGCCCTTGGCGTGCGCCTTTACGCCGTCGACTGCGTCGCCGAGGTGGAGAAGATCGCCCGCGCTGCGCCCGGCTCCCGCGTCTTTTGCCGCATCCTCTCCGACTGCGTCGGGGCGGAATGGCCGCTGTCGCGCAAATTCGGCTGCGAGCCCGCCATGGCGGCCGACGTGTTGGAGCACGCCCATCGCCTCGGCCTCGAAGCCTACGGCGTCTCCTTCCACGTCGGGTCGCAGCAGCGCAATCCGCACGCCTGGGACCGCGCGCTCGCCTCGACGGCGGCCGTGTTCCGCGAATGCGGCGAGCGCGGGCTCAACCTCAGCATGGTCAATCTTGGGGGCGGCTTCCCCACCAAGTATCTCAAGAACGTGCCGACGGTGAAGACCTACGGCTCGACGATATTCCGCGCGCTGCGCCGGCACTTCGGCAACCGCATTCCGGAAACGATCATCGAGCCGGGCCGCGGCATGGTCGGCAACGCCGGCGTGATCGAAGCCGAGGTCGTGCTCGTCTCCAAGAAGAGCGAGAACGACGACGTGCGCTGGGTCTACCTCGACATCGGCAAGTTCGGCGGCCTCGCCGAGACCATGGACGAATCGATCCGCTATCCGATCCGCACCCCGCGTGACGGCGACGAGCTCGCGCCCTGCGTGCTCGCCGGGCCGACCTGCGATTCGGCCGACGTGCTCTACGAGCGAGAGCCGTACGCGCTGCCGATCAGCCTCGAGATCGGCGACAAGGTGCTCATCGAAGGCACCGGCGCCTATACCTCGAGCTACTCGTCGGTGGCCTTCAACGGCTTCCCGCCGCTGAAGACGTACCACATCTAGCTGGACGGGCGGAGGTCTGACATGGTTACCGTCCGCAAGGAACGGCCGGCCGAGGCTGCAACGCGTGACGCGTTGCTCGACCTCGCCTATGGGCCGGCCCGATTCACCAAGACGTCGCAGCGCCTGCGCGAAGGGCGGCGGCCGGAGCTGGCGCTGGTTGCCGCCGAGAGCCGTCGCGTCGTCGGTACGGTGCAGCTCTGGGAGGTGTCGGCCGGTCCCGACCGGCCGACGCTCTTGCTCGGTCCGCTCGCCGTGGCGCCCGACCGCCGCAAGCGCGGCATCGGCTCGACGCTGGTGCATCATGCGCTACGCGAGGCCGCCCGTCGCCGCTACGGTGCCGTGCTGCTAGTTGGCGACGCGTCCTATTACTCGCGGTTCGGCTTCTCCAGCGAGAAGACCAACGCGCTGCGGCTGCCCGGGCCTTACGAGCGTCACCGGCTGCTTGGGTGTGAGCTCACGCCCGGCGCGCTCGATGGCGCTCGCGGGCTGATCAGCGCCCGCCGTCCGCTCGAGCAACGGCCCGATCTTGCGACCCTGGTTGCCGGGCTGGTCGGCAGCCACTTGGCGCCGTACGCGGCATGATCCCATCTCTTGCTGAGGAGTAACCGACGTGAACGCGACCACCCCCTCGACCGAAAGCGGGCCACTCCATGCCCGCTTCGAAGGACCGATCGTCATGATCGGCTTCGGCTCGATCGGCAAAGGCACCCTGCCGCTGATCGAGCGGCATATCGCTTTCGACCGCTCGAAATTCGTGGTGATCGCGCCCGACGATAGCGACCGGCACCTGCTCGACGAGCGGCAGATCCGATTCGTTCATCGCGCGCTCACGAAAGAGAATTATCGCGACGTCCTGACCCCGCTGCTGACCACGGGGCCGGGCCGCGGCATGGTCGTCAACCTCTCGGTCGACACCTCCTCGGTCGATCTGATGGAGTTCTGCAAGGACCTCGACGCCTTCTATATCGACACGGTCGTCGAGCCGTGGCCGGGCCTCTACACCAACCGCAAGCTCTCCATCTCTGAGCGCTCCAACTACGCGCTGCGCGAGAGCGTGCTCGATCTGCGCCGGCGGCGCCCCGGCGGCGTCACCGCGGTGAGCTGCTGCGGCGCCAATCCCGGCATGGTGTCCTGGATGGTCAAGCAGGCGCTGATCGATATTGGCGGAGAGCTCAAGCTCGACTTCGTCGAGCCGCAGACGCGCGAGGACTGGGGACGGCTGATGCGGCGCGTCGGCGTCAAGGGCATCCACATCGCTGAGCGCGACACCCAACGCGCGCGCGATCCCAAGCCGCGCGGAAAGTTCGTCAACACCTGGTCGGTCGAAGGCTTCCTGTCCGAAGGCCTGCAGCCCTCCGAGCTGGGCTGGGGCACGCACGAGAAGACGTTGCCGCCGGGCGCCTCACGGCACAGTTTCGGCTGCGACGCGGCGATCTACCTCGCACGGCCGGGCGCCGGCACCCGGGTGCGCTCGTGGACGCCGACGGCACAGGCCCAGCATGGCTTCATGATCACCCACAATGAGTCGATCTCGATCGCCGACTATTTCACGCTGCGGGAGGGTGGCAAGGTCGTCTACCGGCCGACCTGCCACTACGCCTATCACCCCTGCGACGACGCGGTGTTGTCGCTGCACGAGCTCGCCGGGGCGCAGTGGAAGCCGCAGCAGACCTGGCACATCCTCTCCGAGGACGACATCGTCGACGGCATCGACGAGCTCGGCGTGCTGCTCTATGGGCATGCCAAGAACGCCTACTGGTATGGCTCGCAGCTCTCGATCGAGGAGACGCGGCGGCTTGCGCCGTACCAGAACGCAACCGGCTTGCAGGTGACCTCGGCGGTGCTCGCCGGCATCGTATGGATGCTGGAAAATCCCGAGCGCGGCATCGTCGAGGCCGATGAGATGGATTTCCGCCGCTGCCTCGACCTGCAGCGGCCCTATCTCGGGCCGGTGGTCGGCCACTATACTGACTGGACGCCGCTCGTCGGCCGCAACGAGCTCTTTCCCGAGACGCTCGACACCAGCGATCCCTGGCAGTTCAGCAACGTGCTGGTGAACTAGGTCGTTACGCCATCCGGCCGCTGTCGTCGTGCTTTGCCGGGGCGACAGCATAAGCAGTCACGCCCAAAATCTCGGACGTACCGCCGCATTGAATTCTCCGCGAAATGACCACACTCTCGCCCCATGGACGCGCAAGGCGGATGGAATCATCGCCTGAGCTTGAACGGAGCGTGGGTTGTTATGATGGGCGCGTGGTTGCAAATGTCGATGATGGCGGGCGTTCTCCTGCTGACTGCCGCCGCACCCGTTCGCGCCGCCGAGCCGACCGCCGCGGGCCTGTGGGAGCAAGTCGACGACAAGACCGGCAAGGCCGAGAGCTGGTTCAAGATCGTCGAGCGCAACGGGGTTTACGAAGGCGGTATCGTGAAAATCTTCTTCAAGCCCGGCGAGGACGAGAACTGGACTTGCGACAAGTGCGAAGGCGCGGACAGAGGCAAACCGGTCCTCGGCCTGACGATGATCAAAGGCATGCGGCGCAATGGATTGTCGTACGAGAACGGGACCATCCTGGATCCGCGCGACGGCTCGGTCTATCGCGCGCTGATGCGCGTCAGCCCGGACGGCCAGAAGCTCGAGGTGCGCGGCTATCTCGGCATTTCGCTATTCGGGCAAAGCCAAGTCTGGAACCGGCTGCCCGATAACGCGCTCACCTCCCAGGGTGCGCGCCCCGCGCCGCGCGGCGGCACCGCGCCGCAGAAGAAGTAGCACCAAGCCGAGACCACGTATTGCGCCGACGAGCGCGCGGCGCGCGACGATTGAGGCGGATTGCCCGTCACCCCAGATCGATGACGCCGGCCTCGCCGTCCTCCGCGCCGAAGGCGAGCGCCACGCCGCTCGCGCTCCACGCGAGCGCCGTGATGGGCGCTCCAGCACCCTTGCGCGCCAAGACCTCGGCGCCATCCTCGATCCGCACCAAGAGCACGAGCCCGTCGGCATACCCCACCGCGACCGCCTCCTGCTTCGGATGGCAGGCAACCACCTCGACCTGCGCCTGCGCCGGCGCCAGCATGCGCGGCGTCTTGCCCATGGGACCCTCCTTGCCTTGGAATGGCCAGAGGACGAGCTGATTCGAGCCCGAGGTCGCGAGCCACTTGCCGCCGGCGTTAAACTCGAACGAGCGCACGCGCGCGCTGTAGCCCGACATGCGCATGTCCTTACGGTCGGCGATGCGCCAGCCGTGCAGCGCGGGCTCCTGCATCGAGGTGATGAGGAAACGACCGTCGGGGCTCATGCGCGCGGCGAGATGGGAGCCTTTCCATTGCAGTACGTCCGGCTCGCTCTGGGCGTTGACGAACCAGAGCGTGACGCCGTTGTAATGGGCGACGGCAAGGCGCAGCCCCTTCGGCGCGAAGGCGAGCCCGCCCGCCGTCGACGGGACCGCCAGCGTGCGCTCCGCGCCCTTGGCCGTACGGACGAAGGCCTCTTTGCCCGCCGACCAGGCGACGGCGCCGGCCGGACCGGCCGCCACGTGGTCGATCCAGCGGTGCTTGGCGTCGCTGGCAAGCGTGATGCTTTTTCCGTCCGCATCGGTCGCCATCACCTTGCCGTCGTCGCCGCCGGTTACGATGCGGCTCGCATCCGCGGCGGCCGAGGCCAGGATTGCGCCGCCATGGACGGGGATGGTGCGCGCCTCGCCCGTAGGCGAGAGGAACAGAAGCGCCTCCTCACCGAGCACGAAGACCGCGATCTGCTCGAGAAAATGCGCCGCCACGACCGCCGCATCGGCCTTGAGCGGACGCGTGCGCTCGACGACGGAGGGAATCTGGGCTCGAGTGTCGCTCACGCTCATGCTGTGCCCGCACCCTGAGGAGTGCGTCTCTCGGCATGGGGCGGAGCGACGCCCATTACCGTTGCACCAAGAGCCATCAGGCCACGCAGGCCGCGAAACCTTCCTTGATCTTGTCCTCCGGCAAGTTGCGACCGATGAACACGATCCGGCTTTCGCGCTTTTCGGATTGCTGCCAGGGCCGTTGATGATCGCCGTCGAGGATCATGTGCACGCCCTGGAATACGAAGCGCGCGTCGTCGCCCTTGAACGACAGGATGCCTTTGCAGCGCAGAATGTTCGGCCCCGCGGTTTGCACGAGCTGCTGCACCCAGGGGAAGAACTTGTCCGGGTCGAGCGGCTGCCCGGTCTTGAGCGAAACCGATTGAATCTCCTCGTCGTGGTAGTGCTTCAGGCCGCCGCCGTGATGATGGTGATCGTGACCGTTATCATGATGATGATCGTGATCCTCATGATGTTCGTGGCGATGATGATCGCCATCGTTCAAAAATTCCGGCTCGATGTCCAGGATGCGGTCGAGATCGAAGGCATTGCGCCCCAGCACCTCCGGCAGCGCGATCTTGCAGCGCTCGGTCCGATGCAGCTTGGCGTAGGGATTGATTCCCCGGATGCGTGCCTCCACCTCACTAAGCTCGTCGGGCGCGACCAGGTCGGTCTTGTTGAGCAGGATGACGTCGGCGAACGCGATCTGGTTCTTGGCCTCTGGCGCGTCCTTGAGCCGCTCGCTGAGCCATTTCGCGTCGGCGACCGTGACCACCGCGTCGAGCTTGGCCTTGCGGCCGACGTTGTCATCCATGAAGAACGTCTGCGCCACGGGCGCAGGGTCGGCCAGTCCCGTCGTTTCCACGATAATGGCGTCGAATTTGCCCTTGCGGCGCATCAGCCCGTCGATGATGCGCACGAGATCGCCGCGCACCGTGCAGCAGACGCAGCCGTTGTTCATCTCGAATATCTCTTCGTCGGCGCCGACGACGAGATCGTTGTCGATGCCGATCTCGCCGAATTCGTTGACGATGACGGCGTATTTTCGCCCGTGCGGCTCGGACAGAATGCGGTTGAGCAGCGTGGTTTTGCCGGCGCCGAGATAGCCGGTCAGCACGGTGACGGGGACCTTGTCGGGCATGCGCGCAACTCCGTATGGCCACCGTAATATATGCATCGGGGCGCCGATGCTATCGTGCCCGCCGCATCCGCACGCGCAACCCAGCCCGAGGGACCACATGCTGCTCAATCTCAGGCATATCGGCCAAATCGCCCTTCCGGTAACGGATGTCGACCGGTCCGAGGCGTTCTACAAAGACATGCTCGGCTTGCCGAAGCTATATCGCTTTGGCGACCTGACATTCTTCGATTGTGCCGGCGTCCGGCTTCTCCTCGAAAAATCGAGGAAAGACTTCAGACCCGTGGGGTGCCTTTACTTTCGCTGTGCGGACATCGCACTCGCCGTCGATGAATTAAGCAGGCGCGGTGTCTCCTTCGAGCATAGACCTCGGTTGATCGCGAAGATGGATGATCATGATCTCTGGATGGCATTTTTCACCGACCCAGATGGACATATGCTCGCAATCATGCATGAAGCGCCCAAAGGCTATGCGCCGCCAAAGGCGGGATGAGCAACGGCGAAGACCGTTGCCCGCCTACCCGCTCTTGCTGATCGCTCAGCTCACCAGCGCCGCCGCGAGCTGACGCAGGTTGTGGCGGATGAGATCGATATACGTGGAGGCGTCGCCTTTATCGCCGGTGAGCGCGTCGGAATAGAGGGTGCCACCAACCTTGGCGCCGGTTTCGCGCGCGATCTGTTCCACCAGGCGCGGGTCGGTCACGTTTTCCAGAAACACCGCCGCGGCT
Organism: Xanthobacteraceae bacterium; assembly: GCA_035693615.1. Lineage (GTDB taxonomy): Bacteria > Pseudomonadota > Alphaproteobacteria > Rhizobiales > Xanthobacteraceae > VAZQ01. The sequence goes on from DASSGH010000053.1 coordinate 28,959, forward strand.
TTCTGCTTCCTGATCTGGCTGATGATGGCAGCGACGTCCTTGGCCGATGCTTCGGCCTCGGTCGATACGCCCTGCGGGGCGATGAACGTTATGCCATAGGCATCCTGAAAATAACCAAAGGCATTGTGGCTAGTGATGACGCGGCGACGATCGACGGGAATCTTGGCGACGACGTCGCGCACCTCTCGCTCGAGGGCGTCAAGCTTGGCGAGATAGGCCGCGGCATTGGCATTGTAGGCGTCCTTGCCGGCGGGGTCCGCAGTGATCAGTGCGTCGCGGATATTGGCGACGTAAATATTCGCGTTGGCGACCGATTGCCAGGCGTGGGGGTCTGCGCGTCCGTGATCGTGATCGTGTCCTTGATCGGCGGCGCGCTCGCGCGGCTTGATGCCAGTGGTCGCGACCACGACGGGGGCCTTGGTGCCGGATGCCTTGACCAGCCGCTCGAGCCAGCCTTCGAAACCCAGTCCGTTGACGAACACGACCTTGGCGTCGGCAACCTTCTTGGCGTCGCCGGGCGATGGTGCATAGACGTGGGCGTTTCCATTGGGCCCGACGAGGTTCTCGACCGCGACGCGGTCGCCGCCGACGTTTTTCACGAAATCACCGAGAATGGAAAAGCTCGCAACCACATCGAGCCGTTGCTGCGCCCGCGCCGGAGCGGCAGCGAAGAGGGCCGCGAGCGCAGCGGCGGCGAGCGCGCGTCGGGTCAACATGGCGTCTCCTTTCTGGGTAATCGTCACGCTTCGAGGTGGCGGCCGGGGAAGAGTTGCCGCACCAACCCGCCGACCTGGCCGAACAGCAGCGAGGCGAGGTAGAGCACACCGGCGACCAGGATGATCGCCGGGCCGGAAGCGACGCCGAAGTGAAATGACACCAGCAAGCCGGCGTAGCCGGCCAGCACGCCGCTCACGGTCGCGATCAGCATCATCCGCGTGATGTCGCGCGCCCAGAAGCGACCGATCGCCGCCGGCAGCATCATCATGCCCACCGCCAGCAAGGTCCCGAGCGCGTGGAATCCGCTCACGAGATTGAGCACGACGAGCACGAGGAATGCGAGGTGCGCCGGACCGCCGGCCCGGCTGACCGCGCGCATGAAACCAGGATCGACACATTCGATCACCAGCGGCCGGTAGATCAGGGCCAGCAGGACGAGAGTGATGGTGGCATTGGCGGCAATGAGCAGCAGGGTCTGATCATCGAGCGCAAGCACGTTGCCGAACAGCACGTGCAGCAGGTCGATGTTGGTCCCCTTCAGCGAGATGATGGTCACGCCGATCGCGAGCGAGAGCAGATAGAAGGTCGCAAGCGCGGCGTCTTCCTTGAGCTCGGTGGTGCGCGCGACCAGGCCGGTCAGCAGGGCGACGACGAAACCGGCAATCAGGCCGCCCGCCGTCATGGCAAAAAGGTTGAGGCCCGACAGCAGGAATCCCACCGCGGCACCAGGCAGGATGGCATGCGCCATGGCGTCGCCGACGAGCGACATGCGGCGCAGCATCAGAAACACGCCGATCGGGGAGGCGCCGAGCGCGAGCGCCAGCGCGCCCGCGAGCGCCCTGCGCATGAACTCGAACTCGGTGAAGGGGCCGATAAAGATCTGATAGAGCGTCGACACGTTTGCGCCTCTTTTCCGCTAGTTTGCGCCCATGCGACCTGCAGCGGCCGGCGATCGGCGTTTGCCTATTACCGGCGCGGCTGATGGGTGGCGGCATCCGCGAGTCCGCCGCGCGGCGCCAAGGCCGAGGTTTGCTCGTCCACGCACGGCTCCGCCTGCTGGTCGAAGGCCTCGCACATGCGGCGCGCCGCGAGCAGATTTTCCGGCGTGAGCACGTTCGCGGTGCGCCCCCAGGCGACCGGTTCGCGCGCCAAGAGCAGCGTTTCCGGAAAATTCTCCCGCACGAAATCGATGTCGTGCATGGCGGTGAGCACCGTGCGCCGTTCGCCGTGCCAGCGCCGCACCAGATCGAACAGGTCGGCGGACGTCTTGGCGTCGACGGCATTGAACGGCTCATCGAGCACGATCACGCGCGCATCCTGCAGCAAAAGGCGCGCGAACAGCATGCGCTGCATCTGGCCGCCGGAGAGCGTCGCGATCGCGCGGTTCTCGAATCCCGCGAGGCCGACGGCGGCGATCGCCTGCTCGATCGAGCTTCGCGCGCCGCGGTCGATGCCGCCGAAGGTGCCGGCACGGCGCCACAGCCCCATCGACACCATGTCGTAGACGTTGATGGGGAACGTGCGATCGATTTCGGCGGCCTGCGGGAGATAGGCGACGTTTTGCGGGTTGGGATCACCGCGTTCGATGCGGCCCGCCAGCGGTTTGATCACGCCGATGATGCCCTTGAACAGCGTCGACTTGCCCGCCCCGTTCGGGCCGACGACGGCCATCAGTGCACCGCTCTCGACCGCGCCGTCGAGGTGGTGCACCGCCGGATGCCGGTCGTAGCCAAGCGTCAGATTGCGGAATCGCAGCGCCGCGGTCATCAACTCACACCTTCATCGCCCAGAGGACGGCCGCCCACAGCAATGCGATGAGCGCGGCGGCAATTGCCAGTCGCTGCACCACCGACATACGCAGGATCGACGGCGAAACCGCGGCCGGAGGGTGTCCGTGGCCGGGACGGTGCTGGTGGTGCGGGTGGGGAAGGCGCGTTGGCATGACGCCGATGTTACAATGTAACATCGACGCCCGTCCAGTGCGTCATCCAGGTAGCAGGCGACCGGAGCGGCCCGTCCGGCGGCGGGTGATGTGATCAATGATTTCGCCGCCGCTCCATACGGGTTACCTTGCGGCGCCATGAGCGAGCCGAAGCCCCGCGTCGTCGCGGTCGGAGAAGCGATCGTTGAGTTGGTGCGCGGCGGTGATGGCCGATTCGGCATCGCCAGCGCCGGCGATACGTTCAATGTGGCGGTTTATCTCGCCCGCGCCGGCCTCGATGTCGCCTTTGCCACAGCGCTCGGGGACGATCCCTATTCCGATGCCATCCTCGCGCTCGCCTCGGCGGAGGGGGTTGCCAGCGATCTCGTGCTGCGATTGCGCGGCCGCCTGCCCGGCCTCGCGGTGGTCGACAGCGCGACCGATGGCACGCGGCACCGCTACGATTGGTGCGGCGAAGCCCCCGCGCGCGAACTGTTCGAGCTTCCGGACTGGGGCCGCGTGGCCGAGGGTCTCACCAAGGCAAAGCTCGTCTATTTCTCCGGCATCACGCTTTCGCTCTATTCGAATACCGGGATCGGCCGCTTCCTAGCGCTCATCGAGATGGTGCGGCAGCAGGGCGTGAAAATCGCCTTCGACGGAAATTTTCGCCCGCGCGGGTGGCGTGGAGATTTGTCGCGGACGCGCACGGTATTCATGGAAGCCCTCAAACGCGTCGACATTGCGCTGCCGGCCTATGACGATGAAACGGTGTTGTGGGGCGATCCCAGTCCCGAAGCGACCGTGGAGCGGCTGCAAGCCTTCGGTATCGCCGAGATCGTGGTGAAGAACGGGCCGAACAGCGCGCTGGTGGTCAGCGGCGCCCAGCGCGAATTCATACCCGTGCCGGAAGTAGTGGTGCCGGTCGACACGACCGCCGCCGGCGACAGCTTCAATGCCGGATTCATCGCTGCGCGCCTCAGCGGCAAAGGACCCGCGGATGCAGCCGCCGCTGCGCACCGGCTGGCGGCGCAGGTCATCCGCCATCGCGGCGCGCTCATGCCGCGCGCAGCGGCGGCGATGCATTGATGCGCCTAGTGGAGGCGCAACGAAGCGTCGTTGACGGCCGGATGCGCGGCCGCTAGCTTCGCTAGAGATGGGGATGGAGTCCCCCGAAACCGCCTCAACGGCTGATGACTCCTACCGCTGACAACGCGGTGGGAGTCCATGCGTGACCCGCCGCACCGCGCGGGTTTTTTTGTGCCTGCCACAAGAGGAGATCATCCGTGGAGAACATTTGGTTTCAATCTGCATTGTGGATGGCCTTGGCCCTCGTGGCCGCGCTGGGCTCGCTATTCGTCACGATTTCGGCGGCGCTGTTCGAGATCGTCGTGGGCGCTCTCGCCGGCAACACGGTCGGCCTGCCTTTGGCGCCCTGGATTGACTACATCGCCAGCTTTGGCGCGATTGTGCTCACGTTTCTCGCAGGCACCGACATCGACCCACACGTGGTGAAGAGGAACTTTGCTTCCAGCGTGAGCATCGGTCTGATGGGATTTTTTGCGCCTTATCTCGGCTGTTTGCTGCTGGCCCGCTACGGCCTGGGCTGGACCTGGCCCGAGGCACAGATCGCGGGCATCGCCCTCTCCACAACATCCGTTGCCGTTGTGTACGCGGTGATGGTTGAAACGGGCTACAACCGAACCGAGCTCGGTAAGATCATTCTGGCGGCATGTTTCATCAACGACATCGGCACGGTGCTCGCGCTCGGTCTCGTGTTCGCGAACTACAACCTCTATCTCGTCTTGTTCGCTGTAGCGACCATCGTCGTAATGGCCGTCCTTCCACGCATCGTGCCGTGGCTGTTTGCGCGGATAGGGGGCAGAGCAAGTGAGCCGGAGATCAAGTTCATCTTTCTTGTACTGTTTGTTCTTGGCGGCCTCGCCAACCTGGGAAAGAGCGAGGCCGTGCTGCCCGCCTATTTGATCGGGATGGCTTTGGCGCCCTTCTTCCTGAAGCAGAAGGAACTTCAAGTCAGGATGCGCGCTATCTGCTTCGCATTCCTCACACCCTTTTATTTCCTCAAGGCCGGGTCACTAATCGAGGCGCACGCGCTCCTCACTGGGGCGGGGCTGATTGCGGTGTTCCTCGCGATGAAGATGATCACCAAGTTTGCGGGTATCTTGCCGCTAACGCGCTATTTCAAGTTCGACCGACGTGAGGGCATGTACACTACGCTGATGATGTCCACCGGTCTCACCTTCGGGTCGATCTCAGCCTTGTTCGGCTTGACCAATCACATCATCGACCAGCAGCAATACACGGTCCTTGTCACGGCAGTCATCGGCAGCGCAGTCGTGCCCACGCTCATTGCACAGCTTTGGTTCCATCCGCATTTCGAGCCGCTCGAAGAAGATGCTTAGCTTCGTGAGCGACGGCGCATAGCCTTCATCATTTTTTCCTTCGCGCTTGCGAGTGGGGGCGCGCGGTTCGCACTCTCGTCGGCATGGCGGCCCGCCCCTTCTGCTTTTTCTCTGCGCGCGCGATTCCTTCGAGCACAAGCTTTTCCGCACCTTGCGCATCGAGCCACTTCACGATCGTGACCCATTTGCCCTTTTCCAGGTCCTTATAGTGCTGAAAGAAGTGCGCGATCTGCTCGCACATCATCGGCGGCAGATCGCGGTAGTTGCGCACGTCCTTGTAAAACGGCGCCAGCGCGTCGACCGGCACAGCGATGATTTTTTCGTCCTGGCCCGCCTCGTCTTCCATTAGCAGCGCACCGACGGGCCGGCAGCGTACGATCGCGCCGGGCACCACCTGCACCTGGGTAACGACCAGCACGTCGCAGGGATCGCCATCGGCCGACAATGTCTGGGGGATGAAGCCGTAGTTTCCGGGATAAAACATGGCCGTGTGCAGAAAGCGATCGACCCTGAGCGCGCCCGAGGCTTTGTCGAGTTCGTACTTCACCGGCGCGCCGCCGAGTGGAATTTCAATCACCGCGTGAATGTCCCTCGGAGGGTTAGGCCCCGCCGAAATCGCACCAACGTCCATCGGAACGGTCCGCCGTTCGCGTTGCGCCAAGTCTAACCGATCTACAGCCGGCGTTCACTTCGCCATGGGAACGAGCCCGAGCTTGTCCATTAGACTCCGGTCGCGGTCGCGCGCGGGATTGGCCGTCGTGAGCAACTTCGGCCCGTAGAAAATCGAATTGGCGCCGGCGATGAAGCACAGCGCCTGCATCTCCTCGCTCATGTCCTCCCGTCCCGCCGACAGGCGAACCACCGATTTCGGCATCGTGATACGCGCCGCTGCGATCGTGCGCACGAAGTCGATCGGATCGATCGCTTCCCCGCGCGCCAACGGCGTGCCTTGGACCTTGACTAGCATGTTGATCGGCACGCTTTCGGGATGCGCGGGCAGAGTCGCAAGCGTGGCGATCATGCCGATGCGATCCTCGGCGCTCTCGCCCATGCCGACGATGCCGCCGCAGCAGACGTGGATACCGGCATCGCGCACGTTCACGAGGGTGTCGAGGCGCTCCTGGTAGGTGCGGGTGGTGATGATCGCGCCGTAATACTCCGGCGAGGTATCGAGGTTGTGGTTGTAGTAGTCGAGGCCAGCCGACTTGAGCCGCCGCGCCTGGCCTGGCGTGAGCATGCCGAGCGTGGCGCAGGTCTCGAGTCCGATCGCTTTCACGCCGGCGACCATTGCGCACACCGTGTCGAGATCGCGGTCCTTCGGCTCGCGCCACGCCGCGCCCATGCAGAACCGGCTTGCGCCCGCACGTTTGGCCGCCCGCGCCTCGGCGATCACGACATCGGCGCGCATCAGCTTCTCCGCTTTGACGCCGGTGTCGTACTGCGCGCTCTGCGGACAATAGGCACAGTCTTCCGGACAGCCGCCGGTCTTGATCGAAATGAGCGTGGATATCTGCACCTCGGTCGGATCGAAGTGCGCGCGATGAATCTGCTGGGCGCGAAAGATCAACTCGGGAAACGGCAGCGCAAATAGCGCATACACCTCCTCGCGCGTCCAGTCGTGGCGGACGGCGCCGAGCCCGCGCGGGGCGTGCTCACTCGCGGCGACGGTCATGGCGGCACCATGGCGAGTGACCGGTCCAAAAGCAAGTCGCCGCGCCGCCAGGCTCACGCCATGACGGCGGCCAATTCGGCGAAATCGGCCACGACGAGATCAGGCTGATGCGCAGTGTGGCCGAAGGGCCGCTTGCGCCGGTTTATGAACGCGGCCCGCATGCCGTATGATTTCGCCCCGATGCAGTCGAACGCATGGTTGGCCACGAACAAGATATGCGCCGGCTCCTCGCCGATGATCTCCGCGGCCTTGGCGTAAGTTTTCCAATGCGGCTTGAAGTAGCCGGCCTGCTCCACGGAGATGACGTGATCGAAGCGAAAGCCGATGTGCGGCGCGGCGGCCTCGAGCATGTCGGGATCACCATTCGAGAGAATTGCGAGTTTGTACGTCTTGCGAAGTTTTTCCAGCGCCGGGACCACGTCGGGGAACGGTTTGAGTTTCTCGATCTCGCTGACCAGCCAGCGCGCCTCCTCCGGCGTGTAGCGGATGCCGCAGCGATCCATCACGTAAGAGACTGCGCGCTCGCCGATCTGCCGATAGGGCGTATGCCCGTGATCGCATAGGGCATCGATCATCGAGTTCTCAAAATGCGCGCGCCGCCACCAGGTGACGAAGCTATTCGGCTTGCCCTGCCAACCCTTGCGCTCGAGAAACGGCGCGGCCGCCTCGGCGAGTCCATTTTGCATGTCCACGATCGTGCCGTACTGATCGAACGCCAATGCCTTGACGTCACGTCTGAGCGCCTCAGGCGTTTGCATGGCGTTCCAACCCGGGCGGAGCCGAGCCAACCGACTCGATCGAGAGAGGTTCTACGTCGGATAATTTCGGCGCATCACGCCGCACCCTTCGTTGCCGCCAAAACCTTGTCCGGCGTGAAGGGAACCGATCGCAGCCGCACACCGATCGCGTCGAACACCGCGTTCGAGATCGCCGCGGGCACGACGGCGGCGGACGGCTCGCCGGCCCCCCATGGCCGCTCGTTGGGCCGGTCGATCAAATCGTAGACGAGTTCCGGAATCTGCGGAAACCGCAGGATGGGATAACTCGCCCAATCGAGACTGGTCACGGCGGAGCGGTCGTATTTGAGCTCCTCGATCAAGGTGCGGCTCAAGGTCTGGATCACGTTGCCGTCGAGCTGGTTTCGCAGCCCATCCGGATTGACGATCTGGCCGCAGTCATGGGCGAGGTAGAATCTTCTCACCCGGATGTCGCCGGTCGAGCGCTTCACCTCGACCTCGGCGACCGCTGCGATATACGTGCGCATCAGCTCGTATTTGCAATAGGCGACGCCGCGGCCCACGGCTACGTCGCCCTGCTGATCGCGCCGCGGTGAAGGCCGTTTGTCCCATTTCGCCAAGGCGGCGGCGCGATCGAGCACCTCGATGCCGCGCTTGTCGTTGGGATCGAGAAATTTCAGCCGGAACTCGACGGGGTCGGCGTTCGCCGCCGCGGCGACCTCGTCGATGAAACACTCGTTGGCATAAGTGTTCTGCATCCGCCCCGGCGTGCGGATCCAGGAGGGACGGAACGGCGTCGATGCAAGCCGGCGGCACACCGTCTTGACGTTGGCGAATTTGTACGGGATCGCCGAGTTCTGGAAAATGTTGCCGGGCGCGATGTCTTCGCCGGCCGGCATCCCTGCCAGAGTTGCGGCGACGAGCGGCACGTTAAAGCTGCCGGCGGTTTGCTGCGGAATGAAGAATTCGGATTCCCAAGCCGTGACCGCGCCCGCGCCGTCCACGGCGGCGCGCAGGTCGATGAGCGTCGGCGGGCCCTTGGGATCCCAACCGTGCTCGTCGGCGCGGGACCATTGCACCCGCACCGGCCGCCCGACTGCTTTCGCCAGGAGCGCCGCATCGGCGGCGGCATCCTCGTGCCCGTTGCGGCCGTAGCAGCCGGAGCCTTCGATGTAGATGCAGCGCACGTTGTCGGCAGGTATGCCGAACATCGTGGCGAGCTGCTTGCGCAGGTTGTGCGTTGCTTGCGACGCCGACCAGGAGGTCAGCTTGCCGTCCTTGAACTCGGCGACCGCGCAGGACGGCCCGATCGACCCGTGGGTATGTATGGCGAAGTCATAGGTCGCCTTGAGCGTCTTGGCGCCCGCCTGAGCGATGGCCTCGGCGCTGTTGCCGACATTGCTCGTCACCTCGTCCTTGACGACCTTGCTCGCGCGCACCTCGTCCCACAGCTTCGCCGCCTCAGGGAGGGTTTGCGACTTCGACCATGATGCCTTGAGCCGCTCGGCCCCCTTGATCGCGCCCCACTCGCTCTCTGCGACCACAGCGAGAAAATTTCCCTCCCGCACGACCTTGACCACGCCGGCAACGTCCTTGATCGAAGCCTCGTCGACGCTCTCAAGCGTGGCGCCGATCGCCGCTGGGCGAATGACGCGCCCGTGCAGCATGCCCGGCACGCGGAAGTCCTGCATGTAGGTAAAACGCCCCGTCACCTTCTCCGGAATGTCGACCCTCGGCAGCGGCTTTCCTACGAACTTGTAGTCCTTGGGATCCTTGGCAGGTGCGGGTTTCGCATGATCGAGGGTGAGCGCGAACCGCTTGCCTCCGATCAGCTCGCCGTAGCTGACCCGTTTGTTACCGGCACTGACCACCCCATCCGCGACCTTGAGCTCCTCTCTCTTGGCGCCCAATCGTTCGGCCGCCTGCTGGAGCAGCGCGGCCTTGGCGGTCGCCGCCGCGTTGCGTAGCTGCATGCCTCCGATCTGGATCGACAGGCTGCCCCAAGTGGTGCCCTGGTCGGGGGTGAGCGCGGTATCGCCCTGGATGAGCTTGATCCGGTTGAGCGGCACGTCGAGTTCGTCGGCGACGATTTGCGGCAGCGCGGTCGCGACCCCGGTGCCGAGATCGACCTTGCCGCTATAGAGCGTCACCTCGCCGCCAGCGTCGATCGCGAGGAAGGAATCGACCTCCGTGAGCGTGAGGGGTTTGGCTCCCTGAGCCAGCGCCTCGCCGATGTTGCCGGCGAAGGAAAAGCTGACGACGAGCGCGCCGCCGCCCTTGAGTACGTCGCGTCGAGAAGTGTGCATGGTCATGATCGCCTCCCTCACGCGCCGGCCGCCCGCATGACCGCCTTGACGATGCGGGCATGCGTTCCACAGCGGCACAGGTTGTTGGCGAGTGCGTCTTTGATTTGTGCTTCGGTCGGCTTCTTGGTCCTGGCGAGGAACGCGGCCGACTCCATGATCATGCCGTTGATGCAATAGCCGCATTGCACCGCTTGCTCCTCGATGAACGCGCGCTGCACCGGGTGCAGACGCTCGGGCGTGCCGAGGCCTTCGAGCGTCACCACCTTCTGCTGTGCGCTCAGCGAGGAGAGCGGCGTCACGCACGAGCGCACCGCCTTGCCGTCGACGTGGACCGTGCAGGCGCCGCACTGCGCCAGCCCGCAACCGAAGCGCGGCCCGTGTAGCTGCAGATTGTCACGCAGCGCATAAAGCAGCGGCATGTCGGGATCATCGACCGTGATGCGTACCGCCTTGCCGTTCACGTTAAGCGATTTTCGTTGCGCCATAGCGCCCTCCCGTGCTGCGCCGTTTGCTCGGCGCTCTTTCTCGTGATGCTTTCAGCCTAGCAGCACGCGCAACGTCGCGCCATATGAGCCGGCTCCGCCGATGTGGCGGCCGGTCTTTATAGGGAGGGAATCTCGAAGGACGGGACGGCCCGACGTTACTCCGCCGCCACCCGCACGGCTTCCGCCACCGGCTCGACCTTGGCGGCGCAATACTTGAATTCGGGGATTTTGCCGAACGGGTCGAGCGCCGGATTGGTGAGCAGGTTCGCCGCCGCCTCCACGAACGCGAACGGGATAAACACCACGCCGTCCGGAATCGCGTCGTCCTGCCGCGCGGCGAGTTCGACGATGCCACGTCGGGTCGTGACGCGCACCATGTCGCCGGGCTTGATGCCGAGCTTGGCGATGGTGCCGCGCGACAGATTGGCGACGGCGCCCGGCTCGAGCGCGTCGAGCGTCGAGGCACGGCGAGTCATGGCGCCGGTGTGCCAGTGCTCGAGCTGGCGGCCGGTCGTGAGGATGAAGGGGAACTCGGCATCCGGCTGCTCGTCGGGCGGGGTGAGTTTCGCAGCAACGAGCTTGCCGAACCCGCCGGGTCGCGGGAAGCCTTTGTCGAACACCACATCGTGGCCGGGCTGATCCGGCGCATCGGCGGGGTAGGTGACGGCGCTCTCGCGCTCGACACGGTCCCAGGAGATGTTGTCGAGCGAAGGCATCAGCGACGCCATCTCGGTATAGAGGTCGCGCGGATGCTGGTAGTTCCAGTCGAGTCCGATGCGACGCGCGATTTCCTGGATCAGCCACCAGTCCTGCTTGGTGTCACCTGGGAGCGGCAGCGCTTTGCGACCCATCTGCACCTGGCGGTTGGTGTTGGTCACGGTGCCGTCCTTCTCGGGCCAGGCCGAGGCCGGCAGGATCACGTCGGCATAGGCGGCGGTCTCGGTGAGAAAGAGGTCCTGCACCACCAGATGCTCGAGGTGCGCGAGCGCCTCGCGCGCGTGGTTGAGATCGGGATCGGACATCGCGGGATTCTCGCCCATGATGTACACCCCCTTGATCACGTCGGCGTGGACCGCGTTCATGATCTCGACCACCGTCAGCCCTTTCTTGGGATCGAGCTTGGTGCCCCAGGCGGCCTCGTACTTGGCGCGGATCTCAGGCGCGTCGACCGACTTGTAGTCGGGGAAGAACATGGGGATGAGGCCGGCATCGGAGGCGCCTTGCACGTTGTTCTGGCCGCGCAGCGGATGCAGCCCGGTGCCGGGGCGCCCGATCTGCCCGGTGATGAGCGAGAGTGCGATCAGGCAGCGCGCGTTGTCGGTGCCGTGGGTGTGCTGTGACACGCCCATGCCCCAGAAGATGATCGCGGACTTCGCGCGCGCGAATTTGCGCGCCACGGTGCGCAGCACGTCGGGCTCGATCCCGCAGATCGGTCCCATCTCGTCCGGGGTAAAATCTTTCACGTGCTCGGCGAGCGCGGGAAAACCCTCGGTATAGGTCTGGATGTATTGCTGGTCGTAGAGCTTCTCCGTCACGATGACGTTGAGGATCGCATTGAGCATCGCCACGTCGGTGCCATTGCGGAACTGCAGCATGTGGGTAGCGTGGCGCTTGAGCGCCTGGCCGCGCGGGTCCATCACGATGAGCTGCGCGCCGCGCTTGGCGGCCTGCTTGAAGAACGTAGCCGCCACCGGATGGTTCTCGGTCGGATTGGCGCCGATTACCACGATGACCTCGGAATTCTTGCACTCGTTGAAGGTGGCGGACACCGCGCCGGAGCCGACGCCCTCCATCAGCGCCGCCACCGACGAGGCGTGGCACAGCCGCGTGCAGTGATCCACGTTGTTGGTGCCGAAGCCGGTAC
>DASSGH010000054.1:0-38429 GCA_035693615.1 Xanthobacteraceae bacterium
TGCGCAAAAATGAAAGCCCCCGCCGATCACGCCTTGTGAAGGCTCACCACTGCGCCGGCGGACACGCCCTTACCACAAAATTCCGCCCACGCGGTCATGAGCCGCCGACGCTTTTCGAGCATGTCGCCTCGCTGGTAGGCAGCTTCGGTCTTGTCGCCGACGACGTGAGCAAGTGCCGCCTCCGCGACCTCGCTTGGAAAGCTCGTCCGCTCGGCGACCCAATCCCGAAAAGTCGAGCGGAAGCCGTGCACTGTCACATCATCCCGTTTCATCCGGCGTAGCAAGACAAGCAGTGCCATGTTGGAAAGTGGCTTGTTGGCATTGAGACCGGGGAAAATGAACTCTTGATCACGGCTCGGCAGACGCTCAAGGATCGTGAGAGCCGGTACAGAGAGCGGCACCCGATGCTCGCGTTTGCTTTTCATGCGCTCCGCAGGAACATTCCACAACCGCCTGACGCAATCGATTTCGCGCCACCGCGCGCTGATGACTTCACCGGTACGGCCCGCCGTCAAGATCAAAAATTCTAGGGCCGCCGCCGCAACACCTTTCTCGTTTCTAAGGTCGACCATAAAGCTGCCTGTCTCGGTATAAGGCAGTGCCGCATGATGCTTCACCTTCTTTGTCTGCTTTGAAAGTCCTTTGACAAGGGGCCCTCGCCTCGCCGGATTGTCGCCTTCTCCGCGCCAACCGCGCGCGATGGCAAAGTCGATGATGGCTTCAATTCGCCCGCGGACCCGCCGAGCCGTTTCGGGTTTTTTTACCCAGATGGGATCGAGCACCTCGATCACGAGAGCTCGATCAATCTGGCGCACCGGTAAATCGCCGAATGCGGGATATACATAAGTTCGGAGCGTTGAGGTCCACTGCGCGGCATGTTTGGCACTTCGCCAGGCCGTGCCCTGTGCCTGAATGTAGAACTGCGCGCATTGCTCGAAGGTTTTCGTCCCTGCCGCAATGAGTCGCTCCTCCTTTTCGCGCTTCGTTTTCCCTACGAGAGGATCGGCCCCACTGCTAATTAACCTGCGCTGAGCATCGGCCTTAGCGCGAGCCTCAGCGAGACTGACCTTTGTGAGACTGCCGAGACCCATCTCGCGCGCAACTCCACCGCGCATGTAGCGAAACACCCAGCTCTTTGCTCCTCCTCGCCCCACACGCAGATAGAGTCCGGCGCCGTCATGATAGAGCCGCGGTTTGTTTGCTCTGAAGACTGCCTGCGCCGTTAGCTGTTTGATTTTTTGCGCCATAAATTATCCGACCCGTTCCCACAAGCTGTCCCACAAATAGATTAGGGATTGTAGCGAACGGCGGCGAGCGCATACAAGCAAGGAGTGCCGGTGTTTCGGGCCTTTTTGGCTAGGAAGCGAACAGCAGCGAACAAAGGCGAACGGCTTGTTGGCGGAGGGAGTGGGATTCGAACCCACGATACGGTTTCCCGTATACACGCTTTCCAAGCGTGCGCCTTAAGCCACTCGGCCATCCCTCCGCGCGCTTGCACCCTCAATATAGCCCCGCGCCGCCGACCGACAAACCGGCGTGCCCCGCGCAATTGGCCGCTCCCGCCGCCGCGGAACCGCTTCCGCCGACGCGGGCCATTGCCTACATTGGCGCGCATGAGCTCGCCGAAGGACGACTATCTCATCCGCCCCGACCCGCTCGATCCGCGGCTCACCGAGCGCGTCACCGGCGTTGACCAGACCGGACAGGCGATCGAAACCCGCGTCACGGTCGAGCGCGCGCTCACGATCTTCCTTAATTCGCAAGAGATCGTGACCGCGATGACGATCAACGACTATCCGGAATACCTGGCGCTCGGCTACCTGCTCAACCAGCACATGCTGCTTCCCGACGATGTCATCACCGGCGTCGATTACGACGAGGAGCTCGCGCTGGTGGTCGTGCGCACCAAGCGCAAGACCAATTACGAGAAGAAGCTGAAGAAGAAGGTGCAGACCTCGGGCTGCGCCCAGGGCACGGTGTTCGGCGACCTGATGGAGGCGCTGGAGAACGTCACGCTGCCCAAGACGGAGCTGCGCACCTCATGGCTCTACGCGCTCACGCACAAGATCAACACCACACCCTCGCTTTACCTCGAGGCCGGCGCGATCCACGGCTGCGTGCTTGCGCACGAGGACAAGCCGCTCGTCTACATGGAAGACGTGGGCCGCCACAACGCGGTCGACAAGATCGCGGGATGGATGTTCAAGCATGGCGTGCCTGCCCACGATAAGATTTTCTACACCACGGGGCGGTTGACCTCGGAAATGGTGATCAAGACCGTGCGCATGGGCATCCCTATCCTGGTCTCGCGCTCCGGCTTCACCGCCTGGGGCGTCGAACTGGCGCGCAAGGCCAATCTCACGCTGGTCGGCCGCACGCGCGGCAAGCGGTTCGTCGCGCTCGCGGGCGAGGAGCGCATCGTGTTCGATCAGGACCTCGACTACGTCGAGGAGGAGAGTGCCAAGCACCAGCGCAAGGCTGCGGTGCACGATGATTGAGATCCTGCGCAGCGCATCATCGGTCGTCATGCCCGGCGCGCAGTCAAGCTTACGCAGACCGCGTAAACTTATCTGCGCTGCCGGGCATCCAGGTCTTGAGCGCCGTCCGCCTCGAACGACATTCGCGGCCCGGCCATGACGAGGGCATCCTCCGAAGCAGCGCCGCTGGGCCTCGTGCTCGTCGGCGGACTGGCGCGGCGCATGGGCGGCGGCGACAAGGCGCGTATTCGCGTCGCCGGCAAGACCATCCTCGAGCGCGTGCTCGCGTGCCTTAAGCCGCAATGCGCGGCGGTCATCCTCAACGCCAACGGCGATCCCACGCGCTTCGCCGATACCAGTCTCCCGGTCGTTGCGGACTCGGTCGCGGGCTTTGCAGGGCCGCTTGCCGGGATTCTCGCCGGGCTCGACTGGGCGGCCGAGCACCGGCCCGCAATCGCCGACGTCGCGAGCGTGCCGGGGGACTGCCCCTTCCTGCCCGGCGATCTGGTGGCGCGCTTGGCGGCGGCGCGCGCGGCGGCCAGCGTGCCACTTGCCTGCGCGCGCTCGGGTGATTGGCGCCATCCCGTGGTCGGATTATGGCCGGTGGCGCTGCGCGAGGACTTGCGGAAGGCATTGGTTGGGGAGGACATGCGCAAGATCGAAGCGTGGACGGCGCGCCATGGGGTCGCCATTGCCGATTGGCCGGCAACGCCCGTCGATCCCTTCTTCAATGTCAACACGCCCGCCGACGCGGCCGAGGCCGAGCGCATCGCAGCGCAGCAATGCGACGTTTAAGCGCTTGATCGCGGCCGCAGCCGATCCATATTCTTCTGGTCATACCGCCACTGAGTGAGGGGGAATTTGCCTATGCGCGCCTTCATCGCTGCTTGCCTAGCAGCGGCCGTCATCGCGGTTTGCGCGGTCGTCGTTCTCAACCACGTTCAAGAACCGGTCGACGTGGCGTTCACGACCTCCGCGGTCCGGATCTGATCCCCTACGCCGCGAGCGCCGCGTAGGAGAGAAACCCGACGGTTGCGCCCGGCGTCACTGCTGTGGTGCCTTCCAGCAACTCGACCAGGCCGTCGGTCTCGGTGAGCGAGGTGATGATGCCGGCGCCTTCCTGCGCGTGCTTGATCGCCTCCACCGCGCCGTCGGCGCCACGCGCCAGCTTGACTCGGACGTATTCGCGCCGACCCGCTTTCTTGCGATAGGCGAAAGCCGCGCGTACCGGCAGGGCCACGAGCGGCGGTGCGTCGGCCCCGGCAAGGCGAAGGAGCAGCGGGCGCACCACGCGCGCAAACGTCACGTAGACCGCCGCCGGGTTGCCGGGCAGGCCGACGAAAGCTGCGCTCGCGCCGGCGCTGGGGATGACGCCCATGGCGACCGGCCGTCCCGGCTTGATGGCGACCCGCCAAAATACTAGCCGCCCGACCGATTCGACCGCGTGCCGCACATGGTCGGCTTCGCCGGTCGAAACACCGCCCGAGGTGACGACGAGATCATGCTCGCCCGCCGCCTCGGCAATGGCGCGCGCCAGCCGCTCGGGATCGTCGGGCAGGATGCCGAGATCGGTCGCCGTGGCGCCGAGTCGCTCGATCAGTCCGGTGAGCAGATAGCGGTTGGCGTCGAACAACGCCGCGTCCGGCCGCGGCTTCCCCGGCTCGACGATTTCGTCGCCGGTCGAAAACACCGCAACGCGCACGCGGCGAAACACCTCGAGCGCGGTCAGGCCTATGGCGGCGGCGAGGGCGATATGCTGCGCGGCAAGCCGGCGGCCGGCAGACAGCGCGATCGATCCGGCGCGCACGTCCTCGCCCGCGAGCCGCCGATTTGCGCCGGACTTGAGTCCCGCCGGTACGATCACCGCATCGCCGTCCCGGCGAACGTCCTCCTGCATGAAAACCGTATCGGCGCCGGCCGGCATCGGCGCACCGGTGAAGATGCGCACCGCCGCGCCCGACCCCAGGGCGTGCGCCGCGGCATGGCCGGCGGTCACGCGTTCGACGACCGTGAGACGGGTCTCGTCCTTCGCGTGGAGATCCGCGTGCCGCACGGCGTAGCCATCGACCGCGGAATTGTCGAACGGCGGCAGATCCATGGGCGCCAGAACGTCGCGCGCAACCACGCGCCCGTCCGCGGCGTGGAGGGGAACGGTTTCGGCCTCCGCGACCGGCGTAACGCGCTGACGGATGATGCGCTCGACCTCGTCCACCGGAAGCAGGGGACCCGAGAACGCGAAGCAGTCGTCGGTCAGCTGGGCCATCACCGGCTCGCCGCGTGCGCCAGGACGGCCGCGATCGGCGCGGCGTGTCGGATCAGAATGTCGGCGACGCGCTCGATGTCGTCGATATCGACGACCGGAACTCGCGCCGCCGGCAATGGTGCATCGGAAGCGATGGCGACGATCGCCGGATCGTCGGGATGCATGAGCGGCTTGCCCACGCTGGCACGATAGACTTCGAGCTTGGGATGCGGCTCGCGTTTGTAGCCTTCGACCAGCACGAGATCGACCGGGCTGAGCTTCTCGAGCAGCGCGGGTAGTGCCGGCTCGGCCTGCCCGCGCAGGTCGTGCACGAGCGCCCAGCGCTTAGCCGAGCCGACCAGAACCTCGGTCGCCCCGGCCATGCGATGGGTGTGGGAATCCTTTCCGGGTTGATCGACGTCGAAGCCGTGATGGGCGTGCTTGAGCGTTGATACTTCAAGGCCGCGCGCGACGAGACGGGGAATGACTTTGGCGAGGAGCGTGGTCTTTCCGGAGCCGCTCCAGCCGGCGAGGCCGATGATGCGCATGCGGCATTATAGCAGGCCCACGCCGCGGAAAACCGCGAGGAGCTACTCCGCCGGCTGCATCCTCCCTTTCGCCGGCGGTGGCGCGACGTGGCCCTCAACTATTTCCTTTTCGAGCCACACGCGGTGATGCTCCTTCGCCCAATTGACGTCGACGGTGCCGTCCCACATGCCTTCGAACGCCCCTTCCATCCCGATCGTACCGATATAGATGTGGGCGAGCATAACTGCGACGAACAGCAGCGCGGCCACGCCGTGGACAACTTGCGCCACCTGCATGCCCGCGATGTTGGTGCCGTAGAACGGGAACATGAGGATATAGCCGCTGACCGCGACCGCGGTGCCGCCGAGGACGACGATCCAATAGATCATCTTCTGACCGGCGTTGAAGCGATCGGCGGGAGGACGATCGTGGCCGACGATGCCGCCGCCTCGCTTCACCCACTCCACATCGACTCGGTTCGGGATATTCCACGCGATCCACATCAGGAAAATCGTGAACACCCCAAGCGTGAACGGGAAGCTCAGATAATTATGCGCGTATTTCGCCCACTGTGACCAGGCGGTGAAGGCGTCGGGGCCGATCAACGGCAGCAGCAACGGTCTACCGAAAGTGATGTTGAGACCGGAAATGGCGAGAAGGATGAAGCAGGCCGCCGTCATCCAGTGCACCAGGCGCTCGAAGACGGAAAAGCGCACCAGCACGCGTCCGGACCGGCCCGATTCGAGGCGGACCATGCCGCGGACCAGATAGAAGATCACCAGCAGGGCAAGCATGCCGAGGATGGAGATGGCGCCGATCCAGCGCAGCGTCACCTCATGGAAGTGACGCCAGTCGCGGCCGGCCGGCTGCTCGATCGTGCAGGCCTTCTGGTCGGGAATCGTGCAACGGCCGGAAATGCGGTCGAGCTCGTTGAGAAGTTGGTCCTCTCGCACCGAGCTCGCCGTCGGGTTGACCGAGCTATCGGGATTACGCTGCTGCGCGGTCGCGGGAGCCGCAACGGCGACGATGAGCGCGAGCGCCATCGCACCGACGATGAAACGGAGGCGAGCACTGAGTTTCGGCATCTCTGCAGTTCCCTTGATGATTGTGCCCTCGTTCGAGACGCGTGGTGGATTCACCAACCGCTCGATCATGCGGCCGCGCAACCCGGTCGAGGCCCTCCTCTACGACGCGATCGTCTCGCGATACGCCGTCTTCCAGCCCCAGGCACCAGACCCGTAGCCGCGCTTGACGACGCGCTCCTTGTAGATCTGCGCGATGATCTCGCCGTCGCCGGCGAGTAGCGACTTGGTCGAGCACATCTCAGCGCAGAGCGGCAATTTGCCTTCCGCCAGCCGGTTGGTGCCGTACTTCTCGAATTCGGCCAGGGAGCCGTCCGGCTCCGGCCCACCCGAGCAGTAGGTGCATTTGTCCATCTTGCCGCGCGAACCAAAGTTGCCAACCTTGGGATATTGCGGCGCGCCGAACGGGCACGCGTAGAAGCAATACCCGCAGCCGATGCAGAGGTCTTTGGAGTGCAGCACCACGGCGTCGGCAGTGGTGTAGAAGCAGTTCACCGGACAAACCGCCGCGCAGGGCGCATCGGTGCAGTGCATGCACGCCATGGTAACCGAGCGCTCGCCAGGCTTACCGTCATTGATGGTGACGACCCGCCGGCGGTTGATTCCCCACGGCACTTCATGCTCGTTCTTGCAGGCGGTGACGCAGGCGTTGCACTCGATGCAACGGTCGGCGTCGCAGAGGAATTTCATCCGAGCCATTGTCGAGTCTCCTTACGCCGCCTTGACCTGGCAAAGCGTGGCTTTGGGTTCTTGCATGCCGGTGACCGGATCGAACCCGTAGGTCGTGATCGTATTCACGCTCTCGCCGAGCACGATCGGATCGCAACCTAGCGGATACTTCCCGCGTTGATCGACGGTTTGGAACCAACCGGCGAAGTGGAATGGGCACCAGGTCACGCCCTTGCCCACGCGCTCGGTGACGAGCGCCTTCATGCGGGTGGCCTTGCCGCTCTCCATCTCCGGACCCCAGACGAAGACCCAGCCGCCATCCTTGATTCCGCGCTCGGCGGCGTCGGCAGGATTGATCTCGATGAACATGTCCTGCTGCAGTTCGGCGAGCCACTTGTTGGACCGCGTCTCCTCGCCGCCGCCCTCGTATTCCACCAACCGGCCGGAGGTGAGGATGAGCGGGAATTGCTTGGCGATGCCCTTCTCCACCGCGGTCTTTTGCACTGTGAAGCCGGTGTTCGGGACGCGGAACTCCTTGGCGTCCGGTCGCGTCGGGTATTTGGCGACGAGGTCCGCCCGCGGCGTGTAGATCGGTTCGCGGTGCACCGGAATCGGATCGGGCAAGTTCCACGCATTGGCGCGCGCCTTGCCGTTGCCGTAGTGGATGCAACCGTGCTCCATCGCCACCCGCTGGATGCCGCCGGAGAGATCGATCGCCCACGAGACCGCGTCGGGATTGTTGCCGCCGATGCGCTCGATCACGGCCTTCTCGGCGGGGCTGAGGTCCTTGTCCCAGCCGAGCTTCTTGAGCACGCCGTAGGTGAACTCGGGGTAGCCGTCCTGGATCTCCGAGCCGAGCGAGTAGGAGCCCTCGGCAAGGAGATTGTCCTTGCGGGTAGTGCCGTCCGGAAGCTTGACCTCGCGCTCTACGCCGAAGCGGGCGCGGAAGGTACTGCCGCCGTCCTTCACGTTCAGATTCGTATTGTAGAGCGTGTGCGTGCCGGGATGCTTAAACTCTGGAGTGCCCCAGCACGGCCACGGCAGGCCGTAATAGTCGCCCTTGGCCGGACCGTCCTTCGCCCGCAACGTGACGAGCTCGAAGTCCTTCTGGTTCGCCATGTGCAGCTTGAGCCGCTCTGGCGATTGGCCGCAGTAACCCGTCGACCAGCCGCCGCGATTGATCTCGCGCAGGATGTCCTCCGGGACCGGCCGATCACCTTCGACCTTGATGTTCTTGAACATCAGATCGGCGAGGCCAAGCCGCTTCGCCAAGAGATACATGACCTGGTAGTCGTCCTTGGACTCGAAGATTGGCTTGACGATCTGCTCGCCCCATTGCAGCGAGCGGTTCGACGCCGTGCGCGAACCCGACGTCTCGAACTGGGTGCAGATTGGCAAGAGATAGGTGTCGTTCTTGCGCTCGCCGAGCACGGCCCACGTCGTCGGATGCGGGTCGCCGACTACGAGCAGCTCGAGTTTTTCGATGCCCTTGGCCGCTTCCGGCATGCGGGTGACGGTGTTGCCGCCGTGCCCTAACACCAGCATCGCCTTGAGGTTGTCCTTCTGGGCGACCTGGTCTTTCGGCAGCAGCGTCGCGTCGAACCAGCGGGTCGACGGAATGCCTGACGTCTCCATGATCTGCTTGGAGTCGAAGCGCGACTGCATCCAGTCGTAGTCGACTTCCCAGACGCGGCACCAGTGCTTCCACGCACCTTCGACCAGCCCGTAGTAGAGCGGCAGCGTCACGATATCGAGACCGAGGTCGGTCGCACCCTGCACGTTGCAATGGCCGCGGAAAATGTTGGCGCCGGTACCGAAGTTACCGACATTGCCGGTCGCTAAGAGCAGGATGCAGCTGGCGCGGACGTTGGCGGTACCGACCGTGAACTGGGTCTGTCCCATCGCCCAGATCAGCGTCGAGGGCCGCTGCTTGGCGAAGATCTCGGCAACGCGCTTAACCTGCGCTTCCGGCAACCCGGTGACACGCTCGACCTCATCCGGCGTCCACTTCTCGACCTCCTTGCGCACCTCGTCCATCCCGTAGACGCGCTGACGGATGAATTCCTTGTCCTCCCAGCCGTTCTGGAAGATGTGCCACAGCATCCCGTAGATCGTCGGTATGTGAGTGCCCGGCCGCACGCGTACATATTCGGTCGCGTGCGCGGCCGTGCGCGTCATGCGAGGATCGACCGAGATCCAGTTCGCGCGATTGAGCTCCTTCCCTTCGAGCAAATGTTGCAGCGAAACCGGGTGCGCCTCCGCCGGATTGCCGCCCATGACCATGATGGTCTTGGAGTTGCGGATGTCGTTGTAGCTGTTGGTCATCGCGCCGTAGCCCCACGTATTGGCCACGCCGGCGACCGTCGTCGAATGGCAGATGCGCGCCTGATGGTCGACGTTGTTGGTGCCCCAGAACGCCGCGAACTTGCGGCAGAGGTAAGCCCCTTCATTGGAGAATTTGGCGGAGCCCAGCCAATAGACCGAATCCGGTCCGGACTTCTCGCGGATCGCGAGCAGCTTGGCGCCGATCTCGTCGATCGCCTGGTCCCAGCTCAAGCGCGTCCATTGGCCGTTGACGAGCTTCATCGGATATTTCAGCCGCCGGTCGCCGTGCACGAGCTCGCGTACCGAGGCACCCTTGGCGCAATGCGACCCGCGATTGATCGGCGAATCCCAGCCGGGCTCCTGGCCGATCCACACGCCATTGGCGACCTCCGCCACGACGGTGCAGCCGACCGAGCAATGCGTGCAGATGTTCTTGCGGATGGTGACTTGCGCGCCGGCGGGCGGCGGTGGGCCTGCCTTCGCTTTGCGCACGCTGCCAAGCGGCAGCGTGCCGAGCGCGGCGAGGCCGCCGGCGAGGAGACCGGAGCGGCGCAGGAAGCCGCGACGATCGAGCGCGTCCTCGCCCTGGCATGGCAGCGCGGCAGCGAGCGTGCCGCGACGCGCCTGACGTTCCGTTCTTTTGATCAGCACGGCTGCCTCCTCAGCTCGGGTACCTGTTGACTCGATAGAAGGTCTGAACCTCCGGCGAGTTCGCCTGGTAGCGCGCCTTGCGCTTCTCGTCGTTGCTCTCGCTATCGGCACGCGCGTCGTCCGCCAGCGGCGCGGCGCTTGCCGCCGCGACGGTGGCGCCGGCGCCCAACGTGCGCAAGAATTCGCGACGGCCGAGCGTTGCTTTGCGTTCTCGTTTCATCGCCGTCTCCTCCTCTGGTCCTCGTCTGTTGCGCCGCTACTCTGCTCACGAGGGCAGCGCAAAGGCTTCCGTTTCGATCTGCACGAACACCCGGCCGAGCGTGCCGACGCGGCGGTAGAAATCAGCGGCCTCGGCCTGTTCCAGGTCGGCGAAGAAGCGACCGATCCACGGCGCGAGATGCTGCTCGAACAGCTCGCGCTCGGAGCCGGCGGGAGTGGGAAAGCGTCGGCTTGCCAACCCGGCCATGATCTCGCACAGGATCGCCGCGTGATCCTCGGGCTCGGCTTGCCCCTCCGCGCGCTCGATGCCGAGCTTGTCGAGATGCGCGCGCAACCGCGCGAGCGGCCGCTCGTGCAGGAACCCGGTGAGATAATAAGAGCCGTACGGAAGAAGCTCGCCGCGGCCGAGCCCGATGAAGAGATCGAAATACTCGCGCTCCACGCGCTCGACGCCGCTGCGTTCCGCTGCCTCGGCGAGCGCCGCGTGGGCCAGCCCGAGCGGGCTCGCATCGCCGCGCAATGTAGCCAGGCGCTGCAGCAGCAGAACATCCGGCGCACGCGCGAGCAGGACGGAGATGAGCGCATATTCCTGTGCGCGCGCGGCATCGATCTCGTCGACCTCGCCCGCCGTCGCCGCGTGCTCGGCGTAGAGATCGGGCCGCAGCATCGCGCGGCCCACGCCGGTCGCCGCTTCGACTGAGAGCACGCGTTCCGCGGGAACGCGCGACCAGTTCGAAACGGAGGGCTGCGAGATGCCCAATTTTTTGGCGAG
Source organism: Xanthobacteraceae bacterium (assembly GCA_035693615.1). Lineage (GTDB taxonomy): Bacteria > Pseudomonadota > Alphaproteobacteria > Rhizobiales > Xanthobacteraceae > VAZQ01. Next base: position 10,966 of record DASSGH010000054.1, read on the forward strand.
CGCGCCAACGCCGCCGGCGACGCGAATCGCTTCCTTCAGTCCGACATCCCTCATGGGCGTGTTGTTTTTTTATTCTGGTTCGAATGGAGAACCGTACCGCCCGCGGCGAGCGCCGGTCAATAGCCTGAGGCTATGAGTCCCTGCGTCTATTTGGGCAAGGCGCCGCCGTGCAGCCGTTTCGCACTCGGCGGGTGGTCATCGACGGCTTCTGGACCGGATTGCGTCGCAGCAGCTGTTTTGTTGCGACGCGGCAAGACCTGGGACCGAGGTTGATCACCTGCCCTGTCAATGCCCTCGTCCCCCGGCGTCGCGACGGGTGGCACCGGCATCGCAAGGGTAGCTTGGGCCAATTCGGAGCTTCCTTTCGGAGGCGAAACGATCTCCTGAGGCGCTGGCGCCGGGACCGATTTGGGCGCCTCGCTGGCAACGCCTCCCCCCAGCATTCGCGCGATCTGCCCGCGCAGTTCGTCGGTCATCTCGAGCGGGCCGAAGCCCGCGATCGCGTTCGGCGCATTGAAGTCCCAGGAGTTCTCGGAGAGCCCGACGAAATCGCGGATCTTGGGATCGCGCGCCCACGCGCGACGAAGCGCCGCACGGGTCAGTTCCGCCGGCACACCCGGCGCGAGAAACGCACGGATATCGGTTTCGGCGGTGATGCTTTCGATCGGTGGAAGCTTTGCCGAATCGAACACCTCCGCGGACGGCTCGGGCGCGCCGCCGAGAGCGGGGGCAGCATCGCTTTCCTTGCGCTCGCCTTCGCCGCCACCCGCCCGTGTTGCCGGCTTGGCCGGCGCAGCCGCAGGCCGTGCCACGGCGTCTTGTGTCGCCGCCTTGCGTCGCGACCAGCGCGCAATGAAGTTTTCCGGCTCGCTCATTCCCGCGTCTTCTGCATCGGTCCGCGCCGCGCCAGCGCCTCCGGATCGGCGCGGTCACGCTCGCGTTTGTGGAACGGCTGTTCGACATGGTGCTGGGCAACGAACGCGTCGATCGTCGCGCGCACGACCTCCGGCATGGGGACCGCATCGACGAGATCGGTCCCCGTTTCGGTCCACGCTTCGCCCTCGGCGGGGTCGGCGGTCACGGCGAAAAGGTCGTAGGGCGGCTCGACGCCGCTCGGTCGCAGCGCCACCCAGAGCATGGGCGCACCCGAGCCGAGATTGTTGCGATAGTTGGCGGTCTCGGTGCGGTAGAGCGCGACCTCAGCGGCGCCCACGTAAAAGGTCGTCGTTTCGCCGTCCTCGGCAAGCGCGGTCCACGGCAAAGCATCGGGCTGGCCAGGCAAGGCTGCGAGCGGTTTCCAGGTGAAATCGATCCATGGGCTCCGCGCCTTTCTTCGCTCGACCACGATGCCAACTGTAATCTTGGCGGGCGAAAGGACGGTCATGACACGGCCTCGAGATGGGCGAGCGGAAGTCCGACCACGAGGTTTTGCGGCTTCATGCGCAATTTCTTGTCGGGCGTCATCGCCAGTATCAAATAGATGGGCTCGCCCTTGGCCTTGTCCAGAACGATTTCTGCATCGCGCAAGGTGAGCCGGTAGAGGCCGATGATGCGCTGGCGCGCCGCGGGGTCGAGCTCTTCGCCGCGCCACAGCGTGTCGCCGATCCGGGTCGCCTCGGCATCGAGCCCCACATACCACGTGAGATTGACGTCGGCCGCCTCGATCAGCGGTTCGATCGCGATGTCGATCGACAGGAGGTGCGCGATCCACCGCGCGATTACCTTGCCGAGCGCCTCGAGTCCGCGCCGGCCCGCGGTGAGATCGAGCGCCATGTCGAAGAGATCGCTGCGTTCCCAGTAAATGTCGGCGTTGGCCTCGTTGAGCACGTCGATGTCCCCCGCCGCCGGGAGCCCGAGCATGGCCACGAGCGGCGAGACCGGCTGGGGGCTCTCGCCCGAGACTTTTTCCTCGTCGGCCGCAATCAACGACCCTTCGAGCACGCTTAGCCGTTGCGGCCGGAAGAGGAGTTCCGCTGCGCGCAGCATGAAGACGTCCTCGCAGCCCTCGAGCAGGTTGCGCAGGATCACGTGCACGAGCTGGTTGATGAACAGGGGTGGAGTGGCGCCCATGCCATGACGCGCCAAATCGAGATACGCAGCCTCCACCGTTTTGTGGCGGATGAGGCGATCCCGAAAGTCCCGCATCAAGCTCCAATTCTCGCGTGCATCGGGGTCGGCGATGCCCGCAATGTCCGCCCTCGTCACCGGCCGGCGCGGATCCTCGAGCAGCGCCGCGTGCAATCCGCGCTCGGCCGCGCAGGCATTCGTCGGCGGCGCGAGCTCCGGCCGCGCAAGATAAGCCTTGAGGAACTCATCGGTGACCAGGAGCCCACCGCCGTCGTCGCGATCGAGCAAATGATGCCCGCAGGAGAGCCAGAAATCCGCCATGCGATGCGCCTCGACGCGTGTGCTTGCGACTCACTCGCTTGGTTTGGGCTGCGCCAGCGCGAGCAGATCGACCTCCTCGCGCGGCTCCTCTTCGCTCTCCACTTCCAGGAACGAGAAGGCGCGCATCGGCTTGCGCGTGCCGCGAGAATGCAAGCTGCGAAATGCCTCGCGGATCGCCCCGTCCTCGAACGTGCGGCGCACGGCGATCAGCGTATCGCGAGGATGATCGCAGAGCGAGGCGGCGAAGGCGATCTCCTCTTGCGCCGCCGCGCGGGCGGCCGCGAGGTCGGGCGCGCCGAGGCGCTCGTAGAATTGCCGTCCCAGCGTCTCGACCAGCGCGTCGCGATCCGCCTCGCTTGCTTCCACGATCTGCGCCAGCGTCGACCATCCGAGCGAGGTCACGCCGAGAAATCCCCCGCGGAAGGCCGCGCGTGACTTGCCCTCGAGCGCATCCGGATCCGCGTGCGCGAACATGAAGGCGCCGGATACCGCCCATTCCCCCGGATCGGCGGCGCGCTCGAACACGAACGTATCCGACGGGTCGAGCCGAATGGTGCGCAGAAGCTTCACCGTCGCGGCCCTCCGGTCGTGCGGTCGAGCCACGACGGTGCCTCGAGCGCCCGCAGGAGCGAGCGCCGCTCGGGTTCTGCTCCATGCGCATTGGTGACGCGCCGCACCAGGAGATCGCCGTTGTCCGCGATCTCGCGGCGCAGCCCGCTCTCGGGCGCGAGCCGGGCGAGATAATTCTTCGCGACGGCCCCGAATCCCTGCTCCTGCCAGGCATCAACCGCGACCATGAAATGGCGGGCGAAGCTTTCCACTAGCCGTCCCGAACCGAGATCGTCGAAGCCTTCGTCCTCGAGCGCCGCCGAGAGCGGCCGCAACCCGGGTTCCTCCTCGCCCATGGCCACGGTGCGAATCGTGGCGGCGAACACCAGCCAGGCCGGCGGTCGGTCCTCATCGGCGCGCTCCGGCCAGGCGAGGCGCGCGCCGCCGACCAGCCCGCCATTCACCCGCACCGCGTCCGGCCAGTCGAAGGCGATGGGCAGCTCGGGCGGAGCGTGCACCGCCAGCGCATCGGCCAGCGCAGCGAGGCCGGCATAAAGCGCGCGTCGGGCGGTCTTGAGCGGCTCGTCCGGCTCCAGCACCAGCGCGAATTCCACGAGGTCGAAGCGACCCACGTAGACGAGCGTCCCCGCCCCTTCTTCGCCCGCCACATGGGTCGCGTGCGCGAAAGCGTCGCCCACCTCGCGCAATGTCACGAGCCGAAACGGCGGCGGCAGGTCGAGTGCCGGTTTGGAGGATGGGCGCAGGCGGGCGCGCTCTTGCAACGGCATTGGGCAACCGGACTCGCGAAGGTTGTTTGTAATACTTATAACGTGATACGCACCGCGGCCAGGGCCGCGCCTGGCTATCGCGCAGCCGGGCCTGCCGCAGCGCCATCGCCTCGACCGATTGCTGAGACGGCCCCTACCGAAGCAGCCATTTTGCGCGGGCGAAACGCCGAGACGGTGGCTCGCGAACAGCCGGAGACGACATGGCCGACCGGCCGCCCAAAGTCTTGATCTGCTCGTGCGAAGACACGATGCCGCTCGACATCCCGGCGGTGCAGCGAGGCTGTCGCGGCGCCGAAGTCTCGACGGCGCGACAGCTGTGCCGGGGGGAACTCGATAAATTCCGCGCCGCGGCGGCCAGCGGCGAGCCGCTGATCGTCGGTTGCACCCAAGAGGCGCCGCTGTTTTCGGAAACGGCCGACGCCGCCGACGTCACTTACGCCAAGATCCGCGAGACTGCCGGCTGGTCGAAGGATGCCGATGCGGCCGGTCCCAAGATGGCGGCGTTGCTCGCCGCCGCCGCCGAGCCTGTGCCCGAAGTTCCGTTCGTAGGGCTGAACAGCGAGGGCGTGATCCTGATCTACGGCCGCGACGAACGGGCGATCGAGGCCGGCAACCTGCTCAAGGATCACCTCGACGTCACGGTGCTGATAAAGCCGCCGGCCGAGGTGACGCCGCCGCGGGTGACCGACTTCCCCGTGGTGAAGGGCGCGATCTGTTCGGCCAAGGGCTACCTCGGCGCGTTCGAGCTCGTCGTTGACGGCTACGCCCAGCCTGTGCCGTCCTCGCGCGGGACGATGAGCTTCGCCGCGCCGCGCGACGGCGCGGTCTCGCGCTGCGATCTCGTGCTCGACCTATCCGGCGCGGCGGCGCTTTTCACCGCATCGGATCTGCGCGACGGCTATCTGCGCGCAAACCCTGACGATCCCGCGGCCGTGCTCAAGGCGGTGCTCAGGGCGCGCGACCTCGTTGGCAGTTTTGATAAGCCGCGCTACGTCGCTTTCACCGAGGATCTGTGCGCCCATTCGCGCTCGCGCATCATCGGCTGCACACGCTGTCTCGATCTCTGCCCGACCGGGGCGATCGCGCCCGCAGGCGATCACGTCGCGATCGACGCTTATATCTGCGCGGGCTGCGGCCAATGCGCGGCGGCGTGCCCGACCGGCGCTGCTGGTTACGCGCTGCCGCCGGCAGATACATTCATGCGCAAGCTGCGCGTGCTGCTTGGCGCCTACCGCGACGCAGGTGGACGCCAGCCGCCGGTCGTGCTCGTACACGACAACGCGCACGGCGCGCCGCTGATCGACGCGCTCGCGCGTTTGGGCGATGGCCTGCCCGCGAACGTGTTGCCCGTCGCCGTCAACGAAGTGACGCAGGTCGGGCTCGAAAGCATTGCCGCCGCGTTTGCCTATGGCGCGGCAGCGATGCGCCTGCTGCTACGCGCAAAGCCGCGCCATGACGTGACCGGCTTGCGGGGGACGATCGCGCTCGCTGAGCCGATCCTCGCCGGACTCGGTTTCGGCGACGCGCGCGTGGCCACCATAGAAACCGACGATCCGGATGCGCTCGCCGAGGCGTTGCGCGCGATCCCGCAGCGTGAGGGCGCGCCGCGTCCGGCGAGCTTCCTGCCCGTGGGCGGCAAGCGCGACGTGATACGGCTCGCATTGCGCGAGCTGCAGCGCGCGGCGCCGGCTGCCGTCGACGTGATTGCATTGCCGGCGGGTGCGCCCTTCGGCACGGTCGAGCTCAACGCCGAGGGTTGCACGCTCTGTCTCGCCTGCGTGTCGGCCTGCCCGACCGGCGCGCTCAGCGACAATCCGGAGCGGCCGATGCTGCGCTTTGCCGAAGATGCCTGTGTGCAGTGCGGGCTATGCAAGGCGACGTGTCCGGAGAAAGTGATCACGCTGCGGCCGCAGCTCGATTTCCGCGCAGCCACCGCGACCGCCCGCGTGCTTAAGGAGGAGGAGCCATTCCCCTGCATCCGCTGCAACAAACCGTTCGGGGTCAAGAGCACCATCGAGCGCGTCGCCGCCAAGCTCGAGGGCAAACACTGGATGTTCCAGAATTCCGCGCAACGGCTCGACGTGCTCAAGATGTGCGAGGATTGCCGGGTGGTCGCCATCACGGAGCAGGAGTTCGATCCCTACCGCGAGCCGCCGCGGCCCAAGGCCCGCACCACCGAAGATTATTTGCGCGAGCGCGAGCAGGAAGGGCGTGCCGGCGAGCCGGAAACCTGAACGGCGCACCATGGACCGTGCACCCGCTCTCAACCGTGTCCGCACCAGCGTGCTGGAGATCGCCTATGAGGAAAGCGGACCGGGGCACGGCACTCCCGTCCTGCTCATGCATGGCTTCCCCTACGATCCCCGCACCTACGACGGCGTGGTACCGCCGCTCGTCGGCCGGATGCCGGGTGATCGTCCCGTATCTGCGCGGCTACGGTCCCACCCGCTTTCTCGCATCCGACACCCTGCGCTCGGGGCAGCAGGCGGCGCTCGGCAACGACCTCAAGGAGCTCATGGATGCGCTGACGCTCAGGCGCGCCGTGCTCGCCGGCTACGACTGGGGCCGGCGCGCTGCTTGCGTCGTGGCGGCGCTTTGGCCGGAACGCGCGCGCGGCTTGGTGTCGGGCAACGGCTACAACATCCACGACATCGCCGGATCGACCAAGCCGGCATCGGCGAAGCGGGAGCATCGCCTCTGGTATCAATACTACTTTCACACTTGCCGCGGCCGCGCGGGTCTTGAGACTAACCGGCGCGACATTGGTCGACTGCTATGGCAGCTGTGGTCGCCGAATTGGCGGTTCGATGACGCGACCTACGAGCGCACCGCCAGTTCGTTCGACAATCCAGGCTTTGTCGACGTGGTGATCCATTCCTACCGTCACCGTTTCGCTTACGCCGACGGCGATCCGAACCTCGAAGCGACCGAACGGCGGCTCGCTGCCAAGCCCAAGATTTCGGTGCCGACGATCGTGCTGCACGGCGACGGTAGCGGCCTCTCGCCGGCGGAAAGCTCTCTGCCGCACGCGAAGTTCTTTACCGGCCCTTATCAACGTCGAGTGATCCCGACTGCCGGCCACAATCTTCCCCAGGAAGTGCCCAAGGTCTTCGCCGATGCCGTTCTCGATTTAGTGCGCACAACGAAGTGAGCGGCGCGACTGTTCTCGCGTTTCGCGCTGGCCGAGTTAATCAGGGCCTCGCGGTCGCCTTCTCGAGAAATTCCACCAAGGCAGCGCGATCTTCGGCTGAGCCGATGCGCTGTTCCGGCATTTTGGTACCCGGCGTATAGGCCATAGGCCCGACCTCGAACAGCTTGGCCACCGTCTCGGGCGTCCACACGATATCGAGCTTCTTGAGCGCGTCGGAGAAATTGTAACCGGGCAGGGTCGCGATCTTCCGCCCGAAGATCCCCGCCAGTGTCGGGCCGGCACGGACGCCCTCGTTCGGGTTCAACGTGTGGCAGGCGACGCAGGCGCGAAACACCTCGGCGCCGTGATCGCCGGCGAAGGCGGCGAGCGGGTCCTCGGGCGTGCCCATAACGATGTTGCCGATCGGCTCGCCGGTCAGGACGTCCCAACGGCGGATCATGCGGTCGCTGCCGCCGGTCAGCAGCGAGCGCCCGTCAGGAAAGAACGCGGCCGACCAGACTGGCAGGCCCGGTCCGACCAGCGTGCGTTCGACCTTGCGCGCAAGCCGGTCGATGAGGGCGACCGAGCCGCGGATCCCGGCGGCGGCGATGAGGTTCCCATCGCGCGAGAGTGCCACCGCGATGATTGGCGCTTGCGCCGCCTCGACCGTGCCGAGCAGTTCGCCTGCGCTCGAAAGGACGTAGACTTTGCCGTCCGCGCCGGCGGTGACGATCTCGCCGTCGGGCACAACTGCGACGGCATTGAGCGGGCTCGGCAGCGGCACGACCGTCGGTGCGCCGCCGCCCGCAAGCGGCGAGATGCGCAGCATCGCATCGTAGCTTACGGTGACGAGCGCGCGGCCGTCCGGCGCAAAGGCGACCCCGTTGACGTTCTGAGTATGGCCCTCGATCAGACGCGACGTCCCGCCGGAGAGCGGCCATAGCCGCGCGGTGTGATCCCAGGACGCCGATGCGAGCGTGGTGCCGTCCGGCGAGAGCGCAAGCGCGACCACTGGCGCTTCGTGGCCTTGGAGCACCGTCGACGGCTGCGCCTTGCCCGGCGTCCAGATCGCGATGCGCGCATCCTCGCCGGCGGTGGCGATGCGGCCGTCGCGAAGAAACAGCACCGCGTTCACCGCACCGTCGTGGAAGCGCAGCACTTGCTCGGCCGCATTTTGCGGCAGCGACCAGCGGATCGCCGAGGTGTCGAAACTGCCGGAGATCGCTTCACTTCCGTCGGGCGAAATCGCGAGCGCCCGCACCGGGCCGCCGTGGCCGCGCAGTTGCGCCTGCGCCGTCGGTGGCGCGAGCAGCAGGAAAAAAACGGCAAGCACGCGGAGGATCATTGCGGATCTCGAGGAACTCACCCCTCGGCAGGATGCATGCCGAGGGCGCGAATTTTTTCGCGCACCGTCTCATCGCGCAGGGCGTCTAAAAACGCCGCAAGCCCAGCGCGCTCGCGGCGGCTTTCGACGACGAGGAAGTCGTAGTCTTCGGGCGCAATGGGGAGAAAGGCCAAGCCATAGAGCCGGGCAACCGACTCGATGGCTATGCCCCAATCCGCGCGGCGCTGTGCCACCGCGGCGGCGACCGCGTTGTGCGAGCGCGGCTGATTGCTGTAGCCCGGGGGGCGCGCCCCGCCGAGCAGCCGGTCGATGAGTACGCGCGTGCCCGCGCCAGCATTGCGGTTGACCATCAGGCAGGTGGGATCGGCGAGCGCAGCTTTGATGGCATCGGTTGCGCTGCATCCCGCGAAGCGGGGGTCATCGCGGCGATGCACGAAGCCCTGCATGCGCTGCCAGCCCTTCACCAGCGCGAGTCCTGGGCGCAGCAGATGGGCGTTGTAGCGGTCGGTTGCAGGATCGACGAGATGCACCGGGGCGAGATCGCACTCCCCGCGCTCCGCGGCGGCGACTCCGCCCATACTGCCGACCGCGATGGTACGCGCGGCAAATCCGCGTTCGGCAAGCGCGCCGACCACGACATCGAGGGCGATGCAGTGGCTGCCCATGACGACCAGATCGGGCATCGCAGCCGTCTGGCCGATCAAGGTCACGCGGGCACGGCTGCCCGCGTCGAGCGCCGCCGCGAGCGCGTCAATTTCCAGGAATCCATCGGCCTGGGAGAAGCTCGTGACCGCGCCGGAGCCTTTGGCGGTAGGAAAGGCGACTGGCGCATCCTCGCCCGGTGCCAGCGCAACCAGGACGAACTCTTTTCGGCCGAGTTCCGAGGCGATCCGCACGGGCACCTGCGCCTCGATGCTGCGCGGCGCCTGCGCCGCAAGCCCGGCACGGGCACGGATCACCGGTGCGACGAAGGCATGGAAGGTGAAAATCGCAGACGTAGGAAATCCCGGCAGCACCGCGAGCGGCTTGCCATCAATCGCGCCGAGGCAAAGCGGCTTGCCGGGCTTGAGCGCAACGCCGTGGACGAGAACGTCGCCCAGTTTCAAGACGATGCGGTGGGACAGGTCGCCCGCGCCTTTAGAGGTGCCGCCGGAGAGCACGACGAGATCGCACGCCGCCAGCGCCGCGCGGACGGCACGCTCGAGCGCCGCTTCGTCATCGCGAAACGCGCCGAAGGAGACTGGTTCCCCGCCCGCTTCCGCCACCGCGGCGGCGATGATCGCACCATTGCTGTCGTAGACCCGCGCGGGCGCGAGCGCGCTCCCCGGCGCAGCGAGTTCATCACCGGTCGACAGCACCGCCACTTTGGGCTTGCGCACGACGTCGATCTCGGCGAGGCCGCAGGCCGCAAGCATCCCGATCTCGCGCGACGATAAGAGCGTCTTGCGGCGCAGGACCGTTTCGCCGCGGGCAATGTCGGAGCCGGCATGGGAGATGAACTGCCCCGGCGCGACGGCGCGGCGCACATCGATTGACGGTACGGCGCCCGCGTCGATGAGATCGGTGTGCTCGATCATCACGACGGCGTCCGCGCCGCGCGGGATCACTCCGCCGGTGGCAATGGTCGTCGCGGATCCCGCCCTCACCTCGAGCGCCGGCGGATGGCCGCAGACGATCACTTCCCCGTTGAGACGCAACCGCCGCGGGGCGCCGTCGCTCGCGCCCGCCGTGTCGACGGAGCGCAGCGCAAATCCGTCGACATTGGCGCGATCGAACGGCGGCACGTCGATCGGCGCGGCGACGTCGGCGGCGAGCACGCGGCCGAGCGCCGCGGCCAAGCCGACCGTCTCGCCGGGCAACGGTGCGACATCGATCCGGCGCATGAAACGCGCGCGCGCTTCTTCGGCGGATACGACCTCGAGGAATTGCTCCTGCCGCGCAGCGCGGCGTATCGCGGTCAACAGATCAGAGTCGAGATCGCGCCCCGCGGATTTCGGCTGCAAACGCGCTGTCATGGCCAAGGTCTTATCACGACCTCGCTCTGCGCCGGATATCCTTCGCTCTCCGCGCCGATGAGAACCCAGCCGTTGGCCTGCGCGAGCGCCGCGAGCGGCACATAGCCCGAGGCTATGGGCGTGGCGGCGAGGCCCTCGTAGCGCACCGGCACGAGCTCCGATAGGCCCACAGGTGAGGACAGCTTGTGCGTGAGCCTTGCCGTTCGCACGGACAGCGTCTCTTGGGTTCCTCCGAGCCGCGCCAGCATTGCCCGACCCAGCACGTGCCAGACCGCGAGCGCCGCATCGAGCCGCCCCGGCAATGCCAATACGGGTCGCGCGCCGACGGTTCCCAGCGCTGTAGTTTCGCCCGGCAGCAAGGCCACCCCGTGAACGAGCACCGCGCCGACAGATGCGAGCGTGCGCACCGTGACGTCACGCCTGCCGCTGCCGGTGCCGCCGACCACAATGATCGCATCGACGTCCGCCGCCGCCAGTGCCTGAGCGAGGTCCTCCTGCGCAGCGATTACGGCAACGCCGCCTTGGGACTCGACGGCGTCTGCGAGGTAACGGACCGCGGCATCGATCACGGGGTCGCCGGCTGGACCGGCGCGCACGAGGCGCAGCCGCGGCACCCACACGGAAACCGCGGCGACGCCGATCGCGGTCAGCAACGCGATCTCGACGGCGCCGACAGGCCGACCCGCCGGCAGAAAGATGGCTCCGGGCGCGCCGTCGGCAGCCGCGGGCAAAACGCCTTCTCCGGGGCCGACGGGGGCGAGCGCGTGCGCCGCGCCATCGCGGATCGCCACCGCATCGAGCGGCGCGACCGCGTCTGCGCCGTGCGGCATAGGCTCACCGGCGTCGAGGCGCAGCGCAAACGGCAGCGGCGCCGGGGCATAGCCGCTGGCGTCGATGGTCAGATCGGAGGCGACGGCCCAACCGTCACGCAGCGCCCGCGCCGTCGGAGGAAAGGGTGAAGCAATGACGATGTCCTCGGCCAATATCCGCCCGCGCGCGGCGGACAGGTCGGCCGGGCGTGGCGCGACCGGCTCGACCAGCGTATCGAGGCGCGCGAGCACGTCGGCGAGCGGCGTCAGCCGGTCGATGCGCTGCGGTCTATCGGTCTCCACGACCTCGGCTCTTGCCTATTATATTGTCCATTCCCCGCCCGCGGCGGGAGTGCAGGCGGAAACCTCGTGGCCGAGAAGATACTCAATTTGCGCGGGCTCAAGTGTCCCTTGCCGGCGCTGCGCGCGCGCAAGGCGCTGAGCGCCTTGCAAGCGGGCGACATGCTCATCGCGGAGTGCACCGACCCCCTCACGGCGATCGACATCCCCAACCTGTTGCGGGAGACCGGTGACACCATGGAGTCGACGGCGCGCGAGGGCGACCTCCTGGTGTTTCGGATCCGCAAGAGCTGACGCAGCTCACATCGTCAGCACGATTTTGCCGAAGTGCTTGTTCTCGCGCATGTGCGCCTGCGCCGCCGCGGCTTCATCGAGCGGGAAACGGCGGTCGATCGGCAGCGTCAGCTTGCCCGCGGCCACCGCTTCCCACAGATCGGCGCGCATGCGGCGGGCGATCTCGCGCACCTCCTCCAGCGAGCGGGTGCGGAAGGTCACGCCGATATAGTCGATGCGCCGCAGAGCATGCAGGTCGAAGTCGAACTCGGCCTTCGTGCCGGCGAGGCGACCCACATTGACGATGCGGCCGCGGATGGCGGTCGCTTTCATCGTCTGCACGACGACGGGGCCCGACAGCATGTCGACGACGAGATCGACGCCGTTGCCCCCGGTCGCGGCGAGCACCGCATCGGCCCAGGCCGGATCGCGGGTATCGACGGCGAGATCGGCGCCGAATTCCTTAAGGCGCGCGCGGCGCGCGTCGTTGGTGGACGAGCCGATCACCAGTTCGGCGCCCATCAGTTTGGCGATCTGCAGGCCCATGAGCCCGACACCGGAGCTCGCGCCCTGGATCATCACGCGCTCGCCCCGGCGCAGACGGCCGGCGGTGACGAGCGCATTGTGCAGCGTGATCAGCGCGACCGGCAGCGTCGCCGCCTGTTCGAAGCTCATGCCCTCCGGCATCGGGTTGACGCGTCCCCAGTCGCTGACGGCGTATTCGGCGTAGCCGCCGCTGCCGGAGCACATGACGCGCTCGCCCGGCCGGTATCCCTCGACCTCGGTGCCGGTCTCCACCACCTCGCCCGCCCATTCGAGGCCGACCGTGGCGCCGATCCCGCTGTGGCGGCCGTGGGGAAGGCCGCGCGCGACGGCGAGGTCGGCGCGGTTGAGCGCGGCGGCGCGCACCTTCACCAGCACTTCGTTGGGCTTCGGCTTGGGTTGCGCAATGTCGCGCAGCGCCAGTCCCTGCTCCGTCGCAACGGCGGCTTTCATGCGCGCTCCATGGATCGCTTCGTTCCGCTCATTTGTACCCCCTGCATAGCCGCACGTCTTGCCGTCTGATAGCGTTGAGAGCGACCGCAAGCCAATGGGAGGCACCCTTGCAAGAGCAACTGGCAAGCCGCAAGGGGAGCGATGCGTCCGCGCCCCGATACAAGATGACGATCGAAAAGGACGTCGACGTCCCGATGCGCGATGGCGCCAACCTCAAGGCCGACGTGTTCCGGCCGGATGCCGACGGGCAGTTCCCGGTGCTCATCAACATGGGCATCTACCAGAAGGACAAGCTCTGGGTTCCGCCGCCCGACCTGGAAGAGAAGCCCAATCCGCACATGAACTGGGAAACGGTGAACCCGGAATGGTGGGTGCCGCGCGGCTATTGCTGCGTACGCGTCGACGAGCGCGGCTCCGGCAAGTCACCGGGGCAATCCGTGCTTTATTCACCGCAGGAGGCGATCGACTTTTACGACGCGATCGAGTGGGCCGGCCATCAGCCCTGGAGCAACAGCCGGGTGGCGACTATCGGCATCTCGTTCTTCGCGCGGACCCAATGGTGGGTGGCGAACCTCAAGCCGCCATCGCTTGCTTGCATCGTGCCGTGGGAAGGCGCCGCCGATCAGTACCGCGACATCCTTTATCACGGCGGCATTTTCGGCTCGGGCTTCATCGTCGGCTGGTTCACCACCCACATGGCGCACCACATGCTCGGACGCGCCTACCGGGACAATCCCGACACTTTTCAAGACAACGTGCTGTGGCGATTCCTGCGCAATAGCCTGGACAGCGGAGCGTTCAAGACCCAGCAGGCGCAATGGGACGAGATCGATCTGCCGATGTGGGCGGTCGGCAATTGGTCAGGCATGGGATTGCACCTGCGCGGGGCGACGGAAGGCTACATGCGCGCCGCCTCAAAGCACAAGAAGCTGCGCATCCATTGCGGCACGCACTACCATCCGTTCTACAGCGAAGATGGGCGGCGCGATCAGCTGCGCTTCTTCGATTACTGGCTCAAGGACATCGACAACGGCGTGATGGCCGAGCCGCCGGTCAAGCTTGCCATCCGCACCGGTCATGGCGCGTATCATTTCCGCCATGAGAACGAGTGGCCGATCGCACGCACGCAATGGACCAAACTCTATCTCGACGTGTCGGCGCCGCAGACGGAAGCCGATAGCACCGCCGGCACGCTCGCCAGAAGGAAGCCCATCGCGGCGGGAAAGCGCAGCTATTCCGCAAGCGGCGCCTCACACGCGGGACACGCCTCGGCGTCCTCGACCTCGCTCGCCGCCGGCGGCGGAGAAGGAATGTCGTTGATGACGCCGCCGCTCGAGGAGGACACCGAAATCACCGGCCCGCTGGCCGCCCAGCTTTGGGTGTCGAGCACGACCGAGGACATGGATTTATTTCTCACGCTGCGCAATATCGATCCGGCTGGCAATGACGTGCTGGAGATCGGGCAACAAGGCCAGCCGGTGCCGGTCGCAAAGGGCTGGCTGCGGGTTTCACATCGCGAGCTCGACCGCGAATTGTCGCTTCCCTATCGCCCCTACCACAAGCATCTGCGGCGGCAGTGGCTCAAGCCGAACGAGATCGTCCAGGTGCAGGTGGAGATTTGGCCGACCTCGATGGTGTTCAAACGGGGCCATCGCATCCGCCTCGACATTCAGCCGCGCGACGGCATCGGCAGCGCCCCTTACACGCACTATCACGCCGACTACAATGTCGGGGAAAACACGATCTATTCCGGCGGCGATCGGGAATCCTTCCTGCTGGTGCCGATAATTCCGCCCAAATAGGCGCGATGCGCCGCGACGAATACGTGGAGGACGCGATGGCGAAGGCAACCAAGCGGCGCAAGCGGCCTGCCCGGCGATCCAGCAGCCGCTCCCGGTCCGCCAACCCGACTCGTGGCGCGGCAAAGCTCGCACGATCGAGGGGGCCTTCGCCCAAGCCGATCGTCATCGACGTGCACGCCCACGTGCTCGTGCCGGAAGTGATGAAGCGGACCTTTGGGCATTCGCAATACGCGCATGCCGTGGCGGGTGGAAACGGCGTGCCCGAGCCGCTGTTCCAGCGCATGACCGAGCTGCCGCTGCGGCTGCGCGAGATGGATGCAACCGGCGTCGACATCCAGATCATTAGCCCGAGCATCATGCAGCAATGTACCTATGCCTTCGAGCCCGAAGAGGCGCTGGAGCTGGATCGCCGCAGCAACGATCGCGTCGCGGAGGCAGTGGCGCAGCATCCGGACCGGCTCATCGGGCTGGGCTCGCTGCCCTTGCACGACGTCACGCTTTCGGCCGCCGAGCTCGAGCGGTGCATGCGGGATCTCAAGCTGCGTGGCGTCATCGTGTCCTCGCACATCAACGGGGTCGAGTTGGGCGACGCGCGCCTGCAGCCGTTCTGGGCGAAGGCGGAAGCGCTCGGCGCCGTGGTCTTCGTTCATCCTGCCGGCAGTACCGACAAGCGCATGCTGCGCCACCGGATGATGATCACGGTCGGGCAGCCCTTGGAGGAAGCCTTCGCCTTGACGTCGCTGATCTACGAGGGCGTCATGGATCGGTTTCCGAAGCTGAAAATCCTGGTCGCCCACGGTGGCGGATATCTGCCGTTCTACGCCGGCCGGCACGACAACGAGTACCGCTACGGTCGTTCGCCGCATCTCAAAGGAGAGTTCAGCAGCTACCTGCCGCGGTTTTTCTATGACACCGTGCTGTTCAATGCCGACATACTGGAATTCCTGGTAAGCAAAGTGCCTGCGAGCCATGTCATGCTGGCCTCCGACTATCCGTTTGCGGAGAAGCGGCCGGTCGAATACGTGCGGCGCGCGAAGAAGATCGGACGCAAGGAGCAGGACGCGATTCTCGGCGCCAATGCGGCGCGACTGTTCGGCATTTCAGTCTGATCGCCGGCATCGTGACGCTCGGCGGCGTGGCCGGGTCAGTCCACATCCTCGATCGGCCGGTGGAGACACGGACTCCGTTCTTTTCGCTACTCGGCCCTCGCAACTTGCAACTCGCCTTTCGCCAACAGCATGGGAGCAGACATGGCCGCCGGCAAAAGCCTCGAAGACCGCATCCGCGCCATCGAAGACCGGCTCGAGATCTACAACCTCATCGCCAGCCATCCGCCCAGCGCCGATACCGGCGGCAGCGAGCACATCGCGGCCAGCTGGGTGGAAGACGGGCTTTTCGATCGCGGCGAGAACCTCTCGAGCCCGCACGGGCGCGAACAGCTCGCCAATCAGGTGCTCAGCGCCGAGCATCAGGCCGCGATCGATCGCGGGCTCGCGCACTTCACCTCGCTTCCCCACGTGGCGATCGACGGAGATCGCGCGGTAGTTACATCCTATCTGCAGATCCTAGTGCCGCAGACGCAGGGCGATCCCGTCAATGTCCCGAATCACGGTAGCTCCAGGGGCTTTCGCGTCCATCGCATGACGGCGAATCGCTGGGAGCTCGTGCGAACGCCGCAGGGCTGGAAGATCAAGCGCCGCACCTTGCGTCAGCTCGACGGCTCGCTCCCGGCGCGGAAAATCTTGCAACAAGCCATTTCGGGCTAGAGGCCGCCTCGAATCAGCTTCAAGAACTCGTGGACCGCCTCGCCTCGGATCATGCTCCGGGGCGAAGCACGTCTTCGATCCAATCCCACATGTAGTGCACGCCGATCGTGACGTTGTCGACCTGGCAGTGATGAAAGCCACCCTCCTCGCGCGAGAAGACTTTTAAAGTTTTTTGCTTCGAGCCGACCGCGGCGAGGCATTTTTCAGCGAGAGATAGCGGAATCTGTTCGTCACCCTCGCCATGCAGGAGCAAAAACGGGCAGGTCATCTTCTGCACGATACCGTCGAGACGAAACCCTTCGAGCTTCTTGAGCGCCGCCGCCTGGCTCGACACGCCGAGGACCCACTGCAGATGCTCAGGTGGAACCGAGAGCGAAAGCACCTTGCCGGAGGCGAGCTCGTCGAGCCGCTTTGCCCAGATGGCGTGATAGTCCCATTGCGCGCCCCAGGCGACGCAGCAGGCAAATCGCGGTTCGAGCGCAGCGGCCCGCGGCGCGTAGTAACCGCCCAGGCTGAGCGCCATTACGCCGATGCGGTGAGGATCGAACTCGCGACGGGCGCTGAGATATTCGTAGGCGGCGGTGCCGTAGCGCTCGGTCTCCGCGATGAGCGGCAGGTTGCGGAAGCGCACGCTCTCGCCGTTGCCGGGGCCGTCGACGATCAGGCAGCCGATGCCGCGCGCGGCGAGGTCGGGAATGCCGTACCCGTATTGCAGCTCTTTGGTGACGTCGAAACCATCGAAGAACACCATGCACGGCGCCGGTCGCGATCCGGCCGCCTCGGGCTCGGGATGCACGAGTAGCGCAGGCAGGCTCGTGCCGTCGTACGGTATCTCGACCGGTTCGATGCGGGGACGGCGGATGCTGGAGGCGGCGGCCTTGAACAGTTCGACCGAGGCCGCGTAGACGGCCATGCTGCGCTCGGAGCGCGGGTGGATGAAACGCTCGCCGGTCTGGTAATAGCGCGTCGCGCGCATGAAGCAGGACGCCGCCGTGAGTCTGTGTCCTTTCGCTTGCGCGTCACGGCCGCGCGCGGCGATCTTGTCGCCCATGCGGGTCCATTCTTCGAACCAGGCGCCGTCGTCGCCGACGTGGTTCTCGAGCGCGCGTCCGACGCGATGGACCTCGTCGACTTCGATACCGGTCCACGGCGCGGCGCCGAGGCAAATAAGCAGGCCCATGGACCAGCGGTAGTTGGCGGGAAAATAAAGGAACGCGGGGTCGTCTTTGCGGCCAATCACCTGTTTCTCCTAGTTCAAGGCAAACGAGCGGCGTCGCTCGTGTCTACGTCGCACGCGCGACACGAGCCGGTCACACCGGCTCTTCGCTGATCCGCGGTGCAACCGGTGCTCATGGCTCCTGCGCGTCGACGAGGATGAAAGCGATGCGGCATGGTTCGGTGCCGCGATTGACCCAGGCATGATTGGTACCCTGCTGGACCAACACGTCGCCGGCTTTGAGATGAATTTCCGAGTCATCGAGCAGCATGTCGATCTCGCCGGCCATGACGACGGCGTAGTCCACGGTGCGCGTGCGGTGCATGGCCGGATGCCGCGGCGGCAGTCCGCGCTTGGGCACGCCATCGCCGAGGCTGCGATGCATGGCGTCGTGGTCGAGCCGCCGCGCCTCGGGCGTTTCCGGCGGAAAATCGACGATGCGAAATACGGTGCCACCGCGCGGGGGCATGATGCCGAGATCGATTGCGGCGCGATCGGCGCTGCCGGAAAGATCGGCCGGTGTCTGATCCGTCACCCACAACAAGCGCGAGACGGTCTGTGTCTGCGGCCGCACCTTCTTGTGCGGTGTGGCGCCGTCGAGCAGCACCACGGCTTTGTTGTTGTCATCGATCGTGGTGACCACGCGGCGAATGTCTGCGCTCAAAGCCATGATCTCGTTCTCCCGGCGCTCTGCGAAAGGCAAGGCGATCAATCTGTCACCGCCGGGCTTGGCTGTGCAAGCCGGGGCGTCCGGCGCGCACCGGCTTTGCCGGCGATGCTATCGTTTGCCGACAAGGCGGGGGCAGTTCAACCGATGAGATGTGGGCTGTGCCGGACCGCCCGGCGGAGGATGCCGATCGAGCGGCTCGCGGGTCACACTTGGCGCTCGACCATCATGCGCCTGATCTCGGCGATGGCCTTGGCCGGATTGAGGCTCTTCGGGCAGGCCTTGGCGCAATTCATGATTGTGTGGCAGCGGTAAAGACGAAACGGATCCTCGAGATTATCGAGGCGCCGCCCGGTCGCCTCGTCACGGCTATCTTTGTGCCAGCGGTGCGCCTGCAGCAGCGCGGCCGGTCCGAGGAAACGCTCGCTGTTCCACCAGTAGCTCGGGCAGGCCGTCGAGCAGCACGCGCAGAGGATGCATTCGTAGAGCCCGTCGAGCTTCTGACGGGCTTCGTGGCTCTGTCTCCACTCCTTCTGCGGCGTGGGCGAGGTGGTCTGCAGCCATGGCTCGATTGCGGCGTGCTGGGCATAGAAGTTGCTAAGATCGGGCACCAGATCCTTCACCACCGGCATGTGCGGCAACGGATAGATCTTCACCGCGCCCTTGATGTCCGCCATTGCCTTCGTGCAGGCGAGCGTATTGGTGCCGTCGATGTTCATCGAGCAGGAGCCGCAGATGCCTTCGCGGCAGGAGCGGCGGAAGGTGAGCGTCGGGTCGATGTTGTTCTTGATCCAAATGAGCGCGTCGAGAACCATCGGGCCGCAGTCGCCGCAGTCGACGTAATAGGTGTCCATGCGCGGGTTGTTGCCGTCATCCGGATTCCAGCGGTAGATGCAATATTCGCGCACGTCGTGCGCGCCCGCGGGGGCCGTCCAGGTCTTTCCGGCGGTGACCTTGGAGTTCTTCGGCAGCGTGAATTGAACCATGTGAACCTTGCCTTTAGGTCCTAATACACGCGCTTGCGCGGCTCGATATACGCCACCTCGTTGGTGAGCGTGTAGGCGTGCACCGGCCGATAGTCGAGGGTGACCTTGCCGTTCGCGTCGAGCCAGGCCAGCGTGTGCTTCATCCAGTTCTTGTCGTCGCGCTCCGGGAAGTCCTCGCGCGCGTGCGCGCCGCGGCTCTCGCTGCGGTTCTTCGCGGATTCCATTGTAACGACCGCCTGGGCGATCAAATTATCGAATTCCAGCGTTTCGATCAGGTCCGAGTTCCAGATTAGCGAGCGGTCCGTAACCTTGATGTCGGCGACGCCGCCGTAAACTTCGTGAATGAGTTTTTCGCCCTCTTCCAGGACCTCGGCGGTGCGAAATACCGCGCAATTGTTCTGCATCACCTTCTGCATTTTCAGCCGCAACTGCGCCGTCGACGTCGTTCCCGCGGCGTGGCGGAACTTGTCGAGCCGCGCCAGTGCGCGCTCGGCGGAGTCCTTCGGCAGATCGGGATGGCTTTCGCCTGGACGCAGGACCTCGGCGCAGCGGGCGGCTGCCGCGCGGCCGAACACGACGAGGTCGATCAGCGAATTCGACCCCAGACGATTGGCGCCATGCACCGACACGCAAGCCGCTTCCCCGAGCGACATCAGGCCAGGCACCGCGAAGTCTTCGTTGCCGTTCTTTTTGGTCAGCGCCTCGCCGTGATAGTTGGTCGGGATGCCGCCCATGTTGTAGTGCACGGTCGGAACGATCGGAATCGGATCGGTGGTGACGTCCACCCCCGCGAAGATGCGGGCCGATTCGGAAATGCCGGGCAGCCGCTCGTGCAGCACCTCGGGGTCGAGATGGTCGAGGTGCAGATAGATGTGATCCTTGTGCTTGCCGACCCCACGCCCCTCGCGGATCTCGATGGTCATCGCGCGCGAGACGACGTCGCGTGAGGCGAGATCCTTGGCGGACGGCGCATAGCGTTCCATGAAGCGCTCGCCTTCCGAATTGACGAGGTAGGCGCCCTCCCCCCGCGCGCCTTCGGTGATCAGGCAGCCCGCGCCGTAAATGCCGGTCGGGTGGAACTGCACGAACTCCATATCCTGCAGCGGCAAGCCGGCGCGCAGCACCATGGCGTTGCCGTCGCCGGTACAAGTATGCGCCGAGGTACAGGAGAAGTAGGCGCGGCCGTAGCCGCCGGTCGCGAGGATCGTCATATGCGCGCTGAAGCGATGGATCGAGCCGTCGTCGAGCTTGATGGCGACCACGCCGCGGCAGCGGCCCGCGTCGTCCATGATCAGATCGATGGCGAAGAACTCGATGAAGAACTCGGAGGCGTGGCGCAGCGCCTGCCCGTACATGGTATGCAGCATGGCGTGGCCGGTGCGATCGGCCGCGGCGCAGGTGCGCTGGGCGATGCCCTTGCCGTAATGCGTGGTCATGCCGCCGAAGGGACGCTGATAAATCTTTCCGTCGTCCCGACGCGAGAACGGGAGCCCCCAATGTTCCAACTCGTACACCGCCTGCGGCGCGCTGCGGCACATGTACTCGATGGCATCCTGGTCACCGAGCCAGTCGGCGCCCTTGACCGTGTCGTACATGTGCCAGCGCCAGTCATCCTCGCCCATATTGCCTAGCGCGGCGGCGATGCCGCCTTGCGCCGCGACGGTATGCGAGCGCGTCGGGAACACCTTGGTGATACAGGCGGTCTTGAGCCCCGCCTCGCTGCAGCCCACTACCGCCCGCAGGCCCGACCCGCCGGCGCCGACCACGACCACGTCATAGTCGTGGTCCTCGATCGGATAGGCGCGTCCGTTGACCGCTGGTCCCTTGCCATTGGATCCGCCGTTGATAGCCACGGGTCACACCTTGAAGCTGAGCATGAGGATGGCGAAGGCCGAGGCAAGCCCTACGGCGAGGGCGAAGAAGGTGTTAGCAATCAGCAGAATGAATTTCCTCGCCTCGTCATGCACGTAGTCCTCGATGATGACCTGCATGCCGATACGCATATGCGTCGTCACCGAGATGATGAACAGCAGCATAATGACCGCGATGAGCGGTGAGCCGAGAATCTGCACGACGGCGGCATGATTGCGTCCGAGCAACGCCACCACGATGAGGACGAAAGCGATGACGAGGGGCACGTTGGCGATCGCGGTCAGGCGCTGGCGCCAGAACTGTTCGGTGCCGGACTTGGCCGGTCCGAGGCCGCGAACGCGCTTGAGCGGCGTGCTCATGTCGCGGAACGCCATCAGCGCGGCCCTCCGATAAACAGATAGCCAACGATCCAGATCACGATGGTCAGGCTGATGGAACCGACGAGCGTGGCCATTGCCAGCCATTCGCGCTCATGGGGACCGAAGCCGCGCCCAGTATCCCAGATCAAATGCCGGATGCCGCCCAACATGTGATGCACGAGCGCCCAGGTATACCCGAACAGGATCAGGCGGCCGAAGAACGAATTAATGAACGAGCCGACGCCGGCATAAGCCTTGGGACTGGAGGCTGCCGCGATCAGCCACCAGGCCACCAGCAGCGTGCCGAAATAAAGCGCGCCACCGGTGATGCGATGGACGATGGACATCATCATCGTCAGCATCGGTTTGTAGATGAAGAGATGCGGAGAGAGCGGCCGCTCAGCGGGTGCCTTGACGTCGGCCATTGTTTTCTCCGTCCTCGCGCGCAGTGCGTTGGTAACCAAACTCGCCGCAGGCCGCAATCCGCCCGCGGCGGCGGCCGCTCCTTTCGTCAACCGCGAATATGGCCCTCAGGCACTTGGCCGACAATAGGTATTTCGCGTAGCTTTGCTTCGCCGAATTCGAAGGCAATCAGAGCCCTGGGCGGCGGGAACCGTGCGTTTCGACCTGACCGATCTCAGCCTGTTCCGCCATGTGGTCGAGGCGGGGAGCATCACCGGCGGCGCCGAGCGTGCCCATCTCGCGCTCGCCGCCGCCAGCACGCGCATTCGCAATATGGAGGAAGCGCTCGGCGCGGCCTTGCTCGTGCGCGGGCGGCAAGGCGTGAACCCGACCCAAGCCGGCCGCACGCTGCTGCAGCATGCGCGCGCGATCTTGCGTCAAGCCGAGCGGCTGCGCGAAGACCTCGGCGTCTATGCCGGCGGACTCGCCGGACAGATCAGAGTGCTCTCCAACACCAACGCGCTCACAGAATTCCTGCCGGAGGCGCTGAGCTCGTTCCTCTCCGAGCACCCCAACGTCAGCATCGATCTCGAGGAGCGGCTGAGCGACGAGGTCGTCGGGCTCATTGCCGAAGGGGTCGCCGACCTCGGCATCGTCGCCGCCACGGTCGATGTGAGCGCGCTGGAAACATATCCCTTCCGCAAGGACCGGTTTGTGTTAGTAGTGGCGCGCGGCCACCCCCTCGCTAAGCGCTCGAAGATCACCTTCGCGGATGTGCTCGAGCATGACTTCGTCGGGCTCGACCGCGCGAGCGCGCTGCAGCGTTTCCTCGCCGAGAAGGCGGCGCGGATCGGACAGCCGCTGCGACTGCGCGTGCAATTGCGCAGCTTCGACGCGGTGTGCCGCCTGGTCGAATGCAACGTCAGCATCGGCATCGTACCCGAGACCACCGCGCGGCGCGTGGCGCGCACCATGGCGATCGTTGCGGTGGAGTTGACCGATCCATGGGCAGTGCGCGAGCTCACGATCTGCATTCGCAATCTCGACGAGCTGCCGCCCTATGCCCGTCAACTTGTCGAGCATTTGCGAAGGCCCGCGTCAGCAAAGCCGTGAGCCGTGCTAACGCGGGATCAGCACCCAATAATCGAGATCAAGCAGCACCGCGGGGTCGTCCTCCTCACCCGATTTGAGCGGAAAGTCGGCGCAAGGTCGGTCCTTGGCCGCGACGGTACGCAGCCGCAGCGCGCCGACGTCCTCGCGTCCGGGTAGCTCCGCCTTGGCCAAGACCTCGGACCAGGCAAACACGGTCGCACCGGCGAATAGCGGCGCGACGTGGCGGCCGCCGTTGATCGCGGCAATATGGAAGGCATTGGCGAGCCCATTGAAGGAGAGCGCGCGGGCCAGCGAAATCACATGCCCGCCGTAGATCAGGCGGCGGCCGAACCTGCCTTGCGCTGCCGAGTACTGATCGAAATGGATGCGCGCGGTGTTCTGATAAAGCCGCGTCGCGATCTGGTGCTCCGCCTCTTCTACCGTCACGCCGTCGACGTGATCGATCTTCTCGCCGACGTCGTAATGGCCGAACCGATGGGGACTGCCGGCGAGCGTGAAGTCGTAGGCGGCAAGATCGATGCGCGGACAGCCGTCGCCGAGCGTCGTCGGGAGTACCGCTTCCGGCAGGCGCGGCACGTGATCATCCGGCACAGGCGCTGCCTCGTTGCGCTTGCGCACCATGACCCAGCGCACGTACTCGAGCACCTTGCTGCCGTCCGGCTTGCAACCGGTCGAGCGCACGAAGACGATACCGGTTTTACGGCTTGAATTTTCCTTGAGTCCGATGACTTCGGATTCCGCGCTCAGCGTGTCGCCCGGATAGACCGGCGCGAGAACGCGGCAGGCGGCATAGCCGAGATTGGCGACCGCATTGAGGGAGATATCCGGCACGGTTTTGCCGAACACGAGGTGGAACACGAGCAGGTCGTCGACCGGCGAACACGGATAGCCGATCGCGCGCGCGAAGGCGTCCGACGATTGGACCGCAAAGCGCGGGCCGAACAGCCCATTGTAGATGGCCACGTCTCCCACGGTGACCGTGCGCGGCGTCGCGTGCCTGATCACTTGGCCAATACGGAAGTCCTCGAAGAAATTGCCGGTACCCGTCTTCGCCATCGTCCTCACCACCATCTTCGATCCGAAGCTATGGAGTTGGCGCGTCCGTCGCGCCAGCGTTCACAGTCGCGCTAGCGGAACGTGAAGCGACCTGCCGATGGGAATTTGCTACACATTGCGCGATGGCAAAAGCCAGGGAAGAACTGAGCTCATGTCGATAGAGGTCGCCGATGATCCGGCGCTGATGCCCGCCGGACCGGCGCGGCCGGTCATACATCCACGTTGGGTGCGCGTCACCCATTGGGTGAACGCGCTGACGATGGTCGTCTTGATCGGCTCGGGTTGGCAGATCTACAACGCCTCGCCGCTGTTTGCCTTCGCCTTTCCCAGCTGGGCCACCATCGGTGGCTGGCTTGCTGGGGCGCTGCTCTGGCATTTCGCGGCGATGTGGCTTCTGGCGATGAACGGCCTCATCTACGTGGCGCTGGGCATCGTGACCGGCCGCTTCCGGCGCAAACTCATTCCGATCCGCCCCGGCGAAGTCTTGGCCGACGCCCGTGCCGCGTTCACCGGAAAGCTCAAGTACGATGATCTCTCGGTCTACAACGCGGTGCAAAGACTATTTTATCTCGGCGTCATCGTGGCCGGCATGGTCGTCGTGCTGTCGGGTCTCGCCATCTGGAAACCGGTGCAATTGCATGAGCTGACCGCGGCGTTCGGCGGTTATGATACCGCCCGTTATGTGCACTTCTTCGCCATGGCCGCGATCGTCGGCTTTCTCGTCGTCCACATCATCATGAGCGTTGTCGTTCCGACGTCGCTGCGCGCCATGATCACCGGCCGATAGGCGTTAGGAGCCGGGAAGGACGAGCATGCCACGCGTTCGAAGAGGCCCGCCACCTGGCGTCGATCCCGAGATACTCGCCAAAGACGCTGCGAAGCTCATGCCCGATCCGACGCGCCGCCTTTTCCTGCGCGGCGGCGCGAGCCTCGGGGCACTCGCTTTTCTCACCGGCTGCGACATCGTCGATGGGACGTCGGCGGAGCAGGCGCTGATCAAGATTTCCCATTTCAACGATCGAGCCCAGGCATGGCTGTTCAATCCGAACAAGCTCGCGCCGACTTACCCCGAGAGCGCGGTGCGGCGGCCTTTTCCGTTCAATGCCTACTATCCTGAGGACGAGGCGCCCGAGGTCGACAGAGAGGACTACAAGCTCGAGGTCGGCGGCATGGTCGACAACACGAAGTCCTGGACGCTCGACGAGCTCTATGCGCTGCCGCAGGAAACGCAAATCACCCGCCTCATCTGCGTGGAGGGCTGGAGCGCGATCGGCAAATGGACCGGCACGCCGTTGCGCGAGTTTTTAAGCCGCATCGGCGCCGATACGCGGGCGAAATACGTGTGGTTCCGCTGCGCGGAGGGCTATTCCACCTCGATCGACATG
Source organism: Xanthobacteraceae bacterium (assembly GCA_035693615.1). Taxonomy (GTDB): domain Bacteria; phylum Pseudomonadota; class Alphaproteobacteria; order Rhizobiales; family Xanthobacteraceae; genus VAZQ01. Next base: position 36,183 of record DASSGH010000054.1, read on the forward strand.
CCAACCGCGCTGCATCCGCAGACCCAGATGACCTTCAAGTTCGACGGCGAAATCCTGCCGCGCAAGTACGGCTTCCCCATGAAGGTGCGCATGCCGACTAAGCTCGGCTTCAAGAACCCGAAGCACGTGATGGAGATCGCCGTCACCGACAAGTATCTCGGCGGATACTGGGAGGACCAGGGATATAACTGGTTCAGCGGCCTGTGACCCGCCGAGAGTTTCACCCTTTGCCCTGCGGCGGCACGTCGGTGATGAGGCGCGCGCCGCGCTGGAACGTGAGGTAATCCCAGAGCCAGGTGAAGGCGACGATGAATCGATTTCTCACCCCGATCAGGAAGTAGATGTGGGCGCAGCTCCAGAATAGCCATCCGATGAAGCCCTTGAGGTGCACTCGGCCGAACTTCACCACCGCGGCCCGCCGTCCGATGGTGGCGAGCTCGCCCAGGTTGCGATAGCGAAACGCGGGCAAAGATTCCCCTGCCAAGCGCGCCGCGATGAGCCGGCCGACGTAGTGGCCCATTTGCTTCGCCGCCGGCGCGACACCCGGAACCGGCTCCCCGTCGTCGCCATGGATCACAGCCGCGTCACCGATCACGAATACCTCGGGATGATCAGGGACCGACAGATCGGGGCGGACCAGCACGCGGCCAGCGCGATCATGCGCGGCGCCGAGCCAGGAAGCGGCAGGCGAGGCCACGACTCCCGCCGCCCAAATGATGGTGCTGGCGTCGATGCGGCCGTGATCCACGTCCACCCCGCCCGCATCGCAACTGATCACGCGGGTGGAGGTCCTCACATCGACGCCCATGCGGGTGAGCGCACGCTCGGCATAGCGCGACAGGTCCTCGGGCAAGGTCGGAATGATGCGCGGACCGGCCTCGAGCAAGATGATGCGCGAGGTGCGCGGATCGATCCTGCGGAAATCGTTGGCCAGGGTTTGGCGGGCGATCTCGGCGATGGCGCCCGCCATCTCGACGCCGGTCGCTCCTCCGCCGACGATGACGAAGGTGAGCAGACACTGCCGATCGGCATCATTGCCGGCGAGCTCGGCCCGTTCGAAAGCCAGTAGAATGCTTCGGCGAATGCGGGTCGCGTCCTCGATGCGTTTGAGTCCCGGCGCGAACTCGGCCCAATCGTCATGACCGAAGTAGGAATGCGTCGCGCCGGTCGCGATGACGAGATAGTCGTATGACATCGGACCTGCGCTGGTCTCGACCGATCGCCCCGCAAGGTCGACCCCCTTCACATCGGCCATAAATACCGTCGCGTTCCGTTGCCGTCGCAACATGTGTCGGATGGGCCATGCGATCTCGGCCGGCGACAATGCCGCGGTCGCCACCTGGTAGAGCAGCGGCTGAAAGCAATGATGATTTTGGCGATCGAGCACGATCACGTCGACGTCAACCCGGCTGAGCGCCACGGCAGCTTGGATCCCGCCGAAGCCCGCGCCGACGATTACCACTTTCGGACGCTGCGGTGACATGGACGTTGTTCTCGCCGCCTTCACCCTGCCAAATTGGCCCTCGTCTTGCCAAGGCGTCCGCGTGGCTTTAGCAATCCGCCTCGACATGCATTCGAGCGAGGCAATGCGCTATGGCGACCCATACCCTTCTCCTTCTGCCCGGCGATGGCATCGGCCCGGAAGTCATGGCCGAGGTGAAAAAGCTCATCGCCTTCATGAATGCGCGCGGATTAGGCAGCTTCGAGATCGAAGAAGATCTGGTCGGCGGTTGCTGTTACGACGCGCACAAGGTTGCCATCACCGACGCGACCATGGCCAAGGCGCATGCGGCCGATGCCGTGATCTTCGGCGCAGTAGGCGGCCCGCAATGGGACCGCGTGCCGTACGAGGTGCGGCCGGAGGCCGGGCTCCTTCGCCTGCGCAAAGAACTCGGCTTGTTCGCCAACATTCGCCCCGCCATCTGCTATCCGGCGCTTGCCGAATCCTCGAGCCTCAAGCGCGAGGTGGTGGATGGGCTCGACATCATCATCCTGCGTGAATTGACCGGCGGGGTGTATTTCGGCGAGCCGAAGACCATCACCGATCTCGGCAACGGTCAGAAGCGCGCGATCGACACCCAGGTCTATGACACCTACGAGATCGAGCGCATCGGCCGCGTCGCCTTCGAGCTCGCGCGCAAGCGCCGCAACAAGGTGACCTCGATGGAGAAGCGCAACGTGATGAAGACGGGCGTTCTCTGGCACGAGGTGGTCAAGGAGCTGCACGCACGCGAGTTCAAGGACGTC
>DASSGH010000055.1:0-24561 GCA_035693615.1 Xanthobacteraceae bacterium
CTTCCACACTCGAGGAGCGGGTCGAGCCGCACTGACGCGGAACTTTCCGCGACAACGCGCCCCATCCACCTTTCGCGCCCGATCCATATTTGCGGTCGTCCGGCTGAGGTTTGCGCTCGCGTTCTCGGCCTGGAACGTGCATCGTGGGGGCGACAGCTTCATCCCACGAGAGCAAATTCGTGTCGCCTAAACTGACCCTTGCGATCGCCGCCTTCACCGGCGCGGTGCTCGCCGGTCCGGCGCAAGCCGGGATCGGCCCGCAGATCACCAACTTCACGCTTGCGAACGGCATCGAGGTCGTGGTCATCCCCGATCATCGCGCGCCGGTCGTCACCTGCATGGTCTGGTACAAGGTCGGCTCGGCCGACGAGACGCCGGGCAAGTCGGGCCTCGCCCATTTTCTCGAGCACCTGATGTTCAAGGGCACAGCCAATAACCCCGCCGGCCGCTTCTCGCAAGTCGTTGCGACCATCGGCGGGCAGGAGAACGCGTTCACGTCCGCCGATTACACCGGCTACTACCAACGCGTGCCGCGCGACCAGCTCAAGCAGATGATGGAGTTCGAGGCCGACCGCATGACCGGCTTGGTGCTCACCGACGACGTGGTGCGCCCCGAGCTCAACGTCGTGCTGGAAGAGCAGAACATGCGCGTCGGCAATAATCCCGCCGCGCGGCTCGGCGAGCAGATGGACGCCGCGCTCTACCTCAATCACCCCTACGGCCGCCCGGTGATCGGCTGGCGCCAGGAGATCGAGCAGCTCGACCGCGAGGACGCGCTGGCGTTCTACCGGCGCTTCTACACGCCCAACAACGCCATCGTCATCATCGCCGGGGACGTCACGCCCGAGCAGGTCCGTGCGCTGGCGCAGGATACCTACGGCAAGGTGCCGCGCGTCGCCGACATCAAGCCGCGGCTTCGCCCGCAGGAGCCGGTGCACGAAGCGCCGCGCACCGTCACGCTCGGCGATCCGCGTGTCACCCAGCCGAGTCTCAGCCGCTATTATCTCGTACCCTCGAGCACTTCCGCGCGGCCGGGCGAGAGCGAAGCGCTCGACGTGCTCGCCCACGTCCTCGGCCGCGGAGCCAACAGCCGGCTCTATCAGACGCTGGTGGTCGACAAGGGCATCGCGGTGAACGCCGGCGCGAGCTATGACGGCACCGCCCTCGACAACACGCGCTTGAACGTCTACGCAACGCCGAAACCGGAAACGAGCCTGCCGCAACTCGAACAGGCGATCGACGCCGTGCTCGCCGAGGTCGTCGCGAACGGCGTGAGCGCCGACGAGCTCGAGCGCTCCAAGAACCGGCTGATCGCCGATTCGATCTACGCCAACGACAATCAGCGCACCTTGGCGCAGTGGTATGGCGCCTCGCTCGCGACCGGTGCGACGGTCGACCAAATCCGCACCTGGCCCGACCGCATCCGGGTCGTCAGCGCGGATGCGGTGCGCGAGGCCGCCCGTCATTGGCTCGACAAGCGCCGCTCGGTGACCGGCTATCTGGTCAAGGATACCCGCCCCGAGGAGAACCGCTCGTGAGGGCCGGCGCCTCCCTGCGCGGCGGATCGCGCGCGCTGATGGCCTTCCTGGCGTGCGCCGCCGTCGCGATTGCCGCGCCCACGGCGCGGGCGATGAGCATCGAGCGGGTGGTCAGCCCGGGCGGCATCGAGGCCTGGCTGGTGAGCGACCGCACGCTGCCGCTTATCGCGGTGGAATTCGCCTTCGTCGGCGGCGCCGACCAAGACCCCCTCGACAAGCCCGGCATCGCCAACCTAGCGACCAGCCTGCTCGACGAAGGCGCCGGACCGTTCGATGCCAATGCGTTCCACGATCGGCTCGAGCGCAAGGCGATCGAGCTGAGCTTTCGCACCGGACGCGACTATCTGCGCGGCAGTTTGCGCACGCTGAGCGAGAACCGCGACGAAGCCTTCGACGCTCTGCGGCTCGCGCTCACGGAGCCGCGCTTCGACCCGGCCGCGGTCGAGCGCGAACGCGCGAAGATCATGGCGCTGTTGCGGCGCGAGACGCTCAACCCCAACGACATGGCGAACCGCACTTGGTGGGCGACCGCGTTCCCCGACCATCCCTACGGCCTGCCGGTGAACGGCACGCTCGAATCAGTGCCGACCATCACCATCGACGACCTGAGATCGTATACCCGCCGCGCGCTCGCGCGCGACAACATCAAGATCGCCGTGGTCGGCGACATCGACGCCGAGACCGCCGGCAAGCTCATCGATCGCGCCTTCGGCGCGCTGCCGGCGAAAGCCGACCTGACGCCGGTCGCGCCGGTGATTCCGCAAGGGCTGGGGCGCCGCGTCGTCGTTCCGCTCGACGTGCCGCAGGCGGTGGTGGAGTTCGGCGGGCCGGGAATCGCACGCAGCGATCCCGATTTCATGGCCGCTTACATCGTCAATCACATTCTCGGCGGCGGCGCGTTCTCCTCCCGGCTCTATCTCGAGGTGCGGGAGAAGCGCGGGCTCGCCTATGGCGTCTCCGCCAGCCTGATTTGGCTCAATCGCGCCGCACTATTGCTCGGCCACACCGCGACGCGCGCCGATGCCACCGCCCAGACGATCGAGATCGTCGAGCACGAGATCCGTCGACTCGCCGAGGAGGGCCCGACCGAGGACGAATTGGCCAAGGCCAAGACGTTCCTCAAGGGCTCGTTTGCGCTCGGGCTCGACACATCGAACCGCATTGCGAGCCAACTCGTGCAGATCCAGACCGACAACCTCGGCATCGACTACATCGAGCGCCGCGCCGACCTGATCGATGCGGTGACGCTCGCCGACGCCAAGCGCGTGGCGAAGCGCCTGCTCGACGGCGGCATGCTCGTCACCATCGTCGGCCGCCCCGAGGGCGTCACCTCGAGCGAGAGCGCCGCCGGCGGATCGCCCGGTCCTCTCGCCAAACCGCGCGAGACACCCGCCGGTCGCGAAACCCAACAGCGTTAGCGCATTCGGCCGACCGAGCGCCGCGCCCGGCGGAGCGTCGCCGCCGTGCTATGCTTTCGCGATGATCCGTATTACCCGTTCGATCAGCATCGGGGAGGGCGAGCTCGAGGAGCACTTCGTCCGTGCCTCGGGTCCGGGCGGACAGAACGTCAACAAGATCGCGAGCGCGGTCGAGCTGCGCTTCGACGTGCGCGGCTCGAAGAGCCTTCCGAACGACGTGCGCGCGCGGCTCGAGCGCCTCGCCGGCAGGCGGCTGACGCGCGACGGCGTGCTAGTGATCTATGCCGAGCGTCATCGCACCCAGGCGCGCAACCGCCAGGACGCGCGCGAGCGTCTCGCCGATTTGATTCGCCGCGCCGCGGTCGCCCCGGTTCCGCGCCGGCCGACCAAACCGGGCGCCGGCGCGCGCGAGCGCCGCCTGGAATCGAAGAAGCACCGCGCCGCGATCAAAGGCTTGCGGCACAAACGGCCCGCGCTCGACTAGCCCACGTGTGCATGTCCAAGGCCTGCCGAGGCCCTACACGCGCAAGTTGGTATTTCCATTGTAAATAACAAGGCGGAAACAATGGACCGCCTCGACCACACGTATAGGTTGCTTTTGACGAGGCCGCCGTCGCCCGCATGCGGAATCGCTTCGTTCGCAAAATCGCTTACGATAGATGCGATATGTAGTCAATAGAGTAGTTATAGCGTAGCCACAGGCCGCATGCTCGGCGACAGAGGTCCGCCTCAACCGGCGGGCGTAAGCGTGCTCCGGCGGTGTAAGCTCGAGCCGCCGCAGCCGCACGATTTGTCAGGAACGCGAGATGCCCGTCCGCCAGCTCTCCGAAGGCATCGTCAACCGCATCGCGGCGGGCGAGGTGGTGGAGCGTCCGGCGAGCGTGGTGAAAGAGCTCGTGGAGAACGCGCTCGACGCCGGCGCAACGCGCATCGAGGTCGTCACCGACGGCGGCGGCCGCAGGCTCATCCGCGTCAGCGACGACGGCGCCGGCATGACGCGCGAGGACCTGACGCTCGCGGTCGAGCGCCACGCCACCTCGAAATTGCCCGACGACGATCTGCTGGACATCCGCACGCTCGGCTTCCGCGGCGAGGCCTTGCCCTCGATCGGCGCGGTGGCGCGGCTCTCCATCGCGACGCGGCACGCGGACGAGCCGCACGGCTGGACGATCACGGTCGACGGCGGGCGCAAGGCGCAAATCAAGCCGGCGCCGCTCGGCGCGGGCACCCGCGTCGAGGTGCGCGACCTGTTCTATGCGACCCCCGCGCGGCTCAAGTTCCTCAAGAGCGACCGAAGCGAGGGCGAAGCGATCCGCGAAGTGGTGCGCCGGCTGGCGATGAGCCGGCCAGAGGTCGCCTTCACGCTCGCGGGCGAGGAGCGCGCCCCAGTCACCTGGGCGGCGGCGCTGCCTGGCGCGAGCGGACGTCTGGCGCGACTCGCAGATATTCTCGGGGGCGAGTTTCGCGCCAATGCGGTCGAGGTGCGCGGCGGGAACGGCAGCCTCGCCATCGAGGGCTATGCGGCTCTACCGACGCTGAGCCGCGCCAACTCGCTCGGTCAATATCTCTTCGTCAACGGCCGGCCGGTGCGCGACAAGCTCTTGATCGGCGTGGTGCGCGCCGCCTACGCCGATTATCTGCCGCGCGACCGCCACCCGATCGCGGCGCTGTTCGTCACACTCGATCCGCGCGAGGTCGACGTCAATGTGCATCCGGCCAAGGCCGAGGTCCGCTTCCGCGACGGCGGCCTCGTGCGCAGCGTACTTATCCGCGCGCTGCAGGAAGCGCTCGCGCGCGAAGGCCGGCGCGCGGCCTCGACCGGGGGCAGCGCGACGATCGCGGCCTTTCGCGGGGCGGCGCTGCCGCGGAGCGCGAGTTGGGACTGGCGGCAGTCGCCGGCGCGGCCTATCGAGCCGGGCGGCGACGCAATCGCCGCGCGCGGCCATGCCGCAGCGGGCTTCGCGCAAGCCGCGCAGGCGGCATTCGACGTCGGCGCTCCCGCCGCCGACGCGCGCAGCGGCGAGGTCGCCGAGCCCGACGGCTTCGACCGGCCGCTCGGCGCTGCCCGCGCACAGGTGCACGCGACCTACATCGTGGCGCAGACGCGCGAGGGCATCGTCATCGTCGATCAGCACGCCGCGCACGAGCGCATCGTCTACGAGCGGCTCAAGGCGGCGCTCGCCAACACCGGCGTCGCGCGCCAGATCCTGCTCATTCCGGAAATCGTCGAGCTCGATGCCGCCGACGTCGCGCGGCTCGTTGCGCGCGCCGAGGAGCTCGCCCGCTACGGGCTGGCGATCGAGCCGTTCGGACCCGGCGCCGTCGCCGTGCGCGAGACGCCGGCGCTGCTCGGCGAGATCGACGCGGCCGCGCTCCTTCGCGATCTCGCCGAACACATGGCGGAATGGGACGAGGCACTGCCGCTCGAGCGGCGGCTGATGCACGTCGCCGCCACCATGGCATGCTACGGCGCCGTGCGGGCGGGGCGCCGTCTCAAGGGCGAGGAAATGAACGCGCTGTTGCGCGAGATGGAGACCACGCCCAATTCCGGCCAATGCAACCACGGCCGGCCGACTTACGTCGAGCTCAAACTCACCGATATCGAGCGGCTGTTCGGGCGGCGATAAGGCGAGCACCGCGGCATACGCTGTGCATGAACGAAGCACCCCGATTTAGGGTCCACCGGGCGGTCGCTCAATTGGCGGCAATTCCGGCAAAGAGTTCACTACGGACCGTTTCGATTGCGCCGGCAAAAAGCCGGGCAGAATCTTGCCAAGTCGGTAGCTGCGCCGCGGCCACACGAGCGTTGATGGCGAGCCGCCGTCGTTCGGCACGATCGCCGATCAGACGTCGCAGCGCCTGCGCGAACGCAGCCACATCGTTCGGCGGCACTAGCAGGCCGGCGCCCGCAGGTATCGTGTCGGGAATTGCACCCGCCGTGGTGGAGACGACCGGCAGCCCGTGGGCGATGGCCTCGGCAAGCGCCATACCATACCCTTCGAAACGCGACGCAAGCACAAATATGTCGGATGCGGAATAGAGTTCGAGGATCCGCTCAGGCGGCACGGCCCCCAGCACCGCGACCCTTTCGCCGAGACCGTGGGCCGAGATGTCGGCGTCGAGCCGCGCAGCGGCGGCTAGGTTGCGGGTCCGGTCACCGGCGATGGTCAGCTGCCAAGGCAAATCGGCAATTGCAGCCAACGCCGCTACCAGCAGATCGTATCCTTTGCCTGGTACTATCGATCCGACCGAGAGAAGCCGAGCAAGATCGTCGTTGCTGCCGCGCGCCGGCGGTACCGGATCATTACCTGGTCGCACAACGCTGAGGCGCTGAGATGGGACGCTGTAATCAGCGACCATGATCCGTCCGGTTGCCTCGCTCGTGACCACGACGCACGCGGCAGCAGCCAGCGCGTCGCGCTCGCTCTCGCGAAAGATGTCGGCCTGCGCGGTGTCGAGGCTGGATTCCAGAGCAAGCGGTTGGTGCACCAGCGCGATGAGCGGCGGGCGGGATCGGAGCGCGCCGGCCTCGGGTAGAGCCCCGAACGCAAGCCCATCGAGGACAATCGGACAGCTGCCCGGAACCACGGACAGTAACAGCAGCGCCGTCGCGCGTTGAGCGGCGGTAGGAAACGGAAAACCGTCTCCCAAGTCCAGGACATCGACCTGCCAACCCAGCCGCCGCAGCTCCTGGATCATGCGCCGGTCATAGCGATAACCGCCGGTCGGCGTGGCGAGATCGCCGGGCACCGCGAACGCAACACGCTCGACTTGGCGCGAAGCTTGCGCACACTGCGGAACCAGCGAAGGTCGCGAAATGCCGACGGATTTCGCGCGAGTGGCAAGCCGAATACTGGACGTTTTTGTCACGGTGCGCGCCTCTCGCCGGGCGGGCTTCTTTGACTGCGAACAAGGAGCTGAGCAGTCGCGTTCAATCGCGGCCAAGCGTTTCGTGCTGCCCAGCGCTCATTGGTTGACGCGTTCGGAACGGGGGAGGTTTGTAAACGGTTCCCCTCAGGTGGAATTTTTGGATGAAAATCTTACGGTTGAGTCGGGTGGATGACCGTTCGCCCACAGGAGCGCGTCATGCGCATAGCCCATTTCATCGATATAGCGCGTCGCTGACCCGTGTGGCTTGCTGGCGCTGGAGTCATTCCGCCGTGACTTTCAACGCATCCGAATAGCTCAAACAATCCCGTCTTCGGCGCACCGCCGGCCCTCGGCAATTCGGGCCCAGCCGAAACGAGCAAGATCGATCGTCCGATAGCTCCCGTCCAGGATCAGTTCGGCGATTGCCCGGCCGCAGCCTGGCGCATGCATCAGGCCATGCCCGGAAAACCCCGCCATGAGATAAAAATTATCGAGCTTTCCGGTCCACGATCCGACGATCGGTGTGGCGTCGAACTCGTTCTGGTCATAGAGCCCCGACATCGTATTCTTTTCTTTGCTGCGCTCGAACTGAGGGAAGCGAGCGGCCAGCGCAGGCCAGACAACCTGCTGGAAGTAGTCGTGGTCGACGTCGAAGTTGTACCCTCTCGGCTCGTCTAGTTTTGGTACGCCGCCGGAATATCCTTTTCCCTCCGGGCGAAACGCCAGCCGATGCACATCCTTGATGTAGGGCAACGGCTCGATCGCTTCCGCTGCTTCGAAGTAATGCTCGTAGCGTCGCATCGGCTCGATCGGAACCATCCATCCCGCCATTGCGCAGATTTCTTTCGCCCAGGCGCCGGCAGCGTTGATGACCGCCTCGGCTTGTAGGGTCTGCCCGGATTTCAGCCGAATTGCGCGAATCCGCCGTCGCTCCACATCCAGACCGACGACTTCGTCGTTGACGAACTCTGCGCCGAGCGCCTTCGATTTCTCGCGCAAGCCTTGCAGCACCCCATAGGGGTCGAGCCAACCGTCATCGGGCGAGAGAACGCCGGCGCCAAGGTCGTCCACAGTCATCGACGGAAACCTGGCCTTCAGGTCCTTTCGCTCCAACCATTCGACGTGCACGCCATTCGTTTTCTGGATCTCAAAGTTGCGTTCCAGCACGCGTGCGGCCGCCGGAGGAACGATGAAAAGGTAGCCGCCCTTGCGAAAGTTGATGGCGGGGCGCTCGCCATCGACCGCCATCTCCGCGTCAAAGCGCTCAAAGAACGGAATGCTGTAGTTGGAGAGCGCGATGTTCTCGGGGAGCGAAAACAATCGCCGCACGCCACCCGATGCTCGCGGCGTCGACGCCAGCTGATAGCTGGTGTCACGCTCGATGACGGCGACGCGACCCGCTCGAGGATGACTGCGCAGGAAGTAGGCGGCCGCGGCTCCGATCGCGCCACCGCCGATAATCGCAACATCGACGCGCATGGCTCACCTCGCTCTCGTAGAGCGGATAGCGTCCCGCCGCGCCCACTTACGCGCCGTCCTGGGGCGCATGTCGCGCCACCGCCCAACGAGCGAGCGCAAGCCTCTATTGCCGGCCCGGCACGAAGCCAGCCCGGACGGCAAGACCGGGGTTCGCCTATGTCAGCTCCATCGCTGACTATCTGGCGAGCATCGCCGTTACATCCACCTCGATTGCCATGTGGGGCCACGCCAACTGGCTCACGACGAGAAACGTCGAGGCCGGTATCGGAGCGCTGCCGAAAGCCTCGGCACGGCATTTCAGGGCGTCCTGAAAAAACCGAACGTCGGTGGTGTAGGTCATTATTCGCACGACGTCGTTCATCGTCGCGCCCTGCAGATCGAGCAGTTTTTTTATTTTCATGTAGGCGTACCTGCACTGCTCCATGAAATTGTCCTCGTGAACGATTTTGCCGTCCCCCTCGCGTTCCGGGCCAATTCCAGCAAGAAAGATGAACTTTCCTGGATTGGTAACGGTCACGACTTCAGAAAACTTGCCCTTCGTCCATTCGTTGTAGTTGAAATTCTTTTTCTCGAAGGTCGATGAGCTCTGGGCGATGGAAAGCGCGTGTGACCCCAAACCGAATGCAAACGCGCCCACTGCGATCAAGATTGCGCTTCTCAGCATGTGCAGTTCTCCTTCTGATTTAATATGATCATTGCCCGACGTAGCCGCGGTGAGGCGACATCGCCGACGTCAGCGCGCCGGCAACACCGCGATCGCTTCGACTTCCAGCAGCGCGCCCTCGCGCGCCAGCTTCGGCACCTCGAGTGTGGTGCTGGCGGGAGGCGCCGCGACGTTGACGAACTTGTCGCGCACCTCGCGATAGATCGGAAGCTGCGCGCGGATGTCGGTGAGAAACGCGTTGAGCTTGACGATGTTTTCCATTTTCCCGCCGACGCTCTCGACGGCAGCTTTCAGGTTTTCATAGACCAGCGTCGCCTGTTCACGGAAATCAGCGCCTTGCTTGCCGCTGCGGTCGTATCCGAGCTGTCCGGCGATATAGATCGTGCGTCCCGGGCCGTTCACCTCGACCACATGGCTATAGCCGGCGGGCTTTGCCATCGTTGGCGGATTGCTGAAGCGGACATCGGGCGTTTGCGCCGCGGCAGACCCAAGTATCACGATGGTTGCACCAAGGGCGAGCATCGGCGGTTGAATGAGAGCGAGATTGCGTTGCATGCGTGCCATCCGGGTTCGAGGATCGGTGAGCGATCATAGCCCGAGGCGCGCGCCGTTGTACGGCCGATCGATCGAACGGCGCCCTTGATCCCGCCGGCCATGGGCGCGAATGTCAGGCCCCGACCAGGAGAGCCGCATGCGCAGGATGATCATCGCCGCCGCGGCAGGCGTCATCGCGCTCGGCGCGCCCGCCCGCGCGCAAGAGTGGCCGGCACGGCCGATCACGCTCATCGTTCCTTTCGCCGCAGGCGGCGGGGTCGACGTGAGCGCGCGGGTCCAGGCGCAGCGCATGGGCGAACTGCTCGGACAATCGATGGTGGTCGAGAACGTCGGCGCCGCGGCCGGCATGGCCGGCGGCGCGCGCGTCGCCAAGGCCGCGCCCGACGGCTATACGCTGCTCATCGGCAATAGCGGCACGCACGCCTTCAATCAGAGCCTCTACAAGAAGCCGCTCTATAACGCCGTCACGGACTTCGAACCGGTCGGGCTGGCGACCGAATCCCCGCGCATCCTGATCGCGCGCAAGGATCTTCCGGCAAGCACGCTTGCGCAATTCATCGCTTACCTGAAAGCGAACGAGGCGACGGCGCAGTTCGGCTCGGCCGGCGTCGGCGCCGGAACGCACCTGCCCTGCGTCCTCTTCAACCTGGCGATCGGCGCCAATCCCACGCACGTTCCTTATCGCGGCGAGGGGCCGGTGATGCAGGATCTCATCGGCGGGCGCGTCGACTACATGTGCGCCACCATCCAGACCGGTGCCGCGCAGGTGAAGCAAGGGGCGGTCAAGGGCATCGCCGTGATGGCCGAGCGGAGGGTGCCGATCATTCCCGATCTCGCGACCACCGGCGAGCAAGGCTTGCCCGGCGTGGAGGCGAGCGTGTGGAACGCGTTCTTCGCGCCGAAAGGCACACCGGCGCCGATCGTGCGCAAGCTCAATCAAGCGATGAGCGACACGCTCGACGATCCGGCGGTCCGCAGCCGATTGGAGGAGCTCGGCCTGCAAATCGTGTCGCCCGAGCGCCGCACGCCGGACTATCTCGCCACATTCGTGCCAGCGGAGATCGAGCGCTGGGCGAAGGTCGTTCATGCGGCGCACATCAGCGCGGAGTGAATCGGCGCTCGCGTTGTGCGCTTCGGATGTTCAGGGAGGAACATGATGGGTTGTCCAATTGCATTCAGGAGATCCAGTGCGCTTTCAGCGTGTGCGGGCTTGATCCTGGGCGCGCTCGCCTCGGCGCTTCCTGCTTCGGCGCAAGAGCGGATGCCGCCGGTTCCGCCGGACACATACGACGCGGCGCAGAAGAAGGCAGCGGAGGAATTTCAAGCCGCGCGCAAGGCGCCGGTTTCCGGACCGTTCTCGATTCTCATACGCATTCCTGAATTAATGACGGCAAATCGAATGATGGGAGACTACCTGCGGCTGAAGCCCTCCATCGGCACCACGCTGTCCGAGCTCGTAATTCTCATCACGGCGCGCGAATGGACGCAGGACTATGAATGGCACGTGCATGCGCCGATTGCGCTCAAGCAAGGCATAAGCGCCGAGATCATCGATGCCATCGCGGCCGGACGCCGACCGACCAGCATGAACGAAGACGAGGAAATCTGTTACGATTTCACCATCGAGCTGCAGCGCAGCAAGCGCGTCTCGGATGCGACCTATGCGCGCGCGCTAAAGCGCTTCGGCGAAACCGGCGTTTTGGATATCGCCGGGATCAACGGCTACTACACCAACCTCGCCATGATCCTGAACACCGCGCGCTTTTCGATTCCCGCGGACGGCAAACGCTTGCCGCGTTTCCCGGAGTAGGGGACAGAAACTTCAGCGGAAATGGCTTTCTAACCCGAGGAGGACTTCATGCCGAGAGTGATTGCTGCCGTCGCGGCGATCGCGCTCCTGCTCGCACCGTCCACCGTGAACGCGCAGGATTGGCCGACGCGCGCGGTGACCTTGGTCGTGCCGTACGCCGCCGGGGGCCCCATCGACACGCTCGCGCGCATCCTCGCCGCGCGGTTGAGCGAAATCCTCGGCCAGCAGGTCGTGGTCGAGAACATGCCCGGCGCCGGCGGCATGACCGGCTCGAGCCGCGTCGCCAAGGCGGCGCCTGATGGCTACACCGTGCTCCTCTCGGGCAGCGCCGTTCTCGCCATCAACCAGACCCTCTACAAGAAGCCGCTCTACAACGCGGTGACCGATTTCGAGCACGTCGCGCTGTTTTCCGACTCCGCGCGCGTGGTGATTGTGCGCAAGGACCTGCCGGCGAACACGCTCCCGGAATTCGTCGCCTACGCCAAGGCCAATCAGGCGAGAATGCAGTTCGGCTCCGCCGGGGTCGGCTCCGGGATGCACGTGTGCGCCGTTCTGCTCAACGCCGCCATGGGCACCAGGATCACGCACGTGCCCTATCGCGGCTCGGCGCCGGCCATGCAGGATCTGATCGGCGGGCGCATCGACTTCGTCGCCGAGCAGATCTCGACCGCGTTGCCGCAGATTCAATCGAACACGGTCAAGGCCATCGCCACGCTCGGGCTCGAGCGCGCGCCGGGGCTCGAGCAGCTTCCCACCGCGCAGGAGCTGGGCCTCTCCGGCCTCGACTGCGGCAGCTGGTCATCGCTCTCCTTCCCCAAGGGCACGCCGGACGAGATCGTGCGACATCTCGCCAAGGCGGTGAACGAGGCCGTGGAAACGCCGGCGACGCGCGAGCGCTTCAAGAGCATCGGCGTGACCATTCCGCCGCCGGAGCGCCGGACGCCGGAGTATCTGGCGAAATTCGTGCCGAGCGAGATCGAGCGGTGGGCCGCCCCCATCAAGGCGAGCGGGGCGAGCGAGGAGTGAGGCGCGCGCCGTAGGGTGGGCAAAATCGCTTGGGCTGTCGCCGCGTGGGCACGGCGGGCACCCGATTTTGCCCACGTGGAGAAGCGGAGCTACCCGCCTTTGCCCACCCTACGCCGCTGCTCGACGACCGCACGCATTGCGTCTCACCTGCCGTGGCGAAGCAGGATGAGCGCAGTGTCGTCGTAGCGGCGCCGCTCCAGCTCCTCGAACCCTGCGGGCGCGGCAAAGGCCGCATCCGCCGCCTCCTCGACGACGGCGAGCGCCCCGGCCGTGAGCCAGCCGCCCGCATGCGCCGCGGCGAGCGCTGCCTCGGCGAGCGCGCGCCCATAGGGCGGATCGAGGAAGGCGAGCGAGAACGGCGGGAGCGGGTGCGCGTCGCCGAGCTTAAGCGCGTTGCGGCGAAAGATGCGGCTCACGCCGCCCAAGCCCAGCGCCGCCACGTTCTCCCGCAGGAGCGCGCGCGCCTCGGCGCTGTCGTCGATGAACAGCGCAAAGTCGGCGCCACGCGACAGCGCTTCGAGCCCGAGCGCGCCGGTGCCGGCGAAGAGATCGAGCACGCGCGCGCCGCTCACCGGATCGCCATAGGCATGGACGAGGATGTTGAACAGCGCCTCGCGCAGCCGGTCGGCGGTGGGCCGGATCGCCTGCGACTTCGGCGCGGCGAGCGCGCGGCCGCGCAAACGTCCGCCGACGATACGCATCAGTGCCGGTCGCCGCGCGCGCCGCGGCGTGCATGCCGGCCCCGCCGCTTCTCCCGCCGCGCGAGCTCGGGTGGACCGTGGCGCTCGTCGTCGCCGCGGCGGTGCTTGCGTTTGCCCTCGTCTCGGCCGCGCGGCGCGCGCAAGACGCTGGGCCCGGGCGGCGCCTCGCGCACCTCGACCGGCCCGGAGAAATCCGCACCCGCCAAAGCCGTGATGCCTTCCCCGAGCGCCTCGCGCAGCGCCCGCGTCTTGACCTCCAGGATAGCGCCGGTCGGGAGCTCGCCGAGCTGGAACGGCCCGAAGGCGACGCGGATCAGCCGGTTGACCTTGAGGCCGAGGTGGCCGAGCACGGTCTTGACCTCGCGGTTCTTGCCCTCGCGGATGGCGAAGCCGAGCCAGACATTGCTGCCCTGGGCGCGCTCGAGCGTCGCCTCGATCGGACCATAACGGATGCCGGCAATCGTGATGCCGGCGGCGAGCCGCTCGAGTGCCCCCGGCGCCACGCGGCCATGCGCGCGCACGCGGTAGCGGCGCAGCCACGCGGTCGCCGGCAGCTCGAGCACGCGCGCCAGCGCGCCGTCGTTGGTGAGCAGCAACAGGCCCTCGGTATTGATGTCGAGCCGGCCGACGCTGATGAGGCGCGGCAGGCCCTTGGGCAAGGCGCTGAAAATGGTCGGCCGGCCGCCGGGATCCGCGTGGCTGGTCAAGAGACCGCGCGGCTTGTGGTAGAGGAAGAGCCGCGTGCGCTCGCGGCTGGGCAACGGCCGGCCGTCGACGGTGACGCGATCCGCGGCGGTGATGTTGCGCGCCGGCGAGGCCACCACCTCGCCGTTGACGGCGACGCGTCCCGCCGCAACCCAGCTCTCGGCTTCGCGGCGCGAGCATAGCCCCGCCCGCGCAATCGCTTTGGCGATGCGCTCGCTTGGCCGACGATCGTCTTCCGGAGGCATGGTTCCCATCGTATCAGCGACGAGATCGGTAATCCGTGGCAAATCGTCATGCCCGGCGCGCGGTCAAGCTTGCGCAGACTGCGTAAACTTGTCTGCGCTGCCGGGCATCCACGTCTTGTTTTCTACGAGAGATCAGCATCAAAGTCGTTCGTCGCAATCCGTGTCTTCTGCTACCCCATGACCGAAACCCGAACGCAGAGCTTCATGGATGTGGCGCTGGCGCAAGCGCGCGCGGCGGCAGAGGCCGGCGAGGTGCCGATCGGCTGCGTGGTCGTGTGCGACGGCGACCTCCTCGCCCAGGCCGGCAATCGCACGCTTGCGGATCGCGATCCGACCGCGCATGCGGAAATCGTCGCCATCCGTCGCGCCGCCGAGGCGATGGGCACGGAACGGCTCGTCGACTGCGACCTCTACGTGACGCTCGAACCGTGCACCATGTGCGCGGCGGCGATCTCATTCGCCCGCATCCGCCGCCTCTATTACGGCGCTGCCGACCCCAAGGGCGGCGCGGTCGAGAATGGCGTGCGCTATTTCTCCGCCGCAACGTGCCTGCATCGGCCGGAGGTCTATGGCGGGATCGGCGAGAGCGAAGCGGCGGCGTTATTGCGCAGCTTTTTCGTCCTGCGGCGCCAGGGTGGTTAAGGGCCTGTTGGGTCTATCGCGCCGCCAGGAATTGCTTGGCCTGCACCAGGTCGGGACGTTCCGTATCGGCGTTGCTGGCGAGCGCAATCAGCTTTTCGTAATAGGTCTTGGCTTGCTCGCGATCCCCGAGGCGTTGGGCGGCCTGGGCAGCGCCCGCAAACGAGCGATAGCGGTTCGGATTGTCGCGGAGTGATGCTTCGAATTCCACGAGCGCCTGCCTGGGTTCATCCGCAGCAAGAAGCAGTTCGCCGAGCAATTCGCGCATCGGCGAAAGCCTGTTTTCCATTGCAACGTGCTTCCCGCTCTTGTCCTCGAGATCGGCAGCCTGTCGCATTAGATCGATTGCTGTGGCCGTGCGGTGTTGGTGCAGGCCCACCCAGGCAGCCGCCGCCTTTTCCTGAATCTCGACCTGTCCCGACCAATAGGCATCGTGGGCCTTGACCAGGATGTCTCGCAGCGCGCGAAGCTGGTCGAGGGCCTCATCGGCCGCCGCCATGTCGCCGCTGCGAGCGGCGCCGACTGCGCGCCCAAACCAAACGATGGCCTCGGCCTGCGCAAAGGGCGTTTTCGGAATTGTAAGCGACGCGGCTTCCGCCCAGGCGCCCCGCTCGAAGGCATAACGGACGGGGATCGCTGCGTAAGCGGTATGTCCGCTATAGCGAAAACCCGCGGGGAATTCGGTCACTGCGTTTCGAATATCGACAATCCGCTTGGCTTCACGATCCCGCGCGGTTTGCAGATAGGCGTTTGCCAGGAAATCGAGGGAATGATAGCGCGCAGGATTTGCCGCCGGATTGGCGGCAGCTTGGGGATTGACGCGGGCGGTGTAGGCGATGGTTGTTTCATCGGACGCCAGATCAGAGCCGATCACGTCGTCCCACATGCCGAGAGTTGAGTAGACATGCGACGGCATATGCAACGCGTGCGGCGCTGACGGCGCAAGGTGCGCGCAACGGTTCGCCGCGATCACGCCGCGCGCCGCTAGCTCCGGGTAATCGTAGCTGTGAATGATGTAGTGCGCGATGCCGGGGTGGTTGGGATGCTGCGTTTCGAGTTTCTCGAGGATTGCAGCCGCCATGAGGGGCTTTGCATAGCTCTTGTCCGTGGGGTCGGCCGCTTCGTTGAGTGCGAGCGCGTAAAAGACCGCCGCCTCGGCGTCATTCGGGTAGCGCGCGTGCAGGCGTGCCATTGCCGCTTCGTAACTTGCCGTCCGCCTTTTCTGCGGAACAGATTCATAGTTCTCGAAGAATGCGGCAAGCGCCTCAATCCAATCGCGCTCGCGATCCGTCTTCTGCGGGGCCGCCCGCGCCTTTTCGATGGCCTCCCAGCCGGCTTTCAGCACGTCGCCGGGGAACGGTCCGACCAGCGGATTAGGTCGCTGGCTGATGGCGATGCCCCAGTACGCCATGGCGCATGTCGGTTCCTGCTGTGCAAGCGCACTAAATGCCTTGATCGTCTCGGGATAGAAAAATGAATGCAGCATGGCAACGCCGCGATTGAACTGAGCCTGCGCGGCCGAACTGCACGAGATCGGAAAATCGACTTCGCCAAAGCGCTCGTCATTTGCTCGAGCGTACCCCTGGATCAGCAGCCCTCCCAGCACGGACGCGAACAGGATCTGAGATGTGCAAGATCGAGACATGGCCGTTCTCTCTTCGGTGAGGGAGTTACAACGGTCTTCCCGAAGTATTGGGTCGAACTCTTGATGTGTCCAATTCATTTGTGGTCTAGTAATCGATGATTAATCGGAATGGGTCGATGAACCTTCGCCATCTGCGGACTTTTGTAGCCATCGCGGACAACGGGGGTTTTGCGCGTGCAGCAGCCCGCCTAAATCTGACTCAATCGGCTGCGTCGCGGCAGATTCTCGCACTTGAGACTGAGTTGGACGTGCGGCTGTTTGACCGGATCGGACGCCGCGTTCATCTCACGCTGGAAGGCGAAGACCTGCTTGCGCGTAGCCGACGTCTGCTCTCAGACGCCGCATCGATCACCGAGCGTGCCCGCGCACTGAGGGCGGACAGACGGGCACTCTTCGACTTGGGGCCACGCCGCACGTTATCGAAACGCTCCTATCGGAGTTTCTCATCCAATATCGACGCAGGTATCCCGGTGTCGATATTCATCTCGTCGAAGATGGCGGTGCAAGCTTGGCCAGCCGTCTGGAGCGGGGCGAAGTTCAGATCGCCCATATCCCAGCGGGTGATGAGCGATTTCAAGGTCGGCTGCTCTATCCAATGCACGTGCTGATCTTGGTGCCGAAAGGGCACCGGTTGGCACGCCGTGCCGTTGTGGATCTCCTGGACCTCAGCGAGGAACCGCTTCTTCTTCTCGGCCCTGGTTTTGGCTCGCATCAATGGTTCGAAGCGGCTTGTCGTGTCGCGCAAATCCGCCCACGGGTGTTGTTGGAAAGCGGCGCTCCACACACGCTCGTTTCCCTGGTATCGGCCGGATACGGCTTGGCCATCATGCCGTCCAACGCGCACCTCCCGAAGGCGGGGATCCGCCCAATCCCGGTGGTTCATCGCAAGGAAGCGATCGGCCGTTGGTCGATGGTGGCTTGGGACCCCCGAAGATTCCTCGCGCCTTACGCTCAGACGTTTGTCGAGGAGCTCGTGGCCCGTGTCCGGCGCGACTTCCCGGGGCGTGCCATCGTATCCCGAGCTCCTCGGTTGCCACGCCCGAAGTATCCAGCCGAGTAACTGCTCCCGCAGTGCTTCGGGTCGATCGCGACCGAAGCTGCCTAAGGCGCGCATCCGCCGCTCTATTGCGGCGCCGCCGAGAACGGCGTGCGCTATTCTCCGCCCCCGCCTGCCTGCATCGGCCGGAGGTCTAGGGCGGGATCGGCGAGAGCGAAGCGGCGGCGTTATTGCGCAGCTTTTTCGTGCTGCGGCGCCAGGGTGGTTAACGCCCTCTACCCACTGAACCTTTTTTGGCCTGGTGCGACTAATGCCTGAGGGGAGCGCAGACAAAGCGCCATCTGATCATGTATCGACACTCCCGATTGCGCCGCGCGGTTGTGCTCGGGGCCATTGCGACGCTCGGCCTATTTAGCGTCGGCCCGGCACGGGCGGAGCTACTCAACGCGGCCACAACGCTCCCGGCGCAGCCGGCGCCGTCATCCCCTGCCCCCGCTGCCCCCCATTCGGCTGCGTGCACGGTGACGACCGATCAAGTCCGCTTTGATTTTCCGCTTCCTCGGACCGCGCGGCTGCTCGTGAGCGGCCTGCCGATCAAGATCGTGGCGCTGGGATCGTCGTCGACCTATGGCGCGGGCGCCAGCACGCCCGCCGCCTGTTATCCGAGCCGCCTTGCCGAAGAGCTCGTCCGCCAGTTTCCGGGGCACAAATTCACTGTTTTGAATCGCGGCGTGAACGGCGAGGATGTCAGCAACATGCTCGCGCGTCTCGACACCGCGGTGATCAGGGAAAAGCCTGATCTCGTGCTGTGGCAAGTCGGGACCAATTCAGTGTTGGACGGCAGAGCCGTGCAGCCGCACGCTTCCTTGCTGCGCGCGGGATTGGCGCGTCTCAAAGCGATCGGCGCCGACGTTATATTGATCGATCCGCAATACGCGCCCAAGGTGATCACCAAGCGAAACGCAGATGCCATGGTGTCGCTGATTGCCATCACCGCGAAGGCGGAACATGTTTCTCTTTTTCGCCGCTTCGACCTGATGCGGCATTGGCACGAGACCGAACATTTGCCGTTCAGGGCGTTCGTGTCGCCCGATGGCGTGCACATGAATGACTGGAGCTACGCCTGCCTCGCCAAAGCGCTCGGTCTCGCGATCGCCGAGGCTGCGGAGCGACCCACCGCAACCGCGATCGGACCGAGCACCGCGATCGGACCGAGCATCGACCGTTAGGCGCCCAAGCGCTGCCTGCAGACGTCATCCGCATGCGGTTGGGCGAGACGCCCCGCTAGTGCCCGGTTTTCGAAGTTCGTGATACAGCGCAGCACACTCGGGCACGAACTTCGAAAACCAAAGGGCACTAGCAACTCTATGATTCTAGTGCAGCTTTTCGATTTGAAATTCCTGAGGCGGACTCGCGGCACACGGTGCAGGAATTTCAAGTCGGCGGCACTAGGACGACACATCTAGCGATCTGTGACGATCCTCATCACGCCGGTCTCTTCTGGACTGCACCACTGCGACGCGCTGATATGATTTTGGCAAAGGCCAGATGTCGCTGACGCCCCGGCTTGTTTCCGACCACAAGATGCTCGGTGATTTCCGCAAGGCCAATGGCACAGCCGTTGGCAAGGCGTGCGCCCGGTTCGCCATACTTTGCTGGGCTCTGGATTTGTCTCTCCACGCGGCAAGGCCGCGGGCAACGAGATAATGCATAAGGATGCCGCCGAAGACGATGGCGGCCCCGAACGCCAGCGTATGGCTGAAATCTTCTGAGCGCGTCTCCACGAGTTCGCCCATGGCGCTCAGAATGGTGCCGGTGGCGAAAACCGGCAAACCGTAGCGGCCCATCAGGCACAGCGGCGGGAATGCCCGGGTCCGCCGCATCAGGCCGGTGAGCCCGGAATGGTAGATGACGTAGGCAAGCGCGAGGAAATGCACGAGCCGCGCGAATCCGAGATCGGTCTTGCCGGAGTCGAGCACGTCGTGCACGTGCTGCCACAGCCCGGATGCAAAGCCGAGAGCATCGGTGCGTACGACGGCGGCGATCACGACAACAGCAAGGCAACCGGCGAAGAGCCGCGCGTCGTAGGCGATACCGCCGCGCTTAAGCCGTCGTCCTGCGACAATGCCGATGGCGAAGATGAGCTGCCACGCGAAGGGATTGAAGAACCACGTTCCCTCAACCGGCCACGTTGACAAATTGAGCGAGAACGCGCGCGCCGCCACATAGATCCCGGCCGAGGCTGCGAGCATCAGCCGATCGTCGCGGCGCGCCAGCGCGAGCAGCAACGGCGTCACCAGCAACAGCACGATATAGAGGGGCAAGATGTTGGCGTTCTCGAGCTGATGCAGGAGCGCCAAAATGGCGGCGGTCGTCTGCAGCGGGCTGGACACCACCGTGTCGGCATCTTCCAGGAGATCGTCTTCGTGCCACAGCGCAGCAGCGCCAACGAAGATACCTACGATCAGCAACGAGATCAGTATCTGCACCCAGTAGAGCGTGAACGCCCGGCGAAGCACGGCGCGTACCGCTCCGACGGTCTCTCCGTCGAAGAAACGCGTGCCGTAGGCGAGCGCGACGGATACGCCGGATAGGAATACGAACAGCTCGGCCGCATCCGAAAAGCCGAAGTTTTGCTGCGTCACGTACTGAAATACGTTCTCCGGCACGTGGTCGATGAATATCATCAACAGCGCAAGGCCGCGCCAGAAGTCGATGCCGTCGATGCGCTTCGTCGGAGCCGCCATGTTCCCCTCGCCCCCGATTTCATCGATCGCCCCTGATCAACAGTCATTCATCGCGAGCAATGGTGAAAATGCGACGCTCATCGGGCCGTCGCATGGCCTTGTGCGTGAAGGTCCTGCGGACACAAATTTCCTGTTGAACTGTGGCTTAACGGCAACAGGCCCGCCACGGCCGAGACGTGCCAATCTGGGTCAAACGGGTCGTGCTCTGCTCGAGCAGGAGAGTTCCGCTCCCCCCACCTCCGATTACCTGCGGGTTGATGAGTCCCCCTTAGCCCAGCAGCGCCGCGAGCTTCTCCTTGAGCTCCGCCTTGACCGGCTCGGCTGAGCGCAGGATCGCGCTCGCCTGCAGGAAATCGAGCGCGCGAAAGGCGCCGACCTTGGGCCTCACGATGAGGTCGGGCGCGCCGCGTTTGATTTTCTCGGCGGTGATCGTGTTGGCCATGACCAGCACGGTCGCCAGCATGCACTCCCAAGGATTGGGAATATCGCGCCGCGTGTCGGTGGGCGCGCCGGAAATGTCCACCGCCACCACGACGTCGGCGCGGCCGCGCAACTCCTCGAACGGCAGCGGATTGATGGCGCCGCCGTCGATCAGGACGCGCTCGGCAAGAACGACCGGCCGCATCACCGCCGGTAGCGCGATCGAGGCGGCGAGCGCGGGCTTGAGCGCGCCCGAGGAAAACACCGCCTGCTCGCGCCGATAGAGATCAGTGGCGACGATGAGCAGCGGAATTTCGAGCGCGCCGAAGTCGTGCGGGACCTTTTCGGGCAGAAATTGGTCGCAGAATTTTTCCGCATCGACCAGCGTGGCGCTGCCGAAGCCGAGGTTGAGCAGGTTGGCGAAGGTGCCGGCGCGCGTCGCGATCAGGCGGCGAAGGATCTCGGCGCGGTCATGTGCCAGCATAAGGACGAAGCGGCGGATCTCTTTGCCCGACATCCCCGCCGCGTAGGCGGCGCCGATCAACGCGCCAATCGAGGTGCCGGCAATGGCGGCAGGCCGCGTGCGCATCTCGTCGAGCGCTTCGAGCACGGCGATATGCGCGAGCCCGCGCGCGCCGCCGCCTCCGAGCGCAAGGGCAAAGCTCCGCCTCATCATGCGCCCGCCTCGCGCGCGAACTTCCAAGCTTCGACGGCAAGCGGGCGCACCAGCGGCGCCATGGCGGCGGCGGTCTCGCTCGTCGCCGTGCCGTCGCGCACGCGCCCGACGATCCCCTGCAGGATCGCGGCGAGGCGGAAGAAGTTGTAGGCGAGATACACGGCCAGATGCGGCCCCGGGTCGAGGCCGGTGCGCGCCACATAGGCGTCCACATAGGCCGCCCGCGTGGGAATGCCGAGCCGGGCGAGGTCGTGGCCGACGAGTGTGCCCACGCCGGCCCCGGTCTCCGACGGCGGCATGTGCCACTGCATGAGATGGTAGGCGAGGTCGGCGAGCGGATCGCCCAACGTCGACAACTCCCAGTCGATCACGGCGCTGACCGTAGGCTGCGACGGCGCGAGAATGATGTTGTCGAGGCGGTAATCGCCGTGAACGATGCGCACCGGCGCGGGCGGCGGCAGATGCGCAGGCAGCCACGCGGTCAGCCGTTCCATCTCCGCGATTTTCTCCGTCTCCGAGGCGCGATACTGCTTCGACCAGCGCTCGACCTGCCGCGCGACATAATTGTCGCCGCCGCCGAAATCGGTAAGCCCGAGCGCGGCGGGATCGAACGAATGTAGCCGCGCCAAGGTTGCGTTCATGGCGTCGTAGACCGCGGCGCGCTCGGCGGGGTCGGCAGACGGCATGTGCGGTTCCCAGATGACGCGGCCTTCGACGTGATCCATGAGATAGAACGCGGTGCCGGCAACGGCGGCGTCGTCGCAGTAAAGCACCGGCGCGGCGACCGGAAAGCCCTGCGCGTGAAGCGCGCTGATCACGCGGAACTCGCGATCGACGGCGTGCGCGGACGGGAGCAGCTTGCCCGGCGGCTTTCGCCGCAGCACGTAACGCCGCGCAGGCGTTTCCAGAAGATACGTGGGGTTGGATTGCCCGCCCTTGAATTGGCGCACGGTGAGCGGCGGCGCGAAATCGGAGAGGCGCGCGGCGAGAAACGCTTCGAGCCGCGCGACGTCGATCGCGAGCCCGCCGGCAAGTTCCTTGGTTCCGGAAAACGCGGCTTGGCGGTCGATAGGCATGGCGATGTTCGTGGCCCGATTTGTTATGCTACATTCAAATTGACCGGATAAGCCTTGCCCATGGATTTATATCACCACGACCAAGTTCCATTTGCTCGCTGGATCATCAGCGGGGGCCTGCTGCATGAGCCCTTCGTCGTTGTCGACGTTGGCGTGCAAGGGGGCGAGCACCTCCGCTGGGGGCTGCTCGGGGACCAGGTGCGCGTTTACGGCTTCGACGCCATCGCCGAAGCGATCGATCGCATCACGGCGGCGGGCGTTCGTCCGCACCGGGTGTTTCGCGCCATGGCGATCGGAAACGAGGATGGGGAGCGCGAGTTTTTCGTTCCACCGAATACCACCGCTGCCTCCTTCTACGAGCAAGTGACATTGCACCAGACCGCAAAGCACGGCGACGGCGCGCCCGGCGCGCGGGTCGTGCCGATCCGGCGCCTCGATACGCTTTTCGCCGCCGGCGAACTTCCCGCCGCCGACTACATCAAGACCGATTGCGAAAGTTTCGATCCGGAAGTGCTGCGTGGGGCACGCCGCTACCTCGCGCAGTCCAACATCCTGTCATTGACCGTGGAAACCGATTTCAGCATTTCCGGCACGTATCCGCGCACGCCGTTCGTCGAGATCAGCAACATCGCCGTTGAGCATCGGCTCATCGTCTTCGACATCAATGCCGTGCGTCACCCGCGGCCGGCATACGTAGCGGCTAGAGAGCGTCACCCTTGGCCGGCAGCCGATCCGCTGCATGACTATCCTTATCTCGACGTCGGCCAACCCCGGACCTACGATTTTCTGTTCTGTCGGGATTTCGTGCTCGAACAGAAAAAGCCGGAAATTTTTGCCGACGTGCCGGATGCGGTCACGCGTCCGACAACGGACAAACTCATCAAGGCCATGATCAATTTCGAACTGCATGGATTGATGGACTGCGCGGTGGAGATCGCCGAGCATTTCCGGGCGCAGCTCGCCGAGCGGCTCGACGTCGATACCGCAATCGAGTTGCTGGCGCGGCGACCGCCCTACGCCCGCAATACGGCCGACGTGACGGACGCTATCCGCATGATCGCAGTGCTACGTTCGCTCCATCAACAAACGGCGGCTCGCCTTGCCGAAAGCGAGGCGCGGCTGCAGGAGATGCAGGCGGAAAATCGCGCGTTGCAACGCAAGCTCGCAGCCGCGAACGGCACGCCCTCGTCCGCGGTCTCGGGAGGCGGATTGCTCAGGGAGCTGGGCCGGCGCATCCGGCGCGGCATCCCGAATTGACCGAGCGGCGCAACGCCCGCTTAGCCCCGCTGTAGAACCATCCTCAGGCAAAAAACTCGAGTAGCGCCTTTGCCGTCGCCTCCGGCGCCTCCTCGGCGAGATAGTGCCCGCAGTCGATGGCAAAACCGTGCACGTCCGTCGCCCATTCCTGCCAGGTCGCGAGCGGCCCTTCGGTCTCGGCCGGGATGCCGCCGGCAGCGCCCCAGATCGCAAGCATCGGGCAGGTGATCTTCGCGCCGGCGGCGCGCGACTGCTCGTCGTGTGTCAGATCGGTGGTGCGGCCGGCGCGATAGTCCTCGCAGGTCGCATGGATGCGGACCGGATCATTGAAAAACGCGTGGTAGTGCGCGAGCGCGCGCGGGTCGAAGGCCGCGAGGCTCTTGGCCTTGGTCCCAGCGGCGGCCCGAGTGTCGAAGTAGTAGAGCGGATCCTTGCCGACCAGGGTCTCCGGGAACGGCGCCGGCAAGGCAAGGAACATCCAGTGCCAGGCGCGATTGGCGAGGCGGGCATCCATCCGGTGCCACATCGTCCAGGTCGGCACGATGTCGAGCACCGCGAGCCGTTCGAGCCGCCCGGGGTGATCGAGCGCGAGCCGATAGGCGACGCGGCCGCCGCGGTCGTGCCCGGCAAGGCGAAAGCGCACGTGACCAAGCGCCTCCATCGCCTCGATCATGGCGGCGGCCATGGCGCGCTTGGTGTAGGGCGCGTGCGCGGCGTCCGATCGCGGCGCATCGGACCAGCCGTAACCGGGCAAATCGGGAATGATCAGGCTGAAATGCGCCGCCAGCGCCGGCGCCACGCGATGCCACATCACGTTGGTCTGCGGATAGCCGTGAAGGAGGAGCAGCGGCGGCCCTTCCCCGCCGCTGCGCGCGAAGACGCGGCCGGCCGCGGTATCGATCCAGTGCGAGGCGAAGCCCGGATAGAGATCGGCGAGATCGGCCATGGACGCACTCGTTCGCAAGCGTTCAAACTGATTCAACGTCCCCACCGCCACGCCCTTGCAAAAACTGTCGCTCTTTAACAGCAAAGCCTTGCGGCGCGCCTTCGCGCAACATTTAGGCTTTCGATTTTTCGAGCGATTCCCGTTCCA
>DASSGH010000056.1:0-2272 GCA_035693615.1 Xanthobacteraceae bacterium
TTCCCATCGAGTACGGCGCGGAATCGATCCGAGTTTTGAAAGGCCTCGACGCCGTGCGCAAGCGGCCCGGCATGTATATCGGCGATACCGATGACGGCAGCGGCCTGCATCACATGGTCTACGAGGTCGTCGACAACGCCATCGACGAAGCGCTGGCAGGCCATGCCACCTCGGTGGAGGTCGTGCTCAACGCCGACGGCTCCGTCACCGTGCGCGACGACGGCCGCGGCATTCCCGTCGATATTCACAAGGGCGAAGGCATTTCCGCGGCCGAGGTCATCATGACCCAGCTGCATGCGGGGGGAAAATTCGACCAGAATTCCTACAAGGTATCTGGCGGCCTGCACGGCGTCGGCGTTTCCGTGGTCAACGCGCTGTCGAGCAAGCTGCTACTGCGGGTCTGGCGCGACGGCAAGGAGCATTTCATCGAATTCGCCCACGGCGATGCGGTGGCGCCGCTCAAGGTGGTTGGCGAGGCCAATGGCAAGCGCGGCACCGAGGTGACGTTCACAGCCTCGACCAACACCTTCACCAATGTCGAATATGATTTCGCCACGCTGGAGCACCGCCTGCGCGAGCTCGCGTTCCTGAATTCCGGCGTCAACATCGTGCTGTCCGACATGCGCCACGCGGTCGAGAAGCGCGAGGAGATGATGTACAAGGGCGGTGTCGAGGAGTTCGTCAAATATCTCGACCGCAACAAGAAGCCGATGGTGCCCGCACCGATCATGATCCATGCGGACATGAACGGCATCGGGGTCGAGGCGGCGCTGTGGTGGAACGACAGCTATCATGAGAATGTGCTGTGCTTCACCAACAACATTCCGCAGCGCGACGGCGGCACCCATCTGGCGGGCTTCCGCGGCGCGCTGACGCGCCAGGTCAACGGTTATGCCGAGGCAAACGCCAAGCGCGAAAAGATCGCGCTGACCGGCGACGACTGCCGCGAAGGCCTGACCGCGGTGCTCTCGGTGAAGGTACCGGACCCAAAATTTTCCTCGCAGACCAAGGACAAGCTGGTTTCCTCGGAAGTGCGTCCGGTGGTCGAGAATGTCATCAACGAGGCGCTGGCGGCGTGGTTCGAGGAACATCCCGCCGAAGCCAAGATCATTGTCGGCAAGGTGGTGGAGGCCGCAGCTGCCCGCGAGGCCGCGCGAAAGGCGCGCGAGCTGACGCGGCGCAAGGGCGCGCTGGATTACGCCTCGTTGCCCGGCAAGCTCTCCGACTGCCAGGAGCGCGATCCCGCCAAGTCCGAACTGTTCATCGTCGAGGGAGATTCGGCCGGCGGCAGCGCCAAGCAGGGCCGCAACCGCGAATTCCAGGCGGTGCTGCCGCTGCGCGGCAAGATCCTCAACGTCGAGCGCGCGCGCTTCGACAAGATGCTGGGCTCCGAGCAGATCGGCACGCTGATTACTGCATTGGGCACCGGCATCGGCCGCGACGATTTTGATTTGTCAAAGCTGCGCTACCACAAGATCATCCTGATGACCGACGCCGACGTCGACGGCGCGCATATCCGCACCCTGCTGCTGACCTTCTTCTTCCGCCAGATGCCGGCGCTGATCGAGGGCGGCTACCTCTACATCGCGCAGCCGCCGCTCTACAAGGTGAACCGCGGCAAATCCGAGCAATACCTCAAGGACGAGCGCGCGCTGGAGGACTACCTGATCGCAACCGGTCTCGACGACTGCGTCTTCAAGTCGGCGTCCGGCGAGGATCGCAGCGGCCGCGACCTGCAGGCGCTGGTCGAGGACGCCCGGATCATCCGCGGCACGCTGCACAATCTGCACAGCCGCTATAACCGCAAGGTGGTGGAGCAGGCGGCGATCGCCGGCGTGCTCAGCCCCAAGATCACGAGTGATGTCGAAACCGCCAATGCCGCGGCGGGCTATATCGCGCGACGGCTCGATGCGCTGGCCGATGAAGTCGAGCGCGGCTGGACCGGGCGCTTCAGCGAGGGCGAAGGTTTCTTCTTCGAGCGCACCGTGCGCGGCGTCAAGGATGTCGCCATCATCGACGCCGCGCTGCTCGGCTCCGCCGACGCGCGCAAGCTCGACGAATATGCCGCAAAGCTGCAGGAGGCCTATCCACGTCCCGGCCTGTTGCGCCGGAAAGACACCGAGACCACCATTCACGGCCCGGTCGGCCTGTTCGAAGCGGTGACCGGAGCCGGCCGCGAGGGCATAAAGTTGCAGCGCTACAAAGGCCTCGGCGAGATGAACCCGGGTCAGCTCTGGGAAACCACCCTCGATACCAACGAGCGCTCGCTGCT
>DASSGH010000057.1:0-2186 GCA_035693615.1 Xanthobacteraceae bacterium
ATGCTTGCGATACTCGTCGAGCGTGGTTGCGCCGATGCAATGCAATTCGCCCCGCGCCAGCGCCGGCTTGAGCAGGTTGGACGCATCCATCGCACCGTCGGCCTTGCCGGCCCCGATCAGCGTGTGCATCTCGTCGATAAAGAGGATGATACTGCCTTCCGCCCCGGTGACTTCCTGCAGCACGGCTTTCAGCCGCTCCTCGAACTCGCCCCGGTATTTTGCACCCGCAATCAGCGCGCCGAGATCGAGCGCCAGCAGCTTCTTGTCCTTGAGGCTTTCCGGCACGTCGCCATTGACGATTCGCAGCGCGAGACCTTCGACGATCGCGGTCTTGCCGACGCCGGGCTCGCCGATCAACACCGGATTGTTCTTGGTGCGGCGGGACAGCACCTGAATGGTGCGGCGGATTTCTTCGTCGCGGCCGATCACCGGATCGAGCTTGCCGTCGCGCGCCGCCTGCGTCAGGTCGCGCGAATATTTCTTCAGCGCATCATAGGCGTTCTCAGCGGTCGCACTGTCGGCGGTGCGGCCCTTGCGCAGGGCTTCGATCGCCGCGTTGAGGTTTTGCGGCGTGACGCCGCCGTTTCGCAAGATGCGTCCGGCCTCGCCGTCTTTCTCGAGCGCCAGTCCCAGCAACAGCCGCTCGACGGTGACAAAACTGTCGCCCGCCTTCTCGGCGGCTTTCTCCGCAGTATCGAACGCGCGCGCCAGTTCGGGCGCGAGATAAACCTGCCCGGCTCCGCCTCCGGAAACTTTTGGCAGCTTGTTGAGGGCCCCCTCGGTCGCTTTGAGGATCGCGCGGGAACCACCGCCGGCGCGGTCGATCAGGCCGGCGGCGAGGCCTTCGCTGTCGTCCAGCAGCACTTTCAACACGTGCAGCGATGAAAACTGCTGGTGGCCTTCGCGCACCGCAAGCGACTGCGCCGCCTGGATAAAACCTCGCGCACGTTCGGTATATTTTTCAATGTCCATGATGTTGTTCCCTCAGCATGCCGTTCAGCCCCGAAGGCACTGTCCCGGCATCTTCATTGGGTTTCCGCAGGCCGCATTGACGTTCCTCAACCAGCCGGCGGTCGCTTCGCCGACGCTTCCGCCGACTTCCGGCAAATGTGGGAGCAGAGTTCCGGAAACGGAAGAGGCAGCTTCACAAATTCGTGCGCGGTAGCGCCTGCCCCCGGAATCTCTTAATAAGCCGCATGTCCCCGCTCCCGCCCGCGCAGATCGCCAGCCTCTATCGCTATCCCGTCAAAGGCCTCTCCCCCGAGCCGCTGCCACGCGTCGCGCTGCGCATCGGCGAGACGCTTCCGGCCGACCGCCGCCACGCCATCGAGAACGGCCCCAGCGGCTTCGAACCCGGGGCGCCGGCGTGGATGCCGAAATCCCATTTCCTGATGCTGATGCGGGACGAATGGCTGGCGGCGCTGCAGACCCGTTTCGACGATGCGAGCCACGTGCTGACCATCCGCCACAACGGCGCCATCGCGGCTCAAGGCGACCTCGAAACCCCCGAAGGCCGGGCGGCGATAGAGCAGTTCTTTGCCGGCCGCTACGCGAGCCAGATCAAGGGGCCGCCAAAAGTGCTGACCAGCCCGGGGCACAGTTTCTCCGACGTCGCCCGCAAGGTGGTCTCGATCATCAACCTGGCGAGCGTCCGCGCCATCGAGAGCATGGTCGGGCACCCCGTCCATCCGCTCCGCTTCCGCGCCAACCTCTATGTCGAGGGCTGGCCGGCCTGGCACGAATTCGACTTGCTTGACCGCACGATCGCGATCGGTGACGCCAGGCTCAAGGTGGTCAAGCGGATTGTCCGCTGCGCCGCCGTCAACGTCGACCCCGACACCGCCGAGCGCGATCTGGCTATCCCGCAGGAGCTGCAGCGCCGCCTCGGCCACGGCGATTGCGGTATCTATGCCGAAGTGACCACGGGCGGCAGCATCGCCGCCGGCGACGCCATCATGGCGGAAGAGCCGGAGCTGCTGTGAGGTTTTTTGCGGCCGGCCATGAGCGTCATCCGCACGTACAAACCATACCATCGCGATCCCGCGGCACGAGGCGCCCGAGTTGTGCAAGAACCTTTCGCCCAATAGAAACAGAGGGCGCAGGGAATGCCGGGTGCCCAATGCACCCGCAGCCTCGCGTGCGATGTGAAATGGCACACGAGTGTAGTCACCACGGTCACACCGGAA
>DASSGH010000058.1:0-2101 GCA_035693615.1 Xanthobacteraceae bacterium
CGCGCAGCTGATCGCTCGCCTGCAGCCGCGGATAATAGAGCGCAGCGTTGGAGCTGCGGCCTGCCAATGCCGTCACGTCGGCCAGCGTCGGCGCGGCGGCCCAGGCCGCGGGCGGATCGATGATGACCATGGCGCGGCGGCGGGTAGCGTAGGCGATCGCCGCATCCCAGGTGGCACGCCCGACATCGGCGCTGCGCGAGAGCGGCGGGATACACAGGATGTTGAACCGCTCCGCACGATCGAGCAGCCAGAGGCCGCGTTGCTGCGCCTCGAGTGCAGCGCTCGACAAATCGCCATCGGTGAGCGCCGCGCCGCTCGGCACGACACGCGCGATCACGGCCTCACGGCCGCCGTTGAAAAAATACTGCTGCACGGCGTAGCCGAGCGGCATGTCGGCGGAAATTGCGCCGAACTGCGCCTCGTATTCGGCAAAGCTTCCCACCAGGCTCGGCGCTTCGATCGGGCCGGACACCGTGGCGCCGACGAATGCGGTGGTCGAGGTCGGCACGCCTGCGATGGCGTGCATGCCCGAGGCCACCTCCTCGACAAAGACCCGGGAAAGAGATGCTCCGGCATGTCGTCGCTCCTGCGGCGCGATGGCGGCGCGCGCAAGAGTAGAGGCCGGCGAGGCGTCGGTCCATTGCGTGCGTGCAGCAAGCGACTGCGAGCGTTTCGGCGCGCCCTCATATCGGCTGCCGCGACCCAGCCCGGCGCACCGGTGCGCAGAGCGGGCGAAACCGGGCCGAGCCTTAATGCCGGATTAAGCCTTCTGCCATCACTTTGCCACGGGGCGGAACCTGTGCCGCCGCGATCGCGTTCTAATGTCAGTGGTTCCCAGGGGTGGGATTGGGGGAGGGCGTGCGTGGAAAAAGTTGTACTCCTTTGTCTTTTAATCGCGGTCATTGGGCTGCTCGCCGAGCTATCGCGCGCACCGCAAGCGCCGCAGTAGCGCGCGGCGCGTCATCCGTTCAAAGCTGTCGTTGAGGCGCGGCGCGCCGTGCGCGCGCCCTATTCCGCCGCGGTACGTCCGGCGCCCGGCTCGCCGAAGCGGCGCTCGATATAGTCGATCACCATCTGCTTGAAGTCGGCGGCAACCGTTGCGCCGCGCAGCGTCGCCACCTTTTTGCCGTCGACGAAGACCGGCGCGGCGGGTTGCTCGCCGGTTCCGGGAAGCGAAATGCCGATATCGGCGTGCTTGCTTTCGCCCGGCCCGTTCACAATGCAGCCCATGACCGCGACGTTGAGCGACTCGACGCCGGGATAGCTCCGCTTCCACTCGGGCATCGAGGCGTGAATGAACCCTTGGATATCGCGGGCAAGCTCCTGGAACGTCGTCGAGGTCGTGCGTCCGCAGCCGGGGCAGGCGGCGACAAGCGGCACGAAAACGCGAAAGCCCATGGTTTGCAGCAGCTCCTGCGCCACCTTGACCTCGAGCGTACGATCGCCGCCGGGTTCCGGCGTGAGCGAAATGCGGATGGTATCGCCGATGCCTTGCTGCAAAAGAATGCTCAGCGCCGCGGCCGAGGCGACGATTCCCTTCGATCCCATGCCGGCCTCGGTCAGCCCGAGATGCAGGGCATAATCCGAGCGCCGCGCGAGCTCACCGTAGACCGCGATCAAATCCTGCACGGCGGAGACCTTTGCCGATAAGATGATGCGGTCGCGGGAAAGCCCGATCTCCTCAGCGCGCGCGGCCGAAAGCAGCGCCGATTGCACCATCGCCTCGCGCGTCACCTCGCGCGCGTCGCGCGGGTTGGGCGAGCGCGCGTTCTCGTCCATCAACCGGGTGAGAAGCTCCTGGTCGAGCGAACCCCAATTGGCGCCGATGCGCACCGGCTTGCCGTGCCTGATCGCAGTCTCGACGATGGCGCCGAATTGCCGATCCTTCTTGTCCTTGAAGCCAACATTGCCGGGATTGATGCGATACTTGTCCAGTGCTTCCGCACATGCCGGATGGTCAGCCAGGAGCTTGTGGCCGATATAATGGAAGTCGCCGACGATCGGCACGCCGACGCCCATCTTGGCGAGGCGCTCTTTGATGTGGGGGACCGCGGCCGCCGCCTCGTCGCGGTCGACGGTGATGCGCACGATCTCGGAACCC
>DASSGH010000059.1:0-18910 GCA_035693615.1 Xanthobacteraceae bacterium
GACAAATATTTCCACGGCCGGCCCTCGGCGACGGTCGCTCCTGACCCGAACGATGCGACGAAGACGGTGCCTGCGCCCTACAATGCGGCGAATTCCGGCGGCTCGAATCTGGGCCCGACCAACAAGGCTCTCATCGAGCGCGTGCAGGGCGACGTCGACAAGCTCAAGCAGGAGAACCCCTCGGCCGCGGTCCCCATCGATCTGGTCACGACCTCGGGCGGCGGCCTCGACCCCCACATTTCTCCGGACGCGGCCTATTTGCAGGTGCCGCGTGTTGCGAAGGCGCGCAATATGCCAGAAGATCGCGTGCGCCAGCTGGTCGAGGAGCACCTCGAGGGACGTACCCTCGGTTTGCTGGGCGAGCCGCGGGTGAACGTCTTGGCGCTCAACCTGGCGCTCGATCGCGCGACCGCCCACTAACCCATGATGGCAGGCTCGCCTGGCGAGACGACTTGAGTCCTGATGGCGGAGCAGCGCAGCCAGTCTGACAAACGCCCCTCCCCGGACGCCCTGCTCGAGGCCGCCCGGCGGGAAGAACGCCGGTCCGGTCGGCTCAAAATTTTCGTGGGAGCTGCTCCCGGCGTAGGCAAAACCTACGAGATGCTGCAGCAGGCCCGCGCCAGGAAGCAGGACGGCTACGACGTGGTCGTCGGCGTCGTCGAGACGCACGGACGCAAGGAGACGCACGCGCTGCTCGACGGGCTCGAGATCCTTCCGCGCAAGCAACTTGACTACAAGGGCCAGCCGCTCGAGGAGATGGACCTCGACGCCATGCTCGCCCGTCATCCGCAGATCGCGCTCGTCGACGAGCTCGCCCATACCAACGCCCCCGGCAGCCGCCATCCCAAGCGCTACCTCGACGTCGAGGAGCTGCTCAATCACGGCATCGACGTCTACACCACGGTCAATATCCAGCACATCGAAAGCCTCAACGACGTCGTCGCCCAAATCACCCACGTGCGGGTGGGCGAGACGGTCCCCGATTCGGTGTTCGACCGCGCCGATGCCGTCGAGCTGGTCGACCTCACTCCGGACGATCTGATCGAGCGTCTCAGGGAGGGCAAGGTCTACGTTCCAAAACAGGCCGAACGCGCGCTCGAGCACTATTTCTCCTCCGGAAATCTGACGGCGCTGCGCGAGCTCGCGCTGCGGCGGACGGCGGAGCGCGTCGACGAGCAGTTGCTTACCCACATGCAGGCGCACGCGATTCCGGGGCCATGGGCGGCGGGCGAGCGCGTTCTGGTCTGCATCAGCGAGGATCCGCGCTCCGCCGGTCTCGTGCGCTACGCCAAGCGGCTCGCGGACCGGCTGCATGCCCCGTTCACGGCGTTGTGCGTCGAGACGCGGCGCAGCTTGCAGTGGAGCGAAGTCGAGCGCGATCGCGTCGCCGACACGTTGCGGCTGGCCGAGGCGCTGGGCGGCGAGGCGATCACCGTTCCCGGCGGCGACCGCTCCATCGCCGACGACGTGATCAGCTTCGCCCAGGCGAACAACGTCACCCACATCGTCACGGGAAAGTCGACGCGCTCGCGCTGGTTCGAGATCCTGCACGGCTCCGTGGTGCATGAGTTGGTGCGGCGATCCGGCAATATCAGCGTTCACGTCATCGCTGGCGATGAGCTCGCGCGCGATCCGATCCCGAAGAAGACGGTCCGTCCGGCGGAAGCGCGGGCTGCATTCGATGCCAAGCCCTATGTTGTCGCGGGGTTGGCGGTCGCAGCCGCGCTCGGCGTCGGCGAGTTGATCCAGCCCTGGCTGGGCATCGAAAACGTCGATCTCGTCTTTCTCACCGTGGTGGTCGGCATCGCGGTGCGTTATGGACTTTGGCCCTCCCTGTTCGCGACCGTCGCCTCCTCGCTCTGTTACAATTTCTTCTTTCTCCCGCCGATCTATACCTTCACCATCACCGATCCGACCAACATCGGCGCGTTCGTGTTCTTCACCATCGTCGCGGTGGTCGTGTCGCATTTTGCCGCGCGTGGACGCACACGGACAGTGGCTGCGCACGAGCGCATCCGCGCGGTGGAGTTGCTGTACGCGTTCAGCCGCAAGCTCGCCGGCGTCGGCACGCTCGACGACGTACTCTGGGCAACGGCTTACCAGACCGCATTGATGCTCAAGGTGCGCGTGGTGCTGCTGTTGCCGGAGGATGGCTCGATCGTCGTGAAGGCCGGCTATCCACCCGAGGATATTCTCGACGAAGCCGACGTCGCCGCCGCGAAATGGGCTTGGCAGAACGACCGCTCCGCCGGGCGCGGCTCGGACACGCTGCCCGGCGCCAAACGCCTGTTCCTGCCGATGCGAACGGGCCGCGGCGCGATCGGCGTCATCGGCATCGACAGCGACAAGCCCGGACCGCTGCTCACGCCCGATCAGCGGCGCCTGCTCGATGCGTTAATCGATCAGAGCGCGCTGGCGATCGAGCGCGTGCGTCTGGTGGAGGATTTGGAACAGGCGAAACGCGAGGCCGAGGCCGATCGCTTGCGATCCGCGCTGTTGACGTCGATTTCGCATGATCTCAAGACGCCGCTCGCTGCCGTCCTTGGCGCGGCCGGCACGCTGCGGGATCTCTCGGGCGCGCTCAGCGACGGCGAAAAGGCGGATCTGCTGGCGACCATCGTCGACGAGGCCGAGCGGCTCAACCGTTTCATCGCCAACCTGCTTGACATGACAAAGCTCGAGGCCGGCGCGGTCGTGCCGAATGCCGCTCCGCACGATCTCGGCGAGATCGTCGGCAGCGCGCTGCGCCGCGCCGGCAAGATTTTGGCGCATCACCGCGTCGAGCTGGAGCTGGCCGCCGATCTGCCGATGCTCCGCCTCGATGCGGTGCTGTTCGAGCAGGTCTTGTTCAACTTGTTGGACAACGCCGCGAAATATTCTCCCGCTCACACGACGATCCGCATCCAGAGCTGGCGCGACCGCGATTCCGTCTGCCTGCAGGTCTTGGACGAAGGTGATGGCATTCCGCCGTCGGAGCTGGAGCACATCTTCGACAAGTTCTATCGGGTGGCAAAAGGGGATCAGGTCCGCGCCGGCACCGGCCTCGGACTGGCGATCTCCCGCGGCTTCGTCGAAGCCATGCACGGGACCATCGCGGCGGCGAACCGCATCGATCGCAGCGGCGCGGCATTTCTGATCAGATTTCCAATCTCGCCTGCGACCGAGCAGTTGGACACCGCGGCATGAGTGCTGCCCCGCTCAAAATCCTCGTGGTCGACGACGAGCCGCCCATCCGCAAGCTATTGCGCATGGGACTCAGCACGCAAGGCTACGAAATCCTGGAAGCGCCGACCGGCAAGGCGTCCCTCGATCTCTTGGCGCGGAATCCTGATTTGATCATTCTCGATCTCGGGCTTCCCGACATCGAGGGACTTGAGTTGCTGCGCA
The DNA here is from genome assembly GCA_035693615.1 of Xanthobacteraceae bacterium. Classification (GTDB taxonomy): domain Bacteria; phylum Pseudomonadota; class Alphaproteobacteria; order Rhizobiales; family Xanthobacteraceae; genus VAZQ01. The sequence continues at coordinate 3,388 of DASSGH010000059.1, forward strand.
TGATACGCGCGCGCAACGAGGGCGTCCCGATCGTGGTGCTGTCGAGCCGCGGAGACGAGGTCGGCAAGGTGCAGGCGCTCGACCTCGGGGCCGACGACTACGTCACCAAGCCATTCGGCATGGACGAGCTGCTCGCCCGGATGCGCACCGCCCTGCGTCACCAGCTACAGGTGCACGGCGAGCGGCCGATTTTCCGCACCGGCGATCTCGCCGTCGACCTGGTGCGGCGCATCGTCAAGCTTGGCGACAAGGAGGTGAAACTCTCCCCCAAGGAGTACGACCTTCTGCGCGTGCTGGTGCAGCACGCCGGCAAAGTGCTGACGCACAAATTCCTGCTCGGCGAGCTATGGGACGGTCTCACCGACGCGCAGTACCTGCGGGTCTATGTGCGGCAGCTGCGGCAGAAGATCGAAGCTGATCCCGAACGGCCGCAATACGTACTGACGGAAACCGGGATCGGCTACCGGCTGCGGGCGCCGGAGCAAGAGCTGCATTGAACGCGCTTGGCGTTGCTTCGCCATCGGAGCGCCCATGGGTATCAGCGCATTTCTCTCCCCGAGCGATACTCTCATCGATCTACGCGCGTCCGACAAGGCTCGCTTGTTGCAGGAGTTGTCCCGTCGCGCGGCCGCCAGCCTCGATTTGCCTTCCGAGCGGATTGCCGCGCTCTCACGTTGCTCGCCCTTGCCGATGCGTGAGCGAATGCAAGCTCCAAATGACAGGGAAGGCAGCAACGCACAGTAGAGCCATCGCCCAAAATCCGGCCGCGCCGAAACGGGCATAAAGCCATCCCGAAACGATCATCAAAACAGCTGTGGCGCCGCCAACGCCGACCAGACCGTAGACTGCCTGCGCGGTTCCCGCCAAAACGGAAGGCACGGTGTCGGTAATGAGCCGCATGGACGCGAGGTGCAGCAACGCGAAGGTGAAACCATGCAGCGGCTGGATCAATGCAAGGGCGGCGACTTCAGTTGTTTCGGCCATGGTCGCCCAGCGCAGGAGACCGCAAGCTGCCGCGCATGCCAAGGCGCCGGTCGGCCTCAGCACCCTCAAGATAGTCATGCCGATCGATAGAAAGACCAATACCTCGGCGGCAACCGACTCCGACCAAAGCAGCCCAATGGTCGCGGAGCTAATGCCGGCTTCCCTCCAGCGGATCACGGCGAAGGAGTCGTACATCGCATGACTGCCGAGAACGAGCGCGCCGATGAGAGTGACCCGGGCAAATGCTCGCTGGCGAAATAACGTCAGCCAGGGATGATCCAGGCGCGCGTGGGGAACGGGCGCACCCCCTGCTTTTCCAGGGAAGGCCGGGACGACTGCCGCAGCAAACGGAAGCGCCAGCAGCGCCGTCGCGCTCAGCCACATGATGGCTGAGAGGCCGTAACCTTCCACCGCGTGCCCGGCCAGGAGCGTTCCGACGACGAACGCAGCCGAACCCATGCCCCGGACCCATCCATATTCAAATCCTGTGCTTTGTCGGGGTCGAGCATGCGCGAGGCAAAGGGCGTCGGCGAGCGGAACGAGCGGGCCGAGTGCCGCCGCCTGTAGCAGCGAAATGGCCAGCACCGCCCAAAACCCATCCAGTGCGAGGTAAAGGAGCGCGGCGGCGGCGGCCACAATGGCGAAAACAGCAAGTTCTGCTCGAAAGGCCTGGAGACGATCCGCTACACGCCCGGCAACGGGGCCGCATATCAGTCGCACTGCGGTTCCGGCGCCTAGCACGAGCCCGAGTTCCTCGGACCCGAGCCCGCGTCCCGCAAGAAAGGCCGGGAAGAACGGGGAGGCAAACCCGAACGCGCTGAAAAGCGCGCAGTAGAGCAGTACAAATTGAAGCAGCGCACGGTGCTCGACGGCCACAGGATCGCTCGCGTTTGTGAGTCGCGGCTGGAAGTTTGCGTTCAGATAAAGAAGCACCTGGGATGAACGCCGCAACGGCCGCATTCCCGCGGGCGGAACTCATTCCGGGCAACCGGTTGGCTGAAATTATGCTGGCCTCATTCGAAGCCGACGGGTCCTTACTCCTCGGAAACTCGTCGATTCGGCGGAGGCCGTTAGTTGGGCGCGCCCTACTCGACTTTTATTCCGGCGCGCTTGACCACCTCGGCCCATTTGGCGATCTCTGCCTTCACGAACGGCGTGATCTCCGCAAGCGCCATGTCGGATGGTTCGCCTGCGGTGTCGGCGATGCGCTGCTGGACGGTCGGATCGGCGAGCGCCTTCTGCACTTCGGCGTACAGCTTTTCGACGATCAGCTGCGGCGTGCTTTTGGGCGCCCACAACCCGAACCACGTGTAGTACTCGTAACCAGGGACACCGGCCTCGTCCACGGTCGGCAATTCGGGCATCAGCGGCGAGCGCTTCTTGGAGGTGACGGCAAGCGCGCGCACCTTGCCGCCCTTCGCAAGGCTCATCGCGGTGGACATGTTGTCAAAGAATACCGGCACCCGACCGGAGATCACGTCCTGATACGCGGGCTGCGCGCCGCGGTAGGGAACGTGCCCCATCTCGGTGCCGGTCATCATCTTGAACAATTCGGGGGCTAGGTGCTGTCCGGTGCCATTCCCGGCCGAGGCGTAGTCGAACTTGCCGGGCTGCGATTTCAGCAACGCGACTAGCTCCTTGATCGACTTCGCCGGCAGATCGTTATTCACAACGACAAGGAACGGATAATTGGCAAGCATCGCCACCGGCGTGAAGTCTGCGAGCGGATCGTAGGGCAGATTGGCGAACAAGCTCGGATTGACCGACATGTTGCCGGTGAGCCCGACCAGCAGCGTGTAGCCGTCCGGCGCGGCCTTGGCCGCAGCCGCAGTGCCGACCAGCATGCCGCCTCCGGTACGATTTTCGACCACGAATCCCTGGCCGAGCTGCTTGCTAAGCTGATCCCCGATCAGGCGCGCGATGGTGTCGGTCCCGCCCCCGGCAGCGGACGGGACAATCAGTGTCACCGACCGGGCCGGATAGTTTTGGGCATGCAATGCGTCAGGCCCGGCGAGGCCGCTAGTCGCAGCGATGGCAATGACCGCGGCGCGTAATCGCTTGATGTTCATGAATTTCCTCCCAAGGCTTTTTCGCAGGATAGCATTCGCGCAAGCTTCTCGCCCGTCGCCGCGCGCAGGAAAATGCGGGAAAGCCTTGCGACGCCACCACGGATTTTGCTGCGTTCAACGCGTACGACACGGCACTAATCCGCACTGTCGGTCTGCGGCTTGCTCCCCGCAACTTTGTCCAGGTGCGGGACGAATAATAATGTCTCCTGCGCCCTTCGTTTTCGCATTCGCGATTCCACCATTCCAACGAAGGTTGGAATAATTCCAAGCAGAGCAGTCCCTGAAATTTGCTACATTGGTCTCAAGATCCCGCATTGCCTGCGCGAAGGAAATGTTCACTAGAACTTGACGCCGGTACATTGTAACGATGTGCCGACGGACGGCGGGTGAGGCGATTGCGAGTGGAACTTCGTAGCAGACGCGTTCGTGCCCCGCGCGGGGTGTGGGCCAGCGTGGGCGCCGGCGCGCTCTTTGTCTGCCCCCCCGCCGCTTTGCCGGCGGCCGCGCAGGACAACGTCGTGGGCACCGCGACGCTGCCGCGCGATCTCAGCCCGTGGGGCATGTTTCTCAACGCCGACCCGGTGGTGAAGGCGGTGCTGGTCGGACTTGCCTTTGCCTCGCTCGTCACCTGGACGGTGTGGCTGGCCAAGTCGATCGAGATCTTTTTCGCCAAGCGGCGGGTGCGGGCGGCAGCGAAAGAGCTCGCAGGCATACGCTCCCTCGAGAACGTCCCGCAACTTACCGAGATCCAAGGTGAGGTCGCCCAGTTCCTCGGCGCGGCCGCGATCGAGCTGAAGCTCTCCCCCGGTTTGACCGGCAATGAAGGCATCAAGGAACGGATCGCGTCGCGGCTCGAGCGCATCGAAGCGAGCTGCGGGCGGCGCATCCTGCGCGGCACCGGCGTGCTGGCGACCATCGGCGCGACGGCGCCCTTCGTCGGCCTGTTCGGCACGGTCTGGGGCATCATGAACAGCTTCATCGGCATCTCGAAGGCGCACACCACGAATCTCGCCGTGGTCGCGCCGGGGATCGCCGAGGCGCTGCTCGCGACCGCGCTCGGGCTCGCGGCCGCCATACCGGCCGTGGTCATCTACAACATGTTCGCCCGCTCGATCGCCGCCTACCGTGCCGGACTGGGGGATGCCGCGGCGGAAGTACTGCGGCTGGTCAGCCGCGATCTCGAGCGCGCTGCCGCCGTGCCGCCTGAGCGCACACCGAACGAGCCGGTCCTCGCCCGTCGCGTCAGGCTTGCAGATGCGGGCGCAGCACCACGAGGGACACAATGAGCGTGCGGCTTGATCACGGCGAGGACACGCTGGACGAGGTGCACGAGATCAACGTCACCCCGTTCATCGACGTCATGCTGGTGCTGCTCATCATCTTCATGGTGGCTGCGCCGCTTGCCACCGTCGACATTGCGGTCAACCTGCCGGCCTCGACGGCGGAGCCGCAGCCGCGACCGGAGCGGCCACTCTATCTGAGCGTCAAGTCCGATCTCACCCTCGCGCTGGGCGATAATTCCGTCAGCCGGGAGCTGCTGGGCGGCACGCTCGACGCGGCGGCGAACGGCGACAAGGAGACGCGCATTTTCCTGCGCGCGGACAAGGCCGTGCCGTACGGCGAAATGATGGAGGTCATGAATCTCTTGCGCGCGGCCGGATACCTGAAGGTTGCGCTGGTGGGGTTGGAGAAAACGCAGTGATGGCGCTGAGCGCCGAAGATTTCAGCGACCTACGCCGCTGGGCGATCAGCGCGGCGATCGTGGTGCTTGCGCACGGCGCGATCGCGGCGGGGATGGTTCCCTGGCGCGACAACCTCGAGGCGGCGGAGCCAGCGGCCGCGATCGTGGTCGAGTTTGCGCCGCTGCCGGTCGCACCGGATGCGCCGCCGACGGAGATTGCCCCCGGACCCGAACAGGTGATGTCGGAAGCCTCGCCCGAGAGGCCGGTCGAGCACGTGGAGGACGAGCAGAAGATCGAAGAGAAGGTCGCATCGAAACCGGTCGAAGAGCCGCCGCCCGAGATCAAGCCGGCGCCCAATCCTGATGTCGCCATCGAGCCGCGACCGCAGGAGGTCGCAAAGTTGCAGCCGCAAGAGCCGCGCACGCCGGCGCCGACCACCTCGGCGCCGCAGGCAATTCCCGAGCAGAGCGCCGCGGTGCCGGCCGCGCCGATGCAGGGCCGCCTCACCCCGACGCCTTCAAACGCGGTGCCGACGTGGAAGACTCACATCCTGGCGCTGCTCGAGCGCAACAAGCGCTATCCGGAGGCGGCGCACTCACGCCGCCAGCAAGGAGTTGCGCAGGTCTTCTTCAGCATCGACCGGCAGGGGCGGGTGCTCAACAGCCGCGTCGTGCGCTCCTCGGGCGCGAGCGCGCTCGACGACGAGGCGCTGGCGCTTTTGCGCCGCGCGGAGCCTTTCCCGCCGCCGCCGCCGGAATTGCCGGGCCCGCGCGTCGATCTCACCGTGCCGATCCGTTTTAGCCTGAGATGACTCTCTGGCGACGGAACGACACCGGTAGCTCAAAAGACAACCCCGACGCGCAGCTTCGCTTGATGCCGTTCGAAATTGACGAGATCAAGCGCGCCCAAGCTTCCTGCCACCGCGCCCCACACCTGCACGTTCCACGCCGCCGAGAGGAAATATCCTTGGCCGAAGGTCGCGTAGAAGGTCGGGCCAATGTAGAGCGCCTGCCCGGCGAAACTGTTGAGGCCAAGCCCCTCGTAGTGCCGAAGCGTGCGAGCTTCCGCGCCGATGAAGACGTTCGGCATCACCTGCATGGCGAGCGCCGCTCCAATCCCGAGCATCGATTCGCGCAATGTCTCTGCGGACCCCCGCAGCCTCGTCTGTTCCGGCTCGTAGTTCACATTGAGCGCAGCGAATAGACGGCCGGGTACCAATTCGCGATCAGCAAGCAAGCGAAATTCGGCGCCGTACTGGTCGGCGCCCTCCCCGCTCATCTCGTCCGTGAAACCTCGACGGGGCTCGACGCTGAGCGTCAACCCGAACGGCGCGTGTTCGCGATCGAACAGACGGAATCTCGCGTCGAACGAAATCGACTGCAGCGCCGCTTGGCGGCGATCGTCGAACGCGCTCACGCCCGCGATGTCGTAATAGGCGACCGTCGCCACGGCGGAGAGGCGGAACCTGTCCGAGAAACTGTATTTGGCCTCGAGCGCCGTCGCGACATTGTTATAGGAGCCGTCGACCTTGCCGAAACGGCCGGTCGAATCGGTCTCGAGTTCCTTTTCTCCCGCTTCCCCGATATCGCTGCCTTCGGTGAAGCCGAACATATGCTCGGTGTCGACTTCGCCCGCCTTGTCCGCGTGCTTACGGTTCTCGGCCGAGGCCGAGGCCGGCGCCGCGAGGCCTGCCAACCATATGGATGCCAGCCCTAAAAGGAGCCTGAGCGACGCCTTGCGACTTCCCGAGGCGCAGATCAGCCGGCGTTGTAGCAACATTGATGCGCAATCCCATCGCGATCCAGCGCATGCGCACGGCCGTGGCCGTGGGCGTGACGGTCTCAGATCAGATCAGCGATGAGGATTTCGGCGGCCGCTCAAGCAGGATGGGATCGGCGCTTGCGAGCGTGCGCAACGGCGGCACGAGCAACGGCATGGCTGCAAGAGAGAACGCGGCCGTCGGGATCGAGACATGAGCGATCCCTACGAGATGGTGATGCAGCGAGCAGCATTCGTCCTTCACGTCGCCTGCGCCGTGGCGATGATCGCCATGGCGGCTGGGTACGCTATGATCGTGGGCGTCGGCCAGCGCGGGCTGACTTTCAAACACGTGCACGACGTGGTCGAACATCACCGGCATAACGCCGGCAAGCTGGGCGATCAAAAATAGCCCAAGCAGCCACGGGCCGAAGCGCCGCATCCTTAAGGAAGTCAAGCCGTGCCCCTTGACCTGGAGTAGCATTCAACTTTGCCACCTTATCCCCCGCAGAGAAACTGGCCCGGCGCGTTTCTCTTCTAACATGTTGCGCCTAAGCCACAGACGCGTGCGGCGGGGCGGACCTGCTGGGTGACCGCGGAGCGGATGCATATGTGGGACGGATGCATATATCATGACGCATCGCGCCGACGTTTCATGATTCCCATGCGCCCACATCAGGCTCTTGATCGCGATCGCGTGCATGAACACGCCGATCATGACCATCATGGGCACGCCCATGTCCACGCTCCCGCAAGCTTCGGCATGTCCTTCGCCGTCGGCATCGGCCTCAATCTGACTTTCGTCGCGGTTGAGTTCACCTACGGGGTGGTCGCCAATTCCGTGGCGCTGATCGCCGATGCCGGCCACAATCTCTCCGATGTGCTCGGGCTGGTCATTGCCTGGATTACAACTGTCCTGACCAGGCGCGCCCCCTCGTCGCGCTACACTTACGGCCTGGGCGGCTCTTCGATTCTCGCGGCGCTGTTCAATGCCGTGCTGCTGCTCGTCGCGGTCGGCGCCATCGCCTGGGAAGCGGTGCTGCGACTGTTTCACCCCGAACCGGTGGCGAGCGGCATCGTCATGATCGTGGCGGCCGTCGGCATCCTCGTGAACGGCGTGACGGCCGCCCTGTTCGCGTCCGGCCGCAAAGGCGATCTCAACATTCGCGGGGCGTTCCTGCACATGATTGCGGACGCCGCGGTCTCGGCGGGTGTCGTCGTGGCCGGCCTGGTCATACTCTACACCGGCTGGCTCTGGCTCGATCCGCTGACCAGCCTCGTGATCGTCGGCGTGATCGTATGGGGCACCTGGAGCTTGTTGCGGGACTCGCTTGCCATGTCGGTCGACGCGGTGCCGCCGTCGATCGATCCGCACGCGGTGCGGAGCTATCTTGCATCCTGCACCGGCGTTGCCGCCGTGCATGATCTGCATATCTGGCCGTTGAGCACGACGGAAAACGCCCTGACCGCGCATCTCGTCTTCCCCGCGGGCCATCCCGGAGACGAATTCCTGCTGACGGCGGCGACCGAGCTCAAGCAGCGCTTCGGCATCGGGCATACGACGTTGCAGATCGAAATCAGCGAGCAAACCGCCTGCCACCTCGCGCCCGATCACGTCGTGTGAGGCGCGACGGATCGATTGGGGTGGCGCGCCTAGCCGGCGGAGGCCTCGGCGAGGAACGGCTCGATGGCGCTGATGGTCGCGTCGGGAAACTCTTCGTGCACCGAGAGCTTGCCGCGGGGAAGCCGCGCGGTGCGAATGCCGGGAACGGCCGCGAGTGTCTCCATTTCCGCGCGCGACTTCGGCGGCGTGTCGGCGCCGTAGACCAATAGGATCGGCGCCTGCGCCCGCCGGGCGATATCGAGAAAGGCCTCGCGGCTTGCGAGCGGATCGAGCCGGCCGGTGACGAAGCGCACGGACGCAAACCGCGCGCCCTCCGCGCGCACGACGGCGAGCTTCTGGCGTAGGCGCTCCTCGTTGAGAAACGCAGGATCGGCATAGACGTGGCCGGCGCCCATGTAACGCACGACGAGCCGGTTGACGTTGAGCCTATAGACGAGGGGCCCGAGCGCGGGAACGTCAACGAGGCGGCAGAGCCGGTCGAACAGCGGCCGGTGTCCGCCCGCCATGGTGGGCAGCGGTCCGCGCCAGGTCGGGGCGATCAGGACGAGCCGCGTCGTCGGCTCTGACGCGCTTGCAGTGTGTTTGAGCACGTAAGTCGCCGCGTGGCCGGCGGCGATGATGGCGTGGGGGTGCGGCATCACCGAGCTCAGAACGAACGCCAGGAAGTCGGCATAGGCGTCGGGCGTCCAGTCGACTTGCGGCCGCGCCGCCTCGCCAAAGCCGGGCCAGTCCACGGCAAGCGTCGAATAGCGCGCCGCCAGGCGCTCCTGCAGCGGGCGCATCTCGCGCCTGCTCGAGATCGAGCTCAGCGCGGGGAGCAGCAGCACCTTCGGCCCGTTCCCGCTTGCGTCGGCGCCGAGGCGAATCCGGTGTCCCCGCCAAGTCCACTCGAGCGTCGTTGATGCCGTTCTAGTCATCGCGAACCACGGGTAAGTTGCTTCCGACGGTGGATCATCGCAAGCCGCTCGCGGCGACTCGTTCGAGGCCGTAGTACTCGAAGCGCCCGTTTGGCCGCGTTCCTCAGTACGTCGACATCGCCACAAGGCTCAGATTGGACGCTCGAAAGCGAAACCTGAGCGGCCTGGCCGACGGGTCCACCTCAGCTCACGACCGCAGTCGCGTAGTCGATGCTTGACGGCTTCGCGTCGAAAATGCCGCGTTGAAGAAGCCACGCCCGAGTGTGGGCGTAAATTTCCTCCCCGTACGGCAAAAACACGATTCTCTCTCCCGCCGAGAAGCGGCGCACATCGATCCACGACTTGTAGCGCTCGGGGATCTCGTTCAGGTAGAAGTGCTTGTACTTTTCCGGCGCGAAGTCGAGATCCATCTGCGCGCGCTTGAGGCCCTGCATGTATTTATCGACGTCGCCCGGGTCGACGCCATGGGGAAACATGAACGCGATCATGAACGTCGTGTCGACGATCTTACGAAAGCCAAGCTGCTCCAGGACCTGGTACGCTATTCCCCAGACGCTCGTCGCCGGCACGTCGCGTTCCACGCCAGCGTCGACCCGCGCCCATGACGAGCCGACGAACTTGAGCTTGATCTGCTCGCGATCGAGGAACGGCTCAAGCGCTTGCAGCGTGGTGAAGTGGCTACCGGAATGATAGCCGACCGCCACGTCTTGCCAGGCTAGGTGCTCCGGCCTACGGATCGGCGAATCCGGCGGCACCATGACGCCGCCCGGGGTCACCACGTAGGATTTACCCCACATCTTTCCGATCTGCTGCGATGATGCATGATTAATGGCCCAGTGGCACGCGCAGGAAATGTCCGACTTGACGCCCTTGTTGCCTCGCCCCTGCTCGTAGGCTTCGAACGCGCCGGAAAAGACGTCGGCGGTCTTGCCGTCGGCACCGAGTTCTTTCTTGCGTCGCGCCGACAGGCCGCCGCGAAGCTCATAGTCGAGACCCGCCTCGCGGAAATAACCCTTCTCGTGGGCTATCCATTCCTGCAAACGCCCGTGCGGCTGGATGGTAAATTTTGCCATGACGTTTCTCTCCGAATAGCGCGAAGCTCCGAGAGCAGGACCCTGGATCGCGGCTTCGCATGCGGGCCGTCACGAAACCTCGCGAAGGGCTTTGTGCACAGTCCGCGAAGCGAAACCGTCGATAATGTCCACTGCGCGCCGCATTGAAAACTCCCGCGCCCGCGAGTCGAATGCCTTGGGCATTCCACGCATCATGTACCCGTGCTGCACACCGGGAAAGATATGCAGCTCCACATTGTTCTTACGCGATGCCAGGGCGCGATAAGCCGTCAATACTTCGTCCGGAGCCCGATGGTCACGATCACCCCATAGGATGCAAACGGGCTCGGAGACGTCCTCGAGGTCATGTAGGTAATCGAGCATCTGCGTGCCGTGGCAGGAAATTCCCGCGGCGTAGCCAAGTCGTTTGGGCCCGAGGACGGCATAGGGGCCTCCGTAGCAGAAACCCATTGCCACGGCGCTTCCGTTGAATTCGGGTAGCTTAGCCAGCTGTGCCAGCGTATCGGCCATATCGGCCTCCCCTTGTTTGATCTTCTCGAGCCGGGGCTGCGAACGCTCCTGGGCACGGCGATCGTCATGGGAGAGCGATCCCGGAAGCGTGCGCCAGAACAGGTCCGGCGCAGCAGAAATGAAGCCATGTGCGGCGAACTCATCCGCCATGGCCACAATATCGGAATCGACGCCGTGAACTGCAGAAGCAAGTACAACCGCCGGAACCTGTCTGCCGATGTTGGGAACGTTTAGGTAGCAGTCGAAGTCGCCGCCTTCGCTCGAGCCGATCCTGCTCCAGTTTCCGGCCATCGCATGTCTCCCTCGATCCGCATAAATGATGAACCGAATGTGCAAACTACGTTGATGAACCGCGACGCTCTCTCGGTCAATATGCTGAGAAGCGCTCCGCGAGGACAGAACTCTCATTCCACACGGGACTAGGCTCGTGTGCCGTCAGTCCGACGGCATCGCACTCTCTGGCGAGGCAACGCCGTCAGCCTGACCGCACGCGACGGTCCCTCTACATTTCAAATCTGATCGTTATTTCCACCGCGCCAATTATTTCCCACGAGCAGAGTAGCGGGCGATATTGCGCTGACGTCATTTGCAAGCGGCTTGGCCGTTTATGATTGTCACAGCCTTCCCCGGCGGACACCCCTTTGGCTGCGGTGCAACCTTGGGCGCCGGAGTTGGTGCTGGGTGCGCGACGTTAGCCGCCGGCGCGATCGGCTTCGCCACAGCAGGCGGCGTGACTGGACTCGCGGCAGGCCCGTGAGGTGGTAACGGCGTCGGTTTGGCACCGCCTCCCGGAACTACCGACGGTGGCAACGCCGTGACCGGCTTTGAGGGAGCGGATGGCCCTGGCTGCGTTACCGGTTTCAGCGTGGGCACGTGCTTGCTTGCCGGCGATTGTGTGCTTGGCGTGATCGCGGCCGAAGGCGTTGTGGGCGGCGAAGGCTTCGCGGCCGGAATTTGCGATGGAGGTGTTGCTGGCTTGGTGCTGTCTGCAGGCGGTGACGGGACAGCGGGGGTCACCGCAGTCGCGGACGTTGATGGTAAGGGCTTTGCAGCCGGCCTTTGAGATGAGGGTGTCCTGCGCTTGCTCCCTCCTGCAGGCGACGGTGTTGACGTCGTCGGCGCGATCGCGGTTGAGGGCGTTGTTGCAGCCGGTGTTCCAGGCTTGGCGCCGCCTGCAGGCGAAGATGATGGTATTCCGGGCGGTGCAGCGGCCGATGGCGATGCAGGCGCGATCACTTTCCCCGCGGGCACTTGCGACGGCGCCGCTACGATCGCCGCCGAAGGTGCTGTTGGCGTTGCCGCAGTGCCGGTTGGGCCCGGCAGGGGCTGACCTTTCATCCCAGGCAAGGGCGCTCCCTGTTGCGGCAACGGTTGTCTCGCCACGGCGCCGGGCGCGACCGGCTGCACGGCTGCTCCTTGTGGCGGCTGCGCCTGAAGTGTGGCAGCCTTTTTCGCCACCGACGGCGGGAGCGGGGGTCCGACCGACGCGGCGGGCGCGGCGGGCGCCGCTTGCGGAGGTGCCGTCGGCGAAGCTGCGGCAGGTCCCGACTGCGGCGCTGTGGCGACAGGCTGAGCCGGGGACGCCATCGCTGCTGCCGGCGTGACGGTCTGGGTTTGACCGCTTGGATTAATGATCGTCACGGTATTCGTCACGTTGTTGACTACAACCGTGTTGTGGACGTTGTTGTAGATCACGTTGTTCGGCGGCGGCGCCACGTAAGCGGGCGGACGAACCCAGATGGGAACCGGCCGGTAGACCGGCATTGGCAAGACAAAAAGTGCTACGGGCGGTGGCGGCGGCGCGAGCACCACGAATTCCGGCGGTGGCGGCGCCAGAAAAATCACCGGCGGCGGCGGTGGCGGCGCAAAGGCGAAGATGGGATCGTCGAAGATGAGAACCGGCCGCCGGATGTAGATAATTTCGTCCGGGGGCGGCGGCGGCAGGTCATAGTCTATGGCCGCGAACACCGCAGGCGGCTCGAATGCGGCGGCGAGAAACGCCAAGCGGCGGTGGGCATCGGCCGCGTGCGGTCCTTCGGGATAGCGCCGCAGATAGGACCAATAGGCGGGCGGCGTGTCGATGAGGCGGGTGCGCCGCCAGGTGATTGCCTCGCGCCGGGCAGCGATGATCGCGCGTACCCTCGCCGCCATCGGATCGCCGGGATACGCAACCAGGAATTCCGAGTAGCCGTCCAACGTGTCGCCCTCGAGCGCCGCGGCATAGGCTTCTTGCGCCGCCAGCTCGCGTAGCGGCCGCGCGCGAATGGCCGCGGCTTGCTCGACCGGGACGGCAGGTGGCGGCGCATCGGCCGTGCGCTCGAAAAGTACGAATGATGTTTCCAGTTTCGATGCGTGCCATGGTACCTCGGCGCCCTTGGTCAGATTGTTGACCCGCAGACGCACGCGATCGAAAACCGAGGCGAGCGGCAGGCCGCCCTCGCGCATCATCTCTGCCAAAGCTTGGGCATAAGCGCCGTAGGGACCCTGCCCTTCGGGAGCCACGGTGCCCGGAGCGGCGTTGAACGCGATCAGCAGACCCGCCTCCGGCTCGACCAGCGCCAACCCGCCGGCAAGCGGCGGCCCGGACTTGACGAATGGATTCACTCGCGCGGCGTCGAGAACGACGGCGCTTGCCTTGAGCTTCAGCGCCGCCAGCGGCTTGAGGTAGTCGGAAAGTCGCAGCGCTTCCGCCGCTACGTCGGAGTCCCGGGCAATCTTGGCATCGATCGGAGCAAAATAATTTTCGCCTTCGAGCTGCACTGCGTAACCGCTGAGATAGATGAACGCCACCGTGTCTGGCCCGGCGGCTGTGGTCTTGTCGAGGAAGTCGCGAAAGGCACGGCGCAGCGAATCCTGATCGAGATCCCGAGCGCCGATCACATCGAACCCGGCTGCCTGCAGAGTCTGTGCGATGAGACCCGCATCGTTCGCCGACGTCGCCAGCGCCGCCGCTTGATAGCCGGCGTTGCCGATGACGAGGGCGACGCGTTTTTCCGCGTGCGCGACGCATGAGCCGAAGGCAAGCACGAGCGGAACGAGCGCAAACAGCACCAGCTTGCGGACGCGCGGCATAGGCTCCCCCATTCAAACCGGAAGCGCGAAGGCAATTAGAGTGCGGCGGCGCTGAATGGCATCTGAATAGAAGAGGTCAATACTAAGGCGGCCGACAAGTTGCCACTGCAACCGACTTGGAGAGTTCCATTGACGCGTCCGTTCCGAATGCCCGGCGCGGGGCGCGAACGCCCCAGCAAGATTACCGCGGTATCGTGGTGTTCCCCGCCTGGAGGAGCACGGAGCGAAGCAGCGCCGCCATCGATCCCCTCGGCGCCTCCCGTCGCGTCGATCACCACTTCGTCGCGGTCGCAGACCTCGAGTGACCCATGCTGGCCCTGTCGATGCTTACTCAAATGTCACACCTTACAAGGAAATGAATACCGGGCGTTGACAAAAACGGCGCGGGCTTCTTCCATCGGTGGGGTTCAGGTGCGCCGATCGCGTTGATCGGCCAAAAGGGAATCCGGTGCGATCCGCCATTTCGGTGGCGAGTCAAATCCGGAGCTGCCCCCGCAACTGTCGGCGGCGAGTCCTTCTTCAGGTTGCCACTGGGCTTTGTGCATCAAAGCTTGGGAAGGCGGAGAAGGATCAAGACCCGCGAGCCAGGAGACCTGCCTGAACACGTCATCCTTCCGCCGTGCGGGGCGCGCGCGCGGGGCGGTCTTCCGCTGTGGTGACAGAGGGGAACTGTCGAGCGGAGGGGTGCCGCCATGGCTTTGCTTTGGTCGATTTCTGCGAGCGATGAAGCGTCTTGGCCGCCGCGAACAGCGAGCGCCACCGCGCGGATTTGCGTGCCTTGTAATTGGTCCAACCGGTTGTACATCCGTAACAGTCTATTTTATTCCACACGGACTGACCCGAACTCCTTCGCAAATCCCAATTTGTCGCTGCATCATCACGCACGTAATTCGGGCGGGCGCGCGATGTCGCGGATCACGATTTTTCTCCTTGCGGCCTTGGGGCTGGCGCTGGTGATGCCCACGCGGTGGACCGCGGCATTTCTGGCGGGCACTCCTGCCATGGCGGCGGAGGTGCCGATGGCAGTGAATGCGCCTTGGCAGGTCCCGGTCGTCCAAGCTTACGACTGGACCGGCCTCTATGTGGGCGGTCATCTCGGCTATGCCTGGGGGCATTCGAACTGGAGAGCGCCACCCGATCTCTCGAGCTCCCTCGACCTCGACCAGTCCTCCGACATCTTCAACGGCTCGGGAAGCTACTTCGGGGGATTGCAAATCGGCTACGACGTCATGCTGGCGAACCGCGTCGTCCTCGGCGTCCAGATCGATTCCTCGTTTCCGGGCTTTCCCAATCTCGACGGGGTCTCCATCGGGGGCTTCTCCATCTTCTCCACGCCAGAGCTCGGCCTGGCGAGCTATAGCGAGTCGGTGCTGCTCTCCGGCACCGTGCGCGGTCGCCTCGGTTACGCTCCCGGCAACTGGCTCTTCTATGCGACCGGCGGGTTCGCCTGGACCTACGATCAACTGACGCTGACGCAATTGGCCGACGGCACGACCGATTCCCCATTTCTGTGGCGACTGGGCTGGGTGGCGGGGCTCGGCGTCGAGTACGCATTTGCGCCGAACTGGACGGCGAACGTCGAGTACTTGTTCACGAGATACGGCAATAGCAGCGTGATGTTCCCGAGCGCAGGGCTGCAGGTCACGTCGGACCTTTCCCTGCAGCAGGCGCGCGCATCGCTGAACTATCGCTTCGGCGGCGGCGGAACGAACGCAAACGGCGGCTCGACTGGGTTGCCCACGCCGGCGTCGGACCTGGTGAACTTTCACGGCCAAACCACGTTCGTGTGGCAAGGATATCCGGCGATCCGCTCGCCGTATCAGGGCACCTTCAG
>DASSGH010000060.1:0-15907 GCA_035693615.1 Xanthobacteraceae bacterium
CTGTGGGCGCTGATCGCTGCCATCGGCACGATTGCTTTCGCCGTCTCGACATTGCCGCCAATCCAATCGCTCGAGGTGCCCAAGCGCCCGCCGACCGTCGAGATCGTCGGCACCGACGGCCGAACGCTGGTCATGCGCGGCGAGATGAGCGGCACCGATGTTTCGATCAAGGAGCTTCCAACCTATTTGCCGCGGGCCTTCGTCGCGATCGAGGACCGGCGCTTCTTCAGCCATTACGGCGTCGATCCCATCGGGCTTCTGCGCGCGGCCGCCGCCAACGTGCTGCACCGCGGCGTGTCGCAGGGCGGCTCGACCCTCACCCAGCAACTCGCCAAGAATTTGTTTCTCACCCAGCAGCGCACGCTCTGGCGCAAGATGCAGGAGGCGGTGCTGGCGGTCTGGCTCGAGCGCAAGTTCAGCAAGACCGAGATTCTCGAGCTTTATCTCAACCGCGTCTATTTCGGCTCCGGCGCTTACGGAGTGGAGGCCGCCGCGCAAAAGTATTTCGGTAAACACGCCCGCGAGGTGAAAATCGCGGAAGCCGCGATGCTGGCGGGATTGGTGAAATCGCCGTCCCGGCTCGCTCCGAGCCGCAATCCCAACGGCGCCGAGCGCCGCGCCCAGGCGGTGCTTGCGGCCATGACCGAGGTCGGTTTTGTGACAGAGACCATGGCCAAGGCGGCGCTGGCGCAGCCCGCGCGCGCGGTGAAACCTGCCGGCGGCTCCATCAACTACGTCGCCGACTGGATCATGGACGTGCTCGACGACCTCGTCGGCCGAGTCGATCAGGATCTCGTGGTCGAGACCTCGATCGATCCCGTCCTGCAGGCCGCCGCCGAGAAGGCGCTCGTCGACGAGCTCGCGCTCAAAGGGCAGAAGTTCGACGTTGCGCAGGGCGCCGTCGTCGCGGTCACGCCGGAGGGCGCGGTGCGCGCGATGGTCGGCGGCAAGAACTACGCGGAAAGCCAATTCAACCGCGCGGTCGCCGCCAAGCGCCAGCCGGGCTCGGCGTTCAAGCCCTTCGTCTATCTCACCGCGCTCGAACGCGGGCTCACGCCCGACAGCGTGCGCGAGGACAAGCCGGTAGCGCTCAAGGGCTGGAAACCCGAGAACTATGGCCACGAGTATCATGGGCCGGTGACGCTGACGCAGGCGCTGTCGCACTCGCTCAACACCGTGTCGGTGCGCCTCACGCTCGAGGTCGGGCCGGGCGCGGTGGCCAAGACCGCCTATCGGCTGGGAATCGCGTCCAAGCTCGACGCCAATCCGTCGCTCGCGCTCGGCACCTCGGAAGTGTCGCTGCTCGAACTCACCTGCGCCTATGCGCCGTTCGCGAACGGCGGCAACGCGATCGCGCCGCACGTGGTCGAGCGCGTGCGCACGCGCGCCGGCAAGGGCCTCTATGCGCGCGCGCCGCAGCCGCTCGGGCGCATCATCGAGCCGCGTTACGTGGCGATGATGAACGCGATGATGCGCGAGACGCTCGTCTCCGGCACCGCGCAGAAGGCGCAGTTTCCGGGCTGGCCGGCCGCGGGCAAGACCGGCACGAGCCAGGATTTCCGCGATGCTTGGTTCATCGGCTACACCGGCCGTCTCGTGACCGGCGTCTGGGTCGGCAACGATGATTCCTCCCCGACCAGGAAGGCGACCGGCGGCTCGCTGCCGGTTGACGTCTGGTCACAGTTCATGCGCGCCGCGCATCAAGGCGTGGCGGTCGCGTCGCTGCCGGGACTGGCGGGCAATGCCTCGTTCGCATCGGCGGTGCCGAACGCCGCGCCGAACCCCACGAGCGAGGGGCAAGTCGGTCCACAAGCCGGCAGCCAAGCGGTGCGGCCCCAGCCCATCGACCGCGGCCTCGACGGCTGGTTCTTGGACCGCCTGTTCGGCCGCCGCTGATCTCTCGCCTATCGAGCTGTGTGTCCCGGGCGCCCGCGGGCTCGGGTTCTTTCTTGTCGATCGGTGCAGCCCAGCGCACAGCTTATCGCATGGTTCCCCACGGGTCTGCTGGCTTGACCGGGTGATTGGGAATTTTCTTGAGCGCGTCCTTGTATGCGTTGTCTTCATTCTTCTTTTGTTGCTGTTCAGCGGCTATTTGCTCGTCGCTTTTTTTCCCGAGCTTGCCACGACCACCATCACCACCAAGAATAGGAACATTCTGCGCGTTTGCGGGCACCGCCAGTACTGCGATTATCGCAGCTATCGTAAACGCTCTCATTTTCCATCCCCACAACAGAGCCAGAAACCTAACATAGACGTCGTGACTAATCCGGGCGCCTTTTGACCGAGCATCGCCCGCCTTAACCCGCCGCCAGCGCACCTGACCGTGCGACATCTCTGTTCGGGTCGATAAGCCACTGCAGCACCATGGCGAAAAGGTGAAATTTCTTCGCATCAGGTCATTAAATGCTCGTAAAAAAAGATGGTCGCGACCGAAGGATGACGCACGATCCGGCTGGCGCTGGACGCCCGCGCCATAAGCGCGTCGGAAGACGCGCGTGAACGCGCTTATGGCGCGGGCATAACGGAAGAGCGTCATTTGATTTAATCTGAATCCCTCTAGCTTCCGGAGGCCCGCCATGCGGCTCAAGGACAAGGTGGCGATCGTGACCGGCGCCGCGCACGGCATCGGGCTCGCGATCGCCAGGCACTACGTCGCCGAAGGGGCGAACGTCACCATCGCGGATGTCGACGCCGCCGCCGGCGAGGCCGCCGCGCGCGAGCTCGGCAATGCGCGTTTCCTCGCCACCGATGTCGGCGACGCGGCAAGCGCTGCAAACGCCATTGACGAAACTTTCCGCGCGTTCGGCGATATCGACATCGCGGTCAACAACGCCGGCATCATCCATGCCGCCGACTTCCTCGACCTGACCGAAGCCGATTTCGACCGCGTGTTGCGGGTCAACCTCAAGGGCGCGTTTCTCGTCGGGCAAGCGGCGGCGCGGCGCATGGTGGCGCAGGTGAAATCCGGCAAGCCGCCCGGCGCCATCGTCAATATCAGCTCCATCAACGCCGTCGTGGCGATCGCCAACCACACGCCCTATTGCGTGTCGAAGGGCGGCATCGATCAGCTCACCAAGGTGATGGCGCTCTCGCTCGCGCCCTACGGCATCCGCGTCAACGCCATCGGTCCGGGATCGATCATGACCGACATTCTCAAGGCGGTGGCGACCGACAAGGAGGCCAAGCGGCGGATACTGGCACGCACGCCGCTCGGGCGCATCGGCGAGGCCGACGAGATCGCCTCGATCGCCGTCTTTCTCGCCTCGTCCGCGGCAAGCTATATGACCGGGCAAACGATCTACGCCGACGGCGGCCGCCTCGCGCTCAACTATACCGTGCCGGTCGAGGAGCAGGCGCTCGAGTGATACTCAGCGCGTGTACTCATGGACATGATGTTCACGCTTGAGGGCGTGTAGACATCGATCGAGTATATGCGAGGGGTAGCACGTCCGGTCATGGCACCCGTGACCCCTGACTGATCCCTGCCAATTCGATATCCTGTTTTGCGGCGGGTGACTTCATAGACTTCGGGTGGGAAAAGCTGGCGCGTCATTACAGCTCGACATCGGAGGAAGTTCATGAGACACATGGCCTATATCTCTTCAATAATACTCGCAACAACTGTTGGTTGGTTCTTCGGTCTCATGACATCCCCCTATGCCACGAGCAAGGAGCCGCGCTTTCCACAGCTCACGATGGAGCAGCTCAGTGATAAGCAGAAACCGCTTGGTGAGCAGATTGTGAAGGTTTCAAGGGTCGGCCTTGCCGGCCCCTATAACCCGATGCTCCGCAGCCCTGTGTTCGGTCAGAAGATGTTCGATCTTCTTTACTACCTGCGTTGGCAAACCTCGGTGCCGCTAAAGCTCAATGAGTTTGCGATACTTATTATCGGGCGACAGTGGCGGTCACAGGTGGAGTGGTTTGCTCACGTGCCGCTCGCCATCAAGGCAGGGTTGTCGCAGGATATCATCGCTGAACTGAAGGCTAACAAGCGACCATCAAATATGCCGCCAGAAGAGGCGGTGGTTTATGACTTTGTCACGGAACTAACGACCGCACGTGTGGTTTCGGATGAGACTTTCAATCGTGCAAGGCAGCTTCTTGGTGAACAGCAGATAGTTGATTTGACCGCAGTTGCTGGCACCTACATTACCGTCGCAATGATCCTGGCGATGAGTGAGGAAAGCGTCCCGCCTGGTCAAGAGTTGCCGTTTAAGCCCGGTGAACCATAAACATGCGTTGCTGCACTGGATTAGTTCTATCTCATATGACCGGGCAAACAATCTACGCCGACGGCGGCCGCCGCGCGCTCAACTACACCGTGCCGGTCGAGGAGACGGCGCTCGAGTGATACGCGGGCGTGTGCCCAAAACCGATGTCCGGTTTTGGCTGAAGCGGACATGCCGCGAGTCGCAGGCCTCCTGTCTGACGCAAATGACCCGCAGCGGTCATACGCTGGGGACGAGCGATCACAAGCACTGCTTCCGGAAGTCCCCGCAGAGTGCCAATATGAGGCTTTGAGGCAACTGCAGGAGTGGTAGGTGGACAATCAGCAGGCGCTCGAATTGCTTCATCGCTATCATAACGCGACCAACGCGGGC
Organism: Xanthobacteraceae bacterium; assembly: GCA_035693615.1. Taxonomy (GTDB): domain Bacteria; phylum Pseudomonadota; class Alphaproteobacteria; order Rhizobiales; family Xanthobacteraceae; genus VAZQ01. The sequence goes on from DASSGH010000060.1 coordinate 4,602, forward strand.
GCGCTCGACGAACTCGACGATATCTTTGCCGACGATTTCATAAATTTTGCTGCTGGGTTCGAGCCGGTGAAAAGTCTTGCCGCCATGAAGACTCTCATTCGGGAATTGCTGCTCGCATTTCCCGATTGGCACGTGACCGTCGAAGACATGTTTGGCCAGGACAACAAGGTGGTGACGCGCTGGAGCTTGCGCGCGACGCACCTTGCTCCCTATCACGGCATCCCGGCGACAGGGCTGAAGATTCACGCCGAAGGAATTCATATCGATCATATCGTCGGCGACAAGATCGCCAAACGCTGGGCCTGCAACAACTTCACCGAGGTCTTCAACAGGCTCAGGGCTCAGGCCGGGAAATAGCCCGGATGCCCGCGCTCGTTGAGCTCGGCAGGAAGAATGAGAGCAGCGCGATCATCGCCGATGACGCTTTAGGCGATTCGCTCACGCAATCAATAAGGATGAGGTTTTGGATACACACGGGGCATGGTGTAAGGACGGTGTGATGGCCGCTTATGACCCGGACCGGACATGCGAGAGCGACCCACTTTTGCTGCGATACACGTCCCCGACCTGCTATACTGGCGTCTACGTAATCCGCGATTGATCCATGCCTGAGAATAGATTTAAACGCCCCCAGGATTCTGCAGGTGGTCGCTGGGAACTTGTTTGTTCGGAGATATCTCGCCCCTTTGCAATTGAGACCTTTCGGTTAAAGGTGCCGAACGGATGGATTTATTGCAACACCATCACTCGGTCGCGAATATTTTCACGAGATGAATTTTCACACTCCATGGTTTTTGTACCCGATCGAGCGGGGACCGACACATCGACATAAGGCAACCTGATTGCCGGTCTCATGTCGCAAAGCGGATATGTCGCCTCCCTTCGTCTGGCCGCCGAGTTTGCGTTAAGGAAGTACTAGCGAGAGGACATAAAATGCCTGCCGACAGAACACGAAGAACCACCAGCTCACGTGAGATGGCTGAAGCAGCGTTTAAAGCGGCAACCACGAAGAAGCCCGCAGAGCTACCTCCCAAGCCTCCGACCATCCCGAATGCAAAGGAGCTGGTCTCTTTGCGAATTGACCGGGACATTCTTGATCACTTTCAAGACGCCGGTCCGGGTTGGCAAGACAGGATCAATGAAGCGCTGCGAAAGGTAATTGGAAAGTAGATCGGTGCGGAAGCGATGAGGCGGCGGGTGACCCCAACATTTGACATGGAACTGGGAATATCCCCATTGGCCGCGCGAGTCACTGACGTGTAGATTTCAGAAACCCGATGACCGACCTTCAAATGGGAGAAGCCGATGAACCGCCTCGGTCTCATTTCGGCGCTTGCTGTTTCTCTTGTAGCCTCAGTCGCATTCTCCGAGCCCATGTCGCAGGAGATGGCGGCGCGTACTGAGCTTCATTCGATTGATACGCTGACGCTGTCGGATGCGCAGTTCTTGAGCGGCGACGCCAATGCAAAGGCAACGACGACCGCCGGTCAGCTTCGGATCGCGATGGGTTCCGGCCGGCTGCCGCTCGTCGTGCTCCAGCATGGCTCGGGGGGCATGGCTGGCAATGTTGAGATGTGGGCGAGAGAACTCAACGCCATCGGCGTTTCGACGTTTGCGCTCGATGGATTCACCGGCCGCGGGCTCACGGCGGTCAGTACCAACCAAGCGTTGCTCGGGCGGCTCAACTTCATACTCGACATCTATCGCGCTCTGGATGTGCTGGCGAAGCATCCGCGCGTTGATTCGCAACAGATCGCACTCATGGGCTTCTCGCGCGGCGGCCAAGCTGCGCTCTACGCCAGCCTCAAACGCTTCCACATGATGTGGAATAGATCGGGCATCGAGTTCGCGGCGTATATTCCGTTCTATCCCGACTGCGCGACAACGTTCGTATCCGACACCGACGTCGCCGACGGCCCAATCCGCATTTTTGGCGGCACGCGGGACGACTACAATCCGATCGCGCTTTGCAAGGCTTATGTCGAGCGCCTCAAGGCGGCCGGGCGGGACGTTCAATTGACCGAATATCCGGATGCACCGCACGCTTTCGATAATCCGTTCGGTCCCGTGCCGGCCGCTGTCGCTAGCAACGCCCAAACCGTGCGCCACTGCGTCATCCGCGAGGAGCCCACCGGATTGTTGATCAATGCCTCGACACGGCAAGGCTTTACCTACAAAGACCCATGCGTTGAGCTCAATCCGCATGTCGGCCACGACGCTGCCGCTACCGAGGCGGCTAAGACCTCGGTTAAGACCATTCTTAAAACAGCGTTCAAGCTCTAACTGTGAACCTTCAGGGTTCAATCAACTCTTTTTCACGGAGGCGAATGTGAACAGAGGCACTTTCGTTCGGCGTCACCTTCTCAAGTTGATGGCCGTCGCGGGCACGCTCGGTCTGCCTGCCGTGCGTACGTTCTCTCCCCGTGTCGCGCATGCCCGGGGCGCGCCCGCGTATGATCCCGCCGCCCGCTTTGATCTTGCGGTCAGCGAAGTCGAATTTCGGCGCAACAGCGCCGGCCGCATGCTGATGGCGCGCATCTACCAGCCGAAAGGGCCGGGACCCTTCCCGACCGTTCTCGATCTGCACGGCGGTGCCTGGAACCGAAAAGATCGTTTCGCGGAAGAGCCAATGGATCGCGCGCTAGCTGCGAGCGGCCTTTTGGTCGTCGCCGTTGACCTGACGCTTGCGCCCGAAGCGCCCTATCCGGCCTGCGTGCAGGACGCCAACTACGCCGTGCGGTGGCTCAAGGCAAATGCCGCAACCTGGAACGGTGACGTCGCCAAGATCGGAATCTACGGTTCCTCCAGCGGAGGTCACGTCGCCGAACTTGTCGCAATGCGGCCGCGCGATCCGCGCTACAATGCCATCCCACTTGCCGGAGCGCCGAACGTCGATGCCACCGTCGCCTACGCTGCCACGCGTTCGCCCATCAGCAACACCTTTGCGCGCTACGAAAACGCGGTGCGGCGCAGCAACGAGAATATGATTAAAAACAACAAAGTGTTCTTCAATCCCTGGGAGACGATCCACGAAGCCAACCCGCAGGAAATTCTCGAGCGTGAGGAAAAGGTCAACTTGGTGCCGTTCCTCATCATGCAAGGCGCGCTCGATGACAACGTGTTGCCCGAGGCGCAGGAAAAATTCGCCAGGACCTACCGGGCTGCCGGGGGCGAGTGCGACTATCACTTATTTGAAAATTCCGTTCACGAATGGGTCGCGGAACCAGGTCCTCAGACCGACAAGGCGCGTGAGATGGTCAAGCAATTTATCGCACGTCAGCTCAAGACTTGATCGCGTCCCGCATGTCCGTCGTTTCTCCGCATCCGACCATCGCTGCCGAGGCGCCGCGGGACGCAGCGCCCGGCGCCCGACCGCCAGGCGGCGCATCCTCCCAGACCACAAGCGCGGACCGACCGCTCCCGACGGCGCAACGTTCGCAAGCCGCGGTTCCGCGCAGCCTGCGGCGTTACCTGTCGCTTGCGGACTTTGAGAAAACGGCCCGCCGACGCCTTCCGCGGATGATTTACAGCTTCGTCGCCGGGGCCGTCGAGACCGACGCGGCGCTGCGCGACAACCGCCGCGCTTTCGACGAATACGGCTTCGTTCCGCGCGTGCTCAATGATGTCTCGAGCCGCAACCAGACGACGACGCTATTCGGCACGACCTACGCGGCGCCGTTCGGCATCCCGCCGTTCGGGTCCGCCGCCCTGTGCGCGTATCGCGGCGACATCGTGCTCGCGCGCGCGGCGGCGGCGGCGAATGTGCCGATGATTCTCAGCGCCGCCTCCTTGATCAAGCTCGAGGACGTCAGGCGGGCAAACCCGGCCGCCTGGTACCAGGCCTATTTGGCGGGCGATGCGTCGCGCATCGAGCCGCTCGTCGATCGGGTCGCGGCCGCGGGCTACGACACCTTTGTGGTGACCGCCGACGTGCCGGTTCCCTCGAACCGCGAGCACTACATTCGCACCGGCTTCCAGGTCCCGCTCGTGATCACCCCGCGGGTCGCCTGGGATGTCGCGACGCATCCGCATTGGCTACTCGGCACCTGGATGCGCACGCTGAAAAATCACGGCATGCCGCATTTCGAGAACATGGACGCGACGCGCGGTCCACCCGTCCTATCCAAGAATCTCGTGCGCAATATCGGCAACCGCGACCAACTCGCCTGGAAGCATGTCGAATTGATACGCCGGCGCTGGAAGGGAAAGCTCGTGGTGAAGGGCTTGATCGCCCCGCAGGATGCGCGCATCGCGCGCGACTGCGGCGTCGACGGAGTGATGGTCTCCAATCATGGCGGCCGGCAGCTTGACCATACGGTGTCGCCGCTGCGCACGCTTGCCGAGATCGCAGCCGAGGCGAAGGGCATGACCGTGATGCTGGACGGGGGCGTGCGGCGCGGCACCGACGTACTCAAGGCGCTCGCGCTTGGCGCGCAGTTCGTGTTTGTCGGCCGGCCGTTGCTCTTCGCGGCGGTGGTTGCCGGCGAGTCGGGCGTGCAGCGCGCGCTTACCCTGCTGAAGGATGAGGTGGATCGCGACATGGCATTGCTCGGCGTGCGCAGCATTGCCGAGGTCACGCCGGACCTGGTCCGCCGGCTCGGTCCCGAACCGCCATTCGGCCGCAACGCTGTCTGACCAAGGCGGACGGCCATGCACTTTCATGCGTCGCGAAAACTTTGGCTGTGTCTCCGGCACCCAAAGTGGACATAGGCCGGATCGAAATCCCGCAGTGCAGTAGGTTTCCCGCGGTGGTATCTTCCAGTTGGAAGCACGGGAGATGCTGCCATTGAAACGGCGCGGGCACAGCGACCCTCGATACGCGGAAATAAAAAGCGAGGTTAAGATGAGCGGCACCCGTCGGGACTTCCTGCGTCGGGTCGCGCAGGCTGGCGGCTATCGCGCGACCTACCTCACCATGCAGGCGATGGGCCTCCTCGGCGCGACCGCCGTCGCCGAGCCGCTGGTGCTCGAGCGCGGCAGCCGTCACGGAACCAAGGTCATCGTCCTTGGCGCCGGGATGGCCGGGCTCTCGGCGGCCTACGAGCTCTGCAACGCCGGATATGATTGCGTAGTGCTCGAAGCCCGTGATCGCGTGGGCGGCCGCAATTGGACGCTGCGGCCCGGCGCCAGGCTCGATATGACTGACGGCTCACGCCAGATCTGCGACTTCGACGAGGGGCTGTACTGGAATGCGGGCCCAGCGCGGCTTCCCAGCCATCATCAAGCCATCCTCGGTTATTGCCGAGAACTCGACGTCGCTCTCGAGGTCGAGGTGAATACCAATCGCGGTGCATTGCTGCACAATCCGGCAGCCAACGAGGGCCGGCCCATCGAACTGCGTCAAGCGATCAACGACGCCCGCGGGGAAATCTCGGAGCTGCTCGGCAAGGCGATCAACCGCGGTGCGCTCGACGAGGAATTGTCCGCGCACGACAAAGAGCGGATGCTCACCTTTCTGCAGCATTATGGGGACCTGTCGCCGGACCTGCGCTACGAAGGCTCAACGCGCTCCGGCTACAAGACTCTGCCAGGCCCGGCCGAGGAAGCCGGCGTAAGGCGCGATCGCGTGCCCCTCGGCGTGCTGCTCGAGGCCGACATGTGGACCGCCATTCTGTTCGAGGAGAATTTCGCGCAGCAGGCCACAATGTTTCAACCGGTCGGCGGCATGGATCGCATCGCGCAGGCGTTTGCGAAGAAGCTCGGCGGCGTCGTCCGTCCTAGCAGCGAAGTCACCGCCATCCGCCGCACCAGCAACGGCGTGCGCATATCGTTCCTCGACAAGCAAGCCGATAGGGAGAACGCCATCGAGGCCGCCTATTGCATTGTGACAATCCCACTCAAGGTCTTGCAGGGCATCGAGTGCGATTTTTCGCCCGCCTATCGGGCCGCCATCCGAGACGTTGATTACGCCAACGCCGTCAAGATGGCGTGGCAATCGCGCCGGTTCTGGGAAGTCGACGAGCACATCTACGGCGGAATTTCATGGACGACAGGTCCGACCACCCAGCTCTGGTACCCCAGCGACCGTTTCTTCTCGGAGAAGGGGATTTTGCTCGGCGCCTATGCGATCGGCGGACAAGCGGACGAACTCGCAAGCAGGCCGCTGCCCGAACAGTTCGACATGTCGCGCGCGGCAATCGAAGGTTTGCATCCTGGCCGGGGCCGGGAGCTCGAGAAGCCGATGGCAGTCGCCTGGAGCAAGACGCCTTACAGCCTCGGCTTCGCCGCGCGGTTCCGCAGTGGCCAGGAGAGCCAGTACTCTCTCCTCAATACGCCGGACGGCCCCTTCTACTTCGCTGGCGAACATCTGAGCCGAATCGGCCCCTGGCAGGAGGGCGCGGTTCTGTCGGCTTGGCGTGCCGCCAATATGATCGATAAGCACCGGCGTGTGACGACTGTCACAAACGCGAACCCCTGAACGCTTCCACGTGGCGGCAGGGAGTCGTTCAGAGGAAGAAACGATGCCGCGATTGTTCTCGATTATTCCGGCTGCAATAGCTCTCGTGTATTGGGCTTACTTCGGAGAGCCGGCACGTGCCCAGTCGCGCACCGCTCAAGAGCAACTCGCCGTCGACATCTACAAGGAGCTTGTCGAGATCAATACGGTCACCGCGACAGGCGACACCGCGCGCGCGGCCGAGGCCATGGCCGCGCGACTTCGCAGCGCGGGCTTCGGCGAATCGGATGTCCAAGTGTTCACGCCCGCACCACGCAAGGGCAATCTGGTGGCGCGGTTGCGCGGGACGGGGGCGCGCAAGCCGATCCTACTGCTCGCGCATCTTGATGTGGTTGAGGCAAGACACGAGGACTGGTCGGTTGATCCATTCAAGCTGATCGAAAAGGACGGTTATTTCTACGGCCGCGGCACGGCCGACGACAAGTTCATGGCGGCGGCCTTTGTTGCCAACCTAATCCGCTATCTGCAGGAGGGGTACAAGCCGGATCGAGACATTATCGTTGCGCTGGAGACCGATGAGGAAATTCTCGACCGTGATGCCTTGGGGATTCAATGGCTGTTGAAAAACCATCGCGACCTGATCGACGCTGAATTTGCGTTGAATGAGGGCGGCCCTGTCGGATTAAAGAATGGCAAACCGATCCGCAACAGTGTTCAGACGAGCGAAAAAGTCTCGTTGACCTATGAACTGCAGGTGAAGAACCGAGGCGGCCACAGCTCGTTGCCGACAAAAGACAACGCCATCTATCGGCTGGCCGGAGGGCTCGTTCGCCTGTCAAACTTCAGCTTCCCTTTCAAGTTGAACGAGACGACCCGCGCGTATTTCGAACGCACAGCCGAACTCGAAGGCGAGCAGGTTGCCGCCGATATCAGGTCCGTCATATCCGGTCGGCCGGATCCAGCCGCCCTATCGCTTGTCCGACTGTCTGCAAACCCGGTCTACAACGCGCAACTGCGCACGACTTGTGTGGCCACCATGCTGGAGGGCGGGCACGCCTACAATGCCCTGCCGCAGATTGCGCGCGCGACGGTGAACTGCCGCATCATGCCGGGCGAACCGGTAGACGAAGTCAAGGCGACGTTGGTGCGGGTTCTAGCCGATGATCAGATTGACGTGACGCAAATCGGAGAGCCGGTCTTGAGCGCGCCGTCCGCGCTGCATGAAGAAATCATGGGTGCAATCGCAAAGCTCTCGGCCGAGTTCTGGCCCGGCGCGCCAATCATTCCCACCATGAGCGCCGGCGCGACGGACGGCAGCTACTTGCGCAATGCCGGCATACCGACTTACGGCCACTCCGGGCTCGCCGGCGACGTCGACGACGTGCGAGTGCACGGCAAGGACGAACGCGTGCTGATGAAATCGTTTTTCGACGGGCAGGAATATTTGTACCGACTGGTCAAGATGTTGTCGGGCGGCGGGCAGGATACTCAACGCCGTTGAGGAATTTCAGTTGGTGATTGTGCTGGTTGGCGCTGCATATGTTGGCTAATGGCACAAAGCGACATGCCCATTGCATCGTTCGATGGCCGCCTGCGAAGGCAGAGCGGACATCGGCTGAGCATCGCGTGATGTCCGCTAATGACTCACTAATTTAACGACGGAGATGACTCAGGGGTTTTGTTCCCGATCATCAACGAAGGTCATGGTGAACGGCTGGCCGGCTACGATGCTTCCGAGCGCATCCGTGAACGGCAAAGACGCACATCGTTTTAGCATTTGCGCCACGGCGTCGCGGTACGACGAGCGTTGCGTGTCCGACGCTTCTCGCGATTGAAAAACGATCCTTGGCTGTTCGAATAGCTCGCCGTTGCGTTTGAAGCTCATCAGCACCGTGATCTGCATGCCTGGACGCGACTGCTCCAACGGCGGCGGAACCCAGCATGCCAGCAGCGCTGCCTCTAGCTCCGTCGGCGTATTGATGGGCGCTTGCGCGTTCTGAGCGACGGCACTCGCCGAAAGCGCCGCGATCGCCAACGCCTCCCCGGCAATTTGGAAGCGAGAGAACATCCGTCAACCTTACGGGTGGCAAGTACCTTTTTCTGCCGAAAAGAGTATCGAGCAATACCACAGCGAAGACAATCAAATCGCCGACAGGCTTGTAAAATCGCTTCGTTACCTCCTGACTGACGCTTGCGAATTGAATATCCTGCTGCATCTGCGACGGGTCGTAGCGGATCCAATTCCCGGCAAAACGCGGTCTTCGAACTGAGGGGGACATGACAGCAGCTACGCTTGCCACAGCAGCAAGCGCCGACAATCGCAAAGCGGTTATCGCCGGCACGATCGGTAACGTGCTCGAGTGGTACGATTTCGGCGTCTACGGCTACCTCGCCACGACAATGTCGCAGCTTTTCTTCCCCGGCGAAGACAAGACCATATCGCTGCTCAAGGCCTTTGCCGTCTTCGGCGTTGGCTTCGTCATGCGGCCGGTCGGCTCCGTCGTCTTCGGCATCTATGGCGATCGATTCGGCAGACGGTTGGCCCTGAGCGCCGTCATTTTTCTCATGGCATTTTCAACCGTGGCAATCGGACTACTGCCGACCTACGCTCAAGCGGGGGTACTGGCACCAATTCTGCTCGTGGTCTTCAGGCTCTTGCAGGGGCTGTCTGCCGGCGGCGAGTGGGGCGGATCGACCTCCTACATCGTGGAATACGCACCGGAAGGACGCCGCGGCTTCATCGGATCGTGGCAACAGGTCAGCGTCGGCTCGGGCTTCCTGTTGGGTTCCCTAAGCGCTGCGCTGCTCAGTTCAAGCCTTTCGCCCGAAGCCTTCATGTCTTGGGGGTGGAGGATTCCGTTCCTGCTCGGCATTGTGGTCGGCATTCTCGGGGCCTACCTACGCTGGCGGCTCAACGACACGCCAAAGTTCACCGAGATCGAGCAGCACGGGGAAGTCGCCAAGGCGCCGTTGATCGAGGCCTTCACCAAGTATCGCCGCGAGACGCTCACCATCTTCGGCCTCACGCTGCACAACACCGTCGCCTACTACATACCGATCATCTACATGACCAGCTACATCGTGTCGGTTGCAAAGCTGGCGCCATCCTCGGCCCTCTGGATCGGCACAAGCTGCCTGCTGGTTTTCGTAATTTTGATCCCGATCTGGGGCGCATTGTCCGACCGCATTGGCCGCAAGCCGTTGCTGATGCTCTCCTGCGGCGGCTATATCGTCCTCGCCTATCCACTTTTCATGATGGCGTCCTCGGGCAGCCCCATGCTGGCGTTGATCGCCCAAATGGTGATGATCGTATTTCTGTCATTCTTTTCCGGCGCATGCCCCGCAGTCTATTCCGAACTCCTTCCAACCCGCGTGCGCTACACCGCCTTGTCAATCGGCTACAACACCGCGGTGGCGGTTTTCGGCGGCTTCGCGCCCTTCATCGCGACTTGGCTGATCGGTGTGACCGGCAGCAACTTGGCGCCGTCTTACTATCTCATCGCGGCCGCGACGATCACGTTCCTCGTCGTGCTCAGAATCCCCGAGACAGCGTTTGAGCCATTGCGTTGATCCGCTGGGGCATGGCTCGGACCCCATTGCCGGAAATGGGTAGCGATCAGAGCAAAGCGGACATCCCGAGAGGGTCCGGAGTGGACATCTGACCGTTCCGTCGGCGCTCAGTTGATGAACTCGACCTTGGTCCCCCTGTGGGTCATCTTCGCCAGCGCCTGCGCATCCCAGTTGGTGAGGTGCACGCAGCCGTGCGATTGGGCCCGGCCGATGCTCTGCGGGTTAGGAGTGCCATGGATGCCGTAGTCGTCGCCGAGACCGATCCACGTGGTGCCGACCGGATTCAAGGGACCCGCGGCGATGTCGAAGGGCTTTTGCGTCTTCACTCCCTTGAACTTCAGCTTCGGACTGTAGTGGTAGGTGGGATTCTCCACCACCGAGCGAACGTGCCACGTACCGCTCGGAGACGGCCGGTCCGCGCTGCCGACCGACGCCGGATAAAAGCTGATCAGCTTTCCGTCGGCGTCCAACGCGCGAACCGTGAGTGCTTTTTTGTCCACCACGACCTCGGCGACCTTGTCGTGCGACGGCTTCGGCGCGACATTCGGCACCACGATTTTGGTGCCGGACTTTTCGAACGACGCCTTCGGATTGAGCCTCGTCAACAGAGCTGGGGCGACGTGGAATTTTGCCGCCAGCAGCTCACGCGGGCTGGTGTAGTTGAGAGTTTTCAGTTCAGCTTTTTTCTCAAACGACTGGGGGATCGTCTTGTTGAAAGGGCCTTTCACGTCTGCCGGTTGAATTTCGTACTCCATCAGCGCTGGTTCGCTGGATGTCGCGGTCAGGCGAGCCCAGGTTTGCGCATCGAGGCTGCCGGTCGGCTTGAGCCCGTTTGCCTGCTGGAAGGCGGCGAGCGCCTTTTTGTCGTTGCTGCCGGCCACGCCATCGATCTCGCCGGGGGAAAAGTCCGCGCGATCGAGCAGTATTTCCTCTTTTATGATCGTCGCGGCGCTCGGAGCACGCGCCCGGCCCTTGCCCGACGGCGCGGAGAACTGCGCATTGTCGATGGCTTGCGCATCAAGTGCCGGTGTCGCGGCGTGCGAGGCGGCGCGCCTTGCGCCGTGCCTCGCGGCGTGCGCCGCGTCCGCCACCAGCAATGCTGCGCAAAAGAGTGTCGCGGCGCCGGCCCCGCGGGCGCAGCGGCCGATCAGAAACGTGCCAAGCATTTGAACGACCCTCACCGACCAGAAGGGCCGAGAATGCCCATGCAGGCGGCGAGAAGGCAAGCGCCTTCTTGGTTGTGCCAAAAACGCCGCACTGCAAGAACGTCATATTGCGTTTGTCCGCTTTGGATCAGTCGCGTCCGATATGATCATGAGGGTACAGCGGGGTATGTCCG
>DASSGH010000061.1:0-39148 GCA_035693615.1 Xanthobacteraceae bacterium
ACGCGCTCATGCACCGACTTGGGTAAGGTCTCGACCAGCTTCTTCATCTCGTCGTAGGCCCAGTCGAGGTAGTAGTTGGGCGAGCGTTCGTCGCGCCGATCGACTGCCGTCGCCGGGTTGCGGCGGGCGCCAAACACCTGCCCCTCGGTCATGAATCCGGCTTCGACCAGATTGTCGAGGACGACGTTGGCGCGCGCGCGTGCCGCCGGCAGATTGATATGCGGAGCGAATTTCGATGGCGCCTTGAACAGCCCCGCCAGCATGGCCGCTTCCGCCAGGTTCACGTCACGCGCGGATTTGTTGAAGTAGAACTGCGCCGCCGCGTCCACGCCGAAGGTACCGCCGCCGAGATAGGCGCGATCGAGATAGAGCTTGAGAATCTCGTTCTTGGGCAGTCGCACCTCGAGCCAGAGCGCGAGGAAAGCCTCCTTGACCTTGCGCTCGATGGTGCGCTCATTGGACAGAAACAGGTTCTTCGCCAACTGCTGGCTGATCGAGGAGCCGCCCTGCACGACCCCGCCAGCGCGCGCGTTAGTGAGCATGGCGCGGAACAGGCCGGGGAAGTCGATGCCGAAATGCTCGTAGAAGCGGCGGTCTTCTGTGGCGAGCGTGGCCTTGATCAGGTGATCGGGGAACTCGTCGAGCGGAATGGCGTCATTGTGCCGGATACCGCGCGAGCCGACCTCGTTGCCGTAACGGTCGAGGAAGGTGACGGCGAGCTCGGATTTTTTCAGCCAGTCGTCGTCGGCGGTTTCACGGAAGGCGGGAATGGCGAGCGCCAGCACGACCACCAGGCCGCCACTGCCCAGGGTGAGGCACTCCGACAGCGGCTCGACGAAATACCAGCGCCGCCAGCCGGAGACATGGAAGCGGTCCATGAAGACGGTGAAGCGCTCGTAAAGCTCCCGCCCCCAGGTCTTCGCCTGGTACAGCCCGAAGTCGATGCGGGCATCGAGATCGAGCAGGAACCGTTGCAGCCTGATCTTCCAGCTGACCCGATTCTCGCCGCGTTGGAAGAGATTGCGCAAAGGTTTCCCTCTAAACCGAAGTCCAGCTGCGGCGGGGCGCACGCGCCCAACCGTTGCCGGCAAGGTTTAACCGATCCAGGGGTTCCAAACTATGGCGGCATTGTCACAAGATAAATAGGAGGCGGGTGGATAATGTCGAACGGCCGACGATCGATCCATGGCAAGGCTAGCCTGCGACAAGGCGGCCCAGGCATGAACGCTGACGAGACCCCGTTCTGGCGCCGTAAGTCGTTGAGCGAGATGACGGATTCGGAATGGGAGAGCCTTTGCGACGGCTGCGGGCGATGCTGCCTGGTCAAGCTGGAAGACGCCGATGACTCCTCGCGCACCTACTTCACCGACGTCGGCTGTGGCCTGTTGGACAGCACCAGTTGCCGCTGCCGTGACTATCCCAATCGGACCGCCAAGGTGAAGGACTGCGTCAGGCTAACCCCCAGAAACATCAATCGAATCGTGTGGCTGCCGCCAAGCTGCGCCTACCGCCTTTTGGCCGACGGGCGCGACCTTTATTGGTGGCACCCGCTCGTTTCGGGAGACCCCGAGACAGTCCACCAGGCCGGAATATCAGTTCGCGGGCGCGTCGGCGCGAGCGAGGACGAGGTCAAGGACGAGGAGCTCGAGGATCGCATCGTGAGCTGGCCCGCGCGCATACCGAAGGCGGCAAGGAAGCCCCCATCGCGCCGATAACCTCAATATTGCGCATGGCGCCGTCGCGCCCCGACGCCTTGTCCTTCCCGCCGTTCCCCGCGTAGATGCCCCGCGCCTTGCCGCCTGGGCCGGCGCCAGGCGAAACCATGCGCGATCCCCTGACGCCGCCGCTCGCGGACTACCTCGATCACGCCGCCGCGCGTCGCATCGTCGTGGGCGTCCTCGTGACCATGATGCTCGCCGCGCTCGACCCGGTCATGGTCGCGACCGCGCTGCCGACCATCGCCGCCAGCCTCGGCGACATCGACAACATGTCGTGGGTCGTCACCGCCAATCTTCTGTGCGCGACCGCGGCGACGCCGCTCTACGGCAAGCTCTCCGACATCCACGGCCGCCGCACCATGATGCTGATCGCGATCATTGTCTATGCCGGCGGATCGCTCGCCTGCGCGCTGGCGCCGTCCATGCTGACGCTGATCCTCGCCCGCGGCCTTCAGGGCCTCGGCAGCGGCGGCCTGATGCCATTGGTGCAAACCATTATCGGCGACGTCGCCTCGCCGCGCGATCGGCCGCGTTATCAGGCCTATACGTCGTCGACCTTCATCATCTCGACGGTGGGCGGCCCGATCGTCGGCGGCCTCATAGCCGAGCATCTGCATTGGTCCTGGATCTTCTGGTTCAACTTGCCGCTGTGCGGGCTTGCCTTTCTGCTCACTTACAACGTGCTGCAGCGGCTGCCGCGCCACGATCGCCGACACAGGCTCGACGTGCTGGGCGCGTTGCTGATGGTCGGGGCGGCGATCGCGCTGATGCTTGTGCTGACCTGGGGCGGGCGGCGCTATGCGTGGGACTCGCCGCCGATCCTCACCGTCCTTAGCGCCTCGCTCGCGCTGTGGGCCTTGTTCGCGTGGCGCGTGATGGCGGCGGAGGAGCCGTTCATTCCGCTATCGGTGCTGCGCGACGGGGCGGTGCGCGTAGGCACTGCGGCCGGTTTCTTCGTGGTCGGACTGGTCATCGCGTTGACGATCGTTCTTCCGCTCTATGCGCAGCTCGCGCTTGGACTTACGGTCAGCGAATCGGCCTGGACCATCATCGCGCTGCAAGGCGCTGCCACGCTCACCTCGATCGTCGGCGGACGGCTGCTGGTGCGCTTCACGCATTATAAGCGCGTCCCGCTCGCTGGGATTGTGCTCTCGATCGCCGCGCTTGTTCCGCTGGCGATGGCGCCGACCGGCTTTTCGCCCTGGGCGGCGCTCGGTCTGCTGGCACTTGTGGGGCTTGGATTGGGCCCATCGTTCCCGTTCACGGTGGTGGTGGTGCAGAACTCGGTCGCACTGCATCAGCTCGGGGTGGCAACCGGTACCATGAACTTTTTTCGCGCCCTAGGCTCCACCTTCATGGTCTCCGGATTCGGCGCGATGGTGCTGGCAGCGACGCCGGTCGCTCGCGGCCTCTCGGCGGGCGCGGTGCTGGCGGGGGCCGACGCGGCGGAAGCCTTCCGCTGGGTTTTTGTGGCGGCAATCGTCTGCCTTGCGCTGGCGCTCGCCTCCATTCTCGCGCTTGAGGAGCGGCCGCTACGTGGCTCGGCGCAGGCGGCCAAGCCGCTCGATTGATCCGCTCTACCCAAGGGGGCGACCGCGCACGAGGCTTTTGCGCCGCGGCAATGCCTCCTGGCGCACCCGGTGGCCCGGCGTGCGAACCGGCAAGCGTCATAGCTGCTCTGTGCCTTCGCCCGTTGCGTTGAGGGCCTCCCGGCGCGATATCGACGGGGTACGCGGGGAACACGCGATAACGCGAATTAATTTTGACTGAATGACATCCTCGAGCCGAAAGCAGAACGAGCCTTCCAAAGTCGATTCCACGCCTGCCGAGCCGCACTCGTCCCTGACCAAGACGGACGTGCGCAAGATCTTCTACGGCCTTACGCTGGGCATGTTCCTCTCGGCGCTCAATCAGACCATCGTCGCCACCGCCTTACCCACGATCGGACGCGAGTTCGGAGATTTCGAGAATCTGTCCTGGGTCATCATTGCCTACCTGCTGTCGTCGACCGTGGTGTCGCCGCTCTACGGCAAGCTCTCCGACATCCACGGCCGCCGCGCCATGATGCTGCTGGCGATCGGCTTCTTCCTCGTCGGCTCGGTGATCTCCGCGGCTGCGCCAAACATGGCCATATTGGTCGCCGGCCGCACGCTGCAGGGAATCGGCGGGGGCGGCATCGTGCCGCTCACGCAGACCACCATCGCCGACATGGTCACGCCGCGCGAGCGCGGTCACTACCAAGCCTACATCGGCACCTCCTGGATTGTCGCCGGCCTCACTGGACCTGCCCTCGGCGGCGCGATTGCCGAGCATCTGCATTGGTCGGTCATCTTCTGGCTCAACGTGCCGTTCGGCATTCTCGCGGCGCTGCTCGCGTATCACTCGATGAAGCGCCTGCCGCGCCATGCATGGCCGCACCAGCTCGACATCGTGGGCGCCGCGCTCATGATCGCCGCCGCCACTAGCTTGCTCCTTGCGCTCACATCGGGTGGCACGCGCGTGCCGTGGCTCTCCCCCACAATTTTTGCGCTGGTCGCGACGTCGCTCGCTCTGAGTGCCGCGTTCGTGTGGTGGTTGCGCCTCGCGCCGGAGCCGTTTCTCCCTCTCACCGTGCTCGGCAATCCGGTCATGCGCGCGGGCACCGCCGCCACCTCATGGATGCTCGGGGCCGTACTGGGGCTCACCATCTATATGCCGCTCTATTTCCAGCTGGCGCACGGGCTCTCGGCTACCCAAGCCGGTCTCGCGCTCATTCCCATCGTGGTGATGACGACGCCGGGGTCGATGCTGTCCGGGCGCTCGATGATGTATCTGAACCACTACAAAGTAACGGCGATCGGCGGCTCGATTATCGCGATCGCGAGCGTGACTGTGCTCGCCATCTGGCCTGCCATGCCGCTTTACGGCGTGATCGTCGCGCTGACCCTCATCGGCTTCGGCGCGGGAACGGTCTATCCGGTCGCAACCGTTTCGATCCAGAACGCCGTGCCGGCGCACCAGGTGGGGACCGCCACCGGCGCGATGAATTTCTTCCGCGCGCTTGCGAGCACGCTCGCGGTTGCGATCATGGGCGCGATCCTTCTCTCCGCCCTGGGGGCTACGCCCGAACGCAGCACCGGGGTGGAACTCCTGGTCGAGACCGCAAGCGCCGCCGGCATCGACATCGCGATGGTATTCCGGTTCGTGTTCCTCGCCGCGGATGCTTTCGTGATCGCGGCGTTTATCGCGGTATTGCTCATGGAGGAGCGTCCACTGCGGGGTCCCGCCACTACGCCGTCGCCGGCCTCGACCGAGGCTCCGCCCGCGCCGGCGGAGTAGCGCAGCGCCGTCGCGAACAATCCAGTCCGCGCGCTATTCGCTGCGAACGCTATCCTCGTAGCTTGGCGCTTCCGGCAAAAGCCCGCGCGCGAGCATCCAATCGACCTTGGCTCGGAACTCGGACGCGTCGTACGTCTTGACCCCGGTCAGTTCGGGAAGAAGCCCGCCTTCGCGCAGCTCGGGAGGCAAGTCGCGCAAAAGCTCCGCGCGTGAGCGCTCCTCGTTCGCGCGCAGCCATTCGATCGCGCGGTTAAGCGCGCGCCGCAGCTTGTCCGCGGTCTCCGCGTCGATGTCCTCCGCCGCGACAATGCCGCCACGCCAGCGCAGCTCCGCGATCTTGCGGCAACCGGCGGCGAGCGCGCGGCTCACCAGCGGTTCCATCAGCGCCGCCGCCTCGTTGCGGCCGCTGAGCAAGGCCTCCAATCGGTCGGCGGCATGCTCGAGCTTGATCTCCGCGAAAGGGACGCCGGCCGCTTCCATCACCTCGATCGCCGCGTAGAACGTGCCGGCATGCCAGGTCACCGCGATCGGCACGTTGCGAAGGTCGGCGAGCGTCCCAACATGCGAATCCTTACGCACCATGATGGCGCCCGTGCGCACGGTGGCGTCGAGCGCGATGATCTTGCCGCGGCCCAACTGCTGCACGCGCTCGATCGCACCCCATTCGCAGACCGGGTAGACCTCGAGCGCGCCGCGCTGCAACTGGCTCTCCTTCCAACGCGAGGAGAAATCCTTCACCCGGCCTTCGCTGCCCCTGGGATTGTCCTCGTGATAGACCACGTCGAGGCCCTCCTGCGCGAAGAAGCCTTGCTCGACCGCCACGCGCCAGGGACGATCGTGAGCGTTGCTGTCGCTTTGCAGGCGGATGGTGCGGGGCATCGGGATCTGCCGTGTTAAAGGTAACTGTCGCACCGATGTTATGCCCTGAAATGCAAGCCTTCACAACGGAACCGGGGGGAGCGGAAAATCCGTTAGGCGCCCCTGCGCTTTCCCCTATGATACCTGGATGGCTGATGAACTCACCGCCGAGGATGTCCGCAACTTGCTCGATCTCGAGCCGAACGGGGGATTGCCGTCACCGTTCGGCGATGGGCGACCCGTGGGATCCGCGCTTTACTTCATGGTGACGCCGACTGCGCCGGTGCGGCTCCACCGCATTCGCAATGATCAATTGTATCACTACTATCTCGGCGATCCGCTCGAAGTGTTCCTGTTGCGCAACGACGGCAGCAGCGAGCGGGTCATCGTCGGCCCGGATTTGCGCGGGGAACGCATCCAACTCTTCATCCCGGGAACACCTTCCATACTGCGCGGGTGATCGGCCGATGCCGCTGGTACCTCGGCGCAAGCACGGAATGGCCGGGGGTGGTTCCCGCCGACGTCGAGATTGGCGAGGTGGATGACCTGGCGGCGCAATATCCGGGGGTTTCCGCTGACCTGCGCGCCATCGCGGCGTCCGTCCGGCAGGATGGAGGACCGGCTTAGGGCGGCAATGGCGAACCTATTTTCGCCGCTTGCTCGGCGATCCAGGTGCGATAGCGCACGAGCGGCGTGACCCCGGTGAGGCCGCCGCAGCCGTCGCTCAAAGCCGGACCGGTCGACCAACTCACGACGCCGATCACCGCCAACGCGCCGCCGACGGGGCGATAGACCGGCGCGCCTGAATCGCCGGTGCAGGCGCCGAGCCCGGCGCGCTCGCCTTTGGTGGCGGGATCGGCGAGCCGGATTTGCAACGTTCCCGGCTGCCCGGTGGCGACTAACGTGGCGGCGCGCAGGGTGCCCCCGGTCTTCCCGTCCCCGCGAACCGCAACGCCGTAGCCCGCGACCACGAAGGGGTCTCCGGCCGCGACGGAGCCGCCGTCAGGCGCGAGCGGCGCGGGCCGGATTTTGAGCGCCGTGGCGATCTTGACGAGTGCGACGTCGGCGGTGACGCGATGCCGCTGCACCGCGTTCACGTCGAAATCGGGGTGCCGCACGATAGTGCCGAGGTCCTGGAGCACGGGCTGCCGCGCAGCGTCGAACTCGACCAGCTTGTAGCCCGCGCCCGGCAGCACGCAATGCGCCGCGGTGAGCACCAGATCGCGCGTGAGCGCGACGCCCGAGCAGAACGTGCCGTGGGAGCCGGTTAGCATGACCACCGCGCCCCCCGCACGCTCGCCTGCAGGTGGCGCGCCGCCCACCATGGCGTTGAGCGAAGAGGTAAGCGTGCAGGCACCGGCGAGCGCGATGGCGATCCGGATCATGGCTCGAGCGGCGAGCCCAGCTTGGCGGCCGTTTCCGCGATCCAGTAGCGGTAGCGCGCGAGCGGTATGGCGCCGCTCACGAATCCGCAAACGGGCTCACCGTCGGTCCGCGCCGACCAGCTCACGATGCCGACCAGCGCGCGATCTCGTTCCTCGAACACCGGACCGCCGGAATCGCCGTTGCACACGCCGAAGCCGGCGGAATCGCCAAGCTTGTACGGGTCGACCAGGCTGAGCTGCTGGGAGTTGGGTCGGTCGGTCGCAACGAGCGTGGCGGCGCGCAGCTTGCCGGCGGTCCTGCGATCTCCTTGCACTCCGACACCGAAACCCGCGACAATGAATCGGTCGCCGACCGAAGGGGGCGCGCGGCGCTCGCTGAACGCGACCGGCCGGAGATTGGTGACGGGTCCGGCAAGCTTCACCAGCGCCAAATCGGGGGCGTCGGCGCGAGTCGAGAACTGCGGATGGGCGGCGACGTTCGCCACGTCCTTGACCGCCGGGCGGCGGCCGTCGAAGGTCATCAGGCGATATTTGCCGGTGCTCGGCACGCAGTGCGCGGCCGTCAGTACGAGGTCAGGTGCGATAACGACGCCGCTGCAGAGGTGCTGGGCGCCCACGATCAGCACCACATGACGCGCAATGGCCTCCTCGGCAAAACGCGCACCGCCGACGATCGCGCTCGCCGGCGTGCCGGCAAGCACGAGGCAGGCGAGGGCGACGAGCGCGCGCGCGTTGATGCTGTTCGGTTTTGGGAGAGCGGTTGCGGCGGACAGCAGGCTGTTCCCGATCGATCGAAATCGCGGCGCAGCATATCACAACCCGCTGCGGCCGCGATAACGAAGATCCCTACGGGAGAAGTGCCTACGATGCCGCCGCCAGAAGCATACCGGCCGAATTCGGAATCTCGACCTCGATCTCCAAGGTCGAGACGCTCTCGCCGCGGTCCATCCGCACCTGAACGTTCTCGCGCTCGACGGTGATGTGCTTGGTGAGCGCGGCGAGGATGTCTTCGCGCAGCACCGCGAGCAGGTCCGATTGCCCGCGCGCCGCGCGTTCGTACGAGAGAAGGATCTGCAGCCGTTCCTTCGCAACCGGAGCGGAGCTGCGACGGCGGAATAGGTTGAAGACGTTCATGCCGCTCTCCGTCCGAACAGCTTATCGAGCAAGCCCTTGCGATCGCTGGGGATGGCCATCGGCACGTCGTCGCCCTTGAGCCTGCGCGCGGCGTCGAGATAGGCGCGCGCCGCCGCGCTCGCCGCGTTGTTGAGCGTCACCGGTGCGCCGAGATTCGAGGCGCGCAGCACTTCCTCGCTTTCCGGAATGATGCCCAGCAGCGGGGTGGAGAGGATCTCAAGCACGTCGGCGATGTTGAGCATCTCGCCGCGCGCTGCGCGCTGCGCGTCATAGCGGGTGATGAGGACGTGCTTGTCGATGCGCTGACCCTTTTCCGCCTTCTCCGTCTTGGAGTCGAGGAGACCGATGATGCGGTCCGAATCGCGCACCGAGGACACCTCTGGATTGGTGACTATGACGGCTGCATCGGCAAAGCGCATGGCGAGCGTCGCCCCGCGCTCTATTCCGGCGGGGCTGTCGCAGATCACCCAGTCGAATTTCTCGCGCAGCTCCTTGATCACGCTGGCGACGCCGTCCTCGGTCAAAGCATCCTTGTCGCGGGTCTGCGACGCCGGCAGCAGCCAAAGCGTCTCTAGCCGCTTGTCGCGGATGAGCGCTTGCGGCAGCTTGGCGACGCCTTGCACCACGTTGATAAGGTCGAACACCACGCGGCGCTCCGCCCCCATCACCAGATCGAGGTTGCGCAGCCCGACGTCGAAATCGACGACCGCGACCTTCTGCCCGGCTTGCGCCAGCGCGGCGCCGAGCGCGGCGGTCGAGGTCGTCTTGCCGACGCCACCCTTGCCCGACGTGACCACGATGACCTTGGACATGCTTGCTGTTTCCGCCATGTTTCAATCCAACGCTGCTATGGCAAGGACGCGGTTTTCGAGCCAACACTGCGCCGGCCGGCTGCGGAGGCTTGCGTCCATTTCCTCGGCCGTCCGGTAATAGCCATCGATCGAGACCAGCTCGGCCTCGTTCTTGCTGCAAAAGATTCGCGCCCGCGGGTTGCCCATTGAACCAGCCATGGCGCGCCCGCGCAGCGCGCCGTAGATGTGGATCGAGCCGCCAGCGACCACTTCGGCGCCCGAGGCCACCGATCCGAGCACGGTGACGTCGCCGTCGGGGAAGATGATCGATTGGCCCGAGCGGATTGGGCTTTCGATCAGCAGCGAACTCGGTTCCTGGCGCGCGCCGCGCCGCGCGCTTGCACCGCTTTTCTCGGAGGAGGGTGCTATCACCGTCTCGCCGGCCGTCGTACGCCCGCGCTTAATTACCGGCGGAAACGAGGAACCGAGCCGGTCCGCCTCGATCCCCTCAATCGCCATCACCCGGATCCCGCGCTCGGCCAACTGCCCGATCAACTCGCCGATTTGGGACTCATTCAGTTCGACCGCGGCGAGATCGAGAATGATCGGCCGGCCGACGAAAAACGCGGGAGAGCTGCCGCTGCGTTTATCGAGCGCGGTGAGCCATTCGGTGATCGGCGCCGTCGGCGAAAGGACGAAAGCCATCAGCGAGCGGCCATGCAGTCGCATCGCTCCTTGCGGTCGAACGGCAATCGCGTTTGTCACCACAGGGCCTCGAGGAATTTGCCGGCTGGCACATCCGATTAGCGCGCTCCGTGGTTAATGAAGGCTTAAGAGACGGGTATTTTATCCGCATAGGCGACAATGGGCTCCTGCGGCGGCGCCTCAGTACGGATGGCGGTCCGGCTTGTTGCTCCAAGCGTGGTAGGCGCGCAGGCCAACCTCACGTTCGAAATTTGGCGTCACCTTGATGCCCCGCCGCTGTTCCCACGGCAGCGCGAAGTCTTCGTACTGGAAAGCATCGGAGAAGCCGATGTGATTCGTATCCTCTAGGCTGCAACCGAAATAGAGATGGTCGATGCGCGACCAGTAGATCGCGCTCATGCACATCGGACACGGCGCACCATTGATGTAGATCTCGCACCCTTTGAGCATGCGTGCGCGTTCTGGTACCAAATCGGGCGAGCCGGGCGGGCGCGCGATCATCTCGAGGATGGTCCCTGCGTGATAGTCGCTGCCAAGCAGTGTCTTGGGGTTGAGCCGGCTTGACGCATCGATGATCGCTGTGATCTCGGCGTGGAAGACCGGGCATCCGGTAAGTAGAACGCGGTTCTGCCCGCGCCCGATAATTTTGCCGTCCTTGACGATCACGGCCCCGAACGGCCCGCCCCAGCCCTTCTCGACGGACTCGATTGCCAGTCGTGTTGCCTCTTCCATGAATTTGCGGTCCATTGCGAGCGTCCTTGCTTGCGTGGCGCGATCACACTATTGCGATTTCTGCCAAGGTCCTGTTCGTATTTGCAGTTCTTGTATCGTTAGCGTAACGGAAGCTGGTCATCCTGCGAGCAACTGTCGGCGATGACGACGTGGACACGAGGTATGAGCATGCAGCCATCGCGACGTGAATTCGTCAAATGGGTGACCGCGAGTGGCATTGCCCTCAGCCTCTCGCGTTTGGCCTTGGCTGAGGAACCGGACTTCGCGGCGCGCGAGACGTTCCCCGGAAGAGGAGCGTGGAATCCCGCTGCAACTGGCGTGGGCCGCATCGACGGTGTCGCCAAAGTCACGGGAGCCAAGCTCTACGCAGCGGATTTTCGCGCGGCCGATCTCCCGGGCTGGCCGTCAACGACTTCGCACGCCATCCTCATTCGGGCGCCGGACGCGACACACGTTTACGACGGACTCGACCTTTCACGGCTCAGCGGTGCGTTGAAGCCTGCGGTGGTGGTGACCGCCGCCGACCTCGCGCGCACCGGGATGCGCGTCCCCCAATTCTATGCCGGCGATCTTCTCTGTCCGGTTGGCAAGACACCGCTCTATCTGGGTCAGCCGGTGGCGCTGTTGATCTTTGAGGATTTCGACGCCTTCGATCAGGCGCGTCTCGCGCTGCGCGACGCAGCTGTCCTGAAGTTCGGCAAAGAAACCGGCCCGGTCAAAATGCCCAACTACGGCCAGTTTCGTTTCACGCGCATTGGTGGCCCGACCGCGGACGCACCCGACGTCTATTCGCCGGTCAAGAACGGCTGGGTTAGTCCGGGGTTCTTCGATAGCTCGGGACACCCGGTCTGGGCACGACTCCCGCTTCCGACGGGGCAAGCTTATGCCGAAGCCGCGAGCTATGGCGAAAAGATCCGCGCCGAACTCGCAGAGAACAATCCTGCACTCTTGGTGCTGGACCGCGAATTCGAGACTCAGTCGGTCGATCCGATGTTTCTCGAGCCGGAAAGCGGCCTTGCCTGGTATGACGCGGGCCGCAAGAATCTCGAACTTGTTGTTGGCGTGCAATCGCCTTATGAGGCCGCGGAATCCGTGGCCTATCTGCTTGGCAACGCGCAGGCCGCTTTCAAGCCGGCCCACATCAACAGCAATTTTGCCTATTGTGGCGGCGGTTTCGGGGGCCGCGACCACACGCCGTTCCCACTTTATGTCGCGCTGGCGGCGATGTTCTTTCCCAACCGTCCGGTGCGGCTCGCCAACAACCGCTTCGAACAGTTTCAATTGGGCATCAAGCGGCATGCCTTCAAGATGCGCACGCGCATCGGCGTCGAGCGGGCGACGGGCAAGATGGTCGGATTTGCCGCCGACCATGCATTGGATGGCGGAGGTCTCGCCAATTTTTCGGGCCAGGTGGCGACCGTCGGCGCCAACGCTGCGCTTGGCATTTACTACGTCCCGAAAGTCGATGTGACGACGTATGCGTTCCACTCGCGCGGGGTGACTGCGGGCTCGATGCGCGGCTACGGAACTTTGCAGACGATGACCGCACTCGAAGTGCTGGTCGATGAGATCTGCACGGCGCTGCCGCTTGACCCGATCGAGTTCCGCCGCCGCAACGCGCTAGCGACCGGCGGCCGCACCATGGCGGGAAACCCCTACATCGTGTCGATCCGCACGCCGGAGATCCTGGATAAGCTGGAGCAGCATCCGATCTGGAAGGAGCGCGCCGAGCAGAAGGCGCGCGGACTATCGGCGGGAATTCTGGTCGGTACCGGCGTCGCTTGCGCGACCAAGGACTACGGCTCCGGAGGCGACGGTACGTTGGGGGCCGTCGAGATCGACCACGAGGGCCGGATCACCATCCATTCTGACTACGTCGAGATGGGCACCGGCATTGGAACAGCGTTAGCCAATCGGGTCGCGGCGCACCTTGGTAGCGTTGCTGACGAAGTCGCGCTCGCGCAGGTGGACGCATTCGGTCCGCTGGCGCTCGTGACTTCCGGCGACTCCTACACCATTAGTCAGAAGACGCAGGACTCGGCGGCGCGCAATCCACGCTGGGTGCCTGCAATCAGTACAGCCAGCACGGCCTCGATCGGCGCCCATGTCGGCACACACGCGGCGGCCGAGGCGGCGCGCATCATCTTCCGCTTCGGTCTATGGCCGGCGGCGCTTGAATTGTGGGGCATCGCACCGAAAGATCGCGTGGCCAACCAATGGGAGACGGCACGGTGGAAGGACGGGCAGTTGGTCATGGCGGGGCTCCCTCCACTTGCCTTGCCGGCGGTCGCCGCAAAGGCGCATGCGCGCAACGGCGTGACCGGGGCGATGGCGCACGCGTTCAACCGCTGGGCATGGTCGCAGGCCACCTTCGCTCTGGCCGGCCAGGCGTGGACAGCCGACATCGATGCGCTGGCTGTGCGCCGGGGCTCGGGGAAATACGTTCGCATCGATCGTTCCAACGTGAAGTTTCCGCCAGCCGACTTCAACCGGATCGGACAAAGCTACACGTCGGCGTGCGGGCACGTGATGCGCATCGAGATCAATCGCGCGACCGGCGCATTGCGGATTGCAAAAGCATACAGCGTGCTGGAGTGCGGCCAGGCATTGGTTCCGCAGGTCGTGGTCGGACAGGCGCAGGGCGGCTTCGCAATGGGCGTTGGCTATACGTTGCTCGAGACGCTGCCGCCTTACGAGGGCGGACCCGGCAACGGGAAGTGGAACCTCGGCCAATACCTCGTCGCACGCGGCTCGGACTTGCCGCTGCGGGATCTTGAGGTCGAGGTGTTGCCGCCCGTCGATCCCGAAGAGCGCCCGAAGGGTATGGCGGAAGTGAATATGGTCCCGGTGGTTCCTGCGCTTATCAATGCGATTTACGACGCCACCGGTCATCGCTTCCAATCCCTGCCGGTGACCCAAGCCATGATCAAGGGAGTGCTCAAGTGACGATGCTGTCCTTGACTATCAATGGGCGCGCGTACGGCCCGCGCGAGGTGCGCGACGAACTGTCGATGAATGATTTCCTGCGCGAGTATCTTGGGATGACCGGCACCAAGTTCGGCTGCGGTGCCGCGCAGTGCCTGAGTTGCGCAGTGATCGTGGATAATCCTGACGGGACGAGCCAGACCATGCCGACCTGTGTGGTCCCTGCGGTGAACTTCAATGGCAAAGCCATCCGCACGGTCGAAGGCCATGCGAAGAACGGCGAGCTTTCTGTTCTGCAGAAAGCTTTCATCGAGCATTTTTCGTTCCAATGCGGCTATTGCACGCCGGGTTTTGTGAATGAGGGTCAGGTCCTGCTGGAACGTCTCGCGAAGAAGCCAGTCGCGCGAGCGGATCTCGAGAAGACCATTACCGAGGCGCTCGACGGACACCTGTGCCGCTGCACCGGCTACATCAAATATCACGAGGCCGTGCGCGACGTGATCCTGGCCGATCCGGACCGTTATCTCTCGCGCGCCTAGCGAGCTCGATCGAAATCAATCGTGAGGGTCGGCCGCTTCTGCGCTAGTGGCGATGTGATGGCGAGAGGGAATTGACAATGAACTGGAAGATGCCGGCTAACGTCGTCGTTACGCTCATGGCCCTAGTCATAGGCACGCCTGCGATGGATGCTGCCGACTCAACCGACAACCTGGCATCGCTCGAGAGCTTCGCTTCGATCGCCGACACTGCGGCGCGATCAGCTGCGATGTTCACTGAGCTCGGAAAAGTCTTGACGGACCCGCGCTGTGTGAACTGCCACCCCGCCGGCGACCGCCCGCGCCAGGGCGACCACGGCCGGCTCCACCAACCGCCGGTTCAACGCGGTGCCGACGGTCACGGCCTGCCGGCCATGCGTTGTTCGATTTGCCATCAACAGGCCAACTTCGATCCCGCCGGCGTGCCGGGCCACCCGGAATGGCATCTCGCACCGCGTGAGATGGCGTGGGAAGGCAAGACGCTCAGTGAGATCTGCGCACAGATCAAGGACCCCGCGCGCAATGGTGGCCGCTCATTGGAAGACCTTGTCCATCACATCGGCGCCGACACTCTGGTTGGTTGGGCCTGGGCGCCGGGATTTGGTCGCAAGCCTGCTCCCGGCACACAGAAGCAAGCGGGAGCGCTCGTCGAAGCGTGGGTGAAAACGGGAGCGGTGTGTCCGCACTAGATGAGTGGGATACCAGCCCGTTTCCGATCCTTGTGCGCTCGCCGGGCGCCGCGCATACCGAGTCGATCGTTCCGACGTCTCATGGAACGTCCGCCAATGAGGTGGGGCCGGGTCCCGGCGTAATCAGCGTCGGCCATTGTTTCGAGCCGAACGGCACTGCCGGCGGAAGGAACGGCTTCATCCCGCGCTTCTCGTCCTCCGCGACGATTGCGTTGCGCGCGTCGCCACCCATCAGCTCGTAGTCCATCAGGTGATAATTGCCGAAGAACAGCGCACCGACCGAGCGATCGGCGATGATGCGGGTGAGCGACGTGAGCATATCCTCCGGCGTTGATGTGAACGAGATCGTCTCGATCAGCATCAGCCGGTCGTTGATGGCTTCCGGCCCGAAATATTGCGCCAGCACGCTGAACAAGATGTTGTTTTGTCGCGCCACATAGATTGTATTGCTGGCGGCGTAGGCCTTGTCCCAATCGCTGCCCAGCATCGTCTTCCAGTCGCCGATCACCTTCATCCAGTGACCGACTTGAGTCTGCGCCGCCCAGGTGATGTTGCGCTTGAGCAGCGGGCCCTGCTTTTTAGCGAATTCTTGCAGAGCGGCCGACGAGATCGAGCCTTTCGCCAGGCAGTCGTCCATGAAGGCGATGTTGTTCTCGAGGACGACGCGGCTATTGTCCCGCCAGTCCGCCGGCATGGGAGTGGCGTCGAGGCCGTCGACCGCGGCTTTCATGCGCGCGCGGTAAGCAACCATCGAGCTGCGCCAGGACTGATTGTCGGGATTGTCCAGATAAGGCGCCACGATCTCAGTCAGCGCCATCGTGCTGTGGCCGACCGACTTGAGCAGCTGATAAACGATGGGGACCGAGGGCGCCTCGAGCGGAGCCATGCCCGGCCGATAGAGAATGAAGCGGCCCCCGGCGCCCGTGAACAATCCAAGGATCACCGGATGGTTCTTGAGAATATTCGCCTGAAACACCTTCGCCGCGTCGTCATAGAGCTCGAACATCATGGAATTGAGTGCTAGAACATTTTTCGTCGCGGTCTCGGCGGGACTAGAAGTGGTGCGGCCCTCGATCGGGCCCATAAACGACGGCGCGTTTTGCGCGTTTGCCGTCGCGCCCAGGCCCAACAGCAGGAGCGCCGTCGTCGCATAGGCGTAGCGTTTCAGCAACGAGTGCTTAAGCATTGTTTCCTCTCAGCAACATGGTCGTCGCCCCTCTACCTGGAACTGCGCCCGCGGTCCAGCATAAGCGCTCGGAAGGCGTCAAAGCTTGACGCGCAGAATTTGCGCCAGCTCGCCGATGATGCCGCGGCGGAACAATAGGACGCAGACGACGAAAATCACCCCTTGCACGACGAATACCCATTGCCCAATCGTGGTCAAGTAATTCTCCAGCGCGACCATGAAGAAGGCCCCTGCGACAGGGCCGAACAGCGTTCCGAGTCCGCCCACCAGGGTCATGAGGATGACTTCGCCCGACATTGGCCAGTCGACGTCGGTCAACGAGGCGAGCTGAAACACCAGCGCCTTGGTCGCCCCCGCCACGCCGGCAAACGTCGCCGACAGCACGAAAGCCACGAGTTTGTAGCGCTCGCTCTTGTAGCCGAGCGAGATTGCGCGCGGCTCGTTCTCTCGTATCGCCTTGAGCACTTCGCCGAACGGCGAATTGACGATGCGGTAGATCAGCAGAAAACAGCCGAGGAAGATCACCAGCACCATGATGTACATGTTGCTTTGGTCGGCGAGATCGATGAACCCGAACAGCTTTCCGCGCGGGACCGCCTGGATGCCGTCTTCGCCGTGCGTGAACGGCGCTTGGACGGCGAAGAAGTACATCATTTGCGCCAAGGCGAGCGTGATCATGGCGAAATAGATGCCTTGCCGGCGGATGGCGAGCGCGCCGACGATCGCGCCGAGCCCGGCCGCCGTCGCGGCTCCCGACAGGATCGCGAGTTCCGGCGGAAACCCCCAAACCTTGGCGGCGTGTGCGGCGATATAGCTCGCCCAGCCGAAGAACAGCGCATGCCCGAACGAGAGCAACCCGACATAGCCGATCAGCAGGTTGAAGGCGCATGCGAATAGCGCGAAGCACAGCGCCTTCATCAGAAACACAGGATAGGCGAACGTCGGCGCGACAACGAGCAGACAAGTCATGATCAGGAAGGCGATCGCCTCGCTGTGCCGGCGCAGCGCCAGATCGCCGCTCGCCTTGGCGACGCGCTGCACGCTAGGCGCTCCTTCCGAACAGGCCGGCCGGCCGGATCAACAGCACGATCGCCATGATGATGAAAATCACCGTATTGGATGCTTCGGGAAAGAACACCTTGGTGAGACCCTCGATCAGGCCCAATCCGAATCCGGTCACGATCGCGCCCATGATCGATCCCATGCCGCCGATCACCACGACGGCGAACACCACGATGATGAGATTGGCGCCCATTTGCGGACTCACATTGTAGACCGGCGCCGCCATCACTCCCGCGAGCGCGGCCAGCGCGACGCCGAAGCCGTAGGTCAGCGTGATCATGCGCGGCACGTTGATGCCGAAGGCGCGAACGAGGGTGGGATTTTCGGTCGCCGCGCGCAGATACGAGCCGAGCTTCGTGCGCTCGATCACGAACCAGGTCGTCAGGCATACGGCGAGCGAAAACACCACCACCCAGCCGCGGTAGTTTGGCAAGAACATGAAGCCGAGATTCCGCCCGCCTTGCAGCGCCGGCGGCACTGAATAGGGCAGGCCCGAGGAACCGAAAAAATTGCGGAAGGTGCCTTCGAAGATGAGCGCGAGCCCGAAGGTGAGCAAGAGCCCGTAGAGATGGTCGAGCTTATAAAGCCATTGCAGGAACAGCCGCTCGATGATGATGCCCGTTATCCCGACGACGATTGGCGCAAGGACGATCGCCCACCAGTAACCCAGTCCGGCGTATTGCAGGAGAAAGTACGCGGTGAAGGCGCCCAGCATGTACTGAGCGCCATGGGTGAAGTTGATGATGTTAAGCATGCCGAAAATAACGGCGAGGCCCAGGCTGAGCAGCGCATAGAACGAGCCGTTGATGAGCCCAATCAGGAGCTGCCCGAACAGCGCTTGCGAGCTGATGCCGAACAGTTCGAACATGGTTGATCACATCGTTCGGCAGGGAACGGGCATTCCGTTCCCTGCCTGCTCGCCGCAACCTACGAATTAACTCTTCACCAACGGGCAGCCGCCCTCGGCCAGGGGCCGGAAGGCTTCATCCGCCGGGATGGTGGCGCGCAGCTTGTAATAATCCCAGGGCGCCTTGGACTCAGCCGGCTTTTTCACCTCGAACAGATACATCGGGTGGATCTTGCGGCCGTCGGCGCGCACTTCGCCCTTGCCAAACAGTTTGTCGTCGGTCGGCATCTCTTTCATCTTGGCCACTACCGCCTTGCCGTCGGCATCGCTCTTCAGCGCCTCGACCGCCTTGAGATAGTGCGTGACCGCCGAATACACGCCGGCGTGCACCATGGTTGGATGCACGCCCTTGTCCTGGGGCGCGAACTTCTTCGTAAACTCGCGATTTGCGTCGTTGAGGTCCCAATACCAGGCCTCGGTCATGATCAGGCCCTGCGCCGTCTGCAATCCCAGCGCATGCACGTCGGTGATAAAGGCGAGCAACGCTGCGAGGTTCTGGCCGCCGCTGGTGATGCCGAACTCCGAGGCCTGTTTGATCGAGTTGATCGTGTCGCTGCCGGCGTTGGCAAGCCCGATGATCTTCGCCTTCGAGGCTTGCGCCTGCAGCAGGAAGGAGGAGAAATCGGTGCCCGGGAACGGATGGCGGACCTTGCCCAGAACCTTGCCGCCGTTCTTCTCGACGACTGCGGCGGTATCGCGCTCGAGGGCGTGGCCGAACGCATAGTCGGCGGTGAGGAAGAACCACGTGTCGCCGCCGGTCTTCACGATCGCTTTTCCGGTCCCGTTGGCGAGCGCCCAGGTGTCGTAGGTCCAGTGGATCGTGTTGGGCGTGCATTTCGGACCGGTCAGATCCGAGGCCGCCGCGCCGGAGACGAGAAATACCTTATTCTTGTCGCGCACGATCTCGTTCACGGCGAGCGCAACCGAGGACGTCGGCACGTCGACAATCACGTCGACCTTGTCGACGTCGATCCAAGTCCGCGCCACGTTCGAGCCGACATCCGGCTTGTTCTGATGGTCGGCGCCGACGATCTCGACCTTCATGCCTTTGGCGGCGGCGCCGAAATCCTCGACTGCCATGCGCGCCGCGATCACGGAGCCTTGTCCGCTCAGATCGGAATAGGTCCCCGACATGTCGTTCATCACGCCGATCTTGATGGTTCCGTCGGTGTATTGCGCCTGCGCGCAGCCACACCCGAACACGACCGCGACCGCCGTGAGAGTGAACAATCGCTTCATAAGGCATCCTCCTGTTGATGGTTCTTGATGTTTTGCACCCCGGCAGTCGTACTCGCAGCTGGTGTCATACGCCCAGATAGTCGTGCAGCTTGTCGAGATTGGCTTCTAGTTCGGCATTGGCGAAACGGTCGATGATGCGGCCATTCTCCATCACGTAGTAGCGATCCGCAACCGTCGAAGCGAAGCGAAAATTCTGCTCCACCAAAAGGATGGTGAAACCCTGTTGCTTGAGCGTGCCGATGGTCTTGCCGATTTGCTCGATGATGACGGGAGCAAGCCCCTCGGTCGGCTCATCGAGCAGAAGGAGGCGCGCGCCCGTGCGCAGAATGCGGCCGATGGCGAGCATCTGCTGCTCGCCGCCGGAAAGCTTCGTGCCTTGGCTCGAGAGCCGCTCCCGGAGATTGGGAAAGAGTTCGTAAATGCGATCGAGTTCGAGCCCGCCCGCGCGCACCTTGGGGGGCAGCATTAGATTTTCTTCGACATCGAGGCTCGCAAAAATTCCCCGTTCCTCGGGGCACAGCGCAATGCCCAGCCGCGCAATGCGATCGCTGGTGAGGCCGATGAGCTCTTTTCCCTCGTAACGCACGGAGCCTGTGCGCTGACCGACGATGCCCATGACCGATTTCAGCGTGGTGGTCTTGCCGGCGCCGTTGCGCCCGAGCAGCGTCACCACCTCCCCGGCGAATACGTCGAAGGTGGCGCCGTGAAGCACGTGGGATTCGCCGTACCAGGCTTGCAGCCCTTCGACCGCGAGCAACGGCGCGGCGCCGGGACTAAGCATGCCCGACCCCGAGATAGGCCTCGCGCACGAGCGGGTGGGCGGAGACCGTCTTGTAGTCGCCCTCGGCGAGCACTCGGCCGCGCGTCAGCACGGTGATGCGGTGCGAGAGGTTGGCGACCACGCTGAGGTTGTGCTCGACCATCAGTACCGTGCGCTCGGCGGCGACCGACTTGATGAGCGCGCTGATGCGATCGATGTCTTCATGACCCATGCCGGCCATCGGTTCGTCAAGCAGCAGCATCTCCGGGTCGAGCGCCAAGGTGGTTGCGATCTCGAGCGCGCGCTTGCGGCCGTATGGCAGCGCGACCGCGGTCCAATGGGCGAATGGGGTCAAGCCGACGTCGGCAATGAGCGCCATCGCCCGTTCGTTGAAGACGTCGAGCACGCGTTTAGAGCGCCAGAAATCGAACGACGATCCGCGTTGCCGCTGGAGCGCGACGCGCACGTTTTCGAGCACGGTCAAATGCGGGAAAACGGCCGAGATTTGGAATGAGCGCACCAAGCCGAGGCGCGCCACCCCGGCCGGCGGGAGCGGCGTGATGTCGCGCCCTTTGTAGAGGATGCGCCCCCGGCTCGGGCTCATGAACTTGGTCAGGAGGTTGAAACAGGTCGTCTTGCCAGCGCCATTGGGACCGATCAGCGCGTGAATCGTGCCGCGCGCGACGCGCAGATTGACCCCACTGACCGCGACGAATCCGGCGAATTCCTTCGTGAGATCCTCGGTTTGGAGGATGAAATCGTGGCTCACGCGGTTCGGCCCTTGCTCCTCGGCATAGTGTTAGCACGGCCCGCGCGTCCGGCAACACGCGCCCCTTGCCTGCGGGCGCAATTATTCTGAGGTGCTTGGACGCAGGCACGGAAAGAATTTTGCCGACTCCCGGATCGAAGAGCCTTAAGTCGAACCCACCGGCCGATCGAATTTGCTTCCTGAGCGCGGCTGGTAGCGGCCTTAGTTCGGATAACCGCCGATTGGAATAACCTCTGTAGGTGTGAGCGCAAGGTCGCCGAGTGCGACTTCGCTTCATCTGGGCTTGCAGTTTGCAATGCTGACCAAGTCAAGCTCCAGACCGGACCGGACATCGAGAAGGCAATCCCGTGGCAGATAGCGCGTTCTAAAGCGAAATCGCCCGTTACGATCCGTACGTGTCTTATATCTGCCTGCCAGGGTTACCGTCTGCCCGGCCCGCGCGGTTTCGCCCCGCACCAACAACATGCCGCCGGTGTACTGCGCCTGGCGTATGGTAATTTCGGCATATGCCATGCTGGGCCAGACGGCAATAAGCGCGGAAAAGATACATAGCCTCCGCCGCACCAGATGCTTTCGACCCGCCCAGCGCGGTCGCGTCCCAATCACCATCGCTCATTTTGCCAGTTTATTGCGGACCTAAATCGAGTTCAGTACGTGCCTTTTTAGCTCGTTAAATCGAGCAGAAGTAGGCCCCGCCTCGTGGGCGTAGCCAGCGGCCTTCCTCTGCCTTTCCCCCATTCTTATGTAATGGCACAGTAACCGAGCGTGCCGATTCCGCATGGCTGAAACGGCGCGCGCCGCATCGGTGGAGCCCTGAGCTTGCGCCTCCTCGTCATCGAGGACGATCCCGATCTCAACCGGCAGCTTGCGACCGCGCTCATCGACGCAGGCTACGTGGTCGATCGCGCGTTCGACGGCGAAGAAGGCCATTTCCTCGGCGAGAGCGAGCCCTACGATGCGGTCATTCTCGACATCGGTCTGCCGAAGATGGACGGCATCTCGGTCCTCGAGGCCTGGCGCCGCGCCGGCCGGGCCATGCCGGTCCTCATCCTGACCGCGCGCGACCGCTGGAGCGACAAGGTTCAGGGTTTTGACGCCGGCGCCGACGACTACGTCGCCAAGCCGTTTCATCTCGAGGAGGTGCTGGCGCGCATCCGCGCGCTGTTGCGTCGTTCCGCCGGCCACGCCAAAAGCGAACTCAATTGCGGCGCCGTGCGCCTCGATACGCGCACCGGCCGCGTGACGGTCAACGGCAATCCGGTCAAGCTCACCTCGCACGAATATCGCCTGCTCGCCTATCTCATGCATCATACCGGCCGCGTGGTGTCGCGCAGCGAGTTGGTCGAGCATCTCTACGATCAGGATTTCGACCGCGATTCCAACACCATCGAGGTCTTCGTCGGCCGCGTGCGCAAGAAGCTCGGCGTCGACGTCATCCAGACCGTGCGCGGGCTCGGCTATATGCTCGCTCCCCCGGGCAATGCGTCTTAACTCGCTCGCGCTACGGCTCTTCTTGTCGGCAACGACCTGGACCGTGGTGATTCTCGTCGTCACCGGCATCGTGCTCTCCTCGATCTACCGCACGGCCGTGGAGCACGCATTCGACCGAAGGCTGGGCGTCTATCTGCGCAGCCTGGTGGCCGACGTCGCCACGCCCGAGGAGAATGCCGGCAAATTTCCCCAATCGCTCGGCGAGCCGCTGTTCGATCTGCCGCTCTCCGGTTGGTACTGGCAGGTGACGCGGCTCGATGTGCCGACACGCGACGTGCGTTCCTCCCGCTCGTTGTGGGACGCAAGCTTGCCGCAGCTTGGCGATCCCAACGCCGCCTCGGCGCCTGGCGGCACGCGCGAGGGTTACGCGGAAGGGCCTGAGGGGCAGCGGTTGCGCATCATTGAACAAACGATCGATCTCGGCGAGGAAGGGCGTTACCTCGTCGCGGTAGCCGGCGACCCAGCGGAGATCGACGAGGAGATACACAGCTTCGACAGCGCGCTCGTCCTGACCTTTGGAGTGCTCGCAATCGTGTTGTTGCTGACCACCACGTTCCAGGTGCGTTTCGGGCTAGCGCCGCTCAAACGCATCTCCGAAGGTTTGGCCGCGATCCGCTCGGGCGGGGCGGAACGGCTCGAGGGAGCCTTTCCGGTCGAGATCGCCCCGCTCGCGCGTGAAACGAACGCGCTCATCGACGCCAATCGCGAGATCGTCGCCCGCGCGCGCACGCATGTCGGCAATCTAGCACACGCGTTGAAGACTCCGATCTCGGTCATGCTCAACGAGGCCACGACCCACGGCGCCGATCCGCTTGCGCTCAAGGTGCGCGAGCAGACCGAGATCATGCGCGATCAGGTCACGCGCCACCTCGAGCGCGCCCGCCTCGCCGCTCGTGTCGCGGCGATCGGCACCGTGACCGAGGTCGGACCTGTCGTCAGCGCGCTCGCGCGCACGATGGAAAAGATCCACCACCATCGCGCCATCGCCGTCGACGTGAACGCGCCGGAGAACATCCGCTTCCGCGGCGAGCAGCAAGATCTCGAGGAGATGGTCGGCAACCTCGTGGACAATGCTTTCAAGTGGGCGCAGTCGCGGGTGGTAATCGAAACGATTTCGCAGACGCGCGATGCGCGGGATGATCACCGCACCATCCGCATCGTGGTCGACGACGATGGCCCCGGGCTCTCGCCGCAAGGGCGCGAGCAGGTGGCCCGCCGCGGCCGACGCCTCGATGAGACCAAGCCGGGGTCCGGACTGGGCCTTTCAATCGTGGTGGAGCTCGCGAACCTCTATGGTGGTGGTCTTACGCTCGGCCCCGCGCCGATCGGCGGTTTGCGCGCGGAATTGATGCTGCCTGGAGTTTGAGCAGGCGTTCTCCATAACGGACCATTAATCCTGCGGGACCAGAGTTTTGCCCTAATTTTGGCCATGAGTTGAACGGCCGGCATGGGGGGCGCCGGCCTGTTCAATCTTGAACGGATCATCTGGGGGCTCGAGCCATGTCTGTTGTTCGTTTGATTGCTGCCGCCTCGGTCGCGACTTCGCTGGCGGCGTGTGCCGGTACGCCCGAGACTGGGCAAGGACCGAAGGAGAACACGGGCACGCTCGTCGGCGCGCTGGCAGGCGGCCTGATCGGCTCGCAGTTCGGCGGCGGAACCGCGGAGCGTATCGCCGCAGGAATCGGGGGCGCCGCGATCGGCGGGCTCATCGGCAATCGCATCGGCGCCGGCATGGATGATGACGACAAGCGGCGCGCCTATGCGGCGCAGATGCAAGCGCTCGAAGCCGGAAAATCTGGTGTGGCCGTGGCGTGGAAGAACCCCGACTCGGGTCGCTATGGATCGGTTGTTCCCGGCCCCGCTTATGAGTCGAGCGGACTGCAATGCCGGCCGTACACGCATACGATCTATATCGATGGCCGTCCGCAGGTCGCGCGCGGCAACGCTTGCCGCAACCCGGACGGGACCTGGACCGCGGTGGGCTAATCGCGGCGCCATCGCCACGGCGCCGTCATGCGGAACCTCGGCGGAATTCACGCAAGTTACGACAAATTTACGCAAGTTTTGCGAATGCCCGCTTCCCGATGTCGCGGGCGCGCGGGTCTTTCGGCGTTGCAAGCGCACCATTCGGCATGATGTAACCCACGGCGGACGTGCCTGGGGATCAACGGCACTCCCTTTTCGCCGCATCGCCTCGGCAATGTTACACTCGACTCGGCGGATTGATTTATGACCCTGTGGTTCGGTGTCGCACTGATGACAGCCGCGGCGGTTTGGGCCGTGCTCTGGCCGCTGGCACGCCGCGGAAGCGATTTACGCGGGGGCAGCGACGTCGCGGTCTATCGCGACCAGCTTGCGGAGATCGAACGCGATCGGGCAGCCGGCCTGATCGCTGAGAACGAGGCGGCGGGCGCGCAGGTCGAGGTTTCGCGTCGCCTCCTCGCCGCGGCCGACGCGCAAGCACCAACGCCGGCCGATGCCGTTTCGGCAACATGGCGGCGCCGGGCTGTCGCCGTCGCGGCGCTCATTCTGCTGCCGCTCGGCGCAGCGGCACTTTATGTGGCACTCGGCTCGCCCTCGTTGCCGGATCAGCCGCTTGCGGCGCGGCTTGCCGGTGCGCACGGCAATCCCTCGATCGACACGTTGATTACCCAGGTGGAGGACCATCTTACGCGCCACCCGGAGGACGGGCGCGGCTGGGAAGTCATCGCGCCGGTCTATCTCCGACTCGGGCGCTTCGAGGAAGCGGTCAAGGCGCGGCGCAACGCCGTTAAGCTCAATGGCGCCACCGCCGAGCGCGAAAGTGCGTTGGGGGAGGCGCTGGTATTTGCCGCCAATGGCGTCGTGACCGCCGAGGCGAAAGCGGCCTTCGAACGAGCGATCGCGCTCGATGCCAACGGCGTGCAGGCGCGCTATTTTCTCGGCCTCGCAGCCGAGCAGGACGGCGACCGCACGCAGGCCGCCGCCACCTGGCGCGCCCTGATCGCGGCCGCGCCGCCGGATGCACCGTGGCTCGAGCTGCTGCGAAGCGCGCTCGCCCGCGTGGAGGGCCCCGCCGGCGGGAGCGGTGCGGCTGCCGGCCCGAGTGTCGATGCGAGCGATGACCAGGCAGCCGTGCAGCTCAGCCCCGAGCAACGCAAGGCGATGATCGAAGGCATGGTCAACCGACTTTCCGAGCGGCTGCATCGCGACGGCGCCGATGTCGACGGATGGCTACGGCTCGTTCGCTCGTACATGGTGCTGGGCGAGCCCGACAAGGCGCGCGCCGCCGTTGTCGACGCGCGGCGTGCGCTCGCAGGCGATGCGGTTAAGCTGCGCCGGCTGGACGACCTGCTATGGAAGGATGAGGGTCCGAGGAGCGCGCAATGACCCGCAAGCAACGACGCTTATCGCTGATCGGCGTCGCGCTCGCCGTGGTCGCGCTCGCGGTGGCGTTGGTGCTCAATGCGCTCAAGGACTCCATCGTGTTCTTCAATTCGCCGACCGAGGTGGCGGAAAAAAACATCAACCCGGGAACGCGCCTGCGCCTCGGCGGCCTGGTGAAGGAGGGCAGCGTCTCGCGCGGCGACGGCCTTGCCGTGCGTTTCGCGGTCACCGACGGCAAGCACACGGTGCCGGTCGCCTACCAGGGCGTGTTGCCTGATCTTTTCCGCGAAGGGCAGGGCGTGGTCGCCGAAGGCGCGCTCGATCCAGGCGGGACCTTCCGCGCCGACAGCGTGCTCGCCAAGCACGACGAGACCTACATGCCGAAGGACGTCGCTGAGGCCTTGAAGAAGCAGGGCCATTGGAAGGACGATTACGAGAAGAAGCTCGGCGCCGCGCCGCAAGGCACGGCGCGATGACGCGTGCCGCGCGTTCGCGTGCGGGACGCTCGATGGGATAGACGATGATCGCCGAGTTCGGCCACTACGCCCTTGTGCTCGCGCTTGCGCTGGCCCTCGTCGAGGTGAGCGTGCCCATGGTCGGAGCGCGCAAGAACGATCCCGTGCTGATGGCCGTCGCCGGACCCGCCGCGCTCGCGCAATTCTGCTTCGTTGCGATTGCCTTTGCCGCGCTGACGATTTGCTACGTGCGCTCGGACTTTTCCGTGCTCAACGTGTTCGAGAACTCCCATTCGGCAAAACCGCTCGTCTACAAGCTCAGCGGACTGTGGGGCAATCACGAAGGCTCGATGCTGCTATGGGTGCTCATTCTCACCCTGTTCGGCGCGCTGGTCGCGTTGTTCGGCGGTAACTTGCCGGCGCGGCTCAAGGCCACCGTGCTCGCGGTGCAGTCCTCGATCGCGGTCGCCTTCATTCTCTTCATTCTGGTCACGTCGAATCCGTTCCTGCGCATTGCGGAGCCGCCGTTCGAGGGCCGCGACCTCAATCCGATCCTGCAGGATCCCGGTCTCGCCATTCATCCGCCGCTGCTCTACCTCGGTTACGTCGGTCTCTCGATCGCGTTTTCCTTCGCCATCGCCGCGCTGATCGACGGGCGCATCGATGCGGCATGGGCGCGTTGGGTGCGGCCTTGGACGCTGCTCGCCTGGATGTTCCTGACGCTCGGCATCGCGATGGGCTCGTACTGGGCGTATTACACCCTCGGCTGGGGTGGCTGGTGGTTCTGGGATCCAGTGGAGAACGCCTCGCTGATGCCCTGGCTCGCCGCCACGGCGCTTCTGCACTCCGCGCTGGTGATGGAGAAGCGCGACGCGCTCAAAGTGTGGACCATCCTGCTCGCGATCTTGGCCTTCTCGCTCTCGTTGATCGGCACCTTCCTCGTGCGCTCGGGCGTACTGACCTCGGTGCACGCTTTTGCCACCGACCCGACGCGCGGCGTCTTCATTCTGGCGATCCTGATGCTGTTCATCGGCGGCAGCCTGGCGCTGTTTGCATTGCGCGCGCCGCTGCTCAGGCAGGGAGGCCTGTTCGCGCCGGTCTCGCGCGAAGGCGCGCTCGTGCTCAACAACCTTTTTCTGGTGAGCGCCTGTGCGACGGTATTCATCGGCACGCTGTATCCGCTCGCGCTCGAGGCGCTTACGGGCGAAAAGATTTCCGTCGGCGCGCCGTTCTTCAACGCCACCTTCGCTCCGCTGTTCGTTCCGCTCCTCATCGCCGTGCCGTTTGGGCCGCTGCTGGCGTGGAAGCGGGGCGATCTGCTCGGCGTTGCGCAGCGCCTCATCGGCGCCGCGGCCATCGGCGTGATCACCGTCGCGGTGGTGTTCGCGATGGAAGGCGGCGGACCGCTCCTGGTGCCGTTCGCCGTCGGCCTTGCGCTTTACGTGATCGCCGGTGCGTTGATGGAAATCGTGGAGCGCACGGGTTTGCTCAAGGTGCCGGTCGGGACGGCGGTTGCCCGCGCAAAGGGCTTGCCGCGCTCGGCCTGGGGCGCCGCCTTTGCGCATGTCGGGCTCGGCATCACGCTGCTCGGCGTCATCGGCGAGACGCAGTGGAGTCTCGAACGCATCGCCGAGCTCAAGCCTGGGCAATCGATCTCGATCCGGCGTTATGATCTTCGCTTCGACGGCGTGACCACGCGCCAGGGGCCGAACTACCGCGATCTTGCCGCCCATTTTACCGTGCGGCGCCACGGCGAGTTCATCGGCGTGCTGGAGCCAGCCAAGCGTAGCTTTCCTTCGCGCGGCACCGCCGTCACCCAGACCGCGCTGATGACGCGGGGCGTCTCGCAGCTCTATTTGTCGCTGGGCGACCCGAATCCCGACGGCTCGCTCGCGGTGCGGCTCTATTACAAGGCGTTGGTCCTGCTCATCTGGCTCGGCGCCGTGGTGATGGTGATCGGCGGAGCACTCTCGCTCTCGGATCGGCGCTTGCGCGTGGGGGCGCCAAGGCCGGCGCAAAACAAGGCCGCGCTCTCTCCGGCGGAGTAGGTTCGCAATGAGATCGCTCTGCCTCATCATCGCGCTGCTCACGTTCGTCGCTGCGCCGTACGCGACGGCCGTCGAGCCCGACGAAGTGCTCTCGGATGCCACACTCGAAGCGCGCGCCCGCGCGCTGTCCAAGGAATTGCGCTGCATGGTGTGCCAGAACCAGTCGATCGACGATTCGGAGGCGCCGCTCGCGCGCGACTTGCGCATTCTCGTGCGTGAACGATTGCAGGCCGGCGACAGCGACGGGCAGGTGATCGATTTTCTGGTCGCGCGCTACGGCGAGTTCGTGCTGCTCAGGCCGCGATTCTCGTGGCACACCGCGGTGTTGTGGCTTGGCCCGGCGGCGCTGCTGCTCGTTGGAGGGTGCGCCGTGCTGGTCCTCGCGCGCCGCTATCGCGTCAATTCCGCGGCCGTAGCGGAAGCGCAGCAGGGCCTGACGGCGGCGGAAGCGGCGCGGCTCTCCGACGTCTTGCGCGATGCCGAGCGATAAGGCCATGCCGGGCTAGAATAACTACTTGAGACCGCTCGCTCTTTTGAATTCCCCGACCTTACCAACTTTTAATTTCCCCGACAGCGCCCGGTAAGGAAGCGATCTCCATCTTGTTGGCACTCGGGGTGCTGCTCAGCCCCCCACCGCACAAAACGATGGAGTGACTCTTATGACTGCGAGCGTTCCCGCTCCGAAATCGCGCATCCTCTCCGCGCGTCGTCTCGTTCTGCTCGCCGGCGTCGCTGGTCTTAGTGTGACCGTGCTGCTCGGCGGTGCGGGAATCCTCCCGCAGCCTGCATCCCCGCTCAACGCGGTCGCCTACGCCCAAGGCGTCGAGCGCCCGATGGGATTTGCCGACATCGTCGAGAAGGTGAAGCCCGCCGTCATCTCCGTCCGCGTCAAGGTTGCGAGCGGTCCGCAGATGATGGGCTTCCAGGGCGGCGATACGCCGCTCCCGCCGAACGTCGAGCGTTTCTTCCGCCGCTTCGGCCTGCCGGAGGGCGCCACCCCCGAGCAACGCCGTGCTCCGCGCGAGCACCTGGTGACTGGACAGGGCTCCGGGTTTTTCATTAGCGCCGATGGCTATGCGGTGACCAATAACCACGTGGTCGACAAGGCCGAGACCGTCCAGGTGACCGCCGACGACGGCAAGACTTACACCGCCAAGGTGATCGGCGCCGATCCGCGCACCGACATCGCGCTGATTAAGGTCGATGGCCGCAGCGACTTTCCGTATGTCCGGCTCGCTGAGAAGGCGCCGCGCATCGGCGACTGGGTGCTGGCGGTCGGCAACCCGTTCGGCCTCGGCGGCACCGTCACGGCCGGCATCGTCTCTGCCCGTGGCCGCGATATCGGCGCCGGCCCCTACGACGACTTCGTTCAGATCGATGCGCCGGTCAACAAAGGCAATTCCGGTGGCCCGACTTTCGACGTCGACGGCAACGTGATCGGCGTCAACACCGCCATCTTCTCCCCGTCGGGAGGGTCGGTGGGCATCGCCTTTGCGATCCCCGCTCCGACGGTGAAGACGGTCGTCGCGCAGCTCAAGGATAACGGCAAGGTCACGCGCGGCTGGATCGGCGTGCAGATCCAGCCTGTCACCGAGGAGATCGCCGACAACCTTGGCCTCAAGAGCCAGCAGGGCGCGCTGGTCTCGGAGCCGCAGGCGAACGGTCCGGCCACCAAGGCCGGCATCATGGCCGGTGACGTCATCACCGCCGTCAATGGCAATCCAGTCAAGGACGCCAGGGACCTCGCCAGGCAGATCGGCGGCATGGCGCCAGGCTCGACCGCGAAATTGACGGTGTGGCGCAAGGGCGAGGAGAAGACGTTCTCGATCTCGCTCGGCGAGCTGCCCAATCAGCGCGAGGCGCGGGCGAACATGCCGGACTCCTCCAGCCCGGAGGGAACCGACGTGCCGCGGCTTGGCCTCACCGTCGTGCCCGCGGGGCAAGTCGCCGGTAGCGGCTCGGAGGGCGTCGTCGTCACCGACGTCGATCCCAACGGACTTGCTTCCGACCAAGGCTTCAAAACCGGCGACGTCATTCTCGAGGTCGGCGGCAAGAAGGTTGCCAATCCGTCGGACGTACGCAGCGCTCTCAAGGACGCGCAGAAGGAGGGCAAGCGCACGATCCTCATGCGGGTCAAGTCGGGCGAGGCAACGCACTTCGTCGCGATGCCGCTCGGCAAGGCCTAACCGAGAATGGGACGCACCGCCGGCATCCGTCGCCCCCGCCGGCGGTTCGAACCAGGGGGACGGGCGCCATGCCCGTCCCCAGCTTTCAACTCCGCTCCGGCATCCGTCGCCCCCGCCGGTGCGGAGTTAGTCGAGGGGTGGCGGGGCGACCTCGCCGCCCCTCGCACATTTCGGGCTGAGGAAGCTCCCAGGCCCGAGATCAGGACAGCTTGATGTAGTGACGCTATGATTAGTGTAATCCAGCATGCTCCTTCCATAAGGGAAGTCGCCTATCCGAGAGACAGTCGATTCGTCATGCGGCTCCTGATCATCGAAGATGACCGAGATGCCGCCGATTACCTGGTGAAGGCGTTTCGCGAGGTCGGCCACGTCGCCGACCTCGCGATCGACGGCGAAGAAGGGCTCGCCCATGCACTCGACGGTCAGTATGACGTGCTGATCGTCGACCGCATGCTGCCCAAGCTCGATGGGCTGGCCGTGATCGGCACGCTGCGCAGCAAAGGCATCGAGACCCCCGCGCTGATTCTCTCGGCATTGGGCCAGGTTGACGATCGAGTGCGCGGCTTGCGGGCCGGCGGCGACGACTATTTGCCCAAGCCTTACTCCTTTTCCGAGCTGCTCGCGCGCACCGAGGCGTTGGCGCGCCGACGCGGCAGCCGAGAGGAAACCGTCTATCGCGTGGGCGATCTGGAGCTCGACCGGCTGTCGCACCAGGTGACGCGCGCAGGCGACGAGATCGTGTTGCAGCCGCGTGAGTTCAGGCTACTCGAATATTTGATGAAGCATGCCGGGCAGGTCGTGACCCGCACGATGCTGCTCGAGAACGTGTGGGATTACCATTTCGATCCGCAAACCAACGTCATCGACGTGCACATCTCGCGGTTGCGTTCGAAAATCGATAAAGGGTTTGCCCAGGCTCTGCTGCATACGGTTCGCGGCGCGGGGTATATGATCCGCGACAGCAAATGACGTGTCGTCCCCGCCTCGCGCGGGATGGCACGCGGGGTGACGGATGACGGCGCTCGGCAAGCTCCTGCGCACGACGGCATTTAGGCTGACGCTGGTCTACCTCACGGTGTTCGCGCTGTTTGCCGTGTTCCTGCTGGCGTATTTCGCCTGGAACACGCGCCGGCTGATCACCGAGCAAATCACGCAGACGGTTGACGCCGAGATCACCGGCCTGGCCGAGCAATACCGCCAGGGCGGTATCCGCCGGCTTGTCTTTGTCGTTGACGCGCGGTCGCGCCGGCCGGGCTCGAGCCTTTATCTTGTCACCACGCGCGCGGGCGAAGGGCTGGCCGGCAATGTCGGATCGCTGGCCACGGGCATTCTCGAGACGTCGGGCTGGACGGAAACCGCCTACCGCCGGTTGGACGATCCCGACGGCGCGCAGCATCATGCCCTGGTTCGGGTGTTTCAGCTGCCGGCCGGATTTCGTCTGCTGGTCGGGCGCGATCTCGAAGAGCGGGAACGTCTGCACGATATCGTGCTCGCCGCCGGCCGCTGGTCGCTGGCGATCGTCATCGTGCTCGGCGTCGCCGGCGGCTTCTTCGTCACCCGGCGGGTTCTCAAGCGCGTCGACGCAATGACGGAGACGACGCGCAAGATCATGGACGGAGATCTGGCCGGCCGCCTGCCAATTGCCGGCACGGGCGACGAACTCGATCGGCTCGCCACAAATCTCAATGCCATGCTCGAGCGCATCGAGGCGCTCATGCATGGACTCAAGGAGGTGTCCGACAATATCGCGCATGATCTCAAGACGCCGCTGACTAGGTTGCGCAATCGCTGCGAGGAGGCGTTGCGCCTTGCCGAGGACGAATCGCAATATCGGGCGGCGCTCGAGAGCACGATCGAGGAATCGGAGGCGCTCATCCGCACCTTCAACGCGCTGCTGATGATCGCGCGCGCGGAGTCGGGCCAGGCACGCGACGGAATGATCGACTTCGACGTGGCCGAGATCGCGCGCGGGGTGGGCGAGCTCTACGAGCCACTCGCCGACGACAAGGGCATCCACCTCAAGGTCGAAGCGCCCGCGGCCACTCCGGTTCACGGCAACCGGGAGCTGATCAGCCAAGCGCTGGCGAATCTGGTCGACAACGCCATCAAATACGGCGCCGGGATAAACGGGGCCGACGCGGAGATCGTGGTAACGGCGAGGGGAGAGGGCGACCGCATCCTGCTTGCGGTCGCCGACAGCGGTCGTGGCATTCCGGCGTCCGATCGCGGCCGCGCGGTCGACCGTTTCGTGCGCCTCGAAGAAAGTCGCTCACAGCCCGGCTCGGGACTGGGGCTGAGCCTTGCCGCAGCTATCGCGCGCCTCCACGGCGGGGAACTCAAGCTCGAGGACAACCACCCAGGGCTTAAGACCGTGATATCGCTGCCGCGTGCGGGATCGGTTCCCTCGCTGGCCTAAGTCGCTACGATATCGCCATCATTGCCGCGCTTGTGATCCCGAACCGACCTCAATTGCCCGTTGCAGCGTTGACGGTCCGAACTCCTGACAATGCTGGGGTTGCGGCGCCATTCGCGCGGCAATGCCGGCACCTTGCTGCGGGAAGATATGGGCGAATCCGATGAGCCGGCCGAACGCGGAGGTGATCTCGCTGGCGGGTTTAAGCGACGCTTCGCTCGCGCGACGGATCGCGGCCCCCTCTCTTGAACCCACGGATGAAGCGGGGGCGCGCCTCGCCGGCTGGCTCGCCGAAATCGCCGATACCCCCGCCGGTGACGCGTTGCGGCGGGTCATTGCGGGAAGCCCGGTGCTCGAAGCGCTGCTGGCCGGGCTGGCGGACGGCTCGTCCTATCTCTGGGATCTCGTGCGCGCGTCCCCGCAGCGGCTTCTCGCGTTGATCGAGGCCGAACCCGAGCGCCGCTTCGCCGACATCCTCGCCGACGCGAGGCGCGCGATCGCAGCGACACGCGAGGAGGCCGAGGCGATGCGCCTGCTTCGGTGCATGAAGGCGGAAGCGGCGCTGTTGATCGCGCTCGCCGATATCGGCGGGGTTTGGCCGATAACGCAGGTGCTTGAGCTGCAGACGATGCTTGCCGACGCAGCCATCGGCGCGGCGGTCGATTACCTCCTGCTCGGCGCGCAACGGCAGGGAAAGCTCAAGGCCGCCGATCCCGGCAATCCGCCTGCGAATTCCGGCTACATCCTGCTCGCCATGGGCAAGATGGGCGCTCGCGAGCTCAACTATTCGAGCGACGTCGATCTCATCGTATTTTACGACCCCGCCGCGCTTGTCCCGGGGACCGAGCCCACCGCGTTCTACGTGCGGCTCACGCGCGCACTGGTAAGATTATTGCAGGAGCGTACCGCCGATGGTTACGTGTTTCGCGTCGATCTGCGGCTGCGTCCCGATCCTGCCTCGACCCAGATCGCCATCTCCACGGCGGCG
Organism: Xanthobacteraceae bacterium; assembly: GCA_035693615.1. GTDB lineage: Bacteria > Pseudomonadota > Alphaproteobacteria > Rhizobiales > Xanthobacteraceae > VAZQ01. Next base: position 33,662 of record DASSGH010000061.1, read on the forward strand.
GCGCTCGACTACTACGAGAGCCGTGGACAGAATTGGGAACGCGCCGCGCTGATCAAGGCGCGGCCGTGTGCCGGCGACCTTGCAGCGGGGGAAGCGTTGCTCGCCGCGCTTTCACCCTTCATCTGGCGCAAATATCTCGACTTCGCCGCGGTTGCCGACGTGCACGCGATGAAGCGTCAGATCCACGCCTATCGCGGCCACGACGAGATCGCGGTCGAGGGGCACAACATCAAGCTCGGGCGCGGCGGCATCCGCGAAATCGAATTCTTCGTGCAGACGCAGCAACTCATCGCCGGTGGGCGGTATCCGGAGCTGCGCGTCAAGGCGACGCTGGAGACGCTCGACGCGCTTGTCGACGGCGCCTGGATCGACCGGCGTGTGCGTGATGAGCTGGGCGAGGCTTACCGTTTTCTGCGTCTCATCGAGAATCGTCTGCAAATGGTTGCCGACGAGCAGACCCACACCTTGCCGGCCGATCGCGATGGCGTGCAGCGCTTTGCCCGTTTCGCCGCCTTTGCCGATCATGACGCGTTCGCGCAGGCCTTGCTCGTCCATTTGCGCAACGTGCAGCGCCATTATGCGACCTTGTTCGAGAATGCGCCGGCCACCGAGGCCGGCCGCCGTAGCTTGCGTTTTCCATCCGAGGCGGACGATCGCGAGACGCTCGATCGCCTCGCTCAAAAAGGCTTTCGCCGCCCGCTCGAGGTTTCGGCGCTGGTGCGGCGCTGGAACGGCGGAAGCTACGGCGCGCTCAAAAGCGAGTTCGCACGCGCCCAGCTCGCGGAAATCGTACCGCTGTTGCTCGAGCATTTTGCACGCTCGGCGGATCCGGATGCTGCGGTCATTGCGTTCGACCGGTTTCTCGTTGGCCTGCATGGCGGCGGACGGCTGTTTTCGCTGCTGCGGCAGAATCCCGACCTGATCGCGCTCATCGGTCTCGTGCTCGGCACCGCGCCGCGGCTTGCCGACGGTCTGGCGCAGTCTCCTGACGTGATGGACGCGGTGATCGACCCGAGCTTCTTCGGCGCGCTGCCGGAGGAAGGGGAGCTTGCGGCGGCGCTCGAGCGCTCGCTGCGGCAAGCAAGATCGTACGAGGACTTTCTCGATCGCATCCGTATTTTCGCGCAGGAGCAGATGTTCCTCGTCGGCACGCGCATCCTGTCGGGGACGCTCTCGGCCGAGCAAGCGGGCGAGGCCTTCGCCCGGCTGGCGGATTCGCTCATCCGCTCGCTCCAGCGTGAAATCGAGGAGCAGTTCGCGCGCCTGCACGGCCGGGTCGCCGGCCAGCAGATCGCGATCCTGGCGCTTGGAAAGCTCGGCGGACGCGAGATGACGGCGAACTCCGACCTCGATCTCATCGTTGTCTATGACTTCGATCCGGAATATCCGGACTCGACCGGTCCGCGGCGGCTCTCCGGGGCGCAATACTTCTCGCGCCTGACGCAACGTCTGATTAGCGGGCTTACCGCGCAAACGAACCACGGCTTGCTCTACCGCGTCGACATGCGCCTGCGGCCCTCCGGCCGCTCGGGTCCGGTCGCGACCCAGCTCGATGGTTTTGCGGATTATCAGGAGACGGAGGCTTGGACCTGGGAACACTTGGCGCTCACGCGCGCGCGAGTCGTGTCGGCTCCGCCGCAATTTGCTGGGCGGGTCGAGGAGGTCATCCGCTCGGTGCTATGCCGGCCGCGTGACGCGGGCATGATCGCCGCCGACGTCTTGGAAATGCGCAAGGCCATCGCGACGGAGAGAGGTGATAGCGATCGGTGGAATCTCAAATACGTCGCCGGAGGCCTGATCGATATCGAGTTCATCGCGCAATATCTGCAATTGATCCACGCGGCGCAGACGCCGGAGATTCTCGACACGTCGACCACCCAAGTGCTCGACAAGGCGTGGCGGCTCGGCTTGTTGATGGCCGGCGACGCCGAACTGCTGCGCCGCGCGGTGCGACTCTATCACGATCTCACGCAGATTCTGCGCCTGTGCGTCTCGGCACCGTTCGATCCCAAAGCGGCGGCGCCGGGCCTCACGCGGCTATTGGCGCGCGCGGCCGACCTGCCCGATTTTGCCACGCTCGACGCCTTCATCGGCGAGACGCAGGTCAAGGTGCGTGCAAGCTTTAATCGGATTCTCGGCGCTTCGCCCTGAGCGGGGAGCGCGGTCGGCGCGGCGGCGACGGCGAGCACTCAAGCCGCCGCGTCGGCCAACTCCTCCCGCTGCGTGGCCGGTCGCGTGACCGGTAGTCGCAGCAGCACCATCGTGCCTCGCCCCAGCGTCGAGTGGATGCGCATCGTGCCCAGATGCAGCTCGGTGAGCGACTTGGCGATGGCTAGCCCCAGGCCCGAGCCCTGATGACTCTTGGTGAGCTGGCTCTCGACCTGCTCGAATGGCCGTCCCAACCGCGCCAACGCATCTTCGGGAATGCCGATGCCGGTATCGGCGATGGAGACGCTGACCCAGCCACCGACTGTCGCCCGCGCCCGAATCGTGACCCGGCCACCTTCCGGCGTGAACTTCACCGCGTTGGATAGAAGGTTGAGGATGATCTGCTTGAGCAGGCGGTGATCCGCAGTCAAGCGGATACCGGCGCCGATGCGGGCGATAAGCTTGAGGCGCTTGTCATTGGCGCGTCCGGACACCACGCGCATGGCATCGTTGAGGAAGGACTCGAGCTCGATCGGCTCGGCGTCGAGCCGAATGCGCCCAGCCTCGATCTTGGACATATCGAGAATGTCGTTGATCACGTCGAGCAGATATTGGCCGCTCTGGTGGATGTCGTGGCAATATTCGCGATACTTGTCCGAGCCCAAAGGTCCGAACATGCCGGACTCCATGATCTCGGAGAAGCCGATGATGGCGTTGAGCGGCGTGCGCAGTTCATGGCTCATATTGGCGAGAAACTTCGATTTGGCCTGGTTGGCCTCCTCGGCGCGGGTCTTCTCCTCGGCGTATTTCTCGGCAAGGTCGGCCACCTCCTCGGCTTGCCGCTCCAGCTTCTGTTGCGAATGGCGCAAATCGGCGACCGTCGCCATTAGCCGCTTTTCGCTCTCCATCAGCTTTTCTTCGTGCCGCTTGATGTTGGTGATGTCGGTGCCGACCGAGACATAACCGCCATCCTTGGTGCGCCGTTCGCTGATGTGCAGCCAGCGTCCGTCGTCGAGCTGAGCCTCGAAGGTGCGCGCGCCCGGGCTCTGACCCTCGCTCGTGACTTTCGATCGCACGACTGGCTTGCGTCCAGCCGCCACCACCGACTCGTAGGAGGCGCCGGCCTTGATCGCATCGTCCGGCAGGTTGTGAAGTTCCTGGAAATTCGAATTGCACAACACCAGGCGGTTTTGCGCGTCCCAGACGACAAACGCCTCGGGAATAGTCTCGATTGCGTCGCGCAGCCGCAAGTCGGCTTCGACGGTGCGCTCCACCAAAGTCTTCTGCTCGGTGATGTCGACGGCGATGCCGATGAGATGCGGCCCGCTGTCGCCGGACTGCTGGACCAGCTCACAGCGGGCTCGCAGCCACACCCAGTTGCCGTTCGCATGGCGCATGCGGAAGGCATGGTCGACCAAGGTCGCGGTGGCGTCGGTGAGCTGCGCGGCGAGCCCGTAGAGATCGATATCCTCCGGATGAACGAGAGCGTTCACCTCGCCGAAGCTCAACAGCGTGTCGCGCGGCTTAAGGCCCAAGATCGCGAACATCGAATGCGACCAGAACAGCCGGCCGCGGGCGAGATCCCAATCCCACAGTCCGCAGCGCCCGCGGTTGAGCGCGGTATCGATGCGCGAGCGAACCGTCTCGTAGATCTGGTCGGCCTCGCGCGCGCGAGTCGCCTGCCAGTGGAAGGCGAAGCCCAGGATGAGCACCACGAACCCGGTGGTGGCAGAGAGCGTGACGGTCAAAGCCGTGTCCGCCGCCCACGCTGCCAGCGCATCGGCGCGGCCGTGCACGACCGCGAGCTCCCCATTCGACCAGAGGCCGCGCACCGTCCCATAGGCCAAGCTGCCGTCGGCGAGCGGAATTTCCAAGACGCCGGCGGCGGCGCCGAACGTGGTCAGCGGCTGCGTCGGCCCGAGCACGTCGATCAATCGGCGTCCGACCGTCGCCGCCTCGAGCGGCGCACTCGCGCTCATCGTGCCATCGGGATTGGTGACGAGCTCGTGGCCGATGCCGGCGACGATGATGCCCTCGCTGTTGGCGATGAGCACCTGACGGCCGGGCGCGCGCGTCCACGGCGGCAGCATGCGCTCGAGCGCGGTTTGCAGTCGCCGGTCGGGCTTGTCGCTCCTCGGCTGCTCCAGCCGTTCGAGCCGTTCGACCAGCAAATCGGCGGTGGCTTCAATCTGTTTGATGATGTCGCCGGCCGCTTGGCGACGATGGTCCAGCACTTGCACGATCGCGCCGACGCAGATCGTCACCAGAAAGGCGATGATCAAGGCCGGCACGGCGCGCCGCAGCGCCGGTTCGGCGGTGAGCAGCCGCCGATATGCCGGCTTGGCGATCGACTGAGCCAGTCCTTTGATTGAATCAGAACTTACGGACGCGCTCGCGACTTCGGCGCGCGCCATGCCTCGCCTCCGTTCGGGTCCCCATCACCTTCATCGGAAGGATGTGCCGCATCTCTCCGAATCAGTTGTGATTGGAATCGAAAGATGGCGATTTGTCGAGAGGCAAATTAACGAATTTGCAAGATTGATGAATCGAGGCTTGCTCTTTGATCAATAACGAGTTTCGGCGCGCGAGCGCAAAAATTTGCGTTCACCTTTCGTGCCGAACTTAACCAATTGGCCGGTGGGGAAGGTGACGTCAGCCTTCGGTTAGCGCGCGCTGCACGATATCGTCCACGTCGGCCGAGCGCGAAGCTGCCGCCGCGACGCGGCCTAACGCGGCTTGCGCGCGAGCGCGTCGCATCGGCTCGAGCATGCGCCAGTTCTTCAGCGCCGATACCAGCCTCGCGGCAAGCTGGGGGTTCTTGCGGTCGAGCGCCAGCACGACGTCGACGATGAAGTCGTAACCGGCGCCGTCGGCGCGGTTGAACTCCTTTTGGTTCGCCAGCGCGAAGGCATGGATCAATGCGCGCACGCGATTGGGATTGGCAAACGAGAAGGCGCGATGCTGGGTCAGCGCCTTGATGCGCTCGAGCGTTGCCGGTTCAGGGATCGTCGCCTGCAGCGTGAGCCACTTGTCGACGATCAAAGGATCGTCGGCATAGCGGCTGTAAAAGTCCTCGAGCGCAGCCGCTCGCTCGGGCACGTCGCACAGCGACAGCGTCGAGAGAGCCGCCATGCGGTCCGTCATGTTGTCGGCGGCTTGATACTGCCGAGCCGCGAGCGAAATGGTCTCGGGTCGTCCCGTCGCCACCAGGAGGTCGAGACAGGTGTTGCGCAGCGCGCGCCGGCCAGCGTCGGCGGCATCGGGCCGGTAGGGCCGGCTTTCGGAGAGCCGGCGATAGTGGTCGAAGAGAGAGGCGGCGAGATGGTCACCGATTCTCGC
>DASSGH010000062.1:0-15679 GCA_035693615.1 Xanthobacteraceae bacterium
TTGAGCGCGATCACGCGCGGCACCTTACGCTCGAACCGCTTCATCCGGCGCGGGAAGGCATAGCGCAGCCCTTCCACGATCTGGAACAGCGAGAGGTCCGCGTAGGTGAGCTTGCGGCCGAGCAGATAAGGGCCGCCGCTCTTCTGCAGCACGCGCTCGAAATAGCGCAGGAATTTCGGCAAGCGGTAGCGCCAGAAATACTTGGTGGCGAGCTTGGCGGCCGCGCGCTGCTCTTCGTAATAGAGATAGCCGGTGATCGGATGATGGGTGTCGTGGATCAGCGCCACCAAGTCGGCGATGGTGAGTTGCAGCTGGTGCACCCACAGCCGGCCGGCCTCCTCGCGCGGAGCAAGGCCGAACCGTCCGCCAAGGTAGAGCAGGATGTTGGCGGTCTGCGCGATCACCAGCGGGCCGGCCTTGAGGAAGGGCGGCGCAAACGGCGGGCGCTTGATGCGCCGGCCGTCGATCAGCTGCATCATCGCGGGAACGCCGCGCTTGCCTGCGCGGCGCGCGACGTCGACATAGTCGGCGCCCGCCTCCTCCAAGGCGAGGCGCACAAACTCCCCGCGCCCCTGGATCGTCGGCCAGTAGTAGAGCTCGTAACGCACGGCTCACCTTAGCATGCAAGCGAGACGCGATCACACGGGTCGGCCATGTCGCGCGAGACGCGGAAAAAGTGCCGGTATAGAGTTGGCGCCAGTCAACGCGGAGCACGCCCATGCCCATCGCCCAAGTGCGCGGAGTGAACATCAATTACGAGGTCCTCGGCAGCGCCGGCCCTTGGGTCGCGCTCTCGCCGGGCGGCCGCCGCGCGCTCGACAATGTGAAATCTCTGGCGCAGCACGTCGCCGATGCCGGCTACCGCGTGCTCATTCACGACCGCCGCAACTGCGGCCTTTCCGATATCGCCATCGGCGCTGACCTCTCCGAATACGAAGTCTGGGTGGAGGATCTCCATGAGCTTCTTTCGCAGCTCAAGGCGCTGCCGGCCGTCCTGGGCGGCGGCTCGTCCGGCTGCCGGCTCTCCGTGCTGTTCGCGCTGAAATATCCCCATGCCGTCCGCGCGTTGTTGTTGTGGCGCGTCACCGGGGGCTCGTTCGCCGCGGCCCGGCTTACCGAGAATTACTACGGCCAATACATCCGCGCGGCGCAGAAAGGCGGCATGGCCGCCGTATGCGACCTCGATCATTTCAAGGAGCGCATCGAGGCGCGGCCGCAAAACCGCGCCGTGTTGATGGCCATGGATCCGAAGACGTTCATCGACGCTATGGAGCGCTGGCGCGCGCAGTTCGCCAAGGGCGCCGAGCTGCCGATCATCGGCGCGAGCGAGAAGGATTTGAACTCGATCAAGGTGCCGACCTGCATCATTCCCGGCAACGACAAGACGCACAATCACGCCATCGCCGAGACCGCGCATCGCATGATTGCGGGGAGCGAACTCTACGACCTCTTCCCCGGCGACCTCGACATCGATCTCGTGCCGCCGGAGGACTGGGCGCCCAAGGAGACGGAGATGGCGGCGGTGTTCGTCGATTTTCTCAGACGCGCACAAGCCGAGGCGGCGTGAGGCGCGCCGGAGCATTTCAGCTACCAGCTTGCAACCAGTCTTCGCGGAGAAGCCATGCCGAAACCGCCATTCGTGCCATCGCTCCTGGCGTCAGTCTTGGCCGCGATCGCGGCGTTCGTTGCCATCGTGCCGGCCGGCGCGCAACAACCGTCCGCGGATTTTCCCGACGGCCCCGGCAAGCAAACCTTCGTCAATCTCTGCGGCGCGTGCCACGACATCAACCGCGTGCGCATCGGCTACACGCCCGAGGGGTGGCACACCGTCATCCGCATGATGCTCAATTTCGACGTGCCGATCCCGCCGACTGAGGTCGACACGCTCACGCAGTACCTGGTCAAGAACTTCCCCGAGCGGCCGCGGCCCGCCGCGGTCGTCATCCCGGGACCGGTCGACGCCGCGATCAAGCTCTGGCAAGTGCCGACGCCGGGCTCGCGACCGCACGATCCGCTCGCCACACGCGACGGCGCCATCTGGTACACCGGGCAACTCTCCGGCAAGCTCGGCCGCCTCGATCCCAAGACCGGGCAGTTCAAGGAATATCCGGTCAAGACGCCGCAGACGGGTCCGCACGGCCTCGCCGAAGACAAGGACGGCAATATCTGGTTCACCGGGAACCACCTGAGCCTCATCGGCAAGCTCGACCCGAAGAGCGGCAACATCACCGAATACCGAATGCCCGATCCGAAGGCGAAGGATCCGCATACGCTTGCAATCGATGAGAAGGGCATCGTCTGGTTCACGGTGCAGAACGGCAACATGGTGGGCCGGCTCGATCCCGCCAGCGGGGAGATCAAGCTCCTCACGTCGCCCACGCCGAATTCGCGGCCCTATGGTCTCGTGATCAACTCCAAGGGCACTCCGGTCTTCGTCGATTTCGGCGCCAACAAGATCGGCACCGTCGATCCGAGCACACTGGCGATCAAGGAATACGTCTTGCCGAACCCGGCGTCACGACCGCGCCGACTCGCGCTCGGGCCCGATGACGCGGTGTGGTACGCAGACTTCTCGCGCGGCTATCTCGGCCGGCTCGATCTTGCGAGCGGCGAGCACAAGGAGTGGGCCTCGCCGAGCGGGCCGAAGTCGGAGCCTTACGGCATCGTCTTCACCAAAGGCGCGCTCTGGTACAACGAGTCCGGCGCCAAGCCGAACACCATCGTGCGCTTCGACCCCAAGACGGAGAAATTCCAGAGCTGGGCGATACCCGGCGGCGGCGACATCGTGCGCAACATGAGCGTGACGCCCGACGGCAATCCGGTGACCGCGAACAGCCTGGTCAATCAGGTCGGACTGGTCGAGGTGAGATAGCAGCGCGAATTAGCAGGAGAGGCTTGTTCAACAGGTCATGCGCGGGCAGAAGCGCGTCGAAGACGCGCGTGAACGCGCTTATGACCCGCGCATCCATCTTCTTCGCAAGATGTCTTTGAAGATGATGGATTGCCGGGTCATGCCCGGCAATGACGCATCCACATTGTAGCGCCAACGCACTTCGACTGACGAGCGGCGCTTCATGCACATCGCTCCTCGTACCGCAGGAGACATCGAATGAGCAGAGTTTGCGATTGCTTTCCCGAGCTGAAAGAGATCACCGATGCGCGCGAGCGCCGCTACCGCGCGCATCCGGAGAAGGCCGCGCCCGAGGGGCCGCAAAGCTTCGTCGAGGTGAAGGTGACCTCGATCGGGCAGCTCAACGAATTGGTCGAGTGCAAGAAGAGCGGCTACAAGTTTCTCATCAGCGAGCCGACGCACGTAGGCGGGCAGAATTGCGCGCCGACGCCGCTCGAATTCCTGCTCTCCGGCGCGGTGGGCTGCTACGCGGCGGTGTTCGCGTTCTACGCGGCCAAACTCGGCGTGCCCTATGACAGCTTCGAAGCGGTCGCGCGCACCGAGTTCGACGCGCGCGGTCACATGCTTGCCGACGCGCCGCCGTCGGGCTTCCGCAAGGTGACGATCACGCTCAACGTCAGGAGCGACGCGCCGCCGGAGAAGCTCGCCGAGGTGGAGCGCTTGGCCTTGGCAGGCTGCCCCGGCATCAGCACGCTGCGCGCGCCCGTGCCGGTCGAAAGCGAGTTGAAGGTCACGCGCACGGGCGCGGACAAGGCGGCGTAAGCGCCCGGCGCGCCGCAGAGCATGGTCCTTTGTGCTTGAGCCGCGTCCGCGCGGATTCACTTCAAACGAACGTATGCTAGAACCCTGCGCTCAGCCCCTGCGCTTGCGCGGCAGACCCTTTCGTTTGGTGTGGGCGAAGTCGCGCAATTGCCGCTCGCTCATGCTCTCCGCCATCTGCCGCGAGGCGCCCTTGAGGCTCTGCTTCGAGCGCTCGCCGCGCTTGGCGGCGAGCGCCGCGCCCGCGGCCATCTGTTGCTTCTTCGATCTCGCCGGCATGGCAAATCCTCCTGTTGCGGAAGCGGTATCTCGCACAGGCAAAGAATGTACGCGCGGCCAGAAAGTTCCTGCGCGGCGCATGTCCGAGCTATCGCGCCGGCGTCTCGATCGGCGGCGCGCAATTCCGTCCGCCCTGCGCCACGCAATCGTCGAGCCGGCGCTGCTCGAACATGGCGTTGGCGAGCCAAATGCCGCCGCCCACGATGACCACGAGGAAAAGCAGCAATACCACGTTGGCGATCCGGCGCTCGCGCGCCGTCTCCACGTATTTGTCGCCATTCGGGGGTTCGGGCTCGTTCATGCCTACATCGTAGCGAGCGAATACGCAAGGCGGAACAGCCGCAGCGCGGCTCGATCAAGACACGTCATGGCCGGGCATAGCGCGTCGGAAGACGCGCGTGAACGCGCCTATGCCCGGCCATCCATCCCTTCGCAAAAAAAACTTCTTGCGGAGAAGCGATGGACCCGCGGGTCAAGCCCGCGGGTGACCCATGCGGGGTAGCGGGCGCACTCTTCAACCCGCCATCGTTTCCTTCACCACCTTCACCAGTTGCTTCAACGTGAAAGGCTTGGCGAGAAAATTGAACTGCGTCGGATCGGGCAGGCTCTTGTCGAAGGCATCCTCGGCGTAACCTGAGACGAAGATGATCTTGATGTCGGGGTTACGCTTTTTGAGCTCCTTCATCAGCGTGGGCCCGTCCATTTCCGGCATTACGACGTCGGAGACGACGAGGTCGATCTCTCCGCCCTGCTTCTCGAGCTCCTGCAGCGCCTCGACGCCATTGCCGGCCTCGATCACGGTATAGCCGCGCGATTGCAGCCCGCGGGCGTTGAGCGCGCGCAGGCCCTCCTCGTCTTCGACCAAAAGGATGGTGCCGGTGCCGGTAAGATCGGCATTACCGCCATGCCCCTCGGCGGCGGCCCCGGCGAGCGCAGGCGCCGTGGTCTCGGGCAATTGCGGAGCCTCCACCTCGTCGGCACGCGGAACGTAGCGCGGCAGGAAGATGCTGAAGACCGTACCCTTGCCGACCACCGACTCGACGTAGATGAAGCCGCCGGTCTGCTTGACGACGCCATAGACCGTCGACAGGCCGAGCCCCGTGCCCTTGCCCACGTCCTTGGTGGTGTAGAAGGGATCAAAGATCTTGTCGATGATCTCCGGCGCGATCCCGCTACCGGTGTCCTCGACCTCGACCAGCACGTAATCGCCGGCCGGCATGTGCTTGTGGCGGTGCGGATCGCTGTCGCCCACGCTGACATTGGACGTGCGCAGCGTCAGCTTGCCCCCCAGGGGCATGGCGTCGCGCGCATTGACCGCGAGGTTGATGATCACCTGCTCGAATTGCCCGACGTCGGCCTTGACCGCCCAGAGGTCGCGCACCTGGGGAACATCGAGGACGACGTTCTCGCCAATGAGCCGGCGCAGCAGCACGGTCAAATCCGAGAGCGCCTCGCCCAGGTCGATCACCTGCGGCCGCATCGTCTGCTTGCGCGAGAATGCCAGCAGCTGCCGCACCAGGCTCGCCGCCCGGTTGGCGTTCTGCTTGATGTGCATGATGTCCTGGAACGAGGGGTCGCTCGGCCGGTGCGCGTTCAAGAGAAAGTCGGTCGCCATCATGATGGCGCCGAGCAGATTGTTAAAGTCGTGCGCGATATTGCCCGCGAGCCGGCCGATGGTCTCCATCTTCTGCTGCTGGTTGACCTGGTTCTCCAGGGTGCGCTGCTGGGTGGTCTCGAGCGCGTAGACGATGGCGGCCTCGCGGTCGCGCTGCCTCTCGTCCTCGACCGGGGTAACGAAAAAACTCGCATAGCGCTCGCCGGGCCCGGCGAGCGCCGCATCGACTGGCTCGATCTCGCCGTGCCCTTCCGCCGCCTTGCGGATGGCGCCTTCGAGCGCGGCCCGATCGCGCTCGGCGACGACCGCCAGCATCGAGCGGTCGTCCGAGGCTTCGCCTTTGAACACGGGATGGAACAGGCGCGCAAACCTGGCATTGGAATCGGCGATCCGCCCCTGTTTGTCCACGGTTGCGATCGCCATCGGCGTGTTCTGGAAGAAACGCATGAAGCGCACCTCGGCGGCGCGCTGCGGGTCGGTCGAGCCGTCGCGGGCGCGATTGACGACGAGGGTGCGGGAGGGGCCGGGCGCCCCGTCGGGGCCGAAGGCGACCTTGTGGAACAGCCGCGCGGGCACAGTGCGGCCGCTGCGTGTCTTGAGGTCGATGTCGAGAATCTCCGTCTTCACGTCGCCCGGCACGGCTGCGAGCGTGGTGAGGAGCGCGGCGCCCTCGCCTGCCACGATCTGGTCGAGCTTGAGGCCGCCTGAGCCGACTTGCGCGAGATCGTAGTCGAGCCAATTGGCAAGCGTGGCGTTCAGATAGACCACGTTGCCGTTGGCCTCGACCGAGAAGAATCCGGCTGGCGCATGGTCGAGATAGTCGATGGCGTGTTGCAGCTCCTGGAACACGTTCTCGTGCCGCTCGAGGTCTCGAGTCACGTCGGCCAGCGACCACACGGTCATGCGCGATTGGCGGGAGCCCTCGCCGAGCGGGCGCACGCGAATGCGCAGCCACCGGCCGCTCTCGCCCTGCCGTGCGCTGACCCGCACCTCCTCCTGCGCCCGGCGGCCTTCGCGCGCGGCCTTGAGCAGGCGGTAGACGGCTTCCGAGACGGCGGCATCGCCCATGAACACGCGCTCGACCGGAGGCACATCGCCGGGACCGGATGCCGCGACGAGTTCGCGATAGGCAGCGTTCGCATAAACGACGCGACCGTGCGCATCGGTCACCAGGGTGCCTTCGCCGGCGTGATCGACGACCGCGGCAAGTAAGGGGTGTTTGCCGGCCCGCCCGGACATGCGCAACATGCCGGCGGCGAGCGCAACCAGCAGGAAGATGCCGAGCGTTACCAGCATGGCGGCGGTGACCCCACTGAGATAGGGCTCCGCCTTGGCGCGACCGACGAGGAGGGCCCCTGCGGCCGCGACCAGTGCGAGGGCGAGAAGCAGCATAAGAGCGATGCTGGCGGTGCCGCGGCTTGCGTCCCTGCGCTCGCCCGAGGCGCGGGAATTGTCCTTCGACGGGTGCGGCTGCGTCATGATCGGCGCGGAATCGGCGACCTCCGCCTCGTCCTGAGTGCCCCAGCCGGTCAGTCCGCGCAAGGCTCTCGCCGGCTTGCCGCCCAGCGCCAGGTCCGCCGGCGTGACCGTTTACCAAGCGGCTGTTTGGAATCGGCAGGCGGCGCCGACGGGGCCTATCTTTCTTGATTTCCTGTTAGTATTGACGGCGACACGTAGCGCCAGCGGCGTTAACCTTTGGGGCAGTTCCGATCGAGGCGCCCGCACCCTGGGACGCAGGGAGGAGCGATGGACACTTTGTTCGGCGAAGGACCTCTCAAGATCGTTCTCTTCGTCATTGTGGTGCTCGGCCTGCTCGCGCTGGCGTTCTGGCTGGTGCGCCGGTTCGGCGGCGGGCGGCTCGGAAGCGGCGCGGCGCGCGGACGCCAACCGCGGCTCGCCGTCATCGACCAGGCAAACGTGGACGGCCGACGGCGCCTCGTGCTCATTCGCCGCGACAATATCGAGCATCTCCTCATCATCGGCGGGCCGAGCGACGTCGTCGTCGAACAGAACATCGTGCGCGCGGCGACCGCGCCGCGGGAGGGAGCAACCGCGCGTCCGCCGGCTGCCGATACGCTGCCGCGGGCGGTGCCGCTCGGCGAAGACAGCATGTGGTCACCGCAGCCGGAGCCGGCGCCGAAGGCGGAACCCACGCCGCGGGTCGAGCCGCCGCCGGTGCGAGCCGAGCCGCGGCCGCAGCGCCCGCCCATGGCGAGCGAAGAACCCATGTTGTGGCCCGGAGAGCGGCCGTCCGAGCCGCAAGCGCCGGCCATGCCCCCACAGGCGGCCTCCCCGCCAGGGGCGCCTCCGTTCGCACGCGAGCGCAAGTCGCGCGGCGCCGACCCGCTGGCCGAGTTGGCGGAGGAATTGGCGCGCGTGCCCGCCAGCCCTGAATCCGCCGAGCAACGCCGCATGCCGCGGTTGCAGCCGGCGCCGCCGAGCCCGGAGCCTGCGCTCAAATCGCCGGGTGACCAGAACCTGTCGGAGATGGCGCAGCGGCTCGAGGCCGCGCTCCGCCGCCCCAGGGGCGACGATACGCGTAGCGCCGCAGGAGGGCCGAAGTCCGAACCTGCGTCCGAGCCATTCGCGGCTGCGTCGTCGTCCCGGTCGGACACGACACTGCGCCGTCCGTTCAAGAGCGATGACCTCCGCGCGCCCTTGAGCCCGCCCAAGCCGGCAAACGAGCCGACCGCGCCGGCGGCGGACGAAGCTTCCGCAGACCCCGCACCGGACGCGCGCGAGCGCGGCGGCGACGCCAAGAGCGCCGGGGGGAAATCGTTCTACGACAGCCTCGAGCAGGAGATGGCGAGCCTGTTGAACCGGCCGTCCTCCAAGCCCTGATCCGATCGCCTCGCCGGCATCGCGGACGCGACGCGGGCGTTGCCGAACGAGGCTGACGGTTACTCGTCGCGATAAATGCGCTCGCGCCGCTCGTGGCGCTCCTGCGCCTCGACCGAGAGCGTGGCGATGGGCCGCGCCTCGAGTCGCTTAAGCGAGATCGGCTCGCCGGTCTCCTCGCAATAACCGTAGGTGCCGTCGTCGAGGCGGGAGAGCGCCGCGTCGATCTTGGCGATCAGTTTGCGCTGGCGGTCACGCGCGCGCAATTCAATCGCCCGATCGGTCTCCGAGGAAGCGCGGTCGGCAAGATCTGGATGATTCTCGTTCTCGGCTTGGAGATGGGCGAGCGTGTCCCTCGCCTCCTTGAGGATTTCCTCCTTCCACGCGATGAGCTTCTGGCGGAAATACTCCCGCTGCCGCTCGTTCATGAAAGGCTCTTTGTCTGAAGGTCGATAGGCCTTGGTTTTGTCGTGTATCGCGCCGCCGTTTTTTTGCGGAGACATTGCAACCCCGTGCGAAAAGCGAACCCCCTGCTTGCGGGGCGAGCTTATATCGAGCCCCGCGATGGCCGACAATAACCGAATTGCGCGGAACCCCTATTTTCCCGCGATGCAAAAAGAACCGCGCCTGCGGCCGGGCACACCCCGCACAGCCTGGGTGTCTATTGCGCGCGCTCGACCGCCCCGATCGCCTCCGCGCTCGCGCTCCCCGCTGGCGCCTGCGCCGGGAAGCGGATGCGGAGATCGGTGAATTCCTCGAGCGAGGCCACGGCAGCGCCGGTGGTCAGGCTCAGCACATGGCCGCCACGCGTCTTATCCGCGCTGAGAAAATGAAAATGCCAACCCGGCACGTTGACCGAGCTGGCCGCGGCGGGGAAACGGAAACCGATCAGGATACCGTCGGCCTCGACGAGCGTATGGACAACCTGTTGCGCTTTCATGACATCCGCCAACGGGCGATAAGGCGGCTCCTGCTTGGGCTCGCTGCGGATCGCGACGGCGCGAAACCGCCCCTCCACCCGCGCCGCCAGCACCCGCGATGCGCTGTAGGGCAAGGCATCGAGCGCGGTCTCCAGCTGCTCGAGCGATTGCCCGGCGGCGACCGGCGCCGATCCTTGCGGGCGCAACGGAACAACAACGGCGAATGGCGTCAGCTCAGAGGGGGCAACCATATGCGCCCGGCCGTCGACCGTGCCGCGGAAGACCTCCCCATCGAGCACCATCATCTCTCCATCCACGCCATTGAAGGTTCCCAACCCGAACCCGCCGTGCCGTATCAGTTCGCCGACGGTGGTATCGCCGTCATAGCCGCCAGCCAGCAGGCTCGAGATGGTGGAGATCTGGTAGACCTCGGAGGCGCACGCCGGCGTCGCGGCGGCTGCGAACAGGACGAGCGCCAGCACGCGCCGCGTGATCGGGCGAATCATCGTCAGCTCCTTCGGGGTTACCGGCGTGGGATGCGCGGCCGCGCTCACGCCGGAGCGTCGGGGACGAACTTCAAGGCGATACCGTTCATGCAATAGCGTAGCCCGGTCGGCGGCGGCCCGTCCTCGAACACGTGGCCAAGGTGTCCGCCGCAACGTCGGCAATGCACCTCGGTGCGCGGCAACAGCAGCACGTGGTCGGTCGAGGTGCCGATGGCATTCGGCAGCGGGCGATAGAAGCTCGGCCAGCCGGTCTTGCTGTCGAACTTGGTCTCCGACGAGAACAAGGCAAGCTCGCAACCCGCGCACACGAAGGTGCCCTTGCGCTTCTCCTCGTTCAGCGGGCTCGAACCGGGAGCCTCCGTTCGGCGCAGCCGCAACACGTCGTATTGCGGCTTGCTGAGGATGGCGCGCCACTCGCTGTCGCTCTTCTGGATTTCGAACGCGTCGGCGGCCTCCACTTCCCCGCTCTGCAGCCAACGCAGGCCCGCGATCAGCGCGAACGCCCCGGCACCTGCGAGCAAAACACGCCGATCGAGCATGGCTAGTCCTTTTTGCCCCACAACTCCTCGAGCCGCGCGTCGCGCCCGCAGTTGAAACGGTAGAATTTATAGCGGATCGGATTCTTCATGTAGTAATCCTGATGGTACTCTTCGGCCTTGTAGAACGGCCCTGCGGGCACAATCTGGGTCGCAACCGGCTGCTTGAAGCGCTTCTCGACCTCAGCCTTCGAGGCCTCCGCCAGCGCCCGTTGCTCCTCGTCGTGATAGAAGATCGCGCTGCGGTATTGGTCGCCGTGATCGCAGAACTGCCGATCTTTGGCCAGCGGATCGATGTTGTGCCAGAACACGTCGAGCAGCTTCTTGTAGCTCACCTTGGCCGGATCATACACGATCTCCACCGTCTCGGCATGGCCGGTGCCGCCGTGCGAAACCTGCTCGTAGGTGGGATTGGCGGTGTGCCCGCCGGTATACCCGGAGGTGGTGCTGATCACGCCGTCGACCTTGTCGAAATCGGATTCCACGCACCAGAAGCAGCCGCCGGCGAACGTCGCGATGGCGCTGCGCTGCGGTTCGGCCCCCTGCCCCATGGCGCTCGCGAGAGCGCCGATCGACAGCAATAGGCCCAGCGCAACCGATCCGCCGATCATCCGCATCCGACGCCGCATGACCGTCCTCCCGAGATTCGCAGCGACAACGAGATATATAGTGCCTCTTGCCCTCGCCGGCCGAGGCGGATGGGCTCACGTTTCTGCGATGGCGGCGTGAGCCGGTTGCCGCGCGGTTGAAGTGCGCCGGCTTTCTCCGCTATTGCTCGCTGTCCACTACCCAGGCGAGCCATGCGTTTCGAAGGAACCGACGCCTATGTCGCCACCGACGACCTCAAGGTCGCGGTCAATGCCGCCATCACGCTCGAGCGGCCGCTGCTGGTAAAAGGCGAGCCGGGGACCGGCAAGACCGTGCTTGCGCTCGAGGTGGCGAAAAGCGTGGGCGCGCCATTGATCGAATGGCACATCAAATCGACCACCAAGGCGCTGCAGGGACTCTACGAATACGACGCGGTGTCGCGGCTGCGCGACAGCCAACTCGGAGACGAGCGGGTGCACGACATCCGCAACTACATCAAACGCGGCAAGCTGTGGGACGCCTTCGTCGCAGACGCGCGGCCGGTGCTGCTGATCGACGAAATCGACAAGGCGGACATCGAGTTCCCCAACGATCTGCTGCTCGAACTCGATCGCATGGAGTTCTTCGTCTACGAGACCGGCGAAACCGTCAAGGCGCGGCGGCGCCCGATCGTGATGATCACTTCCAATAACGAGAAGGAATTGCCCGACGCGTTCCTGCGCCGCTGCTTCTTCCACTACATCCGCTTCCCCGATGCCGAGACCATGCGCGCGATCGTGGAGGTGCATTTCCCCGGCATCAAGCAGCGCCTCGTCTCCGAGGCGCTCAAGCTGTTCTACGAGATCCGTGAGGTTCCGGGGATGAAGAAGAAGCCGTCGACCTCGGAGCTTCTCGACTGGCTCAAGCTCTTGTTGGCTGAGGATATCGGCCCCGAGACGTTGCGCGAGCGCGATCCGAAAAAGCTCATTCCGCCGCTGCATGGTGCGCTCATCAAGAACGAGCAGGACGTGCACCTGTTCGAGCGGCTGGCGTTCTTGGCGCGACGCGAACAGCGCTAGAACCAAACCCCACACTCTCGTTTTGCGTTGGCCGATGGACTCGCCGGATGTAGCCGGGGGTCCTGACCACTAGGCCAATGTACTCATAAACCCGGCTGATGTCCGCTTCAGTCTGAAAGCGACCGAATTGCTGCATCGCAATGAACTCCCGCTTTGTGCCAATAGCGTCCTAACGCATCGCACCAAAGACAGCTTCGCCGGTGGTGTGGTCGAAAACACAACATGGACGGAAAAATTGCGGCAATGGCACCCCGCGATCTTTCGGAGAGATGATAGTCCGGGCAGTCTCTTCGGGCTCATCTACGTGCAAGCGACATAGCCCAATGCTCGCGTTGCTATTTGGCGCGGTTTCACTGCTATATGCAACCGTCGGCCAAGCTGGCGGCACCGCCTTTCTCGCTGTGATGGCGTTTGCCTCATTTGCCTCAAACGAAATGCGGCCAACCGCGCTGCTACTTAACGTCGTCGCCGCGAGCTATTCGACCTGGTTATTCAATCGGGGCAGCTTGGTCGACTGGACGAAGCTACGACCACTTTTATTAGCCTCATTACCGACCGCCCTTTTCGGGGGCTTTGTTCTGCTGGACGAACGGATTTACAACGCAGTGACCGGCATAGTGCTGATCTTTGCCGCACCTGTCCTAGTCTTGCGTCGAACACAGGACGGAGACCCAGATCGCACCACGCCCCTGTTGGGCGCAGATGCGGTTGGCGCAGGGGTTGGCTTCGTGTCAGGTCTTACTGGCGTCGGCGTCGGCGGCGGCGTGTTTCTGGCACCTATCCTGATAACGATGCATTGGGCTTCGCCCAAGCAAACGGCGGCGCTTTCAGCCCCATTCATCTTGGCGAACTCAATCGTTGGGCTTGCCGGGGCCATGTATGTCGGTCAGCTACCTGCCCATCAGACTTGGCTGTACGCAGTTGCCGCCTTGCTCGGGGCGATGATTGGAACCGTCGTAGGAATGCGCCTGCTTTCCCAAACTGTGACCCGCTATGACCTTGCCCTAATTTTGGCAACCGCAGGTATCCAACTTCTACTGTTTTGAAAATTCAAAACTGAGGCACTACCAGCGCCGATGCAGCCGTTAAGGAATGACCTCGTGACCGAAATCGACTGGCTTTCGGCGGCTGTTCGAGGCGCCGCTAGAGAGCGCACACTGAAAGCCGGGGACACCTTGTTCCGACGAGGCAACCGAACCTCCGGCCTTTATGAGATTGTGGAGGGACAGTTACGACTCGTGCGTGTCAATCGCGCCGGGAGAGAGGCAGTGCTTCACGTGGCAATGGCAGGCGAGACGATAGCCGAAGCCTCATTGTTTTCAGCTTCCTATCACTGCGATGCCATCGCCACCACGGATACGGTCGTTCGGCTGTATCCAAAGGCTGCGGTTCTCGCCGAATTTGACCGCAATCCTAAGGCTGCACGAAAATTCGCGGCAGTGCTTGCGCGTCAGGTGATGACGCTACGGACGCGTCTCGAACAGCGCAACATTCGCGCTGCGCGCGACCGCGTTCGCCACTACCTCGCCATCAATGTCGACGCGGAGGGACGCACGGTTGCTCTGCCGGGAACGCTCAGGGACGTTGCGAGCGAACTGGGGCTCACGCACGAGGCCTTGTACCGCACGCTGGCGGAGATGGCGGCTGATGGCGAGATCGAGCGGCGCAAAGGAACGATCCGGCTTCTGAAATCCGCCCTATGATTGCAATCATATGAGCGGCGGCGGGGATGGCGTAAGATACCATCAAAGGCACGCGTATATAATGAGGTAGATCATGTCTTCATGGTCATGGAAGGTCGGCCTTGCTGGCGCAGTGATCGTGGCGGCCACGGCCTATGCGGTGGCGCAAATGTCCCCCGGACACGCGGAAATGAACGCCCAGATGGGCCCCGGCAATCAGGGTCAGCAGCCGATGCCGCCGCAGGGCGGAATGCACGGCCCATTGCACGACCGTATGATGCACATGATGCACGGCGGCCAACAGGGAATGCACGGCGGAATGCAGCACGGAATGATGGGGCAGCACAGTGGGATGACCGGTCAGCCCACCATGCCTGGGCAGGACGCTTTCGGCACGATCCAGGAGGTGGTGCAGATTTTAGAGGCGGATCCCACGACGGATTGGTCGAAGGTGAACATCGGCGCTCTACGCGAGCATCTGATCGACATGA
This sequence comes from Xanthobacteraceae bacterium, assembly GCA_035693615.1. GTDB lineage: Bacteria > Pseudomonadota > Alphaproteobacteria > Rhizobiales > Xanthobacteraceae > VAZQ01. The sequence goes on from DASSGH010000062.1 coordinate 14,184, forward strand.
ACGAGGTGACGTTGCACGCCGTTGCCCGCGAACGCGCGCTCGACAATGGCATTGAGATCGCGGTGACCGGCGAGGGACGCACGCTTGAGGCGATCAAGCGCATGGTCCCAGCGCATGTCGGCGAACTCGTGAAGATCGGTTGGAACGCCAAGACGGAAGACCTGCCGAATGGAGTGAAACTCAGCGTTATGACCAATAACGCCCAGCAAGTAATAAAACTCAAGGCGCTCGGCTTCATAGGAATTATGGTGCTGGGTGGCCACCATCAGCCCCACCATTTGATGATGGCCAAGGGCGAGTTTCATATGCACTGAGTGGACCGCGAAGCGATACCTGTAACGTGGAGGTTCGATCATGCCTTGCTGTGGCAGTAGCAAAGAAAAGCCCCGCGCGGGTGTTGCCGACGACCGCGACACCTCTGAACAAATCAAAGCCATCGGTGACAATGAAGCCGCCAATACGGTTCATGTTGAGGAAAAACACGAGCGGAAAAAAAAGCGGGGCTGTGGCTGTCAGTGCTAATCTTCGCGCGAAACCCGCTGACTTGACGGTTTCCCATGCTGCCGCACGTTCACTATAAGCCGGTCTCTTTTAACGCGATCCAGACGAAGGTGAGGCGGTAGAGTCCGGTCATGCTGACGTGAATTTGTTTCATAAGCATGAGACTGTCCTCGCGTTTAGCCTGTTCGATTTCTACGGGGCGCGGCTTGATTTAGATCAAATGCGCGATGGCTAATGTGGGCAGCCCGGATAGTATCAAGGGCTGGGTTTGGAAATCTATTGTCGCCGGATTGTCGGGCACCATCGTCCATTTCGCCTTCATGTATCTGAGGTCGCGGCTTGGCCTACTTCCGTCGTTTCAGCCATATCAAAGCTTTCAAGCTGCCCTCAGTCACTGGGTAGGGACTAATGTTCCCGCTGCCGTGCCTTGGCTGCTTTCATTCCTAAACGGCATGACCATTCTCGGATTTTTGTTTGGTCGCCTTAATCGGATTCTCCCCGGCCGGACCGGCTTAAGCAAAGGATTGAGCTTCGGCCTGATCGGCTGGCTGTTCATGGGACTGATTTTCTTCCCCTTGATCGGTCTCGGGCCGTTTGCCATCGGGGCAGGGCTAGGTGTCGCGCCGGCGATGATGTCGCTTGGAATGGTTCTGACATACAGCATCGTGCTGGGTACGGTGTATATCGCGCTTGACTCGCGGAGCCCTTGATCGTTCAGGTGCAACAAGACTGTTCGCATACGCCTAGGACTGTGCATCGCAGAAAAAGTGGCCTGCTCATGTCGGCTTTGGGTCATTTTCGACCGATCCGGCCAGTCTTGCCGGCCGGTTCATGTCTGCTTCGCCCCGAAAGCGGACCTGAGGCTGGGCGCGACAGGCAGAAGGCGCGTTGAGGCCCGCCGCACGCCTGTGAAACGGCATTGGCCATGATCGTCATGCCTCCGGCGGCAGGATGACGCCGGTCTGGCTGGTGATGCGGCCGTAATGCTCGACACG
>DASSGH010000063.1:0-2291 GCA_035693615.1 Xanthobacteraceae bacterium
TGTGAAGTTGCGTGGAATAAGGACCCCGCTTTGGGGCTGATTTGCATCCAATCGGGACCCCGGAGCTGAGGGTCCACAGTGGCCTCCTGATTCGTGGAGGCCGAGATTGGAATGCTGGTTGTGGAGACGATCGCCAAGATCCGCCGGGCGTATTTTTCTCAAGGGAAGTCGATCAAGGAGATTTGCCGGGACCTCCACTTGTCCCGGAAGGTCGTTCGCAAGGTCATCCGTTCGGATGCGACCGAGTTTCATTACGAACGATCGCGACAACCTCTTCCTAAAATCGGGCCTTGGCGGGATCGCCTCGACGCCTTGCTCCTCGAGAACGAGAGGAAGCCGGCGCGTGAGCGGCTGACGTTGGTTCGCTTATTTGAGGAGTTGCGCGGCCTCGGTTACAGCGGCAGCTACGCCGCGGTTCGGCGTTATGCAATCGCCTGGCGCAAGCAGCGCGGCGCCGCGCTGGTCCAGGCCTACGTGCCGCTCGTTTTTGCACAGGGCGAGGCTTACCAGTTCGATTGGAGCCACAAGATCGTGGTGATGGGCGGGGTGACGACGACCGTGAAGGTCGCCCATGTCCGCCTCTGCCACAGCCGTATGATGTTCGTGCGCGCTTATCCGCGCGAGACGCAGGAGATGGTGTTCGACGCCCACGATCGGGCGTTCGCCTTCTTCAAGGGCGCCTGCGCGCGCGGCATCTACGACAATATGAAGACAGCGGTTGAAGCGATCTTCGTCGGCAAGCAGCGGCAATATAATCGTCGTTTTCTTCAGATGTGCTCGCATCATCTGGTCGAACCCGTCGCGTGTACGCCAGCGTCAGGTTGGGAAAAGGGTCAAGTGGAGAATCAGGTCGGCCTCATCCGCGAGCGCTTTTTTGCGCCGCGGCTGCGGGTCAAGACCTACGACGAGCTGAACGCCTGGCTCGTCGACAAATGCGTCGAATACGCCAAGGCGCATCCCCATCCTGAGCGGCCCGATCGCACCGTCTGGGAGGTCTTCGAAGAGGAGCGGCCCAAACTCGTGCCCTATCGCGGCCGCTTCGACGGATTCCACGCCTTGCCAGCCTCGGTGTCGAAGACTTGCCTGGTGCGGTTCGATAACAACAAATACTCGGTCAGTGCCAGCGCGATCGGCCGGCCGGTCGAAGTCCAGGCCTATGCCGATCGCATCGTCATTCGCCAGGACGGGCGCATTGTCGCCGAACACCGCCGCAGCTTCGGGCGGGGCGAGACGATCTACAACCCTTGGCATTACGTGCCGGTGCTGGCCCGCAAGCCCGGCGCTCTGCGCAATGGCGCGCCGTTCAAGGACTGGGTGCTGCCGACGGCGATCGAGAAAGTGCGGCGCAAGCTCGCCGACGCCGACGATGGCGATCGGCAGATGGTCGCCATTCTCGCCGCGGCGCTCACGGACGGGTTGCCGGCGGTCGAGGCCGCCTGCGCGCAAGGCTTGGCCGAAAGTGTCCATTCGGCCGACGTGATCTTGAACATCCTGGCGCGGCGCCGCGATCCCGGCCCGGTCGCGCCGATCCTCACCCCTGAGGCACTGAGGCTTCGGCACACGCCGGTCGCCGATTGCGCCCGTTACGATCAGCTCAGGAGGGCATGATCATGGAGCGAACCGAAGTCCTCGACATGATGGGCGAGCTCAAGCTCTATGGCATGAAGAACGCCTATGACGAGACCCTGGCTGTGGCGCTCAAGCGCAAGCACGAGCCGCAGCGCCTCGTCGGCGATCTGCTCAAGGCCGAGATCTCGGAGAAGCAGGCGCGGTCGATCAAATACCAGCTCTCGATCGCCAAGCTGCCGCTCGCCAAAGACATAGACGACTTCGCGTTCAAGGACACGCCGATCAACGAGAGCCTGGTGCGCGATCTCGCCGGCGGCGCCTTCATCGCTCAGCAGCGCAATGTTGTCCTCGTCGGCGGAACCGGCACGGGCAAAACCCATTTGGCGATCGCCATCGCGCGAAGCTGCATCCGCGCCGGATCGCGTGGCCGCTTCTACAACGTCGTCGACCTGGTCAATCGGCTCGAGGCCGAGAGCCGCAACGGTCGCCAGGGACGGCTCGCCGACTATCTCACCCGCAAGGAATTCGTCATTCTCGACGAACTCGGCTACCTGCCATTCGCCCAATCCGGCGGCCAGCTGCTCTTCCACCTGATCAGCCGCCTCTATGAGCGCACCTCGATCATCGTCACCACCAATCTCGCCTTCGGCGAATGGCCGAACGTCTTTGGCGACGCCAAAATGACCACGGCCTTGCTCGACCGGCTCACCCACCACTGCGAT
>DASSGH010000064.1:0-27255 GCA_035693615.1 Xanthobacteraceae bacterium
CGCCGATCCGGCAATGAAACGCAGTTCCCGCAGGCCGAGCAGGATCGCCGCGAATGAAAGCGGGACAATGAAATAGAGAAAGCGGAACATCAGCAGCGATGCCAGCAGTTCCTCCTTGGGAAACTGCGGAAGTGCGACCAGCATCGTTGCCTCGATCACGCCGAGACTTCCAGGCGCGTGGCTCACGAATCCGAGCAGGATCGCGATGACGAACACCACGAGCAAGACGCTGAACTCGACGGCAGGATAGTCCGGGAGCAAGGCATACACCGCGATCGCTCCCGCGCCGAGATCCAAAATCCCGATCCCGATCTGCAGCAGCGTCGAGCGCGGGCTCGGCAATGCGATTTGCCAACTGGAGCGGCCGATGAGACGTCGGCGCGGCCTTAGCCAGAGGAGATAGCCTACGATGGTCATCAAGCCGGCAACGCCTATCGTCCGGTTCACCCACGGCGGCAGCTGATTGACCGCGCTCGCGGCCGCGGGCGCATAGGCCATGCCGGCCCCGAGCACGAACGCGTTGCCAAGCCAGAACGTCAGTCCGGTGACGAAGGCGATCTTGGCGATGTCGATGATGTTGAGGTCCCAGGCCGAATAGATGCGAAGCCTGATCACCCCGGCGGTGAAGACGGTGGCGCCGAGATTGTGCCCGATCGTGTAGGCCGTAAAGCTTGCGAGGGCGGCGATGCGATAAGGCACCGCATCGCGGCCGATCGTGCGCAGCGCAAAGAAGTCATAAAACGTCAGCGCGAGGTAGGCGACCGCGACGAAGACACCCGCAAGAGCGATCTGCCGGATTGATGTTGCCTGCAGCGTGGCGACGACCTTGTCGACGTCGATGTCGCGTAGCAGCCGGACCAGGATGATGGCCGCAATCGTCACGATCAGCACGCTGATGGCGATGCCGATTATGTTCCAGTCGAGTCGCTTTCGTATTGCCCGCGTGATGACGCTCGTCACGTTTGGCATGCACTCCGGGCGATGAGCTTCGACGCGGACCGGCGAATCGCGCGGCCAATCTCGCACGGCTTTGTAACATTGCTGTTACAAGCCGTAGATCGAGCCGTCGCAAAATTTGCCCGGAGTTTCCTCGCCCCGCTGCGGGCGGCGTCATATGGCTGAAATATGAAATCGCAATGTTGTCGTTTATGCGATTCGCCAATGCGGTGGCTCAGCCATCCCGACCGAGAGCAGTCTGATGCGGGTTCTGATCGCAACAGACGCCTGGCATCCGCAGGTGAACGGGGTGGTGCGCACCTTGACCTCGCTGTCGCAGAGCGCGCGACGGCTCGGCGTCGTCATCGAATTCCTCACGCCGGAAGGCTTTCCGGACTTTCAGGTGCCGACCTATCCCGGGCTGCGCTTGGCGTTGCCGCGAGCGCGCGAGATCGCCCGGCGCATCGAAGCGGCCAAGCCCGATGCGATCCACATCGCAACCGAAGGGCCGATCGGTTACATGGCGCGGGCCTATTGCCGAAGGCGCGGCCGGCCCTTCACCACCAGCTACACGACGCGGTTCCCGGAATACATTTCCGCGCGCGCACCCGTGCCGCAAGCTTGGATTTACGCGGCTTTGCGACGGTTTCATGCCGCCGCGGCCGTGACCATGGTTGCGACGCCCTCGCTCATGACGGAATTGGCTCAGCGGGGATTTGCCAATCTTGGCATGTGGACGCGCGGCGTGAACACCGACCTGTTCCGGCCCGATCGCGCCGTCGATCTCGACTTTGCGCGCCCGATCTTCGTCACCATGGGGCGGCTCGCGGTCGAAAAGAACCTCGAAGCTTTCCTGTCGCTCGACTTGCCCGGCACGAAGGTTGTCATCGGCACGGGCCCGCAGGAGGGACCGTTGAAACGGCGCTTTCCCGACGCAAAGTTTCTGGGACTGTTGGAGAATGGCGCATTGGTCGCGCATCTCGCGGCTGCCGACGTGTTCGTGTTCCCGAGCCGCACCGACACGTTCGGCGTCGTCCAGCTCGAAGCGCTCGCGTGCGGCCTTCCGGTCGCCGCCTTCCCGGTCACGGGTCCGAAGGACGTCGTCGGCGGCCATCCTGTCGGGGTCTTGAACGACGATCTGCGCCTGGCCGCGCTGGATGCATTGAAAATTTCCCGGCAAGCCTGCCGCGCGTTCGCGCTCGAGCGCTCCTGGGAAAACAGTGCGCGTCAATTCATCGGGCATGTGCAGAAAGCGGCCATTGGCGAAACGTGCCAGCCCGAGGCTGAGATCGCGATGGCAACATGAAGAGAGAATGCCATGATCGACTTGCGACATGCGGAACTCGACAAGGACACCATCGCGAAGGCGTATGCGCGATGGGCGCCCGTCTATGACCTCGTCTTCGGCGCGGTTTTCGAGCGCGGCCGACATGCTGCGATCGCGGCCGCCGAGCGCATCGGCGGGCGCATCCTCGAGGTGGGAGTCGGGACCGGCATATCGCTTCCCGACTATTCGCGCAGCAACCGGCTTTGCGGGGTCGATATCTCCGAGCCCATGTTGCGCAAGGCACAGCTGCGCGTCGACGAGCTCGGGCTGACCAACGTCGAGGGACTCTGGGTCATGGATGCCGAGCATCTGTCGTTTCCGGATGAGTCATTCGACGTCGTCGTCGCGCAATACGTCATCACGACCGTTCCAAACCCGGAGGCGACGCTCGATGAATTCGCGCGCGTGTTGAAACCGGGCGGCGAGATCGTGCTGGTGAGCCGGGTCGGGGCGGAGGCGGGTTTGCGCCGCGCCTTGGAGCGGTGGTTTGCGCCCGCGGCGCGCAAGCTCGGCTGGCGCACCGAGTTCGCATGGGAGCGCTACGCGCAGTGGGCCGCGCACTGCGAGGGCATGCGGCTCATCGAGCGCCAGGCAATGCCCCCTTTCGGACACTTCTCGTTGATTCGCTTCTCCAAGACCGGGACAGCGGCCCCCGTGCGGGCGGGCAAGCTTTCGACCCGCGCCGCTGCGTGACCCTTTCTCGTCGCGGCGAGCTTGCCGCGGTCCCCCGGCGGCATTGTCCTGCCTGTCACACCGGATTCATCGAATCGCCATAGCTTCGACATGCCATCGACATTCAAGCGCAACACGGAGAGCTGATATGCGGCGCTTCCTCGAGACCCTGAGAGTGCAGCGGTGGGACGATCACCGCTTCTATCATCACAGCCGGGTCAATCAATCGCTGCACTTGGTCAGCGCCATAAGCTTTCTCCTTGCCTACGCGATGGTGTTCCAGGACCCGGCGATGGCGGCGCTGATCGGCTGGCTCGTGGCCATGACCAGCCGTCAGATCGGTCACTTCTTCTTCGAGCCGAAAGATTACGACGTGGTGAATCAAGCGACCCACGAGTACAAGGAGGAAATCAAGGTCGGCTACAATCTACAGCGCAAGGTCGTCTTGATGACGATCTGGGCGCTGTCGCTGCTGCCGCTCTACTTCGACCCGACCTTTTTCGGCATCTTCGAGCCGCACGCGACTACCATGGAATTCGTGCGCCATGTCGCGCAAATCTGGCTCGCCATCGGAATCGGCGGCCTGTTGTTCCGAACCGTTCAATTGTTCTTCGTCAAGGACGTAGAGACCGGATTGGTGTGGGCCACGAAAATCCTGACCGACCCGTTCCACGACATCAAGCTCTACTACAAGGCTCCGCTCGCGTTGCTGCGCGGGGAGTGGATCGATCCGCACCACGCGCGGGGCGACGAGTGGATGGAGAACGATTCCGCGGACGAGTGGATCGACGAGGATGCCGTGGAGGCGCCGCACCCCGGTTGATGCCCGCCGGACAGCGCTCAGCGCGACGCGGCATCATCGCCCTTCGGCGACAGGCGGTGCGCGATCATTTCCTTCAAGATGCGGCGCTTGATCGACTTGTTGGTCGCCGCCGGCGGGTGCCACCACCAGCCGTCCTGCTCCATGGCCCGTGCGGCGGCCACGAAGCGATCGGCCACCGCCTGAAAGTCGGCGTCGGTGTAGTTCAGGCTGAAAATGAGGCGGCCGGTTCCGATCCAGCTGAGCGCCAGGCCCTCGGCCCGCAGATAGTATTGCAGCATCCAATTGTAGCGCGACGGCCGCAAGTAACACACCGTCCAGATCGAGCCCATATTGGCGACCTCGACCGGGAGGGCTTCCTCGCGCAGGCGCTGGTTCAAACGCAGTGCGCGGGCATTCCAAGTTTGCTCGGCGTCGCGATAAAGCTCGCGGGCGGCCGGCGTTTCGAGATAACGCAGGAACTCGTTCATCGCCGCCATGACGTAAGGGTGCGAGTTGAACGTGCCGCGGGCGAAGCAGATGTCGGCCGGGCGGTCGTCGCGGAAGCGCTTCATCAAATCCTTGCGTCCGCAGACGGCGCCGACGGGGAGCCCGCCGCCGAGCGTCTTGCCGTAGGTGACGAGATCGGCGCGCACGCCGAAATAGTCCTGTGCGCCGCCCTTGGCGAGGCGGAACCCGACGAAGACTTCGTCGAAGATCAGGACGATGTTCTGCTCGGTGCAAACGGCGCGCAAGCGTTTGAGCCAATCGACATAGGCCGCTTTGTCGAAGTGTGCGCCGCGCGCGCCGTCGAGGAGCGAGGAATCGCTCGGCGCCTGTGCGTTGGCATGCAGCGCCTGCAGCGGATTGACGAGCACGCAGGCGATGTCGCGCCGCGTGCGGAGGACGCGCAGCGAATCCTCCGACATCTCTTTCAGCGTGTAGGTCTCGCGCGCCGGCAACGGGTTGCCGATCCCCGGCTGCACGTCGCCCCACCAGCCATGATAGGCGCCGCAGAAGCGCACCAGGTGAGAGCGGCGGGTGTGGTAGCGCGCGAGCCGCACGGCCTGCATCACTGCCTCCGTTCCCGACATGTGGAACGAGACTTCGTCGAGGCCGGAAATCTCTTTCAGGCGGGTCACGTTCTCGGCGATGACCGGATGATAGGGGCCGAGCACCGGGCCGAGCTCGCCCACCCGCTCCACCGCAAGTGCGATTGCCTGCTTGTAGAAGTCGTAGCCGAGGACGTTGACCCCGTAGGAGCCGGTCAGATCGTAGAACTGATTGCCGTCGAGGTCGGTGAGCATGACGCCGGCGGACGATTGCACGAAGGCCGGGCATTGCAGGTGCCGACGCACCAGGCGGCTGTACTGGAACGGCACCCGATAACGTTCGGTGAACTGCAGATCGGAGATCGCGTCGGTCACCTCCGCGGTGCGTTTGATCGTTTCGGCAAAGCGCGCCTTGTAGAGTTCCGCCAATCGCGTGAAGCCCGCGCGGCGGCGCGCCGCAATCGCATCCGGCGGATCGTCGGAACAAAAGAACCGGCGCTCGTCGTAATCGTAGAAGGGCACGAGCAGAGCGAGCCGCCGCGCCAGGTTCGCATGGCCGCTCAGCGTTCCATGTTTGGCTTTGGACAGCTCCAGCCGCCGGCGCAGCGTCAGCAGCGATGTCGCCACCGCGGCGGCGCCGAGCCCGTAGAATGCCAGCGTTGTGCTGCCCCATTCCATCGAATCGTGCCTTACCCGAGGGACGTTACGGCACGATGACGCTCCGCTCGCAGATTCTGCGCCTGCTGCAGCAGGAGGATCTCAACTTCCTGCTCACCAACCGCATCCCCCGTCGGCTGGTCACGCGGTTCATGGGCTGGTTCAGCCAGATCGAGCAGCCCTGGGTCCGCGACGTCTCGATCGGGCTGTGGCGATTCTTCTCCGACCTCGACCTGAGCGAAGCGAAGAAATCCCACTTTCGCAGCATGCACGATTGCTTCATCCGCGAGCTCAAGGACGGTGCGCGTCCGATCGAGGGAGATCCCGCCATTCTCGTCAGCCCGTGCGATGCGATCGTCGGCGCGTGCGGCGCCATCGTCGGCACAGCGGTCTATCAGATCAAGGGATTTCCCTACACGTTGGCGGACCTGTTCTGCGAGCGCGACCTGGCCGATACGCATCGCAACGGCCGATACGCCACCCTGCGGCTGACCTCGAGCATGTACCACCGCTTTCACGCTCCACACGATTGCCGCGTCGATCGGGTCACTTACATTTCCGGCGACACCTGGAACGTCAACCCAATCGCGCTGCGGCGCGTGGAAAAGCTGTTCTGCAAGAACGAGCGGGCGCTCGTCAGGATGAAGCTTGCCGCCGGCGGTCACACGATCATGCTGGTCCCGGTGGCAGCGGTACTCGTCGCCAGCATACGGCTGAAGTTTCTCGATGCCCTGCTCAGCCTCCAGCATCGTGGACCCAATATCATCGCCTGCGACGCCTCGCTGCGGAAAGGCGAGGAGATGGGCTGGTTTCAGCATGGATCGACCATCCTAGTCTTCGCCCCCCAAGGCTTCTCGCTGCACCAGGATGTGCGCGAGGGCGCGACGATTCGCGTTGGCCAGCCGCTGATGCATCTGCCGTGAAGGCAATCTGTGCTCGGGCCTGCCGCTATGCCCTGCGGATGCCGCTACACCGTCATTGGCAACGCTACCGCCGGAACGGCTTGCTCGTGTGCGCCCGGCTCGAGCTCGGTCCATCTGACGATCTCGAACTCGCCGTCGAAATTTTCGATGACCGCGGTGCAGCTTTCGACCCAGTCGCCGCAGTTGATGTAGCGAAGCCCGAGATCGTCGCGGATCACGGCGTGATGGATGTGTCCGCAAATCACCCCATCGATGGGACCGCGCCGTCGCGCTTCCGCCGTCAGCGTCCTCTCGTATTCGGCGATGAAAGCCATCGCATTCTTGACCTTCATCTTCGCCCATTTCGACAGCGACCAGTAGGTCAGGCCCACGGCGCGTCTGACTCGATTGAAATAGGTGTTGAACCAAATCGCGATGTCGTAGGCATTGCTGCCCAAGAGCGCCAGCCAGCGCGCGTGACGAATGATCACGTCGAAGAGATCGCCGTGGATGACGAGATATCGTTTGCCGTCGGCGGCGACGTGGATGGCATCCTCGAGCACCTCGATGCCGCCGAAATGGGTGCCGTAGTAGTCGCGCAGGAACTCGTCATGATTGCCGGGAATGTAGAACAGGCGCACGCCTTTGCGCGCTTGGCGCAGCAGCTTCTGCACCACGTCATTGTGAAGTTGCGGCCAATACCAGGCGGATTTCAGCTGCCAGCCGTCGACGATGTCGCCCACGAGATAGATGGTGTCGGCTTCGTAATGGCGCAGCAGATCGAGCAGCTTGTCGGCCTGGCAGCCGCGCGTTCCAAGGTGGATGTCGGACAGAAATAATGTTCGCACCCGCTGCGGGGCGCTCGACACCCGGTCAAGCATTCGCCGTCCTGCGCATCGATGCGCTTATCGGTGATTTCTATTGCAGCCAAATGACAGCGCAGGGTCGAGTGATGCGGCCAGTTTTGGACCACCCGGCGCGGTTGCTCCCGTCGCATGCGCTACGACAGGACTTTATAGAGCTCGTAGAAAACTGCGCCGAACAATGCCGCCGCCGGCATCGTCACGATCCAGGCGAGGACGACGTCGCTGGCCACGTTCCAGCGCACGGCGGCGGTCTTGCGGGCGGCACCGACGCCGACGATTGCTCCGGCGATCGTGTGCGTCGTTGAGACCGGGACCCCGAAATACGTCGCCAAGAACAGGGACATTGCGCCGCCAGCCTCGGCACAGAAGCCTTGGACGGGGTGAAGCCGAGTGATCCGCGATCCCATCGTGCGCACGATGCGCCAGCCCCCCACCAAGGTGCCCAGGGCCATTGCCGCTTGGCAGGTCAGGACGACCCAGAATGGGATGTAAAACGCCGCACCCAACAAGCCTTGCGAATAGAGCAGCACGGCGATGACCCCCATCGTCTTCTGCGCGTCATTGCCGCCATGCCCCAGCGAGTATAGCGCTGCCGAGATGAGCTGGAGGGAGCGGAACGTATTGTCCACCGCCACCGGGCTCGAGCGCACAAACGCCCAGGAGACCGCGAGCACGAGCACCAGTGCGAGAAGAAAGCCGAGCAAAGGCGAGAGCACGATGGCGGCGGCGGTGATACCGAGACCGCTCCACACGATCGCGCCCAGTCCCGCCTTGGTGATTGCGGCGCCGGCCAGGCCGCCAATCAGGGCATGCGAACTGCTCGAGGGAATCCCCAGCCACCAGGTAATCAAATTCCAGCAGATGGCGCCCATCAGCGCGCCGAAAATCACCGCCGCGTCGACCACCTCCGCGGCAACGATTCCCGTTCCGACCGTCTGCGCGACGTGCAGACCAAAGAACAAGAACGCGATGAAATTGAAGAATGCCGCCCACGCGACCGCGTATTGCGGCCGCAGCACGCGCGTGGAGACCACTGTGGCGATGGAATTGGCGGCATCGTGCACGCCATTCAAGAAGTCGAAGATCAGCGCCACGAAGATCAGCGCGACCAGAGCCGAAAAGCTGAGCGTGGCTTCCATTGCGGAGGCAAAATTCGCGCTTTAGACGTTCTCAATCACGATGGCGCTGATCTCGTTGGCAACGTCTTCAAACCGATCCACGACCATTTCGAGATGTTCGTAAACTTCCGTGCCGACAACAAAGGCGATGGGCTCATTCTTCTTGTGCAGGAAAAGCTGCTTGCGGCCTTCGTCGTGAAGTTGGTCCGCCTGCTCTTCGAGCCGTATCATTTCCTCGGTCAGGCTATTGAGGCGGGCCGATTCCCGGCTCAGCGACCTCAGAAGCGGAACTGCATCCACCATCAGTCTGGCGGCCTGAACGATGATGTCTCCCATCGCTCGCATATGCCCCTCGAAACTGCGCAGCTCGAACAAAGTAATGGTCTTGGCGGTCTGGTTCATTTGGTCGATCGCGTCGTCCATCGACGTGATCAGGTCCTTGATATCGCCGCGATCGAGCGGGGTTATGAAGGATTTTCGCAGCGCGGTCATCACCTCGCGCGTGATCTCGTCTGCCTCGCTCTCGCGCCGGGTGATCTCGCGGCAGAAACGAAGCACATCGTCGCCGCCCTTCAGAAGTTCGGTCAGCGATTGCGCGGCGGCAAGCGTGACCTGAGCATGGCGCGTGAAAAGCTCGAAGAACCGCTCCTCTTTCGGCATCAGAGCCCGGAACCATCCCAGCATCGGCGCCTCGTCTGTATGCGGCGTCCGCTACCGTGCGGAGCCTTCCCGTTCCAGTGCCTGGCGATCCCACTTCGCCAGCTCCGCCGCGGCTACGTAGGTTTCCTGCAGAAATCCGAGCAGGAGCTTATCGGGGTCGCTTGCCTGACGCACGGCGTCATAGGGGAGAATGAATTGCCCGAGCCCCTCCTCGTAGAAGGCGTCCGTCGTGCCGAGCCGCGTGTTGCCGTAGCCGGCCGGCTCCGGATAAGCGTAGACATAGAACGCCGCGCGGCCGTAACCGCCGTTGCCGGGCCAAAAGCCGCAGCTTGAAACTTCATGCGAATAGGCCTCGGCCATCACCCAGCTCGCGACGTTGGGGGTAGCGCCTTTCGGCGGCGGCGCGGTGCGGCCGGAAAAGCGCGTCACCGCCAGGTCGAAACTGCCCCAGAAGAAATGTACCGGACTCGCCTTGCCGATGAAGCGCGCCCGAAATGCATGCATCGCGCGATTGGCCTGCACCAAAGCCAGCCAGAATTTTTGCGCGGAGAGGGGGTCATATTGCGCATGGACACGGTCCCGCTCGAACGGGATCGCGTTCTCGATCTCACTCGGCATGGTCCAGATGTTCACCTCGATGCCGAGACGGCGAAGGCGCTGCATGAATTCGGCATAGAAGTCGGCCACCGCCATCGGCTCGAGCGCGAAGTCTTCGACCTGGCCATTACTCGTTTCGATGACCAGCTTGTGCGTGGTGAAGTCGAAGATGACGTCGACCATACGTCCGCGATAGGGCATTGCCGGCGCAACGAGCCCGCGCGCAGTCACGAAAAACGTGGAATTCCACCAGTGGTTGACGAGCGGCGTGAGCGCGATGCGCACCTTGCCGGCGATCTGCGTCCACAGATGCAAAGTATCACAGGTCTCGCTCCATGCCGCGAGCGGTAGATCTGGCCATATTGCGCCTTCACTCATTCGCACCGCTCGCGCGCGCCTGAGGAATTCCGCCGCCTGTCGCCAGGCCGAGTGGGGCACAAGCCAACGTCCGCGGCAATGGCGAAATCAGGACCAAAACGGCTTCGCCTTGGTAAAGGCACGGTAGGCGCGCTGCGCGTCCTTGAGCACGTAGGCGATGCGCGCTTCCTCGCGGCCGGAAAGGCGGCCGGCGGCGAAGGCCTTCTTGGCGCGCACCGGCCGCTGCTTGCCGTGGGCGTCCTGGGTATGAAGGATGCGTTCGGTCAGCCCCGCATGCACCGCGATGTCGTTCAAGTCGCCAAGAGAATCCTGCAGTTTCTCCAGTCCGGCCACGAACGCCTCCCGCCGCCGCCCCGCTTTCTTGCCGGGGAACGCGCCGGCGAAGAATTCCGAGGCGTAGCGGAGCTTCTTCGCTTGCAGGCGCATCTTGTGCCGCCGCTCGGGGTCGAGTTCGCGCAGCCGCGCGCCCGCTTTCAGAATCTTCTTCCAGCGTCGTCCTAGCTCGTCGGCGGCAGCGCCCACGATCGCCTGTTCGCGCAGCAAGCGGGTGAGGTCGTCGGGGTTGCGCGTCCAGTCGCCCGCCTCGATCCAGCAGGCAGCATCGAGAACGAGGCCGCGAAAGCGCGGAGATTCGACCGCCGCGCGGGCGCGCGCAAACGCCTCCTCGCGTCTTTGCTGGAGGTCCTTGGTGAGAACCGCCACTCCCGCCCCATTCCGTCTCCCCTGCGCCAGCGGCTTCACCACGCGGCTGATAAACACATCAAGCTCGCGCGCCGGGCCCAGTTCCCGCGTGAGCCACTTGAATTGCTCCTTCATCTCCTCCGTCTGCGGATCAAGCAGCATATCGGCAAACAATGAGATCGCCGCCCGCATCCTCCGCAGAGCGACACGCATCTGATGCACTCCCTCCGGGTCGCCGCGCAGCGTAACTGCTCGATTGGCGACCAGATGGTGCAAGCATGTCCTGGCAACGGCTTGAAAGGCGACTTGCCGGCTGAAGTCCGGCGCGAGCGCGACCGGTGCCGCCTTGACCGCCTCGGGAACCTCGCCGGCGATGAGCGCGTAGCCGCGCTCGGCCTTGCTCTTGACCGCGAGCTGAAGCGGGACTTCTTCGGCGAGCGTGCGCGCAAGCTTGAAAAGCTCGGCAGATTCGCCCCGCTTGAGCTCCAGTTCCACCTCGCAAAGCGGCGAGGACGCACGGCCTGCCTCGACCTTTCCCTTTTCGACGGTGAGCTCGATCTCGCTATCTCCGCGTCGGATCGGATAGACCGTGCGGCGCACACGCGTCTCGAAAATCGGCTTCAAGCCGCGCCGCACCGCCTTGCTAAACACGGGTTTGAGGGCGCCATCCTTCGTGACCTCGAGTTCTGGCTGGCTGCCGCCGATTTGGTGCTCCCACTCCTTGCGGGCAAACAGCACGGCGCTTTCGCCGGTTTCCTGCTTTATGGTCTGAACATGGCGCCGGCCGATGCGCCGCACCCGCAGCGACAAGCCTTCATTGCGGAGCTTCAACTTGTCGGTGTCGAAATAAACCGAGACCAGGGTTGCGGGCTTCGACGGCTTCTTGCGCGCCGCCTGCAGCAATGAGCTGCGAGCCAGCCGATGCAGGCTATCGGCGGGCACTTCGAGCTTGAGCTCGACCTCGCGGGCAGGCGACATGGAAATACGCTGAAACAGGATTGAGTTCGAATGATTACCTATTTCCTGCGCAAATTCTAGAGGGGGGACGAATTGCGCTGGCGGCGGCGCTGCGCGCCGCGCGGGCTCGCGACGACGCCAGTGGATAAGTCGGGGAACTTTGGCCGTCGCTGCACAGGGTCGGCCAAACGTAGTATGGCAGTTGATCCCTGCGATGCATCGAGGGGCAGTTCCTTGCCGCCGTCATCGCCCGGACATCGAATCATAATAAGAGGACTCTTCGCGCGTGTGGCGCAGCTTGAATCGACCCATCACAATGGCGCATACCACCAAAGTTTTCGACGCCGATTTGCAGGAGCTCGCGCGCGCAATCGCCGAGATGGGTGGCTTGGCGGAGAGACAAATTGCCGAGGCGATCGAGGCGCTGACGAGAGGCGATGCCGGTCGCGCAAAGCGCATAATCGCCGCCGATGCGACGATCGATGCCATGCAGCACAACATCGAGGAAAGGGCGGTCGAGACTATTGCGCGCCGTCAGCCGGTCGCCGATGACCTTCGGCAGGTCATTGGCATCTTGCGCATCGCCAACGAGATCGAACGCATTGGCGATCTTGCGAAGAATATCGCCAAGCGCATCATCGCGATCAATGGTGGCGAGAGGCCGCGGATGTTGATGAGCGGCGTCAAGCACATGGCGACGCTTATGCTCGGCCAGTTGCGCGATGTGCTCGACAGTTTCGCGTGCCGCGATGTCGCGAAGGCGATCGACGTTTGGACGCGGGACCAAGACATCGATCGGTTGTGCACCAATCTGTGTCAGGAACTTCTCGTCGACATGACGGAAAGCTCCGTCGCCACGTCCTTCGGCGCGCATCTGATGTTTTGCACTAAAAATCTCGAGCGCATGGGCGATCATGCCACAAATATCGCCGAGGCCGTGCACTACATGGTGAAAGGCGAGACGCTCCTGAAAGAGCGGCCGAAGGCGGATTTCACCAGCACGCTCACCGTCGCGATGGGGCGGACCTGACGAGTTCGAGCCGAGCCCGGCCGGCGAAGAATTTCACGCATCCCGCCGCGCGCCATGCCCAGCGAGAGCGTTCGCTGTTATAACCTGCGCGCATGTTGATTGCGCCAGATTGAGATCACGCGCGAGTCGCCGCTGTGACATACGAGGATCATAGCCGCAATCTATAGCGGCTTTCGTGTTCGAGCTATTTTTGCATCAATCGAATGAAAATTAGCTGGGCAAAATTTCTGCACTCGATCGTGCGAAGCGCGCGGGGAAATTCGCGTGGGCTGTGCGGGCCATCACATTACTGAAAAGGCGACAGGTTATCAGCTGATTTGCAAACTACATGCAGCGCCATTGCGGAGTGGCGCGTATCTTGCACCATCCCCGAACGCAGCGCGTTCGGGTGCATCAAGCCGGACGTGGGGCGTTCGGGTTGCGGTTTAAAAAAAACGGCGCGCGTGAGGTTTGTGTGAAGCGCCACACATTCGGGAGGTCGGTCAAGGAACGATACTCGTTCTTGAACCGATGGAGCCCGGCATGAAGCACGACTCGTTCTGGCGCAGCCTGTCAACGGAAGATCGCCGTGTCGCGCGAAATTGGACGTGGGGTGTGCTGATCGTCTATGGCGCGGTTGCGCTAGCAGTATTTGGTTTCGCCAGCCTGGCCCAGCACTCCGCCGATGCTTCGAAAGGTCCAACTGCGACGGAAATGACGGCGAAAGCCGACAGGAATTCCGTTCGCCGGTAGTTGGATCCGGCGGGGGCCGCGCCGATCCTGATCATTGCGGCGGCGGTATCGTCCGCGAACGCGCGCCGTTTTGGATTGGAAACTTGTCAAAGTAATTTCTTTCTTAACGATTGTGGGATAGGCGCAGACGCGATGACGGCTGCGTGACAGCGCGCCACCCGATGCCTCTCGACCGCTGCGGTGAAAAGCGGCTACCGGACGTGAGCCAGCGCGTTCGCGAAACATTGTCAAACTGCCGCAATGGACGGTGTGTACGGCAGAGGCAAGCAGGCGAGAATCGCCCCATGTTTCAGATCGTCCGTTTGGAACTCGACGACAACGGCGAAGTGGCCGCCCGGCGTCCGCTGCAGCCGTTGTTCGAGCTGCGGGAGGATGCGATGGCCATGGCGGAATTCGATGCCTCGCGGCTTTGGGGTGACTACGGCTGCGACGAAGCGCAGGATTGCTGGTGGGCGACCGATGCGCGCGGCCGCAAGTACGGGTTTGTCGTCGAATCGGTCGCAGCGACCGACGCCGCCGCCTGATTTCGCCTAGTGCCGCCGATTTGAAATTCCTGCACCGTGCGCCGCGAGTCCGCCTCAGGAATTTCAAATCGAAAGCGGCACTAGAGTTGCTAGTGCCCTTTGGTTTTCGAAGTTCGTACTCGAGTGTGCCGCGCTGTATCACGAACTTCGAAAACCGGGCACTAGCCACGCGGTCGAGCCGCTGCCCTCGACAGTTGTTGAGGTTTTGTTCGATGCAACGCCTCATGCGGGCACGCCGCGGGCATAGAGCGCGTCGACGAGCTTGCGTGCTCCGCTCTCGGGGTCACCGACATTGTTGATGATCAGATCGGGGCGCAACCCGCCGTCCGCGAGCTCGAGGCGGCTCATCCGATCCGAAACCCGGCCGTCGCTTGCTCGCTCGCGCGCGGCAAGCCGACTGCGAAGCACGTCCTGCGGCGCCGTCACCAGGACGGTGACTACATTGGCGTAACGGGCGCGCACGTCTCCGACGACGGTGCGCGAGACGTTGCAGGCCACCGTGCGGCCAGCCTTGATATCGAAATCGACGGCGAGGGGAATTCCGTACATCTGGCCGTGGGCGCTCCACCAGATCGCAAAGGCCCCGTTGGCCGCCGCCTGGTCGAAGGCGGACGGCGGCATGAATTCATTGTTTTCGAAAGCGGAGGGCGGCCGGGTGACGACGCGGGCGGGAAAAACGACGCGCGCGTCGCCGCGGCACGCCGCGCGGGCGTGCGCGATCAACGTATCTTTGCCGGCGCCGCTCGGTCCGACGACCAGCACCAGCCGCCCGGGACCGATCAATTTCGATCTCCTCAAGGAGCGCAACGCTGCCGTAATCCAGCTCATGCCACCCGTCGGCCGCCGCGCCACATCGTCGGCGCTGGGCGGCATCGGCCAGATGCTCTACGAAAGCATCCGCAGTTTCCAGTACGCCGAGCGGTCGCGCAGGTCATCATTGTCGTGGTCACGGTGGTCGATATCCTGCGCTCGGCTTTTATTGTCGCGGCCCGCGCGAAGCTTTATGACTCGCGGCGTGACGGCGACTCACGATAGCGGAAGTCTCCGGGCAAGCCGCTGGTTTCCCGGCCTGTGGCGCACCCGCCTCGTGCTGGCCGCGGCGGCGGTCGCATTCGCCGCGTTGTGGGCGCTCGGCGCGATCGCCCCGGCGACGGCAGTGGCTGGCTTCGCGCTGGTGGCGGCGGCGATCCTGATCGCGACCGCCAAGTCGCAGCCGGCGCCGGCGCCGCTGCCGAAAGACGAGCCGAGCGCGCCGCGCGTCGGCGATCCGCTGATCGAAGCGATGCTCGCTGCGCTCCCCGATCCGGTGGTGGCGCTCGACCAGCGCGGCGACGTCGTCGCGCTCAACGCGCGCGCGGCGGCGATTGCGCCGGCGCTGCGTCCCGGCGAGTCGGTGTCGCTCGGGCTGCGCGTGCCCGAGGTGCTGGACGCCATCCGCCAGGCGCGCGCGAGCGGGAGCGCCCAGCGCGCCGAGTTCTTTCAACGCGTGCCGCTCGACCGCTGGTACGAGGTGATCGCGACGCCGATCCCGGGGGCGAGCTTCAAACCGGGTCTCGTGCTGCTCGCCTTCCACGATCTAACCCCGCTGCGCCGCGTCGAGGAGATGCGCGCCGACTTCGTCGCCAACGCCAGCCACGAGCTGCGCACCCCGCTTGCGGCGCTGTCGGGATTCATCGACACCCTGCGCGGCTCGGCGCGCGAGGATCCGGTCGCGCGCGAGCGCTTTCTCGCCATCATGCAGGCGCAGGCCGACCGCATGGCGCGCCTCATCGACGATCTGCTCTCGCTTTCGCGCATCGAGCTCAACGCGCATCTGCGGCCGGACAGCGAGGTCGACCTCGGCGCCATCGTCCGCCAGGTCGCCGATACCTTGCAGACCCTGGCGCGCGATCGCGGCGTCGAGGTCAAGACCATGGGCATCGCCAATCCCTTGGTGGTGCTCGGCGATCGCGACGAGTTGATCCGGGTGTTCGAGAACCTGGTCGAGAACGCGCTGAAATATGCCGCCTCGGGCAAGCGGGTGGAGATCGCGTTGTCCTTGGGCGAAGGGCTCGACGGCAAGGAGGAGGCGCGCGTGGCGGTGCGCGATCATGGCCCCGGGATTGCGCCCGAGCACCTCCCGCGGTTGACCGAGCGCTTCTATCGGGTTGATGTGTCGGAGAGCCGCGCGCAGGGCGGCACTGGGCTGGGCTTGGCGCTGGTCAAGCACATCCTCAATCGCCACGGCGGACGGCTGACCATCGAGAGCGTGCCGGGGCAGGGGGCGACATTCACCGCGCATCTGCCGATGGTCGAGGCCGCGGCGCGAGGAGGGGTGTGAATATGTATTGCCGGCGGAAGAAGGCGTTGACGAGCTTCCGTACGATGCTTGCCGGCGCGGCGGTTGCGGCTGCGATGGCGCCGGCGCTCGCCGCCGACATCTCCGGCGCCGGGTCGACCTTCGCCTATCCGATCTACTCCGCCTGGGGCGAGGCCTATAAGAAAGAGACCGGCGTCGGCTTGAATTATCAGCCGATCGGCTCGACCGACGGCATCACCAAGCTGCAGAACAAGGAGGCGATCTTCGCCGCCTCCGACATGCCGTTGAACCTCGTCGACCTCGACATGGACGGGTTCGTGCAGTTCCCCACCCTTACCGCGGGCGTCGTGCCGGTGGTCAATATCGACGGCATCAAGCCGGGCGAGCTCGTGCTCGACGGCGCGACCTTGGCCAGAATCTTCCTCGGCGAGATCAAGGCGTGGAACGATCCCGCGATCCGCAAGCTCAATCCGAACGCGAAGCTGCCGTCGCAGCCCATCGCGGTGGTGTATCGCACCGACGGTTCCGGCACCACCTTCGTCTTCACCGATTATCTCAACAAGGTGAGCGAGAAGTGGAAAAAGACGGTGGGCTCGACCACCGCGGTCGAGTGGCCGGTCGGCGCCGGCGTCAAAGGCAACGAAGGCGTTGCAGCAAGCGTCGGCAGCCTCAAAGGCGTGACCGGCTACGTCGAATACACTTACGCGAAGCAGAACAAGCTGACCTATGTCAGGCTGATGAACAAGGCCGGCAAGCCGGTTGCGCCGAGCATCGAGTCCTTCAGTGCCGCCGCGGCCCACGCGAATTGGGAGGGAGCGCCGGGTTTCGGCGTCATTCTTACCAACGAAGCCGGCACCGCGAGCTGGCCGATTGCCGGTGCGACCTTCATCCTCATGCACAAGCAGCCGAGCGATGCCGCCGCTGCCGCGGAGGCGCTGAAATTTTTCCACTGGGCCTACGCCAAGGGCGGCAAGATGGCGCAGGAGCTCGACTACGTGCCGATGCCGGCCAATGTTATCGCCGCGGTCGAGCGGCTGTGGGCCGGGCAGATGCAAAGCGCACAGGGCCGCCCGCTGTTCGTCCCGCCGAAATAGTCGCGCTTCGGGTTTAGGACTCGCGTCATTGCCGGGCTTGACCCGGCAATCCATCCACTTTCGTAAGTTTTTTTGCGAAGAAGATGGATGCGCGGGTCATAAGCGCGTTTACGCGCGTCTTCGCCGCGCTTCTGCCCGCGCATGACGACATCCGCCGCGCTCGCCGAACTTCCAAGCATCCACAACGACTCGCGCTGTCATGCAACTGTTATGGAGCAGTCGTAGAGCCATGGGACGGGCG
Source organism: Xanthobacteraceae bacterium (assembly GCA_035693615.1). Classification (GTDB taxonomy): domain Bacteria; phylum Pseudomonadota; class Alphaproteobacteria; order Rhizobiales; family Xanthobacteraceae; genus VAZQ01. The sequence continues at coordinate 17,523 of DASSGH010000064.1, forward strand.
CGGCGGAGATGCGGCCACTGGGACGCGAAGGCGGACCGGCCGGCAAGTCAAATGTCGCGCACGCCTTCGCCTTTTCGTCTCGCATGCACGGGAGGAAGCTCTTGCAGCTCTTTCGCATGGTCGCGGCGATCGGCTTGCTCACCGCCGTCGCCGGCGTTGCCGCCACCTCCGCGGTCGGCGCGGAGATTTCCGGCGCTGGCGCCACCTTTCCCTATCCGGTCTATGCCAAATGGGCCGAGGCCTACAAGAAAGCGACCGGCGTTGCGGTCAATTACCAGCCGGTCGGTTCGGGCGAGGGGATCAGGCAGATCCAGAATAAGGAGGCGACCTTCGGCGCCTCCGACATGCCGCTCAAGCAAGCCGATCTCGAGGCCTACGGGCTCGTGCAGTTTCCAACCGTCATCGGCGGCGTCGTGCCGGTGGTGAACGTCGAGGGCATCAAACCGGGCGAGCTCACCATCGACGGGCCGACCTTGGCCAAGATCTTCCTCGGCGAGATCAAGTCGTGGAACGACGCCGCGCTGCGCAGGCTCAATCCAACGCTCAAGTTGCCGGCGCAGGGAATTGCCGTGGTGCACCGCTCCGACGGTTCCGGCACGACCTTCGTCTTCACCGATTATCTGTCGAAAATGAGCGCGGACTGGCGCTCCAAGGTCGGGTCGATCACGTCGGTGGATTGGCCGGTCGGCGTCGGCGCGCGCGGCAACGAAGGCGTCGCCGCCAGCGTCGCACGCCTGCGAGGCTCGATCGGCTATGTCGAATACGCCTACGCCAAGCACAGCAAACTTTCCAGCACCAAGCTGATGAACAAGGAGGGCAACACGGTCGCCCCGACGCTCGACGCGTTCGCGACGGCGGCGCGCCGCGCGAACTGGGAAGGCACGCCGGGTTTCGGCGTCATCCTGACCAATGAACCCGGCGCCGACGCTTGGCCGATGACCAGCGCCACCTTCGTTCTCATTCACAAGCAGCCCAGCGACGTGGTGGCCGCAAGCGAGGCGCTGAAATTCTTCAACTGGGCCTACGGTAAGGGCGGCTGGATGGCGGAAGAACTCGATTACGTGCCGATGCCGGAGAACGTCGTCGGCGCGGTGCACAAGCTGTGGCTATCCGAGATCAAGGATGCCGCCGGCAAGCCGATTTTCGCGCTCTCGAATTGAGGGCCGGTCGAGCGCATTCCGCTCCAATCAAGCATCGACGCAATCATGTCATGGGACGTGTTTGTTCGAGGGGGCGCGCAGGCCGTATCAGCACACCCGTCATGCGCGGGCAGAAGCGCGGCGAAGACGCGCGTAAACGCGCTTATGACCCGCGCATCCATCGTCTTGGCAAAAACTCTTACGAAGCTGGATGGATTGCCGGGTCAAGCCCGGCAATGACGGAGTAAGGAGCCGTCATGCTCGCGTTTCGCGCAGGCATCCACGTCTTTCGCTGCCCCACTAAAGACGTGGTGACCGGAACAGGTCCGCCCATGACGTTTGCCGATGACATTGCGTGCCTCGACCCACTTCCGGCAGCATCCACAGTGACTTAGTCCGTCATCCAACTGTCATCGAACCATCATAGAACGGCGACATGGGATGCGTAGGGATGCGGGCGGCTGCGGAATCGAGTGCCAAGTCGACGCGTCGGAACGGTCATCCCGGCCTGTTGTTACCTAGCCAGCAACCAAAACCGGGGAAAGAGATAGCGCAGCCGTGGGCCAAGCTCGCGTCGGCTTGGCTTTCGTCACAATCAAAACAACCGAAATCAAACAGGAGAGAACCTCGTGAAACTTTTTCGCACCTTGACGGCAGCCGGCGTCATCGCCGCGGCAGCGGTCGGCTCGGCCGCCGCCCTCGACATATCCGGCGCCGGAGCGACCTTTCCCTATCCCATCTATGCGAAATGGGCCGACGCCTACAAGAAAGAGACGAATAACGGCTTGAACTACCAGTCGATCGGTTCCGGCGGCGGCATCAAGCAGATCAAAGCCAAGACGGTGACCTTCGGCGCCTCCGATGCGCCGCTCCCCGGCAAGGAACTCGACGAAAGCGGGCTCATTCAGTTCCCGATGGTGATGGGCGGCATCGTGCCGGTCGTCAACATCGAGGGCGTCAAATCCGGCGATCTCGTCCTCGACGGGCCGACGCTCGCCAAGATCTTCCTCGGCGAGATCAAGGCGTGGAACGATCCCGCCATCGCCAAGCTCAATGCGTCGGCCAAGCTGCCGTCGCAGCCGATCGCCGTCGTGCATCGCTCGGACGGCTCGGGCACGACCTACAACTTCGCCTACTACCTCGCCGACGTCAGCCCGGAGTGGAAGTCGAAGGTGGGATTCAACACCTCGGTCGAGTGGCCGGTCGGCATCGGCGCCAAGGGCAATGAAGGCGTCGCCAACAACGTCGGCCAGACCAAAGGCTCGATCGGCTACGTCGAGTACGCCTACGCCAAGCAGAACAAGCTGACCCACACGAAGATGGTCAACAAGGATGGCAAGACCGTCGAGCCGACCTCTGCGTCGTTCCAAGCGGCCGCGGCCAATGCCAACTGGAATTCGGCTCCCGGTTACGGCGTCATTCTCGCCAATCAGCCCGGCGCGGAATCCTGGCCGATGACGGCGGCGACATGGATCCTGATGTACAAGAAACCGCAGGATCCGGCGGCCGCAACCGAGGCGCTCAAGTTCTTCGCCTGGGCCTACGACAAGGGCGCCAAGATGGCCGAGGACCTCGACTACATTCCGATGCCGAAGAACGTCGTCGACAGCGTCAAGAAGACCTGGGGCGACGAGGTGAAGGACGCATCGGGCAAGCCGCTCTCCGCAATGGTGCATTGAGTGCGATGTGCAGGCCGCGAACTCGCTCTGCTCCCCTCCCCCTTGTGGGGAGGGGTTGGGGGTGGGGGTCGTGCGATTCCTTTGCAGGTGGCGCCATCATTATCTCACCGCACCACCCCCACCCGGCGCGCTTTCGCGCGCCACCCTCCCCACAAGGGGGAGGGTAGGACCGAGCGCGTGGCGTATCTCTGCTTCAGACTGAAGCATGATGCTCTCGCGGCACCTGTTCTTTCGCGTTGTGAAGTGAGTGCCTTGTATTGCGGCCGCGCGGCCGCTTGAGTGGGCTCCCAATGTCGGTCGTAGGCCGGGAGCCGATGATGCGAGTCCACGAGGAGGGGTCGGTGGTTGACGTGGCGCTCCAGAGTGGTGCGATCGAGGGCTACGACGTCGCCGCGCGGGCCAAAGCGCTCAGCCGGCTGCGCGCCATCGATATCGTCTTCCGCGTTCTCACTCGCTTGGCGGCGCTTGGAGTGCTGATCCTCCTCGGCGGCGTCATCATCTCCCTCATCGACGGCTCGCTGCCGGCCCTGCGCGCCTTCGGCTTCAACTTTTTGATCGAGGAGCGCTGGAACCCGGTCACGGAGAAATTCGGCGCCATCGCGCCGATCTACGGCACGCTCGTCACCTCGTTCATTGCCATGCTGATCGCAGTCCCGGTCGGATTGCTGATCGCCATGTTTCTCACCGAACTCTGCCCGATATGGCTGCGGCGACCCGTCGGCATCGCCATCGAGCTCTTGGCCGGCATCCCAAGCATCATCTACGGCATCTGGGGCTTGTTCGTCTTCGCGCCGTTCCTGCAGGAGACCTTGCAGCCGTTCTTGATCACGATCTTCGGCGATATCCCGGTGCTGTCGGCGCTGTTTGCCGGGCCGCCCTACGGCATCGGCATGCTCACCGCCGGGCTGATCCTGGCGATCATGGTGCTGCCCTTCGTCACCTCGATCTCGCGCGACGTGTTCGACGCCGTCCCGCCGGTGCTCAAGGAAGCCGCCTACGGCGTCGGCTGCACCACCTGGGAGGTGGTCCGCTACGTGGTCCTGCCTTATACCCGCGTCGGCGTGATCGGCGGCGTGATGTTGGGACTCGGCCGCGCGCTCGGCGAGACCATGGCTGTGACGTTCGTGATCGGCAACGCCCACAAGGTGTCGTCGTCGCTGCTCGCGCCCGGCACGACCATTTCCGCGACCATCGCCAACGAATTCACCGAGGCGGTGGGCGACCTCTATACCTCCTCGCTCATCGCGCTGGGGCTGATCCTCTTTGTCATCACCTTCATCGTGCTCGCCATCGCGCGCTACATGCTGCTGCGCATCGAGCGCCGGATCGGGTGAGATCATGGACCGCATCTACGCCGCGCGACGCCGCCGCAACGGCATCATGATGGGCCTCTCGCTTGGCGCCACCTTGTTGGGCCTGGGCTGGCTGGTGGCGATCCTCGCCGTGCTGCTGTGGGAGGGATTCTCCGGCCTCTCGCTCGCGGTGTTCACCGAGATGACGCCGCCGCCCGGCTCCGCCGGCGGGCTGCTCAACCCGATCATCGGCAGCCTCATCCTCACGGGCCTGGCGGTGCTCATCGGCACGCCCATCGGCATGCTGGCCGGCACCTACATGGCCGAATACGGCCGGCACGACCGGCTGACCTCGGTGGTTCGTTTCATCAACGACATCCTGCTCAGCGCGCCGTCGATCGTGGTGGGCTTGTTCATCTACGAGGTGATGGTCGCGCCCATGGGGCATTTCTCCGGGCTCGCCGGCGCGGTCGCGCTCGCGGTCATCGTCATCCCGGTCGTGGTGCGGACCACCGAAGACATGCTGATGCTGGTGCCCAACCAGTTGCGCGAAGCCGCGGCGGCGCTGGGCACGCCGCGCGCCGTCGTCATCGCCCTGGTGTGCTACCGCGCCGCCAAGGCCGGCATGATCACCGGCGTGCTGCTCGCGACCGCCCGCATCAGCGGCGAGACCGCGCCGCTCCTCTTCACCGCGCTCAACAACCAGTTCTGGAGCACCAACCTCAACGCCCCGATGGCGAGCCTGCCGACCGTCATCTTCCAATTCGCGCTCTCGCCCTACAAGGATTGGCAGATGCTGGCCTGGACCGGTGCGCTGATCATCACCTTCACCGTGCTCGCGCTCTCGATCGTGGCGCGCGCGCTCACCGCGTCGAGAAAACAGTCATGAATGTCGCCTCGGTTGCCGTCCCCACCGTCACCCACGCGCCGGTCAGCACCGCCGGCTTGGCGGAGAGGGTCTCGATCCGCAATCTCGACTTCTATTACGGGACGAGCAAAGCGCTCAAAGGCATCAGCCTGCCGCTCTACAAGAACCGGGTCACCGCCTTCATCGGGCCGTCCGGTTGCGGCAAATCCACGCTGCTGCGCGTCCTCAACCGCATGTACGACCTCTATCCCAACCAGCGGGCGGAGGGCGAGGTGCGCTTCGACGGGGAGGATATCCTCTCGCCCAAGCAGGATCTCAACCTCTTGCGCGCGCGCATGGGCATGGTGTTCCAGAAGCCGACGCCGTTCCCGATGTCGATCTACGAGAACATCGCCTTCGGCGTGCGGCTCTACGAGAAGCTGCCGCGCGCGGAGCTCGACGGCCGGGTCGAGACCTCGCTGCGCCGCGCCGCGCTGTGGGACGAGGTCAAGGACAAGCTCGGCGCCAATGGGCTGAGCCTCTCCGGCGGGCAGCAGCAGCGGCTGTGCATCGCGCGCACGGTGGCGGTCGAGCCCGAGGTGATATTGTTCGACGAGCCGTGCTCGGCGCTCGACCCGATCTCCACCGCCAAGATCGAGGAGCTGATCGACGAGTTGAAAGAGGACTACACGATCGTGATCGTCACCCACAACATGCAGCAGGCGGCGCGCGTGTCCGACTTCACCGCCTTCATGTATCTGGGCGAGCTGATCGAGTTCGACACCACGAGCAAGATGTTCACCGCGCCGAGCGACCGGCGCACGCAGGACTACATCACCGGCCGCTTCGGTTGATGCGATGGATGAGATGGCAACAGTGCGACCCGCACATTGGGTCTGCTCCCTCCCCCCTTGTGGGGGAGGGGTGGGGAGGGGGGTCGTTGTTACCGCGCGAGTCGCGTTCAGCAACTTCGACCCCCACCCCTCACCCCTCCCCACAAGGGGGAGGGGAGGCGGAAAGACAAGTGCGCGCGGCCCCGAGTCCGCGGCCTGATAAGGACGAAAACCGATGGTCATTCCCGATCACACCGCCAAGGCCTTCGACGTCGATCTGCAAGAGATTGCCCGCCTGGTGGCGGAGATGGGCGGCCTTTGCGAGAAGCAGGTTTCCGATGCGGTCGACGCGCTCGCCGAACGCGATCTCGACCGCGCGCAGCGCACCGTCGCCGTCGATCCCGAGGTCGACGCGCTGCAGGCGGAGATCGAGGAAAAAGCCGTGCTGACCATCGCCCGCCGGCAACCCATGGCGGTGGATCTGCGCGAGATCGTCGGCGCGCTGCGCGTCTCCAACGATCTCGAGCGCATCGGCGATCTCGCCAAGAATATCGGCAAGCGGGTGATGGCCCTCGATAGCGAGTTCTATCCCGCGGGATTGATTCGCGGCGTCGAGCACATGGGCTCCATGGTGCTGGCCCAGCTCAAGGAGGTGCTCGACAGCTATGCCCGGCACGACCTCAAGCAGGCGATGGCGGTGTGGAACGGCGACGAGGAGATCGACGCCATCTGCACCTCGCTCTTCCGCGAGCTCCTGACCTACATGATGGAGGACCCGCACCACATCACCTTCTGCATCCATCTCATGTTCTGCGCCAAGAATTTCGAGCGCATGGGCGATCACGCGACCAACATCGCCGAGACCGTCTATTACATGGTGGAAGGCCGTGCCATCGCCGACCAGCGGCGCAAGGGCGACACCACCGCCTTCACCACCACGCTGGCGGCGGAGAAATGAGCGAGGGGACGCTGAGCGCATGAAGGCAAATATCCTGATCGTGGAGGACGAGGAGGCGCTGGTCCTGCTGCTGCGCTACAACCTCGAGGCGGAGGGTTACGGCGTCGACACGGTTGCGCGCGGCGACGAGGCGGATCTGCTGCTCAAGGAGCGCTCGCCCGATCTCGTGATCCTCGACTGGATGCTGCCGGGCCTCTCCGGCATCGAGCTTTGCCGGCGGCTACGCGCGCGCCCCGAGACCAAGCGCTTGCCCATCATCATGCTCACCGCCCGCGGCGAGGAGAGCGAGCGCGTGCGCGGGCTTGCGACCGGCGCCGACGACTACATCGTCAAGCCCTTCTCGGTGCCGGAGCTGAGCGCGCGGGTGCGCGCGCTGCTGCGCCGTGCGCTCCCTGAGCGCCTCGCCGACGTGCTCTCCTTCGGCGACCTCGAGGTCGACCGCGAGAAGAAGCGCGTGTCGCGCGCCGGCCGCTCGGTGGATCTCGGCCCGACCGAATACCGCCTGCTCGAATTCCTGATGGAGCGGCCAGGCCGCGTGTTCTCGCGCGAGCAGCTGCTCAATGGCGTGTGGGGCAGCCAGATCTATATCGACGAGCGCACCGTCGACGTGCACGTCGGCCGCTTGCGCAAGGCGCTCAACCGCGGCCACGAGACCGATCCGATCCGCACCGTGCGCGGCGCCGGCTACGCGCTCGACGACCGCTTCGGCAAGTCGGCGTAGCCGCTCGCAGCGCCCTTTCCACCGTCATGCCCGCACACCGCACGCGATTCTTGTCCTCATCCTGAGGAGCGCGTAGCGAAGGGGGGCGGCAGACTCGAATGCGCATGCGCGCGTCTCGAAGGATGAGGACGCGCCGGTGCGCTCGCCCTCATGCTTCGAGACGCATCGCAGCGGGACTCGCCTGCGGCAGCACTTGCGCTCGCGTCGCGCTGCGCTGCTCCTCAGCATGAGGGCGCAACACGAGGCGGCCGTGACCGAGTAACACCTACCCCCGGAACGGGCGGCGGTCGCGGCGCGCGTTCGGCGGCTGATAGGCGACGCGCGAATGATAAGCGCAGTAAGGCAGCCCGGTGATGCTCTGTCCGCCGCAGAAGAAGAAGTCCGCCTGCCCGGGATCGCCGATCGGCCAGCGGCAGGTCTCCTCGGTGAGCTCGAGCAATGTGCGGCGCTGGCCGATCGGGATGACGTTGTCGACGAACGCCGGTTCCGTCTCGATGTCGTACTCGTAGGCCTGCATCAGCGCGGTGTTGCCGCGGATCGAGGGCCGCGCCACGCGCAGCATGTGCGGCGCGCGCGGCTTGCGCTGGCGCGGCGCCGCCGAGGAGGGCGACTTGGCACGGCCCGCAAGCCCCAGGCGGTGCACCTTGCCGATCACCGCGTTGCGGGTGACGCCGCCGAGCTCGGCGGCGATCTGGCTCGCTGAGAGCCCATCGGCCCACAGCTTCTTCAGCAACTCGACGCGCTCGTCGGTCCAGGTCATGTCTAACTCCTCGCCAGCCGCGACGGCGGAGACGTCCAGACAGAATCCCACTGCGGGAGCGGGCAACGATCAGTTGGCCCGACGCATACCCGCGCTACCGATTTACGCTAGTGACTGTCCGCCGCACGAAATGTCGTATTCGACAATCGAAACGCTACAATATGGCGGGAGTCGGGCGCAAGAGTCCGGCAACCCTGCGTCCACACCTTCTGTCCGCGCGCACCCCACGCGTCCACACTTATCTTGCAGGCCTGTGCATGGGGCTGTGCACGGCGCGCGCGTTTGCATTGCCGCTGTGGCGCGTGACGTGAGGATTAGAACGCGTCTATCTCGACCGTCATGCCCGCGCTTGGCGCGGGCATCCACGTCTTGCTTTCTTGCGACAAAGACGTGGATGGCCGCTACAAGCCCGGCCATGACGGAGTCAAACGAGGCGTCATTTATGAGCCGTCACCCGCGGGCTTGACCCGCGGGTCCATCATTCTTCGAATAAAACTTCTTACGAAGGCGGATGGATTGGTCCCCGGGTTAAACCCGGGGAGGTCAGGCCCGGCAATGACGGCCTGAGCAAGCCCCCCGGCCCGTGTTGACCGCCGAATTGTACAGTAATACAATGCCTTACCGTGCCGCCCGGAGAGGCGGCACATTTCGTTTACCGCGGGACGAGCCGGGGCGCCGATGACCAGCGTCCGAACATCGCATTTGCTGCCGACCTACGCGCGCGTCGACCTCGCCTTCGAGCGCGGCGAGGGCGCGTGGCTGATCTCGACCGACGGCGAGCGCTACCTCGACTTCACCTCGGGCGTGGCGGTGAACGCGCTCGGCCATGCCCATCCCCATCTGGTCGAGGCGATCACCGCGCAGGCCAAGAAGACGTGGCACGTCTCCAATCTCTACCGCATCCCCGAGTCCGAGCGGGTGGCAGAGCGGCTGTGCGCGGCGAGCTTCGCCGACCTGGTGTTCTTCGGCAATTCCGGCGCCGAGGCGATGGAACTCGCGATCAAGATGGCGCGCAAATATCAGTCCGCCAGCGGCCGGGGCGAACGCTACCGCATGATCACCTTCGACGGCGCCTTTCATGGCCGCACGCTCGCGACCTTGGCCGCCGGCGGGCAGAAGAAATATCTCGAGGGCTTCGGTCCGGTGGTCGAGGGATTCGACCAGGTCGCCTTCGCCGATCTCGAAGCGACCAAGCGGGCGCTGGGGCGTGAGACCGCCGCCATCATCATCGAGCCGATCATGGGCGAGGGCGGCGTGCGCGTGGTGCCGAACGAATTCCTGCGCGCGCTGCGGCGGCTGTGCGACGAGCACGGGCTGCTGCTTGTCTTCGACGAGGTGCAGACCGGCGTCGGCCGCACCGGCGAGTTCTTCGCCTATCAGCGCTGCGGCGTCACGCCCGACATCATGGCGCTGGCCAAGGCGTTGGCCGGCGGCTTTCCCCTCGGCGCGTGCCTCGCCACCGCCGAAGCGGCGAAGGGCATGACCACCGGCACGCACGGCTCGA
>DASSGH010000065.1:0-5384 GCA_035693615.1 Xanthobacteraceae bacterium
CGTGTGGGGCCAGCTGAAAATAAATGGACGATGATGGCTTACCAAACGCTCGCCCAATCGCTTTCAGCGACTCGCCCCGCTGCCAGCGATCCCAAAGCTCTGTTTTCTCTGATGCCGTAAAGCCTCGAAAATAACCTCGACGCATTGCCGAACACTCCATCTTTCCCTTTCAGGATAGAGTGTTGCGTCGACCCGTTGAGACCACCACCGAAAGCGGACCCGGCCATGAGTACACGCCTTAGTTGCACTCATCGGCGTCCAATCGAACCCGACGCGCGCAACTATACGGATCTGGCCCTTACGCCGGTCCGCGACGATGACGATGTGACGCTTGATCTGCTCACCAAGACGACAGGGGCGCGTGCAGCGGTTGCGCACGTAAACAAGGTCAACGAGCTGATCGGCGCCCCCCGGCCTCATTCGACCGCCGAATGACCGAAATGGGTCAGACTTGGTCATTCGGCAATGCTGGCTCAATGTCCGGTTTGCTCGAGAGCGGACATGGCTGGGCGATTTATGAGTCCACGCTTTAGTTCGCGGCGAAGCAGTAGAACAGGCCGTTGCCTCCCGTGCCCCTCAGGTCGTTCTGACTGCACCCGCCCTCGGGACCGCGCGAGGGATGCGAAGAGTTCCACGACTTTGAGGCCGCGTCGTCGCGCAACCCCTTGCGGTCGATGTGGCCGACCATTGCGGCGCCTTGGGTGCTGCTCGTCCAGTTGCGGCAGGTTCTGTCCTCTCCGGCCGCGAATGCCCGCCCGTCCGGCTGCGACCCTGTCAGCACGTCGTGGTAGTTGGGTGTGTAGCCGACGCCGGCCACCATGGTGCCCCGCTCGGTCAGCGAGATCGGCATGCCGAGCTTGTTGTTGTCGCCGTGAAGCTCGTCGACACTTTGAGCGACAACTTCGTTTTTGAAATTCTGCCACGGCCCTCGTCCGATGCGGTCGCGGGCATTGACGGCTTGTGCGCCGTCCGCTGCTTGAGTGCTGAGATAAGCACGCCAGGTCTTGCCGCCGGCGCCGGCGGCCTGCGCGAGGGTTTGGCAGTGGCGATCGGCGCCTTCCAAGCCGCCGAGGTCGGCGCCCTTGCCGGGCCCATTGCTCGTCACGAAAAACGTCATGTTGGGAGATTGGGGCGGCGGCTGCTGTGCGTGACTCGCGCTCGAGCCCAATGACACTACGGCAGCTGACGCTATTACGAACGACTTGATCCCGGACATCTTGTGCTCCCGTTTGAACTGACGACGCGCTTGTAGCGCCGCAGTAGAAACTAGCATGAAACGCAATCACGCCAACCGGCATGAAATTATTTTGCGCCCGTGGGAATAATGGCATGGCAGATTGACCGGCTGCGTCTTTGCCCTCACATTGGCGATCGCCGCGATTGAAAGCGCGAGCCCGATGCGCGGTGCTCAGCCGTTGTGATTTCTATGACGGAGAGATCAGCGTGATCATCGATTGGCATTCACACATCTATACTCCGGAAGAGGCAGCGGACGACCTCGGCGCCGCCGATGGGAAGAGCGGGCCGAAATGGGGCGAACGCGGCTGCCCCATGGTGCTCGAGAATTTCCTCGACGCCCATTACAAGAATGGCATCGATATCAGCGTCGTAACCAATGCCGCGCATTACCTGCGCGGAAAAGCCGAACACGAAGAACTGCCGGCAGTGCAGCGGTGGAGCGATTACGCCGCCGAGGTTCAGCAGAAATACGCGGGCACGCTCTACTGCTTCGCCACGATCCTACCGTGCGGAGGCCCCGCCTTCATCAAGGAGGCCGAGCGCGCAATCCGCGAGCTCGGGCTCAAAGGCATCTTCATCCACTCCAGCCACAAAGGGCACTATCCGGACGATGACGAAGCGCGCCCGTTTTGGGAGTTGGTGCAGGACCTCGACGTGCCGGTAATGATCCACCCGCCCCATCTCGGCTTCGGCGAGGAGCGGATGAAGGAGTATCGGCTCGCCTCCAGCATTGGGCGGCCGTTCGACCTCTGCCTGGCGCTCGCGCGACTGATCGTGCGCGGCATTCTGGAGGATTTTCCGCGGGCGACGATCGTGGCCTCGCACGGGGGCGGCGGCATCTGCGAGACCATCAGCCGGATGGATTATGCCTACGAGCTGCAGGAGGAGGCATTTTTCCTCGGCTCTTACGCGCCGATGAAGATCAAGCATCCGCCGAGCCATTATCTCAAGCGGATGTATCTCGACACGGTCACCTACAATCTGCCGGCGGTGAAAATGGTGCTCGACTGGATCGGACCCGAGCGCGTTGTCTACGGCAGCGACGCCCCGCCGCTGACCTCGCTCAAGCCGCGCGCGATCAAGCTGATCAACGACCTCGAGCTACCCGAGGCGGAGCGCGCCGCGATCTTCTTCGCCACCGCGGCGAGGCTCTTGAAGCTGCCGCTCGCGCGGGCCGCGCACGCCGCCTGAGACATGCCGCCGAGCGAGCAATAGGCAAGCCGGAACGGGTTCTCGCCTTGGGACCGGGCGCCGGTTGACGAGCCGCCGCCGCATCCCTACTTTGCGCGCGAGTTCGCAGGACAGCGTGCGCAAGCCGACGAGCCAGAGCTATGAAAGTACGTAACTCCCTGAAGTCCCTTCGCAGCCGCCATCGCAGCAATCGCCTGGTCCGCCGCAAGGGCCGGGTCTACGTGATCAACAAGGTTCAGCGTCGGTTCAAGGCGCGCCAGGGCTGAGCGCTCGCCCGCTTGGCGGGTGGACGCTTGCGGCCTATGGGCGGTTGCCCTGACGAAATCTTGTCTTTATCGCACCGTGGCGCAGCGTTAATCTCGAACGCATGAAGCGGCGATTCCTCTGCTTTGCGGCAACTATGCTTGCGGCGGCGTGGGCCTTGCCGGTTCTCGCCGAAACCATCGACCCCGAGCCGCTCAAGCCAGTCGAGCCTCCGGGCGCGTTGCCGCGCGCCCAACACGGCGACAAGACGCAAAATCTCGACCGGCTGTTCGCGGCGCTCAAAGCCGCGCCTGACGACGAGAGCGCGAAATACATTGAAAACCGCATCTGGGCGATTTGGCTCGCCTCCAGCAGCGATACCGCCAATCTCTTGATGGGCCGCGCCAAGACCGCGACCGACGGCAACGACTTCGATCTGGCGATTCGACTGCTCAATGCCATTATCGACATTCGGCCGGATTTCACCGAGGCATGGAACCGCCGCGCGACGGTCTACTATACGAAGAAAGATTTCGGCCGCGCGCTCGCCGACATTCGCGAAGTGCTGGCGCGGGAGCCGCGCCATTTCGGCGCACTGTCCGGCCTCGGCATCATCTTGCAGGAGATGGGCGACGAGAAGCACGCCCTTGATGCGTTTCGGCGTGCACTCGCAATTCATCCCCACCTGGAACGCGTGCCCGAGCTGGTCAAAAAACTCAGCGAAAAGATCGACGGTCGCGACATCTGACCAGGCGGACCCTCGGCGAACGGCTGCTCGTCCGTACATCCACGACCCCCCTGTCCTGCAGTTAAAGACGTGAATGGCCGAACAAGTTCGGCCATGATGACGCGGCTCGAGCAGAACAGTGAGCGACTAGCGGTTACTAACTGCCCGCGTCCGCCGCCACGAAAGCGACGCGCAACATATTGGTCGCGCCCGGCGTACCGAGTGGAACGCCGGCGACGATGATGACGCGCTGGCCGACATTGGCGAGCCCATCGAGGCAGGCGAGCCGGCAGGCGCGCTCCACCATGTCGTCGAGATCGTGGGCGTCCTCCGCAACGATACAGTGCACCCCCCAAACCAGCGACAGGCGCCGGCCGGTCGCGACCCTGGGCGAAATCGCCACGATGGGTGACTTCGGCCGCTCGCGTGCGACGCGCAATCCGGTCGAGCCTGAGCTTGTCCAACAGACAATGGCGGAAAGCTCGAGCGTCTCGGCGATCTGGCGCGCTGCCGCGGCGATGGCGTCGGCGCCCGTGGCCTCGGGGTCCGTGCGCTGCGCATGAATCAGGGTCTGATAGATGGGATCGCGTTCCACCTCCTCCGCGGTCCGGTTCATGGTCGCCACCGCCTCGACCGGATACTGCCCAGACGCGGATTCCGCGGACAACATGATGGCGTCCGCGCCGTCGAAAATGGCCGTTGAAACGTCAGTCACCTCGGCTCGGGTGGGGACAGGACAGGCGATCATTGATTCCAGCATCTGGGTCGCGATCACGACCGGCTTGCCAGCACGGCGGGCGTCGCGCGTCATTTGCTTTTGCAGCCCGGGCACCTTCTCGACCGGCATCTCGACGCCGAGATCGCCGCGCGCCACCATCAATGCATCGGCGAGGTCTAGGATCTCGCCGAGGCGGTGGATCGCCTGCGGCTTCTCGATCTTGGCCATGACGGCCGCGCGTCCGCGCGTGATCTTCTTCGCCTCGGCGATATCTTCGGGACGCTGGATGAAGGAGAGCGCCACCCAATCGACTCCGGCGTCGAGTCCTGCTTCGAGATCGGAACGATCCTTTGGCGTCAGCGCCGAGAACGGGATCGTCGTGTCGGGCAGGCTTATGCCCTTGCGGTCGCTGAGCTTGCCGCCGACCTCCACGCGCGTGAGGATACGCTCGCTGTTCGCCTCGAGCGCGACCAGCCGCACCTTGCCGTCATCGAGCAGGAGCGTATCGCCGGGCTCGACCACGGCAAATATCTCCGGATGCGGCAGGTGCACCCGCGTGGCGTCGCCCAGGGCGGGATCGGCGTCGAGTGCGAAAGTGTCGCCCTTCGTCAGCGTGGCCGGATTGGCGGTGAAGCTGCCGACCCTGAGCTTGGGGCCTTGTAGATCGAGCAGAATCCCAATTGGTCGGCCGTGCTCGGTCTCCACGTCGCGGATCGCCGCCGTCAACTCACGCATGCGCGCATGCGTGGTGTGGCTCATGTTGATGCGGAAAACGTCCGCGCCCGCCTCGAACAGGCTGGCCACTGCGCGTCGGTCTGAGGATGCGGGGCCGAGGGTCGCGACGATTTTGGTCCGGCGCAGACGTCGCATCAGTTGCGGCTTCGCGACGGAGGCGTCGGCGCACCGGGCCGGCCGGCCGCCGGAGGAGTTTGCAGCATCGGAACCCGCGATTGCAGCGGCTGCATTGGCGTTTGGTCGGCCGATTCGGTCAGCTGAACGGTCCAGGAAGGCTGATCGCCCGTATCGACCTCGAAGAAGCCGGTGCGGTCATAGCCGCGCGCCAAGCAGTCGTCCGTGCCGCGGATGGTGAATTCCTTTTCCCGCGTGCACATGAAGGCTTGACCCGACCATTCGCCGCCGCGGTCATAGTCCACGGCGTAAATGTAGTAGAACCGGGCGACGAGCGCGCCTCGCAGCACGGTCTCGCAGCTGCGGGCAGAAATGTTCCACCAGCCCTCGGTGGTCCAGCCCTCGTTTTCCTTGTAG
>DASSGH010000066.1:0-7682 GCA_035693615.1 Xanthobacteraceae bacterium
CGAGCAGCGTCAGCGTGCCGGCGAGGCGGTTCGCCTTGGCCGCGAGGCCGCATTGCTCGAGCCATTCGACGCAGCGCGGATAGACGTCGCGCTCGCGACGGCCGGCGCCGAACGCCGCCGCGACCACGAGATTCTCGAACACCGTCATGCCGCTGAACGGCTGCGGAATCTGAAACGAGCGGGCGATGCCCATGCGGCAGCGGCGCTCCGGGGTCAGGTGCGTGATTTCGGCGTCGGCAAAGAGAACGCGGCCGGCGTCGGGCGCAACCGTGCCGCTGGCGATGCCGAACAACGTCGTCTTGCCGGCGCCATTCGGTCCGATGATGCCGAGCGCCTCGCCCTCGGCCAGCGCGAGATCGATCGCGTCCGCAATGACGACGGCGCCGAACCGCTTGGAGATCCTGTCGAAGCGGAGGATGGGCGCCATTGCGCTCGCCTGAGGCCTCGTCAACTCACGACAACAGCTGCAGCTCCCCGCCCACCGGAATCTCCGTGGCGGTCTTGTTGGCGGTGATGACAAGCTCGAAGCGGTCGCCCTTGCGCTGCCACTGTCCGGCGACGAGCGGGGTCTTGGTAACGTTCTTTACCGGCTGGCCGGTCCACTGCACCGGGCCGACGATCGATTTGTAGTCGGTGGCGACCACGGCCGCGAGGATGGCCTCCGGCTCCAGCGTCTTCGCGCGCTTGAGCACGTCGATCGCCACCTCGAACAGCGCGTGCTGGAAGCCGATGGGCTGCGTCCACGGCCGCTTGGTGGCGGTCACATAGGCGTCGGTCAATTCCTTCGCGCTCTGACCGGTAAGGCCCGATTTGAACGGATGGGTCGGCGTCCACCAGATTTCGGTGGTGAGGCCGTTGCCGCGCGCGCCGAGCGAGTCGATGACCGACGGGAACAGCAGCGCCTTACCGATGGTAACGATCTTGGGGCGGAAGCCCTGTTGCGCTGCCTGCGACCAGAAGGTCGCGAAGTCGGGCGGGATCATGTTGCCGGTGACGATTTCCGCATTGATGGCCTTGAACGCTGAGATCTGCGACGTGAAGTCGTTGTTCATCAATTGATAGCGGCCGGGATCGGTGAGCCTGTAGCCGGCCTTTGCAAGCGCCGGCGGCAAGCCGTGTTGCGCGTCCCCCCAGGCGTTGCCGTCCGCGTCATTGGGGAACAAGCCGCCCACGATCTTGTTGGTCGGCGCCGAATCCCACAGCGCGAGAAACGCCCCGATGACGTCCTCAAGCCCCCAAAAGAAATGATAGGTCCAGGTGAACCCCTTGGCCGGATCGCCCTTGCGGCCGAAGAAATACGGCTGCCAGGGACAATTGGTGGTGATGCAGGGGACCTCGTTGACCTCGGCCTGATCGGCGACCGGATTGGTGGTGTCCGGGGTCGCCGACGCGACAATGAGGTCGACCTTGTCGCCGAGGATCAGCTCGGAGGCGACCTCGGCGGCGCGGCTGCCGCTCGACTGGCTGTCCTTGCTGACGATCTGGACCTGGTACGTGCGACCTCCGCTTTGCACGCCCTTCGCCAGGATGCCGCGGACCTGCTCGAGGATGAAAGCGTCAGCCTCGCCGAAGCCCGCAAGCGGACCCGTCTTCGGGCTGACATGCCCGATCTTGATGACCCGGCTCTGGGCGTTGGCGGGAATGATCCGCAATACCGCCGGCGCGGCAATCGTGCCGAGCCCGGCGCGGACGAGCGTTCGGCGCGAAATGCCGGAGCTGGGGTCGCGCAATGAAGCCTCGGGCATGCGGCCCTCCCATGTCCCTTCTGACGTTCCGTCATGTCCGGCCATGGCGCTCCTCGTCCACATCAGCCGAACGCGCCTTCTTGAGATGCTGCAGTACGTTCCTGCGCAGGGCGGCCTGCGCCTCGGCGGTCCATGGGTGAAAGCCCTCGCCCGATTTGCAGCCGAGCTTGCCGTCCGCCACTAGCGCCTCGAGATAAGGCGACGGATGCGGCCGGCGGTCGATGTCCGGAAGAACGGTCTTGTGGATGGCCAACGTCAAATCCGTGCCCACGAGATCGGCGTTTTCGAGCGGCCCCAGGACGGCGAGCCGGCGGCCGAAGCTCGCCTTGATGACGGTATCCACCGTCTCGGCGTCGCAGACCCCGCGTTCCACCAGCGCGATCGCCTCGCGCCACAAGGCGTGCTGCAGCCGGTTGCCGACGAAGCCGGGCACATCCTTCTTGACGTGCACGGGCATCTTGCCCGCGGCTTTGTGCAGCGCGATCGTCGCGTCGATCGCCTCCTGCGACGTCCACTGCGTTCCGATCACCTCCACCAACGGCACGAGATAGGGCGGATTCCACCAATGGGTTCCGAGCGCGCGCGAGCGGTCGCGCAAGCCCTCCATGATCCGGGTAATCGGGATGACCGAAGTGTTGCTGGCGAGGATCGTGTGCGGCCGCACGTTTTTCTCGATCTCGACGAACAGCTTCTGCTTGAGCGGCAAATCTTCGAGCACAGCCTCGACTACATAGTCTGCCTCGGCCACCGCGGCGGCGAGATCGGCGGTCGGCCGCACGCGCTCGACGGCGGAGGGGTCGTCGCCGAGATCTCTGAGATTGGCAAGGATGCGCGACCTGGCACTATCGAGATTCGCGGCAACCGAGTCCTGAATCGACACCTCGTGGCCAGCGAGCGCAAACACCTGCGCGATGCCATGGCCCATGAGCCCCGCGCCAATGACGGCGATGCGCGCCTTCGCCATCGTCACCCCGCGGTGTAGCCGCCGTCGGCATAGAGGATGTGGCCGGTGTAGAAATCCGACGCCTTGGATGCGAGAAACAACAGCGGCCCCGCGAGGTCGGACGGCTCGCCGAGCCGGCCTTTGGGGAGGCGAGTCAAGAAGCCCTTGCGCACCTCCCTCGATCGATCGCTGTCCTCGAACATCCATTGCGTCAGCGGCGAGCGAAACACGGTCGGCCCGAGCGCATTGACGGTGATGCCGGTATCGCCCCATTCGCAGCCCAGCGCCTTGGTAATGCCGTCGACAGCGGATTTCGAGGCGCAGTAAGCGGTGTATCCGGCGGGGTGACCGAGGATGCCGCGCGCCGACGACATCAAGATGACCTTGCCGCCTTGGCCCTGCTTGAGCATCTGCCGGCCGGCGGCGCGGGCGATCAGCCAGGTTTGCGTCACGTTGGCGTCCATGACGTCGAGAAAATCCTCCGGCTTCTGGTCGACGATCTTCGAGACCTTGTTCTGTCCCGACGCCACCACGAGGATGTCGACGCGACCGAACCGCTTGACCGCTGCGTCGACGATCGCCTCGCAATTTGCTTCCGAGCTCGGACGCTTGGCCACGGTCTCGGCCTTGCCGCCGAGCGTCTCGCATTCCGCCGCCACTTTTCGCAGTTCGCCGGCGGTGTTGGCGCAGAGCACGACATTGGCGCCGGCGCCGGCGAGCACCTTCGCCGCGAGCGCACCGAAGGCGCCGGTGGCGCCGGTCACGATCGCGGTCTTGCCGCGGATGTCGAACAGGGAGAGCGGATTTTTCAGGAAGTCATCGGACATCAGGGAGGCGTCCTTGCGTAAGATCTGCGTTGCCTCCATTGGCACTACTGCTGCGGCGTCGACACTGCGACCAGCATGGTCACGACGTCGTTGCTGCGATTGACGATCTCGCGGCGTTCATTCGGCCCGATGAAGCAGGAGTCGTTGGCCTTGAGCACGGTCTCGCTCCCGCCCGCGAGCAGCGTGAGCTCGCCCGCAAGCACGTAATAGACCTTTTCCGTGGGCGAGGCGTCCGGGCCGGCCCCGCCGCCGGGCAAGAAATGCGAAACCCCGACAGTGAATTGTTTCGGCCCGCCGGCGTCGAGCCCGAACAGACGCAGCGAGGAATAACCGCGGTGGTTGGGCGCCTCGTACGGCTTGGCGTCGCTGAGATGTTTGACCTGCATTTAGAATTTCTCCCCCTTCTCGATCCGGTAGGAGCCCTTGGGGTCGACGATGGCGACCAGCCGAATGATGCAGCCGTCGCCGCGCTCCCAGTTCCACGGAAACAGGGCGAACGTGCAGCGCTTGCCGGTGACCTTGTCGATGTCGCCGCCGACGTTCTCGATGCCGAGGATGCCGTTTTTGAACAGGATGCGGTGGACCGGCTCCCAGTGCGGAAAATCTTCCTTCCAGTCGCGACCGCCCGACCACGCCTTGTATTCCTCGGCGAGATGCGGATGCAGCGGCCCGTTGCGGTGCGGCCCGATGGCGGTGGCGAGCGGATGATCGTTCGCTTGCGTGTCATGGCCGACAACTTTGACTTTCTTCTCGACGAACCACTCGCCGGCCGAAGGCACGAAGCCGGGCGCGCGGCAGAAATAGTCCTCGTTGTCGTCGTAGAGTTTGTGCCAACCGGTATTGACGATAACGACGTCGCGCGGGCGGACCGCCGCGCCCGCGGCCTTTTCCAAATCGTCGTAGGTGATCGATTCCCATTTCTTTTTCGGAATCGAGACGACGATGCCCGAGCCGAAGAAATGCGGCAGCGGTACCTCGTCGATGAACGGCGTGCCCTGCACCACGTGCGCCGGCGCATCGATATGCGTCGTATTGTGCATGCTGGTGGTGATGCGCTGCGACAGCACGCCGGATTTGGCGTGATAATGGATGCGCTCGATCTTGACGTCTTCGAAATAGGGCCAGTTGGGGGATTGATAGCCGAAACGATGCGACAGATTGTAGAACTCGAGGCCCATGCTGTTGGACAGGTTCTCCTCCAACATCACACCGCGAATTTTTTTTGCCACGGCACCTCCTCCCCTCCACCCGCACGACATCACTCGAGAGCAGCACGATTGAACTTTGCCTCTCGATGCGCTTCAACGAGAGTACGGTAGCGAAAGCAGCGGGCAGGAACAATGGTCAAGAAGATTGCGATCGAAGAGCACTGTTTGTTTCCCGGCTTGCAGGACTATTGGGAACCGACGGTAGCAGATATGCCGACAAGCAAACGCCAGGCGTTTCTCGGGCGGCTTACCGATTTCGGCGAGATGCGGCTTGAGGCCATGGACAAAGCCGGCATCGAACGTTGTGTGCTCTCCGTGGCGGGGCCGGGCGTGCAGGCGGAACGCGACACCAAGACCGCCTGCGACAAGGCGCGCGAGGCCAACGATTTGCTGGCGCGTGAGATCGACAAGCGCCCGAAGCGCTATGCCGGCTTCGCGCATCTTCCCATGCAGGATGCCGCCGCCGCTGCGGACGAACTCGAACGCTGCATGCGCGAACTCAAATTCTGCGGCGCCATGATCAACGGGCACACCCATGGAAAGTACCTCGATGATCGCGCCTTCGACCCGTTCTGGGAGCGCGCGCAGGCCCTGGATGCGCTGATCTATTTGCATCCGGCCGACCCGGTCACCCCGGCGCCGGTCTTGGATGGACACAAAGGGTTGCGGCGTGCCACCTGGGAATGGACGTTCGAGACCGGCTCGCACGCGTTACGTATCGTCTTCGGGGGCGTGTTCGATCGCTTTCCGCGCGCGCGCCTCGGGCTCGGCCATTTGGGCGAAACCATCCCATTCCTGCTCTGGCGGTTCGACAGCCGCGCCGGACCCGATTTCTATGCGGTCAAGCTCGCCAAACGGCCGTCGCAATACGTGAAGGAGAACGTCGTCGTGGCGACATCTGGCATGTGCTCCGCCGAGCCGTTGAACTGCACCATCAATGCGCTCGGCTACGATCGCGTGATGTTCGCCGCCGACTACCCGTTCGAATCGGTCGAGGAAGCGGGACATTTCATTGACAACGTGCCGCTCGAGGAAGAGGTGCGACAGGCCATCTGCTCCGAGACCGCGGCGAGGTTTCTGAAATTGCCGCGCGGATAGCGCCAGTCGCTCTACGCGGCCGAAAACCTTGGGCGTGTGTCGGAGAGCATATTTCGGCGGGAAGGAAACCATTCCGTGGTGCGCCAATTCGGCGCTTGCCAAGCCCGCCGCCGCTCTGCAACGTGGCATCAATATCGGCTCAAGGCCGGAAAATCCGCAGCAGGAGGAACCCCATGCGATTATCGAGATTGATATTGGCGAGCATTGCTGCCGCCGCGCTCTTCGGCGCGACCGCCGCGCAAGCCGACGATCCCGTAAAGATCCGCCTGTCCTGGGTCGCCCCGGTCACCAACTGGGCCTCGATCCTGCTGGAGAAGAAGGAGCTCGCGCGCCATCTCGGCAAGTCCTACACGCTCGAGCCGGTGCGCTTCGCCGGCACCCCACCCATGGTGACGGCGCTCGCCAACGGCGAGCTCGAGGTCGCCAACCTCGCCTATTCCACGCTCGCGATTGCGATCCAGAACGCCGGGATGGACGACCTGCGCATCATCGCCGACGAGTTCCGCGACGGGGTTCCGGGCTACTACTCGCAGGAATACATGGTGCTCGCCGACGGACCGATCAAAAAAGTCGACGATCTCAAGGGCAAAGTGGTGATGACCAACGCCGCCGGCAGCGCAGTTGACGTCGCCATGCGCGCGATGTTGCGCAAGTTCGGCATGGAGGACAAGCGCGATTACACGATGGTCGAATCCGCCTTTCCGACCATGCGCGCGATGTTGTCGGAGAAGAAGGTGGACATGGTCCCGGCGGTCCTTCCGTTCTCCTACGATCCCGAGCTGCGCAAGATCGGCCGCACGCTGTTCATCCAGCGCGATGCCATCGGCGTGACCGACATGATCGTGTGGACCGTGCGCAAGCCGTTCATCGACAAGAATCGCCCCGCCATGGTCGATTTCATGGAGGACACGCTGCGCATCACGCGCTGGTTCCTCGATCCCAACAACCACAAGGAGGCGATCGAGATCGCAGGCCGCGTCACCAAGCAACCCCCGGAACGCTTCGATTGGCTCTTTACTGCGCGCGATGCCTATCACGATCCCAAGATGCTGCCCGATCTGGCGGCGCTGCAGAAGAACGTCGACATGACGCACGATCTCGGGTTCGTAAAAACGGCGCCGGACGTCAAAAAGCACACCGACCTGAGCATCGTCGAAGAGGCGGCGAAGCGATTGCAATAAGCGCGTGAACGGCGAATACGCCAAAGTGTGGCCCCGCACCCTGTCAGGCCGCATGGCTGGCGCGTGCAAATAGTTTCGTAAGGTCGGGCCCGCGGGCGGATGAGGACTGCGAGACTAATTTGGGCTTCGAGCCGTGGCACTCCGAGGCCATTTCCCCTTGCATTCGACGCAGGCTAAGATCGCCCAACGGTGCATCGGGGCGAAATGGTGGGCGGCGCTGGAACGGCAATGACCGACTACTGGGTGAGCAAGCTCTTCTTCGATCTACAGCAGGACGCGAAGCTCGCCGCGGAATATCGCGCCGACATGCCTGGCGTGCTCGCGCGCTACGAGATCAAGCCGGACATTCGCAAAGCGCTGCTCGAAGACGACGTGGGCAAGATCGCGCCGCTGGTCAACGCCTACCTCTTGCGCTTCTACTTCCAGATCCGCGGCATGCCGGAAGGCGAGTTCATCGCGCGGCTGCACGCGCTCAAGCCCGGGAAAGGGAAGGTCGATGGCTGATCTCGTTGGCGTGTTCGCGGCCAGTCACGGGCCGATCATCGCGCGGGATTGGGAGACGATGCCGCGCGATCACCGCAACCGGCTGGCGGCCGGCTTCGACGAGATCGGGCGGCGGCTCAAGGCCTGCCGACCGGACCTGCTCGTCGTCATCTCGCCCGATCACTGGGTCAACTTCT
>DASSGH010000067.1:0-19704 GCA_035693615.1 Xanthobacteraceae bacterium
AGGCATGCAATTTTGACCGGGCTCTGCCACCTTTTAGCCATGGTGCGAGGGTCGCCTAGGGCTAGCGGAAGGGGGACTTCCGTAGGGGGAGGCTGTCATGGCCAAAGTCCTGAATGACATCTTGCTGTTTTCCTGTATCGCCGCGTTCGTCACAGGGATCGTGCTCGCGGCTGCCAGCCTGCTCACCTGATCGAGCAGACAAAGCCAACAAATGACGGGGCCCGGCAGTCTCGACTGCCGGGCTTTTTGTACTCCGTGACAGCCGTGGTTCTGACACGACGCCAACTCCTTCAGGGCGCCACGGCGTCGGCGGGCCTTCTGGCCATGCCCGCCGCCATGACGCGAAGCCTCGCCGACGATTATCCTCGTGCGCTGCGCGACGGAGAGATTCTGCCGGACCCAGACTTTTCGCTTTTGCGGGCGCGCGATGCCTATCTCGTCGGCATTCGTCCGCACCGCGAGGGTGGCGTCTGCCTCAAGCTCGAAGACGAGCTCATTCCCAGCCGACACGGGTCCAAGTTCTTGATTCACAACTACGGGCACGGCGGCGCCGGGATCACGCTCAGCTTCGGATGCGCCAGCGTCGTCGCCGACCACGTCGCCACCGTGAAGCGAGAGATACGTCGGCCGGCCGTCGCGGTGATCGGCTGTGGCGTGATCGGCTTGACCGTCGCAACCGAGCTGCGGCGCAGGTGGCGAAACCTGCGCATCACCATCTACGCCAAAGACCTCGACATCCGCAGGACGACGTCGTTCGTGGCCGCCGGTCAGTTCGAGCCTTCGGGGATCTGCGCGGAATACGAGAGTGAAGAGGAGAAGAAGATCCTCGCCGATTATCTGCGGCGTTCGCGCGACAGGATCACCGAGCTGCACAAGTCATCGCGCTGGCACACCTACGGGATCGCGCTGCGAAGAGACTACACGCTCGACCAATGGAACGGCGCCTACGACGAGTGCACGCCGCACGATGTCGTGCCCCAGTACCGATCCGGCACCCTCCCCTTCGCCAAACTGAACACCATGGGCCGCGAATACAGGACCTGGCTGATCAACCCGACGATCCTGCTGCCGCAACTCGTCGCCGAGTTGAAGCGAAGCGCCGTGCGATTCCGCAAACGGCAGTTTGCAAGCAGGGACGACTTCGCGGCGCTGAGAGAAAACATCATCGTCAACTGCACCGGCTATGGCGCCAAGGCGCTGATGAACGACGAGGACGTCGTTGCCAAGCGCGGCCATCTGGTGGTGCTGCGAAGGACCCTGCCCAAGCAGTTCTATTTCTTCAGCGGCGGCTGCAGCAACAGGAGGATCATGTACGTGTTTTGCCGCCATAGCGACATCGTCGTCGGCGGAACGGTAGAGACGGGAAACGATACCGAGGGCATTATCGAGCCCGATCGCGCCAGATTCGATCGCATTCTTGCCAATGCACAGGCTATGTTCGAGGGCCGTCCCAGGGACTGCGTCACGGCATAGAACGGCGCTGTGGCCCGCCCGGGCTTGCGCGAAGCCGTCAAGCTTGCGCGAAGCCTAGTGCCAGTGTCGAAGCAACGCCCGGGCCGTGGGGCTGGGAGGCGACTTGGGCGAGCGAGGACTTGGGCCAAGCCCGCTTATGTCGCCTCGGGCTCGAAGTTCATGGCGACGCCGTTGATGCAGTACCGCAAATGCGTCGGCGGCGGCCCGTCCTCGAACACGTGCCCGAGATGGCTGCCGCACCGGCTGCAATGCACCTCGGTTCGGACCATGCCGTGGCTGCGGTCGGTCGAACTTTCGACCGCGCCCGCGACCGGATCGTTGAAGCTGGGCCAGCCGGTGCCGCTCTCGAATTTCGTCTTCGACACGAACAGCGGTTGATCGCAGCCGGCGCAGACGAAGGTGCCGCGGCGCTTCTCGTAATTCAACGCGCAGGTGCCGGGTGCTTCGGTGCCGTGGCGCCGCATCACTTGATATTGCTCGGGGCTGAGCAGACGGCGCCATTCCTCGTCCGTGCGGGTGACCGGAAACCGTTTCGCTTCCATCGCTCTCAACTCCTCAACTCGCTCCCGTCGGCTGGGCCTATGCGCGCTACTCCAACCTTTCGCAAGAGCTCGCGGTCCCCTGACATGGGTTGCCGGGTGCAGGACGGCAATGACCAGGCTGGTTTGCCACCCATGCGCTCAGACGGGCTTGCGCTCGAGCAGCTCGATCGATACGCCTTCCGGCGCGCGCAGGAACGCAACCCGTACGCCCGGCCGCACCGTGGTCGGCTCCCTGCTGAACTCGACGCCCTTGCCCTTGAGCTCAGCGACGATGGCGTCGATGCCGGTAACCGTGAGCCCGAAATGATCAAGGCCTTGGTAAGGCGTCACCGGCGGCGGATTGACGCCGTCGCCCGGCGCCACCGGCGCGATGAAGATGTTGGCGCCGCCGAGCTTGAGGTCGATGCGGGGCTTGCCCTGCTGCATGGTGCGGATCACCTCAGCCCCAAGCATGCGCTCGTACCACTGGGCGGTCGCTTCGAGATTGGCGGTTCGCAAATGGATGTGGTCCCAGGTGTACGTGGCCATGGTTCGAGCTCCCTATCAGGTGTTCGATCTTATTCGACGGGCGCAGGCTTCTCTTCGCGGCTCTCCGGCGCGACGGTGCCGACGCCAAGCTCGCTGAAGATTTCTTCGTTGTGCTCGCCGAGCGCGGGCGGGGCCGTGTCGATGCGCGGGCCGCCATGGGCAAAGGTGAAGGACGCGAGCGGCACGCCGAAGCCGCCCTCAAGTCCCGGGGCGGCGGCATGGCGGTGAACGACGCTGCGCGTCGCAAGCTGCGGGTCGGCAAGCGCCTCCCCCATAGTGCGCACGCGCGCAGCCGGGACATGGCGCGCTTGCAAGAACTCCTCCCATTCGTCCGCTGTGCGCGTCAGCATGATCTCCGAAAGCACGGCGATCTCGCGATCGTGATCGGCGTCGCGCTCCTCGTTGCTGCGTTTGATCATGTCGGGTCGCCCGAGCACGGACCACAGCCGGCGCTGCTGGCGCAAATTGCTGGCGCCCAGCATGACGAGTCCGTCCTTGGTCTCGAACGCGCCGTTGGTCGCATGCGGGTGGCGGTTCCCGTGTGGCTGGGGATGGACCCCGTTGCGCAGATATCCCGTCAAATGCGAGCTCATGAGGATCATGGCCACATCGAGCATGGCCATGTCGATGCGCTGGCCGCGTCCGGTGCGCTCGCGCTGGAACAACGCCGAGGCCAAGGCGAAGGCGCCCGTCATGCCGGTCGCGTAATCAATTGCCGGCGCGCCGAATTTGACCGGGTGGACGTCCTCGGTCCCGGTCATCGCCATGATGCCGGATGAAGCCTGGATCACATGATCGTACGCGGTTTGCGGTCCGCGCGGACCGCGCTGGCCGAAGGCCGAGAACGAGGCGTAGATCAGCCGCGGATTGATCGCTGCAAGCGCCTCGTAACCTAATCCCAGCGCGTCGAACGCGCCGGGCCGGTAGTTCTCGACGAAGATATCGGCCGTCGCGACGAGCTTCTTGAGGATGTCGCGATCCGCCGGCCGCTTCAGATCGAGCGTGATCGCGCGCTTGTTGGAGGCTTGTGTCAGGAACGCCGTCCCCATATTGCGGCGGTTGAGCGCCTTGTCGGTGCCGGAACCGCGGCTCTGATCGGGCTCCTCGGGGTGCTCAACTTTGATCACGTCGGCCCCGAGCACGGCCAATTGATAGGCCGCAAACGGCCCGGCCAAAACATGCGTGACGTCGATCACTCTTATGCCCTCGAACGGTCGCGTCATCGCGGTCTCCTGTGGGCTTGGCTGTGCTCAGCGGGGGCTGGAAGCGACGGATGGCGTTCGCGACTGGCGATCAGGCATCTTCAGGCCGATGAATAAGCTTGTAAGTGGGGACTTTGGTAGAGTCCCACTTGTCCATCGTTTGCCGGCACACGACGCATTTCGCAACATTGCTTTCGCTTCGGGGGAGCCGCGAATGCGTCACCGAATAAAGTGCTCCGCAGTGGGGACAAAAGAACGTCCCGCCGGTGGAAATTGGTCCGGTGAGAGGCATGCGTGCGCCTCCGTCGACCAACCCAGTATGCGCCGCGACAGAAGGAAATTCCAGCGCGTGGGGAGCGACCCCCGGATCGAGCGAAGCGAAATCCGGGACGGCCGTCAGCATGGCGGACGTTGCTTAGTGCATCCGGACTAGGGACCGAAAATGGGGCACTCACGTCCCGCTCTTCGCGGCCGGGCCCGAGCTTCCCGCCACCGTCGCGATCTTGGTCGCGGTATGCAGGTGGCCGTCCCAGCGCTTGGCAAAAGGCGCGGGCAAATCGAACTGGTCGAGCACGCGGGCGACGATGTGATTGACGATGTCGTCGACCGTCTGCGGGTGATTATAGAACGCGGGCACCGGGGGCACGATGGTCACTCCCATCCGGGCCAGCTTGAGCATGTTCTCGAGATGCACCTCGGAAAACGGCGTCTCGCGCACAACCAGCACGAGCCGGCGGCGCTCCTTAAGCACGACATCGGCGGCGCGATGGACTAGGTGCTCGCCGTAGCCGTTGGCGATGCCGGCAAGCGTATGCACCGAACACGGCATGACCGCCATGCCGTCGGTCTTGAACGAGCCGGAAGAGATCGAAGCGCCCATGTCGCCCTGGCTATGAACGACGCTGGCAAGCGCGCGCACTTGCTCGACGGTATAGCGGGTCTCGTGCTCAAGCGTGCGCTGCGCCCATTTGCTGATGATGAGGTGGCTTTCAACCTCGCTGCCCTTGAGCGCCTCGAGCATTCGCACGCCGAAGATGGCGCCGGTCGAGCCGGTCATGCCGATAATGAGCCGCCGCATTCAGTTTCCTCCGCGATGACCAACGTCAACGCGCGTCATGGGCGTTTGTATGCCAGCAGACGCACGAAATCCATTGTGTTGCAAGGACGTCCTGGGCTCTATTGTCGCCCCCGGGCAAGGATTGGGGGGAAGGGGTTAAGCCCCCAGGGTCGCCCTTGCGCCTGTCTTCCTTGCGCTGGGCGCTCAGCTGCCGGCTGGCTCGTAGACGCAACAGCACAGAAGCAGCATATCTCACCGCTCACGCGGGGTACTTCCTGGCGTTTTTGGTAAGATGCATCGGCAGCGAAGGCAATGACATGGGCAGCAGCGCCAATCCCTCGAACGGAATGATGGCGGTCGACAAGATCGGCACAAAAGTTCTGTTTCTTAATCCCGTCAGTTTTGCAACCGAGGTCGTACTCGACCGCTTTCCCCGCACGGTGCACGAGCTTCTGGTCCTACCGGAGACAGGGCTCGCCTATGTGCCGATCTTCGGGGACGGAATTCACGGCCGTAATCCCAATCCGGGTCATCTTCTTTGCATCGTCGACCTGCAAAGACGCGCCCATGTCGGCGATATCGACCTCACACCTTATATTGCGCCGCATACGCTCAGACTTGGGCCCGACGGCATGATCTACATCACTTGCGAGAATAGCGCCGTCGTCGCGATCATCGACCCCGCCACGCACAAGGTGGTCGGTGCCATCGATTCCGGGTCGACCAACGGCCATCGGCTGGTCATCTCGCCCGATGGTCAGCGGCTCTACACCGAGAACGAGGAGGACGCCACGGTGTCGGTGATCGACCTGCCGGGACGCAAGCTGCTCGGCAAAATCGAGACGCCGCGCCCACTCGCCGGCATCGCGATCTCCCCTGACGGCGGGACGATCGTGGCGGTCGATGATGCGGAACCCTCGCTGTTCCTGATCGATACCGCAGTCGGCCGCGTGTGCGACGAAGTGCGCCTGGAAGGTGTGCCCAAGCCAGCGCAGATCGCACGCTTTACGCCCGATGACAGTCTCATCGTCGTCACCAGCCTCAACAGCGGCACGGTAAGTCTCATCGATCCCTCGTTCCGGCAGCAAACCGCGATCAAGGTCGGCAGCCAGCCGATGGATATGGCGTTCCGCGGTGACGAATTGTTTGTCGCTTGCCAGGGCGACGGGTCCGTCCACGTCATCGATATGGTCGAACGGCGGGCGAAGCACAGCTTCCGCGCGGGCGCGGGCTGCGAGTGCATCGGCTTTTTCTGAGATGTTTGGCCAGTAATCAGCGCGCCTGGAAGCCGGAGTCGCGAATGAGCCGCTCCGAGTTTGCTCGCTGTTTCTCCAAATAACCGGCAAATTGTTCAGGCGTGTCGAAAACCGGTTGTATGCCGATGTCGATGAGCCGTTTTTGACGGAACGACGGCTCGTTGCCGATCCGGCTGATCTCCTCGTGCAATTTCTCGATGATGGGCTTGGGAGTGCCAGCCGGGGCAACGAATCCGAAGTAAACCGGCGCCAGGTTGGGAAAGCCCAGCTCGTTCAGGGTCGGCACCTCGGGAAACAGAGGAGATCGGGTGTCGGAGTCAACGGCCAGCGCTTTCACCGTGCCGCTGCGGATGTGAGCGATGAAGTTGGGTAACCCGACGATCGCCACCGGCGTCGTTCCGGTCAAAATACCGGTTACGATGTCGCCGCCACCGCGCGAGGGAACGCTGATGAGATCGGCGCCGGTCTTCTGCTTCCAGTTCTCCATGGTGATCTGCATGGGAATGGCCAGCGCGCTATAGCTCAAGGTCCCAGGTTTGGCCTTGGAAAGCGCGGCGAGCTCGTCGAGCGAGGTGACGTTGAGCGCCGCGCTCACCACGAGGACCTGGGTGTTGATGAAGGCGTTGGTGATGGGCTCGAAATCCTTCGCCGGATCGAACGGGATCGACTTGTAGGTAAATTGGTTCAGCGTCAGCGTCTCGTTGGGCAGAATGCAAATCGTATATCCATCGTTCGGCGCATCGGCACACGCGCGGCCGGCGATGTTCATCCCTCCCCCGGAACGATTGTCGATGATCACCGGCTGAGCCCAGCGCTTCTGCAGTTCGTCCGCGAGCGCGCGGACGAACACGTCGCTGGTCCCGCCCGCACTGTTGGCGGTAATGATGCGCACCGGCTTGCTCGGATAGGATTGGGCGGCCGCAGGCGTTGCGTTGAGGACCACCCAAGCAATCGTGATGAGCAGGAGACTTGGCGATTTCATCAGGCCCGCGCCCGACATGCCCGTTTGCATCCCTCCCTCCGCCGGCGCGTGATCGGTTGGACCAGCAGGGGCATCACCAGATGTAAATGGCCACCGCCCATGCAAGCGGGGCGACCACTAGGCCCAGGTAGACCCACATCCTATATCCCTCGGCGGTCCGGGGAAGCATGAAGAGATGGATCACGACCCACAGACCCACCGCGAATCCGAGCGCAAGCCTGATAAGATCGCCCGGCGTCTCGTAGACCGAGGCGAGAGTCTCGCTCTGAGGGCTGCTGACGCGTACGGTCACCGCCACGAGCGCTCCAATAAACAGCGCTCGAAGAACGATAGCCACTATTCGCAGGCCA
Source organism: Xanthobacteraceae bacterium (assembly GCA_035693615.1). Classification (GTDB taxonomy): domain Bacteria; phylum Pseudomonadota; class Alphaproteobacteria; order Rhizobiales; family Xanthobacteraceae; genus VAZQ01. Next base: position 7,391 of record DASSGH010000067.1, read on the forward strand.
ATCGGAATAGCTGCTGCCGGGGTCCCGACGCTGGATGGACCGGGCTGCTGCGAGTTGGCGCTCATGATTTGATCTGGCGCCGCTAGCCATCCCTCCGTTGCTGAACCCGAGCTTTAGTTCGTGCATGCAAGTTCCGCAATGCCAAGGGCGCAACACAGGGACAATCTCACGGTATTCCTGTGCGCCGGCAATTGAGGCTCGAACTCCGGATTGTTCACCGAACGACTTCGGACCGAGGGACCTCCCTTGGCCTGCGAATCCGGCGCAAGTTGCGTGTCGAGAGGTCACGTTCAGTCAAACACACCTTGCTGGCGGTACGATTCGTATTCCGCCTCGCTCAATCCGATGAGGTCGCGGAACACGAAATCGTTATCGGCGCCGACGCAGGGTGCCGGTCCGATGATGTCGCCGGGAGCCTCGACGAGATCGAATCCGGGGTAGCAATAGGCGTGGTCGCCCATCTCCGGATGGCGTCGCACGCGGAATTGCCGGCGGGCGCGAAGCTGCGGGTCGGAGAACAGGCCCGCCATGCCCACCACGGGATAAGCTGGGACGCCGGCCGCCTGTAAGGCGATGGCCGCGGTCTCGGCGCCGCGTTGCCCGGTCCAAGCCGAGATAACGGCATCGAGCGCCTTGCCGTTCGTCCGTCGCGCCGGCGCCGTCGCAAAGCGCGGATCGCCGGCCAGACTGCCATCCCCGATCGCTCGTGCGAGCGCTGCGAACTCGTCATCGGACCAGCACGACAGAGCAACCCATTCTCCATCGTGGCACAGGAACGCGCCATGCGGCGCGGCGACCGGGTCATCGTTGCCGCAGCGGGTGGGAACGCGGCCGCTGGCGAAGAACTCCCGCAGCGCCCCCCCCATGAACACCAGACCGCATTCGTATTGCGAAAGATCGATCAGCGCGCCCTTGCCGGTCCGCCGGCTGCGGGTAACGCCGGCTAGCGCGGCCGAGGCGCCAAGCAGCGAGGCGACGTAGTCGATATAGGGACCATAGAGCAGCATCGGCGGACCTTCGGGAACGCCGGTGAGCTCGCACATGCCGGCGAGTGCCGAGAGCTGCGAACCGAAGCCGGGCTGGTCCGCACGCGGTCCGGTCTGCCCCATGTTGCAGGTCGAGAGCATCACCAGCCGCGGATTGCGTTCCGCGAGCGCGCCGAAACCGAGCCCGAGGCGCTCCATCACGCCGGGCCGCATATTCTCGATGATGAGGTCGCACCATTGCGCCATGCGCCGCGCGAGTGCCATGCCCGCCGGCTTCTTGAGGTCGACGGTGACGCTGTATTTCGAATCGTTGAAGAAGGCGAAGCAGCCGCTGCGGTTGTAGCCCGGACGATCGTCCTTGAAAGGCGGATACTGGATGCGGAACCCGTCCGGCCGCTCTTTCGATTCCATGTGAATTGTGCGCGCGCCGAAATTGGCCAGCACCTTGCCGATATGCGGGCCTGCGGCGTAGCCGCCGAATTCGAGCACCTTCAGCCCGGCAAGCGCCTGCCCGACCGCACTCACGGTTTGCCTTCCGCGCCCGACGAGCCCGCGCGCCCCGCGGCGCTCGGCGCGCCAACGGACGCCGGTGCGGCCGGGAACGGCGCGCCGGGATGGTGACGCAGTGGCGGCCGCTCGCCGTCGATCACCGCAAAGCTGCCGCAAAACCGGTCGGCCGAGTCAGCGACGGTCTGGAAAAAGGCGCGCGCCTCAAGCTGCGGATCGCTGGCGATATCGGCGACGGTTGCGACCGGGTAGCCCAGCATCTCGCGCCGGTGCCCTTCGATGAGGAATTCGCGCTTGGTCAAGCGCGCAAAGAACTGGGCGACCGGCGCCTCGATGGCGTCGACCTCCGCCTGGTCCGCCTTGGTGGGATCCCAGGTTTTCCAATCGATCGCCGCGAGCGCGCCGAGCTCGGCGCCGCTTTGACGCATCCAGGCGACAAGCTGCTCGTTCGTGCGCCGCCCCGCCGCGCCGCCGTAGAAGATAAAATTGATGTAGCCGTCGCGGCACGGCCAGAACACGCGATAACGCGCGCCCTTGATCGAGCGGCCGGTCATGAAGGCCCCGGCGCGAGTAGGCTCGATGCCGACGAGGTCGACAAACGCCGGCGCGTGCGAGAGCGCAGCGATGACGGAGGCCTGGGCGGAGACATCCACGAGATCGCCGCGGCCGGTGGCGTCGCGGCGAAACAGCGCAACGACGGCGCCGATGGCGGCGTGCGCGCCGGCCCAGCCGTAGGATTGCGGCTCGCTCACCCGCACCGGCATGCCGTCGGGCTCGCCAGCGAGCGCCATGGCCCCGCCGGCGGCCATGAGCTCGATGTCGCTTGCCTTCCACGCACTGCGTGGGCCCACGCCGCCGAACGGCCGGATCGCGACGACCACCAAGCGCGGATAATCCCGGCGCAACGCGAGCGGATCGAGACATGCACCGGGGATGGCCGCAGATGGCGTGAGCAGACAAATGTCTGCGGTGCGCAGCAATTCCTCGACCCGCGCGCGCGCGCTCGCAGGCTCCGGATCGAGTTCGAGAATGCGCTTGTTGACGTTGAAAGCGCGCCATTCCGCGCGGCTGCGGTCGCTGCCGGGCGGCTCAAGCTTGATGACATCAGCACCGAGATCGGCGAGCAGGCGCCCCGCGAGCCAGCCCAGCCGATCCGTGGCGTCGATGATCAACACGTCCGACAGCAGCATGGCGCTACTCTTTTCACCAGTCATGCGCCGGTTTGACCCGCCCACCCATCTTTTCTCGCATGAGGTCGTTTGCGAAGGCGGATGGATTGCCGGGCTAAACCCGGCAGTGACGACGCAAATTTGCGGTTCAGCGACCGGAGCGAGCGAGCGAGTGGACCCATCCGACCATGCGCGAGCGGGCGTTCTCGATGTCCTTCCCGCTGAAGAAGTCCTCCGGCTTGACCCGATCGACGGGATAGACCGGCCGCAGGAAGTCGCTCTCGTAGCCGAACGGCACCGTGGCATCGATGCCCATACCGCCCTCGAAATTGGTATTCGAGGCCGTCCACTGCTTCTCCCCCGCGGTCATGCGTTCAGCCGGCATGAAGGTCTGACCGCGGCCGCCGGGAATGGGGTTGAGGATGTCAGTGCGTGGATTCACCCGCGTGGTGAGGCACCACATGACGTCGTCCATCGAGTAGGGGTCGACGTCCTCGCTCACCGCGATTGCAAGCCGCATGCCCTGCGAGCAGGAAAGCGCCGCGGCGAGGAAGTTGCGCTGCCAGCCTTCGTCGATCTGGTGGCGCTTCTTGACCTGGATGATGCAGCCGCCCCAGTCGGTCATGCAGTAGGGGATCACCACGTTCTGCACGATGCCGGGCTGCAGCCGCTGGCACAGCTCATAGAGCGCCGCCTCACGCACCGTGGTGTCGATGTTGTGGTCATCGAGCGTGTGTACGCCCAGAGCGAAGATGATCGGCTTAGTCTTCGGATCGCGCATGGTCACCGCGGTCACGTGGAACGTCGGCGCCTTGTAAGCCTTGCCCATGTAGCCCGCCCATTCCGGATGGAAATGGAAGCGGCCTTGGACGCCGGCGTCCTCCGACTCCTTGGTCTCGAAGCGGCGGTCGCGGGGATCGACGTAGCCTTCCAGCACGAGCTCGGAATCGGCGAGCGCCATGGCCTCGACCGTGCGCGCCTTGACCAGCCGGATCGGCGCGCCCTGCACGGCGCCGGCGATGCCGATCTCGTCGCACCCCATCGGCAGCACCGCGTAATCGAAACCGGCGCCGGCCAGCAAGGTGCAGGCCGGCGGCACGCCGAAGCACATGGTGATGGGGACCCGCTCGTTCGACTTGTAGTACTTGTTGACGACCTGCCACATGTGCGAGCCGGGCGAGATCTGGAACGTGCCGACATTGCCCCAGCGGAAATTCATGCGGTTGTAACCGAGGTCGGAACCGCCATCGAATTGCGGACCGGTGACGCAGCGGATGGCCGAGCCCACTGTCAGCTCGGGCTCGTAGGTGGTGTGCCTGATCGCCACCACGTGCTCGTTGACGTCCTCCGGCGACTTAATGACGTGCTCCTGGCACGGCGCCTCGTGCTGCCGGATCTCGACGGGCTTGAGCGGGTGGCCCAGCGCATACGCAAGCTTCTTCACCCGCTCGGCGTCGTCCTTCCAACCGAACATCTTGTTGATGACCTTGATGTCGCCGAACAGGTTGGTCAGCACGCGGTGATTGGGCTTGCCCTTCACCTTGTTGAACAGCACCGGACAACCGCCGTCCATGTGCTTCTGCAGCCCGGTGACTTCGAGGTCTGGGTCGACCGGCTTGTCGGTTTCGATCAGGTCACCTTGCGCGCGCAGCCAGTCGAGCGTGCTGCGCAGATCGGACGCATGGTGCTGCTTGTCGGCGGAAGGCTTTTCCTTGCGCAGGATTTTTTGCATGAGGTCTTGAGCTCCGTCCGTAGGAGCGGCGTGAGCCGCTGCCATGTGCCGAATTTCTGAAAGCGGAACCGTCGCGGCGGCCGCTACCCCGATCATCAGGGTTCCATTGCATAGATTTCTAAGTATTATGGGCTTGGAATGAGAATGGTGTCAATGTCAGCGACGGCAATTGGTCACATGCGCCGCGGCAGTGCAAAATCGACGAGGCCGGCCGTTGCAGCCCGCAGCGGCTCGCGTCGCGGCGCCCTCCGCCGAACTCGCCAACGCGAGCCGTCTCGTAACTCGGAATTCCCGCCCGACGAAAGCTCGGGCTATCTCGTCCGCGACGCCCACCGCGCCTTTCAACGCCTGCTGGAGCGGCGCATCGCCGCGCATGGCGTGACGCGTGGCCAGTGGTATTTCCTGCGCGTATTATGGAACGAGGATGGTCTCACCCAACGCGAGCTCTCGGCACGCGTCGGCATGATGGAGCCGACCACCGTCATCGCGCTGCGCGGCATGGAAAAGTCCAGGCTAATCCGCCGGCTGCGCAGCACTGACGATAAGCGCCGGTCGCATGTGTGGCTCACGGCCAAGGCGCAACGCATGCGCAATCGGCTGCTGGCGCTCGCTCGCGGCATCACCGAAGAAGCCGAAGCCGGCATCAGCCGCGACGACCTGCTGCGGTTCCGGCGCGCCATCGCGCAGATGACGGCCAATCTCGACCGCATCCAGCGCTAGCGCGGCCTCCGCGCATTGCCGTAAGGCCGTGGAATTCCGCGCACATCGACGCCGCCGCCCTAATGAACGGTGCTAAGGCGCGCGGCTCTGCGCGTTCCAGTAGCGCTCCAGATTGCCGATCAACGCCGGGCTGAAGTGGCAATAAGCTTGCTCGCGCGCATAGACGGCGAAATAGGCGCGGAAGGCATCGAGCGGCTCTTGCGTGATGCGAATCGCCCGCCGGTTGCTCGCAGCGCTGACCACGCCGGAATTGGTCAGTCCAATGACCACCCTCTCGAGGGCGGCGTCCATCTCGCCGGTGCCGACGACCTCGTCGCAGATCAGCCGGCCTTCCGGGCTGTCGCAGTCGAGCCGCCGCTCGTACTGAATCGCCTGTCGCGCGAGGCGGTCGCCGGTGAAGCGGGGCATGCGCATGTTGGCGGCACCGGGGATGATGCCTTCCTTGCGCGCCGGCAAGGTAAGGAACGCGCCGCGCTCGGCAAGCACGTAGTCCATCACCAGCAAGATTTGGCAGTGGCCGCCGATGGCGAAGGATTCGACCGCGGCGATCCAGGGCTTCTCGATGCTACTGCCGCCGAACTCATCGGGCGGCGCGTCGTCGGCGAAGGCAAGTCCGCGATAGATTTTGTTGACGTAGCCGAGATCGCGCTGGAGATACCAAACGAACGGAATCCGCCCGTGATAGAGATGGGTGAGGTTGATGCCGGCGCCGAAAACGCGGCGGCCTTTGTATTTCGGATGCTCGACGACGCCGCCGCGCATGACAGCGATTTCGCTTGCGCGGTCGAGCAGCGCGAGATCGACGCAGATTTCCGCGGCATCGAGCGAAGTCTGATCTTCGGCGTTGAGAAATCGAGGATTGTTCTGGGTTACCACCGCCGCCTTGCCGCTGCGGTGAACCGACGCGCCGCTGAGCTCGACCCTGCCCTCGCGCTCGAACTGCGCTAGGAGGCTCTGTGCCTCGGCGCGCGGCAGCAACATCGCGTGACAGAGGTGGCGTCCGCAGCTTTCGTGGCGGAGCACGGCGGAGAGAAACAGCCCCTGATCGATCTCGAGCCCGCTCCGGTCGCGCTGGATCAACCCATCCTCGGCAGCGAGCTCTTGGGCCGTAGGAAGTAGACCCGGCACCACCTCTGCGGCGCGCAGCACCAGTTCCTCGACGCGAACGAAGCGCGAGCGCCGCGCCGTCGCCGCTTCATAGACCGCATCGGCGTGGCGGCGAAGAAAGCGCGCGCGCGCCTCGCGCGAGCGATGCTGAATGAGCGCCGCGGCGGCGTGCTCGCCCGCATTGCAGCGCGGCTTGTGCGGTAATCGCCCCAAAAGTTGCGCCGATCTGCGCCAGTACTCGGAGAATGTCGCGCAATCGGCGGGAAAATCGGTAAGCTCGCGCGGCTCCGCCCGCAGCCATGCCGCGATGTCGGCGGTAGCCAAGCCTGCCGCCGCGAGGCAGTCAGCTGCATCAGTGGTACGCGCAAATGTCACGGCCATATGACACTAACCAAACCCTCGGTCCGGCGAAAGCGGAAGCAAAGTGCTGACCGCGGCAGCATAAACCTTGACCGCTGGTTCCACCTGGACACGGGTGCTAACATCATCGAGCCGCCTTTGAGGTGGCACGTCTGATCCGAATGCAATCACACGAATCGGGAGGATCTCAATGAGGTCGGGAATTGGACTTCCGCTTTTGGCTGCTCTTGCGTTGACGGGGCTTGCCATGGGGGGTCCGGCGCAGGCGCAACAAGCCGGCATTACATTCTTCGTCACCAGCGTGGGCAAGGGTAATGGCGCCGACCTCGGCGGGCTTGCCGGCGCTGACGCGCATTGCCAGGCGCTCGCCAGAGCGGCCGGCTCCACCAATACTAACTGGCGCGCCTATCTGAGCACGACCGAGCCGGGCGGCGCCGCCGGCGTCAACGCGCGCGATCGCATTGGCAAGGGGCCATGGCAGAACGCGAAGGGCGTGGTCGTGGCAAAGAGCGTGGACGATCTCCACTCGGATTCGAACAATATCACCAAACAGACGGCGCTGACCGAGAAAGGCGAGCCGGTCAGCGGCCGAGGCGACGCAGTCAACACGCACGACATCCTGACCGGCTCTGACCCGCAGGGCCTATTCTCGACGGCTGGCGGCGACACCACGTGCGGAAACTGGACCAAGAGTGGCGAGGGTTCCGCAATCGTCGGGCATCATGATCGCACCGGTCTGCAAAATACCCGGCACATGAATTCCTGGAACTCCTCGCATGGCTCGCGCGGCTGCAGCCAGGACAACCTGAAGGCTACGGGCGGCGCCGGTTTGATCTACTGCTTCGCCGCGAATTAATCCCGGCACGCCTCTCCGCGCGTCAGCGCAGAAATCCTGCTTACCTCCGTGAAGCGGGAGTCCATTCTGGATTCCCGCTTCGCGGAATGAGCCGACGCGCGAGCTCTCTATGCCGCCTTGTCGAAATATTTGCGCAGGTTTGCGCGCACGCGCTCCAGCGGCACGACGGAAAGGTCGGGCAGCGCAAATTCCCGCCCCGTGACCTTCTCGAAGACGTCGATATACGTCGCAGCGGCCCGTAAAATGACGTCCTGCGGGATGTCCGGGATGGGCTCATTGTAGGGGTCGCACCGCGCGGCCACCCAGCGCCGGATGAAATCCTTGTCCAGCGTATCGGGCGGCGCACCGGCGGCAAAACGCGCAGGATAGCTCGCCGCGAGCCAGTAGCGGCTGCTGTCGGGCGTGTGCACCTCGTCGGCGAGAACGATCGTGCCCTTGGCGTCGAAACCGAATTCGTATTTGGTGTCGACCAGAATGAGTCCTTGCCGCGCCGCGGTCTCGCGGCCGCAGGCGAACAGCGCGAGCGCCTTGTCTGAAACCTCGCGCCACTGCTTCTCGGTCAGGAGCTTGCGCGCGATGATCTCCTCGGCGCTCAGCGGCGCATCGTGTGCGCCCTGTTCCGCCTTGGTCGTCGGGGTAATGATCGTGTGCGGCAGTTTTTGATTGTCGCGCAGCACGTCCTCGAAACGGTGACCATACATCTCCCGCGCGCCCTTCTTGTACATCTGCAGAATCGACGTGGAGGTGCTGCCCGCAAGATAGTCGCGCACCACGATCTCCACCGGCATCATGCTGAGCCGCTTGCTCAGCAGCACGTTGGGATCGGGATATTCGATGACGTGATTGGGACAGATGCTTTGCGTGGCTTCGAACCAGAAGCGCGCGGTTTGCGTCAGCACCTGCCCTTTCAGCGGAATCACGGCGATGTTGCGGTCGAACGCGCTCACCCGGTCGGTGGCGATGAGAATGCGTGCACCGTTGCGAAGGTCGTAGTTCTCCCGCACCTTGCCGCGGTAATAGCCGGGAAGCTCGGGGATGACGGCGTCGGACAGTGTGTGATGCGCGTAGGGGGCGAGTGTGGACGGGCTGATCATGGGCACATTGAGCGGCTGGACGCGGTGAATGAGAGGCGAATGTAATATTTCATCGCGCGCACCTCAATGCTGCTGCCCCGATTATCCTCAGGAGTTGCGGCGCAGAGCCTCTTCCCGCGCCTTGCGCGAGCGCCCACAACCGATTTCAATCTGCAGAGCCCTTCGAGGGAGCAAATTGATGAAACCAAGCCTTCGCCCGGGCGTGTCCCGCGTCACCCGCATCACGGTGGGCGCCGAGCGTACGATCGGCTTCATGGGTGAGGAGGCGCGCACCTATGCCACGCCCGCGATGGTCCGCGACATCGAGTATACCTGCCGCGATCTCATCATCGAGCACGCCGATCCGGGCGAGGATTCGGTCGGGATGGAGGTTGCGGTCAAGCATCTCGCGCCGACGCTCATGGGGATGACCGTCGAGATCACCGTGCGCGTGGCCACAGTGGAGGGTCGCAAGGTCTCGTTCGACGTGGCGGTCAAGGACGAACTCGACGAGGTCGGCGCGGGTACCCACACGCGCTTCGTCGTCGACAAGGCCAAGACCTTCGAGCGCCTCAAAGCCAAGGCGGCACGGCTCGCCGCGCGGTCGGTCTGAGGTATGGCAGGGGCCGTGCGCAGCGAGGAGGCCTGCATGTTCGATCGCGCGGCCGAGACCATGGCACGCAACGAGCTAGCGGCGCTGCAGCTCGCTCGGCTCAAGCAAACGATTGCGCGCGCCTACGCCAACGTACCGCCGTTTCGCCGCAAGCTCGATGCCGCCGGCGTCAAAGCGGAGGATGTCAGAACGCTCGCCGATATCGCGCGCTTTCCGTTCACCGTGAAGGCCGAGCTGCGCGACAATTTTCCGTTCGGCTTGTTCGCAGTGCCGCGCGAAAACCTACTACGGCTGCACGCCTCATCGGGGACCACCGGCAAGCCGACGGTGGTGGGCTATACGCGGGCCGACCTCGATCTATGGTCGGATCTGATGGCCCGCTCGATCGCATGCATGGGAGGCAAGCCCGGCGACATCTTCCACAATGCCTACGGCTACGGGCTGTTCACCGGCGGCCTCGGATTCCACTACGGCGCCGAGCGGCTCGGGCTGACCACCGTGCCGGTGTCGGGCGGCGGCACGGAACGGCAGGTGATGCTGATCAAGGATTTCGGCGCGCATCTTCTCGGCGCGACGCCGTCCTATGCGCTCAACATCGCCGAAGTCGCGACCGCCATGGGCGTTGACCTGCGCCAACTTCCGCTGCGCTACGGCTGCTTCGGCGCCGAACCTTGGAGCGAGGCGATGCGCCGCCAGCTCGAGGAAAAGTTTGCCATCAAGGCCATGGACATCTACGGCCTCTCGGAGATCATCGGCCCCGGGGTCGCAAGCGAGTGCCATCAGGCGCAGAACGGGCTGCACATCTGGGAGGATCATTTCTTGTGCGAGGTGATCGACCCGGAGACGGGTGAGCCGCTGCCGCCGGGGGAAGCCGGAGAGCTGGTGCTCACCACGCTGACCAAGGAGGCGCTGCCGATGCTGCGCTACCGCACGCGCGACATCACGCGGCTGATCGAGGAGCCCTGCGCCTGTGGGCGCACTCATCGCCGCATGCTGCGCGTGACCGGGCGCAGCGACGACATGCTGATCATTCGCGGGGTGAACGTCTATCCGTCCCAGATCGAGGCCGTGCTAGTCGGTTTTCCCGGCCTCGCGCCGCATTATCAGCTCGTGCTGACCCGGGAGCGGTCGATGGATGCCGTCACCATCGAGGTTGAGCTCGCGCCCCCTGCCCCGCGCGATGAGCCGTTCGCTGGAAAAATGGCGGCCGACCTACGCAGCCACATCAAGGCGATGGTCGGCCTCAGCTGCGACGTCGTGCTCAAGGCGCCGGGCGAGATCCCCCGCTCGCAGGGCAAGGCGGTGCGGGTCAAGGACCTGCGACAGGTAACCCCGCAATGAGCGGCATTGCACTCCTGACGACGGAGGGCGGCGCGCATGCGCGCGGCCTCGCCCACGGCCGGCGATTTGCGCGGGAAAACACTGCTATCCGCTCGGGAAGCGGCACATGCTTGCTGTCTTGGGCTTTTCGTGCGTATGGTGCTTTCTGTTGGAAGCACGAGGCGTCACGGGGAAGCACCTGTGCGCTTCCCCACCGCTTCCCGAGAGGGCCAATGAAGTTCGACTCCAAGACTGTGCGCACGTTCACTCTGCCTGAGGGCAAGACCGACCACATCGCGTGGGATGATGCCATGCCGCGCTTCGGACTCCGAGTCCGGCTCGGCAGCAGTGGCAAGGTGCTGCGGTCTTGGGTCGTGCAGTACCGCAGGGGCGGACGCTCGCCCCGCGTTACGCTCGGCTCGGCCGAGGTGCTTGGCGTCGAGCAGGCGAGAGCGCAGGCGAGAAAGATACTCGGCGCGGTCGCCTTGGGCCAAGACCCGCAGGCCGAGCGCACGGACCGGCGCAACAAGGATCGAGTCACGCTGCGCTCGGTCATCGACGAATACCTCGCCGACAAAAAGGGCGACGTGCGGCCGCACACTCTGCGCCAGATCACGCGCTATCTCACCGGCACCTATTTCAAGCCGTTGCACGGCATGCCCGCTGACACTGTAGGCCGCAAAGATATCGCCGCCCGCCTGCTCGTGATCAAGCGCGAGCACGGCTCCATCGTGGCGGCGCGTGCTCGCCCGGCGCTCTCAGCGTTCTTCACGTGGGCGATGCAGATGGGGCTCGTGGAAAACAACCCGGTGATCGGCACGCCCTTGATGGATGCGGGCAAGCCGCGAGAGCGGACTTTGAACGACGACGAGATCGGCCACATCTGGCGTGCCTGCCGCGACGACGACTATGGCCGCATCGTGCGCTTGCTGATCCTGCTCGGGGCGCGACGGCAGGAGGTCGGCGGTATGACGTGGGATGAGATCGGCGAGGATGGCACGTGGCGGCTGCCCGCCGAGCGCTGCAAGAACGGGCGGGCGCACGTGTTGCCGCTGACGCCGATGGCGCTCGCCATCATTAAGGACGTGCCGCAGATCGTCGGCCGCCCCCAGTTATTCGGCGAGCGCTCGGGCAAGGGTTTCTCGACATGGGACTTCAGCAAGCAGGCGCTCGACGGGCGCTCGGGTGTCACAGGATGGGGGCACCACGACATCCGGCGCACACTTTCCACCCGCCTGCACGATCTCGGCGTTGCGCCCCATGTCGTCGAGCAAATCCTCAACCATCAAGGCCACCGCGGCACGGTGGGCGGCACCTACAACAAGAGCCCTTATGCCAACGAGGTGCGCGCGGCGTTGGCGCTATGGGCCGACCATGTCCGCGCACTGGTAGAGAGCGGCGAACACAAGGTTGTGCCAATGCGGCAGGTCCTGTGATGAAACCCAAGAACCGCCGGAAGGAGAAACTCGATACGCCGATTTATATAGGCAGCATTCCAATTGAGGGGACTAACGAAGAACAACAGGAGCTTAAGCAGCAGATCATTGAACAAGCGGCTATTGAGAAGCTGCCGCTTCTGATGAAGCGTTACGGCATCGACAAAGACGATTATTTCAGGCTCGCTCTCCTCCTCACGTTTAAGCATGAACCGGGATTTCAGGTCGTACAGGCCAAACTCAAACTGAAGCAACAGGATGATTACGGCAATTGGGGAGCCGTGATACACGATACCAAGCCCACCAAATGGCCCCCGAAAAAACTCCTAAGACTCCTCGATGCCGTTAAAAAAACAAGGCGCGGAGTTTCAACGGACCGCGAGGCCCTTAAGATCCTTATGCAGAAACAGGAATGGAGCCGGTCACTCAAACAGA
>DASSGH010000068.1:0-4366 GCA_035693615.1 Xanthobacteraceae bacterium
TGAGCTGGCGTTCGATCACCATGTTGATCAGTCGCGAGCCGAACCCCAGTCGCCTGCCCCGCTTGGGCGCGGGGCCGTGATTTTCGTTCCAGTCCAGCACCAGCGTGAGGCCTTGCTGGGTACGCGTGACCGACCAGCTCAGGTCGACCCGGCCGGAGGGTACGGAAAGGCTGCCGTGCTTGCCCGCGTTGGTTGCCAGCTCGTGCACCGCCATGCTGAGTCCGAAGGTGGGATCGGGTTCGAGGAAGACATTTGGCCCGCTGAACGAAATGCGGTCGAGGAATGCTGCAAGCAAGGTATTGAGCAGCTCGCTGAGCGAGGTCGATTTCCAACCCCCTTCGGTGATGAGGCGATGGGCATTAGCCAGCGCCAGGACGCGCGCTTCGTATTTCGCGACGAGGTCGGCGAGATTGCGCGAATTCTTGGCCGTCTGCGAGAACAGCGCGAGCAGCTGGGAAAAGAGGTTGCCCGAGCGGTGGCGCAGCTCGCGTATCATCAATTCATGGCGCTGGTCGAGCTGCCGGCGCTGGATGGCGCCCGCTAAGACGTTGGCGACGGCAGCGAGAAACGCGACGTCGTAGTCATTGAACTTACGCCGCTTCACAGTGTGCGCGCCGAGCACGCCGTAGGCGCGTCCGTCACGCCCGGCGATCGGTGTGGTGAGGCCGCTCACGACGCCATGCTTTTGCAGGAACACCGCGCCTGAGAACCTGCTCTCCGACGCGAGGTCCTCCACGATGACGGGGCGCCCGGAGGCGAGGGTATAGCCGGCCTGCGTCTCGCGGCCGGTGGAGACCGTAGCTATCCCAACCAGCCCGGCCTGCCATCCGATCCCTGCTCTGAGCAGAAGCTCGGCATCGCCGGGCACCAGTTCGAGAATTTTGACCATTTCGAGGTCGAGAATCTCGCCAACCGTGGTGACCACCTCGTTGAAATATTTCTGCAGATCGCTTTCGGTCAGCGCACGCTCGCCAAGGCGCGCGAGGGTCTCCTGCTGGCGCGCGCGCACGCGCACTTCCCGGTTGATGCGCAAGCGCTCGCTGACATCTCGGCACATGCCGAGCATCTGCACGGTCGTGTCCTTCTCGACGACGAGGGTGACGAGCGCTTCAAACCAACGCTCCTCGCGCTCCGATCGCCCTGGCAGGCGGTATTCGACGCGACACGGCTCGCGCGTCTGCAAGCTCTTGCCCATCGCCGCGAGAATGCCCGTTGCGTCTTGCGGCGCAAAGTCTTGCGGTGCGATCGAGAGCGTGCCGTCGAACGCGCGCTCGGGACGGCCATGAAAATCTTCCAGTTTTGTCGACCATGTCAGCTGATGCGAGCGCAGATCCCATGACCAAACGCCCACTTGGCCCCCCTCGAGCGCCCGTCGAAACACTTCAAGATCGGAGACCAGCGGGGACGCTTGTTCGCGGACACAAGGGCCGGGCGTTTCGCCTTTATCCTGTTGCTCAGGCACTTTCACATCCACCGTGCGAGGCTGTTGGGCAGCCCTTTCGTTCGTAGTCCAAGCGAATTCTTGCCTTCGATCCGCTCGAGTCAAGCGCGGCCTCAGCGCTCGCGGTTTCCTCTGCAACGTGGTGACGCTGACGCGTCCACCGTAACGGCGCTGGCGCCGATTCTAGCATGCGGATCTCACTCGCTTGGTGGGCCGCTGCGGCGGCGTGGTTCAAAGCGCGAGCCCTAAAGCGCGAGCCCTGGGCTCATTTTGCGGGCGCGCAACCCGCCGCGTCGATGGCGACCGAGCTCGCGCCGCTTGCGGTTTTGCCCCGCTCTGTTTGCCGATGACGGTTTTACAAGGTCTGCCGATGACGGTTTTACAAGCCGCTCGTGTGTCGAAAGTTCCGAGCGAGCAGGAAGGCGGCCTTCGGCGCCGGCTTTTCGGCCGAGACGCGCCGCGCAGCGCGAACTCGAGTCCTGGCGGAAGGGCTGAAGCCGGGAGAGGGATGTTGGGACGTTGTAGCTAATATCGCGCGCGGTTAGGAGACGCAGCGCCCTGCGATCTGCGCCAGCGGCGAATGTCCGATCGCGCTGACCATGGGCTCGCAACCGTCCAGCAATTTGGGCTTCGGTGTCGGGGCGGGCGGGGTCTGCGTCTCGGCCGGGCCGTTCACGGCGTTGCGGCTCTTGTTCAACACGAGCGGCAAGCGGTCGCTCTTGAGCGTACGGTTCACCATCGGGGCGGTGCTGGAAAGCGACGGCGAAGCCGTGCTGATGGCCGAAATTTCGACGCCGACGAGAAAGGTCGCAAGCGCGACGACGGCGCCGCTGCAGCCGATGAAATAACTCGAAAGACGCCGCATGGGTAGCTCCCCACCATCCCTGTCCCCATTAGTCGCGTTAACCCGTCGTTAGGTTCATTCGCCGCGCGGCGATTTGCAGCGAAATCGCCGCGGTCCCACGTCTTCGATGTAAAGCCTTGGTTGTGAAAGATATTTTTGGATGCGGCTGGGCGGGAGCAGAGCCGCGTAAAAGGGCGAGGGATTGGGGCTGCGTATGAGGAGGGCAGGCAAAGGCAGGTTTTCGATGCTCGGAAATTGGCAGGAACCAATGGGCGGATCGTGCGTTGAAGGGAAAGCCGGCCGCCCATTTCCCCCTCCCCGTGCTCGGCCGGTTATCTAGGGCGTAGTCGACGATTAAGTCGGCTACGCCCCTGTCTTTTTCAGCGACACACGCGGCGCGGCGGGGCGGAACTTTTATTCGGGCGCCCGGGTTCTCCCGGTGTTTCGGAATTCCAGCCAGAAGGAGGAGCAGGCGATGAACTGGGACCGCATCGAAGGCAACTGGAAAGAGTTCAAGGGCAAGGTCCAGCAAAAATGGGGGAAGCTGACCGATGACGATATGACGGTGATCGAGGGGAAGCGCTCAGAACTCAACGGCCGATTGCAGCAGCGTTACGGCGTGGCCAAGGACGAGGCTGACCGCCAGATCGACGCCTGGCTCAATAGTACCCATTAAGATGGAGCAACCGCCGTCGCGGCGGCAGCAGCCATGTTTTCTCGATCCAGATCCCGTGCCGTCTCAGACGGCATCAACGACATCGAACAGCGCCTGCGCGCGCTCGAGCGGCGCCTGGAAGCAATTGGCGGCCGATCCGCCGCGGGCGCAACGCAGGCCGTCGATCATGTCGGTGACGTGATCGCCTCCACCTTGAGTAGCGTAGCTGAAGTATTGCGCGGTCGCGCCAGCTCGGTGAGCAACGATGTGGCGAAACTCGGCGGCGAGGCCGCAAAGCTCGGGGACCGGGCGCTGCGCCGAGTGGCCGACGAAGTGGAGCATCGGCCGCTAATTACGCTCGCCGTTGCCGTGGGTGTAGGAATTCTCGTCGGCTTGGCGAGCTACCAAAGCGTCGGACGCTCCGCTCGGCCGCCCAGCCGGCGCCGCCGCTGATGCGCTCCCGTCACCTCCGATTTTCTTCCATCACGCGGTGACGCGTCGCTCCCGCCGTTTGGCGGTGCGCTCGAAGAACAGCGCCTGACTGGCGACCGCCGATACCGTTGCCGGCTGGAATGGCTTGGCGATGAGGAAGGCCGGCTCGGGCCGCTCGCCAGTGAGGAAGCGCTCGGGGTAAGCGGTGATGAAGATCACTGGCGCCTCGAATGATGCGAGCAACTCGTTGACCGCTTCCAATCCCGAACTGCCGTCGGCGAGTTGAATGTCCGCGAGGATCAAGCCCGGCCGTTTGTTCTTGGTCAGCGCCAAAGCCTCTGCATGGGTGCGAGCGACGCCAAGCACGCGATGACCGAGGCCTTCGACCAGCGTTTCGAGCTCCATGGCGATAAAGGTGTCATCCTCGATGATGAGAACATCGGTGGCGATCTCGGCCGCAAGCTCGCGGCCCGATTCCTCGACCAGTCCCCGCAGCTTCGTGACATCGATGTCGAGCACGCGAGCGGCATCGGGCTCGGAGAAGCCTTCGAGCGCCACCAAGAGAAATGCTTGCCGGGGGAGCGGCGTAATATTTGCGAGCTTGTGTTCGCCGGGTAGCTCATCCTCGGCGGCGGCAGGTGCGCCGTTGACCGCGACCGAATTCCAGATCGTGGTGAAAAGGCGATAGAGCGCAACGCGCGGGCCTCTGGGATCCTCAATCACCGTGCGGTCGGCGATCAAGGCTTCCAGCGTGGCGGCGACGTAGGCGTCGCCGGAGGCTTGGCTCCCGGTCAGAGCCCTTGCATAACGCCGCAAAAAAGGCAGGTATTGTGCTACCGCAGCGGACGAATTGGACACGGCACCCTCCCGGTTGAGAGATTTCGAGGTTACCCGGCAAAACAACGCGGTGGGAAAAAAGTTCCACGAGGCGGAACGAACCATTCTGCGTCACGTTATCATCCGATGAGCACACAGGGGCCCGGCCCGGGGGGAC
>DASSGH010000069.1:0-31628 GCA_035693615.1 Xanthobacteraceae bacterium
CGGCGACTTCGGCGATCCTGCGGCGGATCGGCCTTGCGCGCGGATGCAAGGCAAATTTGGGGATGGTTGCGCCGATGGTGAGCACGCAGACCGCCGGGCCGCGCCGGGGGAAATCCGCGTCGCGCGCCAGCGCGCGAACAATGATGTCGAGCACCAGCATCGCGCCGAGGCTGTGGCCGACGATCACAATCTCGTCCAGCGCCGCATCGCGCGTCCGCGCCAGCAAGGCTTCGGCAAAAAGCTCGAGTCGCGCATCGATGTCCAGGCGCTCGCCGTGAATGTAGGCGTGGGCGCAGATCCAATCGTCCAACAGTTGCTCGACGCGCCAGCGCCGGCCGGGCCATCGCATCAGCAGGAGAAAGACGGCAATGGCGAGCGGCACGCCGAGCGCCGCGGCGGCGACACCGTCGAGGCCGAGAAAGCCGGTTGCCAGGCGCGCGACAATCCATCCGGCGACGGCGAACAGCACAACTGAAAAGATCGGAAACAGGAAAAAGATCGCATAGCGCTGATTCGCATAGATGTAGCGAAACATCGTACCGGTCACGATGAGGTCGCAATACGCGAACGCCGCTTTGAGAAGCCGTAGTGCAAGCGGCCTTTTGAAATCCGCGCGCACGATGTCGTCCCATAAGAGCGCTTCGTGCACCGCCTCGACCTGCCAGTTCGGGCCGCGCGAGCGCACCGTCCACCAAGCCCGGCACTTGTCGCCCGCCTGCTCCAACGCAGAGACGCTTGCGTCGATGTTCCAAGTCCGCCGGAAAACATCGAGCTGACGCGTGAACCGGCGGTACAGCCTGTCGGCATCCATCGGGTCGTAACCCGCCACGTGGTAGACATGTCGACGCCGCACCATGCTGGCGACCGCCTATTTCATCATCTCGTCCGGCGGCATGACGCCCCACAGATTCGCGGCCGACGGATCCTTGGGCCACACCTTCGGTTTCTGCGGGCGATCGCGGTGCCAAGGTCGCGGCTCGAAGTAGCCGAGCTCCTCGTTGACTTGGTCGAGTTCGGCGAACAGCTCGGTGATCAAGCCGTTGGGAGCGCGATGATAGGCGAAGAGGTTATGGCCGATGCCGTGACGCCCGGGCCCCCAGAGCAGCTTGTAGCCGTTGAGGCTGAGAAAGTCACAGGCGGTCTGCAGGTGGGACCAATCGCGCAACTCGAATGCGGTGTGAAAATGCCGGTTGGCATCGATCTGCATCAGGTTGATCGTGTGGTGGTCGCGACCGCAGCGCAGGAAGGAGAAGAAATCCCCCATCCAATCGGACTCGCGAAAGCCGAGCACGTCGCAATAGAACTTGGTGACTCGCTTGACGTCGGTAACAAAGAAAGCGACGTGACCCAACTTGTGCGGAACGATGCCCTTGGTCGGGAAGCGTTGGCCGGAGAACGCGTCCCGCTTGAACACCTCCATCACCGTCCCCTTCGGGTCCTCGAAGGTGACCATGTCCGAAATCGTGGGTTCGGCGTCCTTGCGCCGCTCGGTTTTAATGCCGTGGGCCTGAACCTGTTTCTCGAACGCGCCGAGGTCTTCCTCGGGCGCAATCTGGAAGCCGAGGCGCATGCATCTCGCCTGCGACCCCTTGCGCAAAACTACCGAATGATGGTCAACCGTCGATGCGAGATAGACGGCGTCTTTGCCTTTGTCGGTCTGCGTGAGGCCGATGACCTCGGTGTAGTACTCGGTTTGCTTGTCCACGTCGGGCATTTCGTAGACCGCGTGGGCGATTTTTTTAACGCTGATCATGCCGGCCTCCGTGAGTGCTAGTTGTCCATTCAACGCGCGGGCTTCGAACGCGGCAACGCAGTGATGACATCCACCATCGCGGCAACATCCTTCTTGCCTAAGCCCATGTCCATGAACTTGTCGTAGAGCTCGACCGCGCGGTCGAGGAGCGGCGTGGCGACGCCGACGTCGTCGGCGAAATCGCCGATCATGTCGAAATAGTGTGCCAAGGTCGGCACCGTGCCCTGCGCGGGAAGGAACCGTCGCTGCGCCATCCACGGCGCGCGAATGCCGAACTGGGTCGAGCCGCCGCTGCCAGTAGCGACCGCCTTGATCATGAGGTCGACGTCGACGCCGGCTTTGAGGCCGAGCGCCATGGCTTCCGCTGTCGCGGCGATGTGGATGGCGACCAGCAGATTGTTGATGAGCTTCACTCGGCTGGCGGCGCCGAACGGCCCGAAATAGAGGCAGGAATCGGCGAACCCGCGGACGAAACGCTCGGCCTTCGCGCACGCCTCCTCATCGCCGGCTAGATAGATTACGGCTTTGCGCGCCGACACCATTCCCGGCGTTCCGCTGACCTCGCCGTCGAGGAAGATAGCCCCCTTTGCCGCCAGAGGGCCGACGTGGCGCTCCTTGTCCGGCACGGGATGGGAGCCGAGCTCGACGATGATCTGTCCCGGTCGCGCGGATTTGATCAGCCCATTCGGGCCGTGCACCACCTCCTCGAGCGCTTGCGAGGACGGCAGGCAGGAGAACACGATGTCCGTCTCGGCGCCGATCTCGGCCGGGGAGCCTGCCGCGACACCGCCGATTTTCTCGAACTCGGCGAGCGAGCTGCGGCGATAGCCGAGCACGCGGTAGCCGCCCTTGATCAGGTTTTCCGCAACCGGCAGCCCGATCTTGCCGACGCCGATGAAGCCGACCGTCTGCATGCTCTAACCTTTCGCTACGCCCGCAGCGCCGTGCCCTTACGCCAGCTCGAGCGACTGGTCGGAGAGGTTGACCTTGATGCCGAGCGAGCCCTCCATCACCGTCCATTCCCGCAGTTCGAAGCTGCGCAGTCCGTGCACGACGAAAGGATCGGCTTCGGCGATCTCGCGCGCCGCTTGCGCGCTGGCGGCCCGCACGATCGTTAGACCGTCGCCGCGCATTTGGCCGTCGGCTGCCGCGAGCGGACCCGACGCGAACAGCACGCCCTTTTTCTCCAAGGCGATCATGTATTCGAGATGCCGCGGCAAATGCTTCTCGATCTGTTCGGCAGCCGCGCCGCCTTTGGACAAAACGACGTAGAGCTTCTTGCGAAGCATGCTCTTGGTGAGCTCGCGGATACGCTCTTGCGTCACGGCATACTCCTTCGCCCCCAGGCCGCCTTGTCGCGCATTGCTGGCGCCTGTCGCGGCTGCGAGCATGACGAGGTGACGGGCGGCGATCAAGCGCTTATGCGCCGTCGGTACGGCTTCGTAATGCTTTCCTCGCCAACAGCACGCCGTCCTGCCGCCATCCCCCCTGATGGTGTCAAGGCGATTTCCGCTGCGCCTGCCGGATGCGGCGCCACACCTGCTCCGATGTGAGCGGCATGTCGAGGTCGGTGACGCCGAGCGGCGCGATCGCATCGAGCGCCGCACTAATCACTGCGGCGGGCGCGCCGATGGCGCCCGCTTCCCCGCAACCCTTGGCGCCGAGCGGGTTGTGGGTACAGGGTTGGCTTTCGTCACACTCCGTGACGAAGCTCGGCAGATCGTCCGCCCGTGCCAGCGCGTAGTCCATGAACGACCCGCACAGCGGCTGGCCGCCGTCGTCATAGGCGCAACGCTCGAGCAGCGCCTGGCCGAGCCCCTGGGCGAGACCGCCGTGGACCTGGGCTTCGACGATCATCGGGTTGATCACCGTGCCGATATCATCGACTGCCCAAAAACCGATGATCTCCAGCCGCCCGGTCTCCGGATCGATCTCAAGCTCGCAAACATGCGCGCCGTTGCTGAAGGCGAAGCTCGGCGGATCGTAGACTGCGGTCTCCTGCAAACCCGGCTCCAGCGTCTCGAGCGGAAAGTTGTGCGGCACATAGGCCGCCTGCGCGACCGTTGCGAAGGGTACGCGCCGGTCGGTCCCGGCGATGACGAATGCACCGTCGCCGAAATCGACGTCGCCCGCGGCCGCCTCGAGCAGATGGGCCGCGATCAGCTTGCCCTTGGCGATGATCTTGTCGGCGGCGCGATCGAGCGCACATCCGCCGACCGCGATCGAGCGCGAGCCGAACGTGCCGGTGCCGTGCGGCACCGCGTCGGTATCGCCCTCGATCACCTCGATCTTTTCGACCGGCACGCCAAGCCTCGCCGAGAGGATCTGAGCAAAAGTGGTGGCATGGCCTTGGCCGTGGTTGTGGGTTCCCAGCATCGCCCGCACGGCGCCATCGGGCTCGACGCGGATGGATGCCGCTTCATAGAAACCGACGCGGGCGCCGAGCGCGCCGGCAAATCGCGACGGCGCGACCCCCGAGGATTCGACGTAGCATGCCATGCCGATGCCGCGCAGCCGTCCGCGCCCATTGGCTTGGCTGCGGCGCTCGTCGAAATGATCGTAGTCGGCGAGCGTGAGCGCGCGGGCGAGGATTTTCGGGAAGTCGCCGCAGTCGTAGGTGGGGCCGATCGGTGTCTTGTACGGCATGGCGCTCGGCGGAATGAGGTTGCGCCGGCGGACTTCCGCCCGGTCGATGCCGAGTTGTAGCGCTGCGCGATCGGAAAGCCGTTCCAGGACGTAGCAGGCCTCTGGCCTGCCGGCGCCGCGGAAGGCGTCGGTCGGCGTCGTATTGGTGAACACGCCGGTGACATCCACGAGGATCGCGGGGGTGCGGTAGCCCCCCGCCAACAGCGCGCTGTAGATCGCGCTCGGAATGGCGGCCCCGAAGGTGGAGACGTAGGCGCCGAGGTTGGCGAAGGTCTCGACATGAAGCGCGAGGAAACGCCCGTCCGCATCGAGCGCGAGCTCCGCGTGGGTGAGGTGGTCGCGGGCCTGATTGTCCGCCACAAAGCTTTCCGCTCTGCTCGCGGCCCAGCACACGGGCCGGCGCAGGCGTCGCGCCGCCCAGGTGATGATCCCCTCCTCCGGATACGCTTTCCCCTTGTAGCCGAAGCCGCCGCCCACGTCCGGCGAGATGACACGCAGCGCGCTCTCGGAAATGCCGAGCTGCTCGGTGACTTGGCGACGGATGTGATGCGGAGCCTGCGTGGAGGTGTAGAGCGTGAGCTTTTCGCCCTGCGGCTCGGCCAGCACCGCGCGCGGTTCGATCGCCGCGCCGGCCAGACGGTTGTTGACGAGATCGATTGCAACAACGTGGGCGGCGCCGCCGAAGGCTGCCCGTACGGCCGTCTCGTCGCCGCGCGTCCAGCGAAAGCAAACGTTGCCGGGCGCGCACGCGTGGAGCTGCGGCGCAGGGGCTGCCTGCGCCGCGCGCGCATCGGTGACGGCAGCGAGCGTCGCGTAGTCCACCTCGACACGCTCGGCGGCGTCGAGCGCCTGCGCCAAAGTTTCGGCGATGACCGCCGCGACCGGCTCTCCGACGTGGCGCACCTTTTCGCGTGCCAGGGCAAAACGCGGCGGCTCGGCCATGGGCGATCCATCGCGCGAGCGGATCACCCACAGCGGCCGCATCGGGGCCACGCCGTCGGCCGCCATGTCGGCGCCGGTCAGCACCGCGACGACGCCGGACGAGCCGAGCGCAGCCGACATGTCGATCCGGCGAATGGCCGCATGCGCGTGCGGCGAGCGAACGAGGGCGCAGGCGAGCGCACCCGAGCGATCGATATCGGCGACGAACCGTCCGCGGCCGGTGAGAAAGCGCCGATCCTCGACGCGACGCAGCGGGACGCCAATTCCTTGGTTGTTGTGCACGTTAGAACGCATCGTGCCGTTTGCTAGGATGGGTTGCGCGCTATCGATGTCATGACTCGCCCCCGGCCCGGCGCGTGCGCTGATTCCAACCACGCGCTGAGGTCTACTCCATTTCCTCCCGCACCAAGTCGAGGCGCTCGAACGCCGACTTGTCCGTCACCATGAAAAGATCGGCGTGGCGGCCGCGCGCCTCGTGGCGCGCCCAGGTCCAGTGCGGGATGGTGAAGACGTCATGTTGGGACCATTCGAAGGTTGCTTCGCCGATGCTCGAGCGTCCTTCGCCCGCGACGACCAGGCACACCACGTTATAGGTCGCGCGTTTCCTGCGCGTGGCGGTGCCCTTGTCCAGGCGGGCGGCGTAGCAGTCGAGCGTCGGCATGACGGCGCCGCCGGTCGCCGGATTGACGTAGCGGACCACGCGCAGACCGTCGGCTCCGATTGGCGCGGCGGCAATGAGCCGGCGCGTCGCCTCGCCGGGATAGCGGTATTTCGGCGAGTGCGCCGCGCTTGCCTCCACGCCATGCGCGCGCAGGCCGGCCTCGGCCCACAAGCTCTCCTCACCCGCGTCGACCTGCCAGAACTGGTTGTTGCGCGGGTCTCCGGGCTCGAAGAAGTGCGCGTCGAGCGCGCGGATGAGCGGCATATTGGCTGCGTCGAACCAGATGATGCGCTGATCGCTTTCGTTGATATGGCCGTGCCAGACCATCGGCGGAGTTAAGATCAAGTCGCCGGCCTTCATCTCGCAGCGCCGGCCGTCGACGATGGTGACCGCGCCTTCCGCGCGCGTGGCGAAGCGGATCGCCGCGCCGGTGTGGCGATGCGGCCGGGCGCGCTCCCCGGGATCGAGCACGGTGAAGGCAGCGAGTAGCGTGCTCGTCGTGGTCGTTTCCGTTCCGAACGCCGGATGTGCCATGATCAACGCGCGACGTTCGATGTCGTTGATCGACACCTCCGCGACAGAGCGGTGGAGCATCGGTTCGACGTCACGCCAGCGCCAGAAGAACGGCGCGTCCGGCGCTTGCGGCCGCACCGGCGTGATCCGCTGGTAGCGATCCCAGAGGGGATGCAGGTGCTTTGCTTCAAGCTCGGATACGAAGGCGCTCCCCTGCTTTCCCATCACTGCTTGGGTCATTGATCCCTCCGCGAGCATGGTGCGCTGACTCTCCCCCCGCTCGTCCCCGACTCTGCTCCCGGCTGGGGGGAGAGGTCACTCACGTCTTCGGCAACTTCGCATCGACATTCGCGCCGTCGATGATCACGTGCTTGATGAAGACCCGCGGCTCGACCTTGTCGCCCTTGAGAAACGCGGCGAGCACGTCAACGCCGAGCCGGCCCCATTCCCCGGGATTGAGCTCGACCGTCATTGCGAGATTTTCCTCCTTCACGGCCCGCAGCGCCGGCGGCACGCCGTTCATGCCGGTCACCAACGTCTTGCCTTTGCGGTTCGCGGCATTGACCGCCTGCATGGCACCGAGTGCCACGTCGTCGTTGGCAGTGTAGATCGCGGTGAGATCGGGATGGGCAACCAGCACGTCTTCCGCCTGCTTGACGCCGCGTTCGCGCGTGAGCGGGCCGTCGGAACGGAACACAATCTCAATGCCGGGGTATTTCGCCATCACCTCGCTGTACCCGTCGCCGAGATTCCTGAACGTCGGCGCGCCGCTTGGTCCCATCAGCAAAGCGACCTTACCCTTGCCGCCGAGCCTGCGCGCCGTCCACTCGGCAATGTCGCGGCCTATCTGTTTCTCATCCATGGCCACATGGATGGTCTGATTGGGCGATGTGGAGCCGCGTGCGACGGAGACGATGGGGATCTTGGCGGCGGCCGCCGCATCATAGGCGGCGTTCACCCCCACGGCGTCGATCGGCGAGATGAGGATACCCTTGACGCCGCGGGCAATGAGATCTTGCACGCCGTTGATCTGCTTCAGCTTGTCCTCGTTGGCCGACACCGTGGCGACGTCCCAGCCGAGCTCCTGAGCACGGCCACGGATGCCGCGCAGCATGGCGATATAGAAGGGATTGTCGTCCTGCGCGAGCGATACGCCGATGGTGACGTTCTGCTGAGCCGTCGCCGGCGCCCCTACTGCCAGCGCAGCCGGTACTATCAACGCGGCGGCAAGCGCCGCCATGCGAGCCTTGAACATGCGAATTCCTCCATGCCAGCGCGTCGGATCCGGCTTCCGGCGGCTTTGGTCAGCCGCCTTCCTCGGCGCTGATTACTGACTACTCGCCCGGTGAGAGCGTAGCCTTTCGGCGGCGGCGGCGGCAATGATCACAGCGCCCACCGCCACGCGCTGCCAATAGGAATCGACGTTGAGGAGGTTGAGCGCGTTGCCCAGCACGATCATGATGAAGACCCCGATGACGCTCTTATAGAGGGTCCCCTCGCCGCCCTGCAGCGACGCCCCGCCCAGGACCACCGCCGCGATGGCGGTCAACTCGTAGAATTCGCCGGCGGTGGGCTGACCGGATTGCAGGCGGGCGGCAAGCATCACGCCTGCAACCCCGGCGAGCCCTCCGCACCACACGTAGGTTGAGGCTATCACTCGCCGCACCGCCACGCCCGAGAGATAGGCCGCTTCCCGCCCCCCGCCGGTGGCGTAGATGCGCCGCCCGTAGGGGGTCGCGTGCATCACGAAGGACAAGACAGCCAGCAGCACGGCCGGAATCCAAACCAGATAGTGGATGCCGAGAAAGCGGCCGGAGCCGAAGGCGACAAACTCGCTAGGCAGACCCGACTCGCCGCTGACGGGCGCACCGCCGGTGATGAGAAAGACGACGCCGCGAACCAGAACCATGGTGCCGAGCGTGGTGATGAAGGGATTGACGTTGAGAAACGCGATCACAACGCCGTTGGCGAGCCCGACCGCGGCGCCGGCGAGGATGCCGGCGGCGACGCCGGCTGCAATCCCGGCTTCCAGCATGACCATGCCGGCCACGCAGCCGGACAGCGCGGCAGTCGAACCGACCGAGAGATCGAAGCCGCCGCCGACGATGACAAAGGTCATGCCCATGGCAATCACCGCCATGATCGAGGACTGCACCAGGATATTCGTGAGATTGAACGGGGAGAGAAAACGGTTGGTGAGCACTGCGGTCGCCGCGCACAGGAGGATGAGCGAGAGCAGCGGCATCTGGCCCGCGAGATTCCAAGTGTTCAACGTCCTCTTCATGCGTGGATCAAAGCGCAAAGATAATTTCGTCATGCCCTGCCTTGGGCTCCCGTGTTGATCTGACAAGATGTGGACGGCTTCTATATGTCATCTCAACCACCGATCGCGTTGCGCAGCTTTGACTCGTCGATTCCGGCGCGGCGATCCAGGCTGGCCATGACCCGTCCTTGCCGTACGGCGAGCACGCGGTCGCACAAACGCGCGAGCTCGCCGAGATCGCTGGAATAGATCAAGGCGCCGCCGCCGCGCGCGACGACGTCGCCGATGAGTGCGTGGATCTGCGCCTTGGCCGCGACATCGATGCCTTGGGTGGGATCGTCGAGCAGCAACACGGCCACTCGCCGCGCCAGCCATTTCGCCAGGATCACCTTCTGCTGATTTCCGCCGGAGAGCGCGCCGACCTTCAGGCTGGGTTGGCGCGGACGAATGTCGACGAGCTCCATCACCTCCGCGACGATGCGGTCGCCGGCATCACGGTCGAGATAGCCCATGCGCGAGAGCGTATCGAGATTGGGAAGCAAGATGTTGTCCCGGACCGATTGATTCATAATGAGGCCAAGGGAGCGCTCGCCCGGCACCATGCCGATGCCGGCGGCGATGGCGTCGCGCGGACTGGCGAGGCGGCGCTGCTCGCCGGCGACCTCGACCCGCGCCGCCTCGTTCCCGGCGCCAAACAGGCCGCGCATCATCCGGTCCGTGCCACTGCCGAGCAGGCCGGCCAATCCGACGACCTCGTGCGCGCGCAAGCGAAAATGCGTGGTCCCATCGGGTCGCGTGTCGAGCAGCGGATCGCCCCCGGCGAGCGAGGCGGTCACCGCCTGTTTCGCCGCGCCTCCGGTCATTGCCGCCGCGAGATCGTCTGCGGTGAAGGCGCCGCGAGTGGCGAGCGCGGCCACTCGTCCGTCGCGCAGCACGGTGCAGCGGTCGCCGATCGCGGCTACCTCGTCGAGGCGATGGGAAATATAGATGATGGCCGTGCCTTGGCGCTGCATGCGCGCGAGCACCGAAAAAAGCCGGGTAATTTCGCGCTGCTCCAGCGCCGCGGTCGGCTCGTCGAGGATGAAGACGCGGCAGCGTCGGCGCAGCGCCTTGGCAATGGCGACGAGCTGCCGTTCCGCGAAACCGAGCGAGGCGACCGCTGCGCGCGGGTCCGGCGCGAAGTCGAGCTCGGCGAGCACCTCGCGCGCCTGCTCGTACATGCGCGTGCGATCGATCAACGCGAGCGGGCCGAAGCGCCGCACCGGAAGGTCGCCGAGCGCGATATTTTCCGCAATGGAGAGTGCCGGCACAAGCCGCAGCTCTTGCGGGATGGTCACGATGCCCGCGGCAATAGCGTCGCGCGGGCTCACAAAATGACGTTCCACGCCGTCGACGCGCACAACGCCGCGGTCGGGACGGTGGACGCCGCCCAGGATCCGGATCAGGGTGGTTTTGCCCGCGCCGTTCTCTCCGACGACGGCGTGGATTTCGCCACACGCCACGGCGAAGTCGACGCCGTCAAGCGCGACCGTGGCGCCAAAGCGTTTGCTCACGCCCTCGGCGTTCACGGCCGGACGAGCCATTCGCGAATCCATCCGCTATCACATCGCCGCGCGCCGGCGGCGGCGCTCCATCTACCTCGGAACGAACGCCACCTGCATCTTCGGATCGGTTAGCTTGCCGCGCTCGATGATGACGTCGTTGTCGAGCGCGACCGTGCAGTCGCGCATCGGCACGTCGTAATGTCCCTTGGTGGTGCGCTTGCCGCCGCCCTGCGAGTTGGGGCCGGTCGAGAAGAGAAAGTTACCGGCGAAGCAGCGTGCGCCGGCGTGGTGACGCTTGGGATCGGCGCCATGCAGCGCCAGCGCGTCCCAGCGGCCCTGCGGGTTGAGCCCCCAGCCGAGATGCGAGATGGCGTGACCGTCGAGGTCCTCCGCATGCGCCTTGTTGCCCTCGAGCCAGTCATTCATGAGCTTGGCGTCGAGGCCGCCCTCGATGTTGCGGATGAAGCCGTCGCGGATGTCCAGCCGCACCTCGTCCTGCACGTAGCGGCAATAAGGAAGCACGACGATGTCGCCGGGTGCTAGCACCACGGTGCCGTTGGCAGAACCTTCGTTGGGGAAGGTGTGCACGTGCCCGGCGCCCCAGTGGTCGAAGCGGCCCGACAATTCCGCATACCCATATTGAATCATGGTCGGGTATTCGCCGAGCTTCACGGTCAGGTCGGTGCCGCCGGGCCGCGTGATGCGCATGGTCTTGGCCCGCTGAAGCCGGTCACCCGCGCAGATCACCGCCTGCTTGAGCCCGGGCGGCGCCATCAGCGTCTCGAGCTCATCGGGACCATCGATGACCATGAGCACCCGCGTGCCGGCCTCGCGTGCCTCCTTGAGCCAGCGCGTGAACAAGGGGATGTGCAGGCAGACCAGCATGTCCGCCGCCTTGATCGCCTCGAGCGTACCTTTGCAGCGCCCGACCGTCTCCACGCCGACCTTGGTCCATGACGGCATAGCGTTGACGCACATCTCGTACGCGTCGGCTCCGAAATCCTCCGCCGCCGCGAACGCCGCGGCGACGTAATCGCGCCGCGCGCCGAGATCGCTCAAGAGCACGATGGTCTCGCCCTTGCGCACGTTGCAAAGCTCGAATTCCTTGCGGAAGAGCATCGCCAGCTTGGCATGGTTCAACGCTTCGTGCATCTGGCTCCTCCTTGACTGGATTTTGCACGGCATCCGTTGGTGACAAGAGGCCCTATTCCGCCGCCTCCTTCCAGGTGTCGCGATGGGTTTTCGGCTTCGCCTTGAGGCGCAGCTCTCGCCACTCCTCGCGGTCGCGCGCGCTGTTGCGGAAAAGTTGCTCCTTGCCGGCGAGGTATTGCGGCGGGCAATGGATCGCGTTCGCGCCATACCAGGCCGCCGCCTTCATGCTGAAATAGGGATCGGTGAGGTGCGGGCGCGCCAGAGCCACGAGATCGGCGCGGCCCGCAGCGATGATGGTATTGACCTGATCGGCGGTCGTGATCGCACCGACGCACATGGTGGCAAGCGTGGCCTCGTTGCGGATCTGATCGGAGAACGGCGTCTGGAACATGCGGCCGAAGACGGGCTGCGCGTCCGGCACCGTCTGCCCGGTAGAGACGTCGATGAGATCGCAACCGACCGCTGCGAAAGCGCGCGCGACCTCGACCGCGTCGTCGCCGGTCAGTCCGCCGTCCAGCCAGTCGGTCGCCGAGATACGCACCGACATCGGCTTCTCCTCCGGCCAGGCTGCGCGCATCGCGCGAAACACCTCGAGCGGGAAGCGCAAGCGGTTCTCTAGCGTGCCCCCATATTCGTCGCGGCGCGTGTTGGTGAGCGGCGAAATGAAGCTCGCCAGGAGATAACCGTGCGCCGCGTGCATCTCCAGCATGTCGAAGCCGGCGCGATGCCCGCGCTTGCTCGCCGCGGCGAAGTCGGCGATCACCTCCTCCATATCGGCGCGTGTCATCTCGCGCGGGACCGCGCTGTGCGGGAAATAAGGCAACGGCGAAGCCGACATGATCGGCCAGCCTGCCTCCTCCAGCGGCTCGTCGATGCCCTCCCACATCAACTTGGTCGCGCCTTTGCGGCCGGCGTGGCCGAGCTGCAGGCAGAACTTGGTCTTCGACTGCGTGTGCACGAAATCGACGATGCGCTTCCACGCTGCTTCATGCGCGTCGTTGTAGATGCCGGCACAGCCGGGAGAGATGCGCGCCTGCGCCGACACGTCGGTCATCTCGGTGAACATCAAGCCCGCCCCGCCGAGGGCGCGCGAGCCGTAGTGCACGAGGTGCCAGTCGTTGGGCATGCCGTCCTGCGACGAGTATTGGCACATCGGCGACACCACCACCCGGTTCTCGAGCGCAAGCCCGCGCAGGCGGAACGGCTGGAACATGGGAGCGACCGGTTCGGATGTCTCGACGTCGAAACCGAGCGCGCGGGTGTCGCGGGCGACCAGGCGATCGGCGCTTTTGACGAATTCCGGCGCGCGCAGCGCGAGGTTGTCGTAGGTAATCGCCTTGGAGCGCGTCATCAGGCCGAAAGCAAAGCGTGTCGGATCCATGTTCCAGAACCGATCGACATGCTCGAACCAGACGAGCGAGACGTCGGCGGAGTGCTGCGTCTTCTCCACCTCCCCGCGCCGGCGAGCTTCGAATTCGCTGAGCGCCGCCGCCACGTCCCGCCCGCCGGTCGATCGGAGCGCCTCGTAAAGCGCGATCCCGTCCTCCATCGCGAGCTTGGTGCCTGAGCCGATGGAGAAATGTGCGGTCGCCTTGGCGTCGCCGATCAGCACCATGTTGTCGGCGACCCAGCGCTCGCAGCGGATGGTCGGGAAATTGCGCCAGATCGAGCGATTGGTGATCAGCCGGTGCCCTTGCAGCTCCTGCGCGAACAAGCCTTCGGCGAAACGCGCGGACGCGGCTTCGTCGAGCTTGTCGAGGCCGGCGCGGGCGAAGGTCTGCGGATCGGTCTCGACGATCCAGGTCGAGCGCTGCGGCTCGTATTGATAGCAATGGCCGATGAAGATGCCGTGCGCGGTCTCGCGGAAGAAGAAGGTGAAGGCATCGAACGGCCGGGTCGATCCCATCCAGGAAAACCAGTTCGGCCGCAGATCGACGCGCGGCCTAAATCGATCGGCGAAAGCTTCGCGCACACGGGAATTGATGCCGTCGGCGACCACCACGAGGTCGGCGTCGCGGATCGCGGGATCGAGCGGCGAGATCTCCCGCTGGTACTCGATGCCGACGCCGAGCGCGCGCGCGCGCCGGCCCAGGATCTTGAGCAGCTTCGCGCGCGAGCAGCCGCAGAATCCGTTGCCGCCGATGCGGTGGCTCGTACCGCGGAAATGGATCTCGATGTCATCCCAATAGGCGAAGTGGCCGACGATCGCGCGATAGCTCTCAGGGTCGTAGGTCTCGAACGTGTCGAGGGTCTCGTCGGAAAAGACGACGCCGAAGCCGAAGGTGTCGTCGGGCCGGTTGCGCTCGAACACGGTGATGCGCAGGTGCGGCCAGGTCTTCTTCGCGAGAATCGCGAAATAGAGGCCGGCCGGGCCAGCGCCGATCACGTGAACCTTCATGCGCGCCTCGAGCGCTTGCCTTGCGTGGTCCGGGCGAGCCCCGGCCGCGCAAAATACTTTAAGCCTAAAATATCCCCGCCGGCAAGCTTGAAGCTTGAAAATTTTAAGCCTAAAATATCTTCGGGAGTCCCGACCGGGCTTTTTGCCCTCGGGCCCGGTGCATCGAGATGGACGCGATGGCGCTCGCCAACACGCATGCTTTCGTCACCGGCGGCGGCCGCGGTATCGGCCGCGCGGTTGCCGCGGCGCTTGCCCGCGCCGGCGCCATCGTGACCGTGATTGGCCGCACCGAGGCGCCGCTGCAGGCGGCCGTGGCCGCGGGCGACGCCGCCGGATGCGCGGTCGCCGACGTCACCGATCCGGCCGAGGTACAGCGCCAGGTCACGGCCGCCGAGGCGGCGCGCGGCCCGATCGCCATCCTCGTCAACAACGCCGGCTCCGCCGCGACCGGTCCCTTCGTCAAGGCCGATGCATCGGTGTTCCGCGCCATGTGGGACGTCCACGTCATGGGCCCGGTCTACGCCACGCAGGCGGTGTTGCCGGGCATGATCGCGCGCGGCTTCGGCCGCATCGTCAATGTGGCCTCGACCGCGGGGCTGCGGGGATATGCCTATGTCACGGCCTATTGCGCGGCAAAACACGCGCTCGTCGGCTTGACGCGCGCGCTCGCTGCCGAGACCGCGGCCTGCGGGGTCACCGTCAACGCGGTCTGCCCCGGCTATACCGACACCGATCTCGTGCGCGACAGCATCCGCCGCGTTGCCGCCAAGACCGGCCGCGCGCAGGCGGAGGTGCTCGCCGAATACGAGCGCGACGCGCCAATCGGCCGGCTGATCCGGCCGGAGGAAGTCGCTGCCGCCGTGCTCTATCTTTGCTCGCCGGAGGCCGCGGCGGTCACCGGCACGACGCTCGCCATCGCGGGGGGTGAGATGTGATGCAAGAGCGCGCCGCACCTCTCGATGCGGAGACCAAGGTCGCTGAACGGCCGCACGATCACAAGGACGAGCTGCGTCTGTGGCTGCGGCTGTTCGCGTGCAAGGAGGTGATCGAGGGCGAAGTGCGTCGGCGGCTGCGCCACAGCTTCGACGTCACGCTGCCGCGCTTCGATCTGATGGCGCAGCTCTATCGGGCGCCCAAGGCGATGACGCTCGGCGAGTTGTCGCAGCGCATGATGGTCTCGAATGGCAACGTCACCGGACTGGTCGACCGACTGCTCGAGCAAGGCCTCATCAGCCGCCGGCCCTCGCCCAAAGACCGCCGCGCGCAGCTCGTGAGTTTGACCGCCGAGGGGCGGCGCTTCTTCCGCGCAATGGCGCGCGCGAACGGCGACTGGATCGCCGACATGCTGACCGATCTCTCCGGCGACGAGATCGAAACGCTGATGCGGCTCCTGGCCAAGACTAAGGCCTCGGCGCGCAAGGCGATCGGCAACGGAGTGCCGCGATGAGCACAGCCAATCCGGTCACGCTGCCGCTTGCCGCCTATAAGGCCCGCCATATTCGCCTTGCCGTCGACGGCAAGGTCGCCACCATCACCCTCGACCGGCCGGATAAGAAGAATCCGCTCACCTTCGACAGTTACGCGGAACTCGCCGATCTGTTTCGCGCGGCGGCGAAGGAAAAGGCGGTTAAAGCGTTCGTCGTCACCGGCGCCGGCGGGAATTTCTGCTCCGGCGGCGACGTGTTCGAAATCATCAAGCCGCTCGTCGAGATGCAAACGCGGGAGCTCCTCGACTTCACCCGCATGACCGGCGAGGTGATCAAGGCGATGCGCGCCTGTCCGCAACCGGTTATCGCCGCGGTCGACGGCGTGTGCGCGGGCGCGGGCGCGATTCTGGCGATGGCCTGCGACATCCGGCTGGGAACGCCGGGGGCCAAGGTGGCGTTTCTGTTCAACCGTGTGGGTCTCGCCGGCTGCGACATGGGTGCCTGCGCGATCCTACCGCGGATCCTCGGCGCGGGCCGCGCGGCCGAGTTGCTTTATACCGGCCGCGTGCTCGGCGGCGAGGAGGCGGAACGCTGGGGCTTCTTCAATCGGCTCGCGACCGCCGATACGGTCCTCGCCCAGGCGCAGCAGCTCGCCGCCGAGCTCGCGGCAGGGCCCACATTCGCGAACGCCATGACCAAGCGCATGCTCGACATGGAATGGGCGATGTCGGTCGAGACCGCCATCGAGGCCGAGGCGGTCGCCCAGGCGCTGTGCATGGAGACCGAGGATTTTGCGCGCGCGTTCCGCGCCTTCGCCGCCAAGCAGAAGCCGATCTTCGAGGGCAATTGACATGGGTCTCGAGGAAACCCTGAGCTGGCCGTTTTTCGACGACGAACATCGCCGCTTCGCCGCGGCGCTCGCGCGTTTCGCCGACACGACGCTCGCCGGCTTGCCGCACGCGGATGTGGACGCGGCGTGCCGCGCGCGGGTCAAGGCGCTCGGCGAAGGAGGCATCCTCAAGGCGGTGGTGCCGGCCGAGCACGGCGGGCTGCATCGCAGTCTCGACGTGCGCACGCTCTGTCTGGCGCGCGAGATTTTGGCCTTCCGCGACGGCCTGTCCGACTTCGCTTTCGCCATGCAGGGCCTGGGCACGGCGTCGATTACGCTGTTCGGCTCGCCGGCGCTCAAGACGCGCTACCTGCCGCCGGTGCGCGACGGGCGCGCCATCGCCGCCTTTGCGCTCTCCGAACCGGAGGCAGGCTCAGACGTCGCCGCGCTGGCGACAACCGCCAAGGCCGACGGGGCGTCGCACCTGCGCATCGACGGCAGCAAAGCGTGGATTTCAAACGGCGGGATCGCCGATCATTACGTGGTATTCGCGCGCACCGGCGAGGGAGCCGGCGCCAAGGGCCTCTCCGCCTTCCTGGTCGACGCCGATGCGCCCGGGCTGAGCGTAGCCGAACGCATCGAGGTGATCGCGCCGCATCCGCTGGCCACGCTGCGGTTCGAAGGGGTGCGCGTGCCGCTCGCCAATCGCCTGGGGGGGCCGGGGGACGGTTTCAAGGTCGCCATGGCGACCCTTGACGTGTTCCGTTCGACCGTGGGCGCCGCCGCGCTTGGCTTCGCGCGCCGCGCGCTGCATGAAACCGTGGAACGCGCCGCCACCCGCAAGCTCTTCGGCGCGCCGCTCGCCGAACTGCAGCTCACGCAGGCCGCAATCGCCGACAGCGCAACCGAGGTCGACGCCTCCGCCCTGCTCGTCTATCGCGCCGCCTGGACCAAGGACCAGGGCGCCGCACGCGTGTCGCGCGAGGCGGCAATCGCGAAAATGTTCGCGACCGAGGCGGCGCAGCGCGTAATTGATCGCGCCGTGCAGCTGCACGGCGGTTTCGGCGTCACCAAGGGGGTCAAGGTCGAGGAGCTTTACCGCGAGATCCGCGCGCTGCGCATCTATGAAGGCGCGACCGAGGTTCAGAAGATCGTGATCGCTCGCGAGCTGTTGAAGCAGCGGGCGGGAAAATCGGCGCTGGCAGCGGAGTGACACGTGGGGAATAGAGCGGAGCGGCGCGTATGATGGAATTTGCCGAGGGGCGACAGCCATGACCGCGCATCTCGACACGTTCGCGCGCGACAACCTGCCGCCGCGCGCGCAATGGCCGGATTTCCTGTTCGAGCTGCCGGAATTGAATTATCCGTCCCGCATAAATTGCGTCGTTGAATTGCTCGACCGCTGGGTCGCAACAGGAGATGGCGACCGGCCGTGCCTGGTCTCGCCGGCGGAGACCTTGACTTACGCACAGCTCTCCGAGCGCGTGAATCGCATGGCCAACGTGCTCACGCACGTGCTCGGCATGCTGCCCGGCCATCGCGTGCTGCTGCGCGGACCCAACAATCCGATGATGGTCGCCGCCTATCTCGCCGTCATTAAAGCCGGCGGGGTCGCGGTCGCGACCATGCCGCTCTTGCGCGCGAAGGAGATCGCCTATCCGATCGGCAAGGCGAAGATTCGCCTTGCGTTGTGCGACCACCGGCTGGCCGACGAGATGGAGAAAGCCCGCGCGCTCGCGCCGGATCTCGAACGCATCGTCTATTGGGGCGGCGGCGGAGCCGACGCGCTCGACGCGCTGATGGTGACGTCGGGTTACGAGACCTTCGCCGCCTGCGACACGGCAAGCGATGACGTGTGCCTTATCGCCTTCACCTCGGGCACGACCGGGGAGCCCAAGGGGACCATGCATTTCCACCGCGACCTGCTCGCGACCTGCGACAGCTACGGGCGGCACGTGTTGCGCGCGGATGCCCGCGACCGCTTCATCGGCTCGCCGCCGCTCGCCTTCACCTTCGGGCTCGGCGGACTGGTATTGTTTCCGCTGCGTGTCGGCGCCGCGACGATCCTCGTCGAGAAGGCCTCTCCGGATGATCTGCTCGCCGCAATCCAAAAATTCGGGGCGACCATCGCCTTCACCGCGCCGACCGCCTATCGGGCGATGCTGGCGAAGCTCGCGGAGCACGATATCTCCTCGCTGCGCAAATGCGTCTCCGCCGGCGAGGCCTTGCCGAAGGCAACCTTCGAGGCCTGGCTCGCGGCCACCGGCATCAAGATCCTCGACGGCATCGGCGCGACCGAGATGCTGCACATCTTCATCGGCTCCCCTGAGGAGGAGATTCGTCCGGGCGCGACCGGCAAGGCCGTGCCCGGCTACGAGGCGCGCGTGGTCGACGCCGACGGCGAGGTGGTGCCGCCCAACACGATTGGCCGCCTTGCCGTGCGGGGCCCGACCGGATGCCGCTATCTCGCCGACAAGCGCCAGCGCCAGTACGTGCGGGATGGCTGGAACATCACCGGCGACACCTACTTGATGGATGCCGACGGCTACTTCTGGTACCAGGCACGCTCCGACGACATGATCGTTTCGTCCGGCTACAACATCGCCGGCCCGGAAGTGGAGGCGGCGCTGCTCGAGCATCCGGCTGTCGCCGAGTGCGGCGTGGTGGGCGCGCCCGACGAGGAGCGCGGGCAGATCGTCAAGGCGTATGTCGTGCTGCGCCCCGGCTACAGCGGCGATCCGGCGGTGACAAAGACGCTGCAGGAGCACGTCAAGGCGACGATCGCCCCTTACAAATACCCGCGCACCGTCGAATACGTCACCCAGTTGCCGCGCACCCAAACCGGCAAGCTGCAGCGCTTCGAGCTGCGCCGCATGGCCGCCGACACCGCCTCGCACAAACTTGCCTCATGATGCGCATTAAGAGCCATCTGCCTCGCTCGCAGCGGGGCTTCCCGTCA
Organism: Xanthobacteraceae bacterium; assembly: GCA_035693615.1. Classification (GTDB taxonomy): domain Bacteria; phylum Pseudomonadota; class Alphaproteobacteria; order Rhizobiales; family Xanthobacteraceae; genus VAZQ01. Next base: position 19,088 of record DASSGH010000069.1, read on the forward strand.
CCCGCGGGCTTGACCATCCTCTTCGCAAAAAGTTTTGCAAAGGGATGGATTGCCGGGTCAGGCCCGGCAATGACGGGCCATAGGGAGACCTAAAGTGGCGGAAAGCGTAGCGCCCAACACTGTCTTGCAGCCGCCGGGCTGGCCGCGGCCGCGCGGGTTCGCCTATGGCATGCGCGCGCGCGGCGACATGGTGTTCGTCGGCGGCATGGTCGGCCAGGACGAGAGCGGCCGCTTCGCCGAGGGGTTCGTCGCGCAGACGAAGCAGACGCTCGCCAACATCGCCGCGGTGCTCGAGCAAGCCGGCGCCTCGCCCCGGCACATCGTGCGTCTGACCTGGTACGTGCGCGACATGGATGAGTATCTCGGTGAGCTTGCCGCGCTCGGCGCCGCCTATCGCGAGATCATGGGGCGGCACTTTCCGGCGATGGCGGTGGTCGAGGTCGGCCGCCTCGTGGAAGTGGAAGCGCGGCTCGAGATCGAGGCGACCGCGGTGCTGCCATAGCGCGTTCCGAGGTTCGCGAGATCAGCCCAGCACGTTCGGCAGCCACGTCGCGATCGCCGGAACCATTATGATGATGATGAGCAGCACCAGGCTCATGGCGACATAGGGTACCACCGCGCGAAAAATGTGCGCCATCGTGACTTCCTTGGGAGCGACGCCCTTCATCGTCATCAGCAGAAGCCCGTGCGGCGGCAGCAGCAACCCGAGCTGCATGCAGATCAGGTAGAGAACGCCGAACCATATGAGATCGATACCGAGGCGCTGAACGATCGGCATGAATACCGGCAAGGTGATGAGCATCATGCTGACCTGGTCGACGAAAATCCCGAGAAAGATCAGCAGCAGCATCATTCCGGCGAGGACCGCAAACGGCGTCAACCCGGCGCCGAGGATGTGCGACACGATGCCTTCGGTCGATCCCGAGAAGCTCAAGATTTGCGAGAAGGTCGTGGCGCCGAGAATGATGAAGAGGATCATCGCCGAAATGCCAACCGTGCCTCGCAATGCCTTGAGCAGTGCGTCGAAACTCAGGGAGCGGTAGGCGGCCGCCAGCGCCATGGTGGCGATCGCCCCCAGCGCGGCCGACTCAGTCGGCGTCGCGATGCCGCCCGACATCGCGCCAATGACCACCACGAAGATCGAGACGAGCGGCAGCACGTAGCAGACGAGCAGCTCGTATCTCGCCCAGCCCGTTCTTTCCTCGACCACCGTCGCCGGTGCCAGCGCCGGATTCGCCGTCGCGCGGGCGACGATGTAGCCGACGAACGCGACGCTGAGCATCAGGCCCGGAACGACGCCCCCGATCAGCAGCTTCGAAATCGAAATTCCGGACAGGCTGCCGAGAAGGACGGTCAGGGCGGACGGCGGGATCAGCATGTCGACGGCGCCGATCGCCATGATGGGCCCAGTCGCCAGAACCGGGTTGTAGCCGCGCGCCAGCATTACCGGCAGCATCAAGGACCCCAGCATGGCGGTGGTGGCGATGGTCGAACCGGAGATCGCGGAAAACACCGTGCCGGCGACCACGGCGACGACCGCGAGCCGTCCCGGGACCTGACGCACCAGGCGCTCGATTCCGTCGATCACCTTGAGCGCGAGCCCCGTATGGAAGAGCACCTCGCCCATCAGCACGAACAGCGGAATTGGCGTCAGCGAGAAATTGATGACCGCCGCGGCGCTGTTCCTGAGCATTTGGCTCAGGCCGGCATCGCCGCCGAGAAACAGGGTCGCCCCGACGATGTTGATCGCCATGAAGGAGAAGGCGACCGGCAGGCCGATGAACAGGAGCACGGTCGAGCCGCCGAGAAGCAGGAGCGAGGCGAGCTGCCAGGACATCTCGGATTCCCTCTAAACATTCCGCCTGCGAAATTCGCACGCGCGTGCGGCGCTTTATCGATGCTCGCGCTAAGAAGCGGACACCGCATCGTCCCGCGGACGCTGCTCGGCCAAAGCAAGGCGATGCATGCGAAAGAAAAACTCGACACCGAGCAGCACGAAGCTTGCCGGCATCGGCGCGAGCAGCCACCATTCCGGGATGATCAGCGTCTTGATCGAAAGCGCGCCGCTCGCGAAGCTGGCCGCCGCGACGCGTGTTCCGTACCAGACGAAGTAGAGGCAACAAACCACGCCGATGATGTCGCTGATCCACTCGAGCAGCCACCCGAGCCTGGGAGGCAGTGCGCGCAGCACGATATCGATGCGGATGTGCTGTCCTTGCCGCAACAGGCCGGGAGCGGCAAGGAGCGTCAGCAGATAGATGATGTCCTCGGAGATCTCGTTGCTCGGCGCGACGCCGCCAAGACCGATATTGCGCAGCAGCACATCGGCCCCAATGAGGAAGGTCATCGTCAGCAGCAGCAAGCACGCCAGCAGCATCAGCGCTTCGAGCAGCCGACCGTACCAGTGCGTCAGCCTCGCCACGCCGAGGACGCCGATCGCCAGGTCAATTCGCCTTCACGTCAATTCGCCTTGGCGAAAAACTCATTCAACTTTGCACCATGTTGCGGGCTCTGGCGGATGATGCCGGCCCAACCGGCCTCGTAGGCTTTGTCGTGATAGGCCTTTCCGGCGGCGCCTTCGAGCTTAATCGTCTGAATCCCGGCTTCGGCCTGACGTTTGGTGTCCTTGGCATTCTCTTCGGCGAAGATCGCCACCGCGTCCGCTTCCGCTTGCTCTCCCGCCTTGCGCAGCAGATCGCGCTGCGCGTCGGTGAGCCTGTCCCAGGTGGATTTGTTCACCAGGATGGACACTTCGGCGGTATAGAAGCCGGGATCGACGCGATATTTCGTCTTCTCGTGCCAACCGAGATCGAAGATGCCGGTGATCGGCCAGCCGTAGCCGTCAACCACTCCCCGCTCGAGCGCGGTATAGACCTCGCCGGGCGCGGTCTGCACGACTGTGGCGCCGAGCGCCTGAAAAAAATCGCGATAGACCGGCGTAATGCGAATCTTGAGGCCGGTGAGATCCGGGCTCGAGATCGGCTTGTTCAGATAGAGGTGAAACGGATTTCCATCGACGTGCCGCGCGAGAAAGATCGCATTCATCTTGTCCGCATACAGCTGCGCCATGTAGTCGTAGCCGCCGTTCTTGCGCAGCTCCGACATCGGCCGTTCGGTCAGCTTCCAGGCGTCGGCCTCCGGCATCACGTTGGTATAGAAAGCCCCGGTCGAATTGGCGAGATCGACGACGCCGGATTTGAGCGCGTTGCCTACCTCGAACGGCGGCATGGCTTTCGGTCCGCCGATGTAATTGATCTGGAGGACGCCCTTGCCGTCCCGATTCACCCGCTCAATGAAGAGCTCGAATCCACGGGAATAGGTGGTCTTCTCGGCGAAGGCGGAAACCGCGCGCAGGGTGACTTCCTGGGCCGCCGCCGCTGTCGTCACGAACACGGCCGCCAAGCCCATGATCAATGTCGGGCGCATGAGTGTCCCCTCTACGATGAATGGAAAGGCTGTCGGCGATACATCGTTTCGAATATAATCGCGGTGGCGCAAAGACGAGTCAATTGCGCGGCTCTATGCACGGGGTCGCAGCGGAGGATGCCGAGAAACGCGGATGGCAGAACGCTCGTTCAAAAGCGAGGTGGCAAAGCTCCGGCTCGGCGCCGGCCAAGAGTTCCGCGGCGAGGGAATTCTCGCCGTCACCAAGGCATTGCTGCAGTCGGGTGTGTCCTACGTCTCCGGCTACCAGGGTGCGCCGATCTCCCACCTCGTCGACGTGCTCGCCGATGCCGATGACGTGCTGCGCGAGCTCGGCATTCGCTTCGAGGCGAGCGCCAATGAGGCGGCTGCCGCCGCAGCGCTGGCGGCGTCGATCAATTATCCCCTGCGCGGCGCCGCGACCTTCAAATCGACGGTGGGCACCAATGTCGCTTCCGACGCGCTCGCCAATCTCGCCTCGAGCGGGGTAACCGGCGGCGCGCTGATCATTGTCGGTGAGGACTACGGCGAAGGCTCCTCGATCATGCAGGAGCGCAGCCACGCCTTTGCCATGAAATCGCAGATCTGGTTGCTCGATCCCCGCCCGAACCTGCCGTCGATCGTGCGGGCGGTGGAGGCCGGCTTCGAGCTGTCGGAGGCCTCCAACACGCCGGTAATGCTGGAGCTTCGCATCCGCGCCTGCCACGTCTACGGCAGCTTCGTCACGCGCGACAATGCGCGGGCCGCGTTCACGCTCAGAGACGCGCTCGAGAACCCCGCGCGTGATGCGAACCGCATCGTGCTGCCGCCGGCGAGCTACCTGCAGGAGCGGGAAAAGGTCGAGAAACGCTGGCCCGCCGCCGTGCGTTTCATCGAGCAGCACAAGCTCAACGAGGTGTTCAAGGGTGATGCTGACGACATCGGTATCGTCATGCAGGGCGGCATGTACAACACCGTGTTGCGTTCCCTCGAAATCCTTGGCCTCGCCGACGTGTTCGGCGCAAGCCGCGTCCCGCTCTACGTGCTCAACGTGACCTATCCCCTGATCGACACCGAGCTCGTCGGTTTCTGCGCGGGGAAGAAAGCCGTTCTCATCATCGAGGAGGGCCAACCGGAATTCATCGAGCAGGCGGTGAACACCATCCTGCGCCGCGCCGATGTGGCGACGCGGGTCGAGGGCAAGAGCATGCTGCCGATGGCCGGAGAATATACCGGCGCAGTCATCAAGGAGGGTCTGCGCAAGTTCATCACCGCCTACCGGCCGGATCTGCTCGCCGAAGGCCGCGCCGGCGCCGCATTACGCGCTGCGGATGATCGCGTGGCCAAGGCGAAGCACAGCGTCGCCGGACAAGTGCACGGCCGTCCGCCGTCGTTTTGCACCGGCTGTCCCGAGCGGCCAATCTTCGCCGCCATGAAGCTCGTCGAGCGCGAGCTCGGGCCACATCACGTGAGCTGTGACATCGGCTGCCATCTGTTCTCGATCCTGCCGCCGTTCAACCTGGGCAACTCGACCATGGGCTACGGCCTGGGCGGCGCCGGCGCCAGCGCGTTCAACACGGCGGGTGGGAGGCGAGCCATCGCGCTCGTCGGCGACGGCGGGTTCTGGCACAACGGCCTCGCCTCGAGCGTCGGCAACGCCGTCTTCAACAAGAGCGACAACGTGCTGATCGTAGTCGACAACGGCTACGCAGCGGCGACCGGCGGGCAGGACGTGCCCTCCTCCGCCGCCGACAATGCCTTGCGCGCCACCAAGAACCCGATCGAGAAGGCAGTGCGCGGCGTCGGCGTCGACTGGGTGCGCACGATCACGCGCACTTATGACGTCGGCAGGATGCGCGATGCGCTCAAGGAGGCGCTCACCACCGCGGTCAAAGGGCCGAAGGTCATCATCGCCCAGTCGGAATGCATGCTCAACAAAGAGCGCCGCGTGCGGCCGCTGATGCGCAAGCGCCTGCAGGGCGGCGAGCGCGTGGTACGCGAGCGCTTCGGTGTCGATCCCGATACCTGCACCGGCGATCACTCCTGTATTCGGCTGTCGGGATGCCCCTCCCTCACGCTCGCGCCCAACCCCGACCCGCTGCGGCGCGAGCCGGTGACCAAGGTGATCAATTCCTGCGTCGGCTGCGGATTGTGCGGGGAGGTGGCGCATGCGGCGGTGCTTTGCCCCTCGTTCTACCGCGCATCGATCATCGCCAATCCCACGGCGTGGGACCGGCTCAAGCACAAAGTACGCAGCGCCGTGATCGGCGCCCTGCAACGCCGCATTGACGCGCACCTCGCCGCGGCGTGACGAGCGAGATGAACGCCCGAGCGCAGTCGCCGCGTCCGATCACCATCGCCGTGGTTGCGCTGGGCGGCGAGGGCGGCGGCGTGCTGGCGGACTGGATCGTCGATCTCGCCCAGCACGGCGGCTATCTGGCGCAGGCGACCTCGGTCCCCGGCGTCGCCCAGCGCACCGGCGCGACCGTGTATTACGTCGAATTGTTCGCGAAGGCGGCGGCGGATGCGGCCGGGCGCGAGCCGGTGCTGGCGCTGATGCCGGTGCCGGGCGACGTCGATATCGTGCTCGCTTCCGAACTGATGGAGGCCGCGCGCGCGGTGGAGCGCGGCTTCGTAACGCCGGACAAAACGCTGCTCATCGCCTCTACCCATCGCGTCTTCGCCATGACCGAGAAGATCGCGCTCGCCGACGGCCGCGCGGACGCGGCGGCGCTGCTGGCTGCCTGCCGCGAGGCGGCGCGCGAACTACGCGCCTTCGATATGGCGGCGCTGGCGGAGGCGACCGGCAGCGTCCTGAGCGCGGTGCTGTTCGGCGCGCTGGCGGGTTCGAGCGCGCTTCCCTTTCCGCGTCCGGCCTTCGAGGCGGCGATCCGGCGAGGTCAGGTCGGGGTCGAGCGCAGCCTCGCCGCCTTTGCCGCGGGTTTCGAAACGGCGCGCCCCGGCGAAGCCCCTCTCCCCGTACCCACTTTGATGGATGATCCCGCGCGGGCCGCGCCGGCCGCGATCCGCGACCTCATGGAGAGCACCGCGCGCGAGTTCAGCGGCGAGGCGGGTGCGGTGGTGCTTGCCGGGATCGAACGGCTCACCGACTATCAGGATCCAGCCTACGCGCGAGAATTTTTGGCGCGGCTCGCGCCCTTTAAGGAGATCGAGCGCGAGCGCCGCGCCGGCTCGGGTGCCCTGCTCGCGGAGACCGCGCGCCAACTCGCGCTCGCGATGACCTACGAGGACACGGTTCGCGTCGCGGAGCTCAAGATCCGCTCGAGCCGCTTCGCGCGCGTGCGCGAGGAAATCCGACTGGAGGACGGGCAGATTTTCGAGATTGCCGAGTTTTTTCATCCCCGGACGCAGGAGATCGCCGACACGCTTCCGGCTCCCCTCGGCAATTGGCTCATGCGCACGCCATGGGCGCGCCGCCTCGTCGACCGGGCAACGCGCAAGGGCAAGGTCGTCAAGACGACCTCCGTCGGCGGGTTCCTGCTGCTCTACGCGCTGGCGAAGCTCAAGCGGCTGCGCCGGCGCTCGCTGCGCTTTAACGCCGAGCAGACGGGGCTGGCGAAGTGGCTCGACCTCGTGGCGGCGACAGCGCGCGTCGACTATCCGTTCGCCGTGCAAGTTGCGCGCATGCGCGGCCTGGTGAAGGGCTACGGCGACACCCACGCGCGCGGTCAGGCCAAGTTCGGCACGCTCGCCGCGCTGATTCCGCGCTTGCGCGGGCGAAGCGATGCCGCGGCAAAGCTGGACGCTTTGATCAAGGCCGCGCTCGCCGACGAGGACGGGCAAGCTTTGGACAATGCGATCGCCGAACTGGGTGCGGCGGAGCCGGCGAGCGCGAGCGGCTAGTGCCTCTCCCCTTGCGGAAGAGGGCAGCGCTGCGACAGACCTAAGCAAAAAATGGAGAACGCCAAATGCGGACTGCGATTAAAGCTGGTTGGATCGTTGGATATGACAACGGTGGCCATACTCTAATACGCAATGGTGCTGTTGTTTTCGAGGGAAATAGAATCATATCGGTCGGCCCCACCTTTGATGGGCCGGTAGACCGCGAAATCGATGCTGGAGATAAACTGGTATCACCGGGATTTATCGACACCCACGTTCACTACGGACACCGCGCATCGCACCGGTTGCTCACGGATACAGGCCGACCCCTCTTCTACGGTCAGCCGTTTCTGGAGGTTACGATCCCCAAAAGAGGGAAGAAAGTTAGTGGCGACGCTCGATGGCTGGACCATGGCGAGTCGGCACCGGAAGGCGCTTTGGAGTTGAACGCTACTTACACCGTTGCCGAATTGATCCGCTGTGGCGTGACGACGTTTGCTGAGCTTGGTGCACAGGTGGCGGTGCAGGATGCGCTCCTTGAGCAAGTCAAGCGCTTTGGGTCCCGGGCCTACCTTTCCCCGGGGTACGACTCCGGTCACTGGGTTGGCGATGATCAAGGCCGCCTAGAACGGGTACATGACGAGCAACGCGGAATTTCGGGTTTCAAAATCGCTAATGACTGGATTGCACGTCATGATGGAGCATTAAATGGACGAGTCCGAGGATTCTTAGTGCCAAGACGCGTGCAAACTACAACTCTTGATCTCCTGAAAAAAACCGTGGACGTTGCGAACGACAGCGGGCTTCCGATCGCAACGCATGCCGCCTTTAGCATCATCGAGTTTCATGAAATCGTCGCTCAATACTCCATGACTCCTATCGAGCTGTTAGACTCGATAGGAATGCTACGGTCAACACTAGCCATCGGGCACTGCAACTTTATCTCGGATAACCCGAACATGAACTATCCAAGAAAACGCGATCTTGAGTTGTTGGGAAAGTCCGGAACGTCGATTTCACATTGTGCCATCAATATTGCTCGGCGAGCGAGAATTTTGGACAACTGGAAAAGGTATCAGGAGGCAGGCGTGAATATAGCCCTTGGCTCGGATACCTACCCGCGCGACATGATCATGAACATGCGGACTGCGTCATATATGGGTAAAGTTGCAAGCAATACTTATTTCGCAGCTACAGCTGGAGAGGTTTTCGCCGCAGCTACGTTAGGTGGCGCTCGTTCCCTTGGCCGCGACGATATAGGCCGGCTAGCACCTGGTGCGCTGGCTGACATAATTATAGTCGACCTTTCCGGCCGCGGAAGCCTACGGTTCGGACCAGTTCGAGATCCGGTGAAAAGCTTGATCGAGTGCGGCGTTGGCGACGACGTCGAGACTGTCATCATCGACGGGAAGACCGTCATGGAGAACCGGGCAATACCCGGTCTCGATATTGAGGATCTTAGAAAGCAGGCGCAAATATCGGGCGAGAAAGTATGGGCCTCGCTGCCCGAGTGGGATTTGCTCGGCCGAACCGCCGATGTTGCGTGTCCCTACTCTTACCCACTCATTCACGGCCGCGGAGCTTAATTGCAAATGAGTCAAGAGAGGCGATCCTCCCGTATTGGTCGACATAACGCCGCGTTCAGCTGGCTCCATCGCAGCGTCCTTGCTTTGGTTGCTGGATTTGCCTTCCCCCCGCTGGCTCATGCGCAGGAAACGAATTGGCCGAGTAAGACGGTCACCGTAGTCGTAGGGTATGGCGCGGGCGGTGCTACAGATGTTATGGCTCGGATGGCGAGTAGAAAGCTGTCTGAAGATCTCAAGCAGGCGTTTGTGGTGGAAAATCGCGTCGGTGGCGCAGGTAATGTTGCTGCTACCTACGTCGCGCGCTCGGCCCCGGATGGGCATACTTTATTTTTCGCTGCTTCTCCGCAGATCGCTGCTACGCCAAAAATACAGGTTGTAGGTTATGACCCGATAGCCGATTTCGCGCCCGTCAGTACCTTCGGGTCGGGGCCGTTTGTTCTCGTCATAAGACCCTCCATCCCGGTCAAGACAATTCCCCAATTCGTCGACTTTGCGAAGACACGAAACATTATTTATGGCTCGCCCGGGCCTGGCTCAATCACCCATCTCGTAAGCGCATTATTTCTTTCACGCGCGGGATTGGAAGGGACGCATGTCCCTTTTCGCAGCGGGGACCAAGCTCTAGTTGCGCTGCTTGGAGGACAGATCGATATGTATTTTTCCCCTATAGGCAACATCGTGCAGTACGTCGATAGCCCTCAACTAACGATTCTGGGGGCTGCCTCCGAGCATAGGATGGAGCAACTTCATGGCGTACCCACCATCGGAGAGTTTTATCCCAATACCGTTTTTTCAGGATGGAACGGTTTTCTTGTGCCGGCGAAAACCCCGAGGACGATCGTTGAGAAGATTGCCAAGCACGTGATCTTGGCGGCCCGGGACCCGGATAACGTGGTCCAATTGAAAAAGCTCGGTATGGAGCCTGGCGGCGAAACTCCGGACGAGTTCGCGGCACAGATCACAAGGGAGCAGCCGCAATTCGACGAGGCCATCCGTGCGGCCCAACTAAAGCCCTAGCGCCCGCCGCCGCGATGCGCGAAGCTAGCCCCCATTCGCCCCAAGGAGGCAGCCATGGCTTATGACCTCGATAAATTCGTGTCCGATTGCCGCGCCATTCTCAAGCGCGACGGCGGACGCAATGGCCGCGAGCAGGTTCGCCAAAAACTCGAGCAGCTGCTCTCGAACCGCGACTTCGTTGAGGAGTACTGCGGCGACCAGGTGCCGCGCGGCTTGAAGGTGCTTTACGAGGACCCGGAACTCGGCTTCCAGATCCTGGCCCATATCAACGACAAGGCGCGGGTGTCGCCGCCGCACGATCACGGCGCCTCGTGGGCAATCTACGGGCAGGCGACCCACTACACCGACATGGTCGAGTGGGAACGCGAAGATAACGGCGCCGATCCCGACAAGGCCAAGCTCAAGCCGGTCAAGAAGTATCGCCTGCTGCCCGGCCATGCCGGCATCTATCAGGACGGCACCATCCATTCGATCGACTATCCGGACTATGCCCGCTTCGTGCGCGTGACCGGAACCAACCTCGACAAGATCAACCGCGTGCGCTTCGATCTCGCCTCCGGGAAAATCGAGCAGATGACGCCGCAACAAGCGACGTGAGCCTGCGCGGGCTGCCGAATGCAGCGACTCCATCCCGCAGCCCTGAAGGCGATGCTCGCCGACGGGGAGGAGCTGGCGCTGATCGATGTGCGCGAGGAGCTCCTCTTCTCGCAAAACCATCTGTTGTTCGCGCGCTCCCTGCCGCTGAGCCGGCTCGAGCTCACCTTCGCCGGCCTGGTCCCGCGGCGGGGCACGCGCATCGTGCTGTGCGACGACGCCGACGGGTTGGCCGAACGCGCCGCCGATATCCTTGCACGCGCCGGCTACACCGACCTGCATGCGCTCGAGGGCGGGATCGCGGGCTGGGCACGAGCCGGTTTCGAGCTGTTCTCCGGCGTCAACGTGCCGAGCAAGGCATTCGGGGAATTCGTCGAGCACGCGAGCTCAACGCCGAGCATTTCCGCGCAAGAGCTGGAAGGCCTCATGCGCGCGCGCACCGACGTCGTCGTGCTCGACAGCCGCCCGTTCGACGAATACCACCGCGTCTCCATTCCGCGCGCCGTCAATGTGCCGGGCGCGGAGCTGGTGCTGCGCATTCGCGACCTCGCGCCTTCGGCGGACACGATGGTGGTCGTCAATTGCGCTGGCCGCACCCGCAGCATCATCGGCGCGCAGTCGCTGATCAACGCGGGAGTGCCCAACAAGGTCGTAGCGCTGCGCAACGGCACCATGGGCTGGACGCTTGCAGGCTTTGCCTGCGAGAGCGGCAAGGCTGCGCGCGCTCCTGAGGTCTCGCACGAGGCGCTCGGCTGGGCCAAGGCCGCCGCCGAGCGCGTGGCGCGCCGGTTCGGCATCTCGCGCATCGACGCCCCGACGCTGGCGCGCTGGCGCGCCGAGGAGGCGCGCACGCTTTATCTTTTCGACGTGCGCGATCCGCACGAATACGCGGCCGGGCACGTGGCGGGCGCCGTTTCCGCTCCCGGCGGCCAGCTGGTGCAGGCAACGGACCAGTACGTCGGCACGCTCGGGGCGCGCATCGTGCTGATCGACCCGGCCGAAGTGCGCGCGGTGATGACCGCGTCTTGGCTGCGCCAGATGGGCTGGCGCGACGTTTTCGTCCTGGCAGAGGAAGGGCGCGACACCGCGCCGCCGGCGGTGCCGGTCCTGGGCGAGCCGCCGCCGCCCGAGCTGCGCGTCGATTGCGCCGGGCTCGCCGCGCTCATCGCGCGCGATGCGGCGACCGTCGTCGACCTTTCGCCGAGCCGCGACTATCTCGAGGCGCACATTCCCGGCGCCTGGTTTGCGATCCGCGCGCGCCTTGCGCGGGCACTCGCGAACGTGCCGCTGCGTGGCACCTTGGTGCTTACGTCGGCCGACGGCGTGCTCGCCGGCCGCGCCGCGAGCGAGGCGCGGACGCTCCTCGATCTCCCCGTGCGCGCTCTCGACGGCGGCAACGCTGCCTGGCTCGACTCTGGCCGCGCGCTCACGGCCGGCGATCCGAAAATGGCGGATGAGGCGATTGACGTCTGGCTCAAGCCGTATGAGCGGCCGAGCGACCGCGCGGCCGCGATGCGCGAGTACTTGGCATGGGAGACCGATCTCCCCGCGCGCATCGCCCGCGACGGCTCCGCGAATTTCATGCAGTTTGGCGCGTAGCGCTGATTTGGTTTGCGCTCGATACGTCCATCTGCCGGAAGCGAGAGAAAGGGCCCCTCCTTCACAAAGGGAGGGAGTAGACCGAGTGGGTCGCCCGCACTGATTCCCGTTTCTCCATCCGGGCCCAGCCGTGGCGCTATGGCAACACGCGCGGGCCAAAAGCGAACCGCGCCGCATGCTTAACCCAACCTTAACCCCGGCCAAGCGATGCTCGCCCGCCAACAGCGAGGAGCGGCGCGATGCTGGATGCGAAAGCCTATAAGGCGCATTTCCCGGATGATCCCGCCTACGAGCGCCCGCTCGGCCTCCCCCGGCAACTCAATTCCGCCGAGTTGATGGAAGCACTCGCCGCGCTCGAAGCTGAGTTCCGCGACATTCTGCGCCAGAGCACGGCGGAATAGCGCCCTCGGGCGCGGCGCGTTTTTCCGTCCATTCCTGCGCGAAGCCCGAGGGAGAGCGGCGTGGCTGGGGGCTGCACCAGCCCGCCAGCCTTCCCTGCG
>DASSGH010000070.1:0-54655 GCA_035693615.1 Xanthobacteraceae bacterium
CGCATCGGCCGCGTCGCCTTCGAGCTCGCGCGCAAGCGCCGCAACAAGGTGACCTCGATGGAGAAGCGCAACGTGATGAAGACGGGCGTTCTCTGGCACGAGGTGGTCAAGGAGCTGCACGCACGCGAGTTCAAGGACGTCACGCTGGAGCACCAGTTGGCCGATGCTGGAGGCATGCAACTCGTGCGCTGGCCCAAGCAGTTCGACGTCATCGTTACCGACAATCTGTTTGGCGACATGCTGTCCGACATCGCCGCCATGCTGACGGGATCGCTCGGCATGCTGCCATCGGCCTCTCTCGGCGAAGTCGATGCCAAGACGAAAAAGCGCAAGGCCATGTACGAGCCCGTGCATGGCTCCGCGCCCGATATCGCCGGCAAAGGCGTGGCCAATCCGATCGCTATGCTCGCCTCGTTCGGCATGGCGCTGCGCTACTCGCTCAATATGGCCAAGGAGGCCGACCAGATCGAGGCGGCAATCGCCGCCGCGCTCGCGCAGGGACTGCGCACCGCCGACATCAAGTCGGAAGGCGCCAAGATCGTGACTACGGCAGAAATGGGAGACGCGATCGTGGGCGAGATGAAGAAGCTCGCGGCCTGATGCCGGCGGTCGCAAGATCAGCGGCGATGCTTGCACCGAGCCCGGCCGGCATTCGCCAATGACGCACGCGCATCGACCCCGATTTGGGCTTTCCGTCCTCTTCGCGGTGGCGCTCGTCGCGCTGCATGCGACCGGAGCTCGCGCCGACACTTATCCCAACCGCCCCGTTCGCCTGATCGTCCCGTTTGCCGCGGGCGGGCTCAACGACATAGTGGCGCGCCTCATCGCCCCTTACCTCGAAAGATCGCTGGGCCAGCCCTTCGTCATCGACAACCGGCCGGCCGCAAGCGGCATCGTCGGCACCGACGCCGCTGCGAAGGCAATAGCGGACGGCAACACGCTGCTTATGGTGGCCTCGAGTTTCACGGTGGTCCCCGCCACCCACTCGAAACTGCCCTACGACCCGCAGCGTGACCTCGCGCCCATCGGCATGGTGGCGAAAAACCCACTGCTGTTTCTGGTCAATCCCAAGGTACCGGCCCATTCGCTGGCGGAGTTCGTCGAACTCGCGCGGGCCAATCCCGGCAAGCTAAATTATGCCTCACCGGGCGCGGCCACGCAGACCCATCTCGTCATCGAGCTGTTCAGTCGCAAGGCCAACATCCAGCTGCAGCACATTCCGTATCGCGGCGGCGCCCCCGCGATGACGGCAATGGTTGCGGGCGACACCCAATTCACCGCGATCTCGACCTTGCTCTCGCTGCCGCAGCTCGAGGCGGGCGCATTGCGGGCGATCGCGAACGGAAGCCTCAGCCGCGATGCGCAACTGCCCGATCTGCCCACGATCGCGGAACAAGGCTTTCCCGGGTTCGAGGCAATCCAGTGGATCGGATTGTTGACCACAGCCGGGACGCCACAGGACGTCATCGAGCGTATCAACACCGAGCTCAATCGCGCGCTGCGCGATCCCGATCTTGTCGCCAAATTCGCCCAGCAGGGCCTGTCGCCGGCAGGCGGCGCGCCGATGGACTTTCAGCGCACCATCGCCACCGATCTTAAGAACTGGAGCGAGACCGCCCGTGCGGCAAACATCACCGCCGACTGAGGCTCACCCTGGTCGAGGCCGGCGAGGTGAACGCCGAGTTACCACGGATACGGATTGTACCGGCTGGGGAGATCAAACGGCCCAGGCAGGGGCGATCGATGCCAGCCTACGCGGCCACCCGTGTTTTGAACCACGCTCAAAGGCGTCGCATATGGGCCGACCGGGAACGCGTAATCGCTGTACTTGCGGTCGCCAGGCAGAACCTCGGTCCCGGCGTCGAGAAACGAACGGGGCGCCACGGTGACTCGCGCCCGCGGACGATTGACCTTGGGGTCGGCCTGCGTCGTGTAGACGTATGGCTTCTTTTTGGCTTGATTGGACTGAGCCCCGGCCGGCGCCGCAGCGATGGCCATCGCCGCGATCACCGCAAGGCACAGCCCAATCGCACAGCTTTTGCGACCCATGACGCTCCTCGTCCGACTCTTCGGATCACTACACTACTCGTATTTCGGTTTCCGTAACAGCGGATGCGCCCGCGCGGCGCCACTCTATGCGCGGGTGTGTCAAAAATCCCTCTATCGATGGGCCCGGAAAGTCGCGTAGATTTGCAATGGTGGCACAAAATATGGCGCTAATCCAGGCGCTTACGAGAAAATGACGAGGGAAGGGAGGACGCCATGCTCACACGCCGGGGTCTCATCACGTCGGGCGCAGGCCTCGCGCTCGCCGGCTCGGGCCTGCGCCTCGCGCCATCCGACGCAGCGGCTGGGCCGCTTGATTTGCCAGCGGCGCTTCCCGAGGGGGCGCGCGGCAACGCGGTGCTGGACACGCTGCCGGGAAAGAAGCCCCTCATCAAGCTGAGCTACCGGCCGCCGAACTACGAGACCCCGCTCGAATATTTCCGCACCGCCATCACGCCGAACGACGCGTTTTTCGTCCGCTACCACCTCTCCAACATTCCGGAAGTCGACGTCAGGACTTGGAAGATCGCGGTCGGCGGCGAAGGCGCCAACGGCGAGGCCGAATTCACCCTCGACGATCTCAAACAGTTGCCGGCGGCCGAACTTGCGGCGGTCAATCTGTGCTCGGGCAACCGGCGTGGATTGTTCCAGCCGCACGTTCCCGGTGTGGAGTGGGGCTACGGCGCCATGGGCTGCGCGCGCTGGAAAGGCGCGCGGCTAAAAGACCTTCTCGACAAGGTCGGGCTCAAGAAAGAGGCGATCGAGATCCTGTTCGACGGCGCCGACTCCGGCGTAAGCGACAAGACGCCGGACTTCGTCAAGAGCATCCCCACCTGGAAGGCGGTCGAGGACACTACGCTCGTGGCCTACGAAATGAACGGAGCGCCGCTGCCGCACCTCAACGGCTTTCCCGCGCGTCTCATCGTGCCGGGCTGGACCGGAACCTATTGGATGAAGCATCTCACCACGATCAAGGCCCTGACCAAGCCTGAAGCAAGCTTCTGGATGAACCCGGCCTATCGCATCCCGCTCGGCAGGTTTCCGCTCGTCGCACGTTTCACTTCGCAGGAAACGGCGGTCAATACGCCCATCACCGAGATTGTGGTGAACTCGTTGATCACCGACCCCCTCGACGGTGCAAACGTGAGGATGGGGCCGATCGCCATCGGCGGCATCGCCTGGGACGGCGGCTACGGCATCAGCAGTGTTGAGGTGTCGAGCGACGGCGGCAAAACCTGGATGGCCGCGACGCTCGGGGAAGATCTTGGCCGCTTCGCCTTCCGCACCTTCACCTACGATCTTTTGGCTAAGGCAACGGGCAAGCAAACCGTGATGGCGCGCGCCACCAACAAGATCGGTCAGACGCAGACCAGCGAACTGATCCACAATCCTGCCGGCTACCACCACAACGTGGTGCACAGCGTCACCTTCAACGTGGCTTGAGGGAGTTCACCATGCGCGCTTTGATCATCGCCCTCGCCGCCGCCGCCATCGCGCTTCCCTCGGCTGCCGAGGAGAAACCGGTTGAGCTCAAAAAGGCGCCTGGCGTCGACAAGGTCGAAGGCAACTGTTCCGGTTGCCACAGCCTCGATTACATCGTGATGAACTCGCCGTTTCCCAACGCGGCCTTGTGGGACGCGGAGGTCGCCAAGATGATCAAGGCATTCGGGGCTCCGGTCAGCGATGCCGATGCCAAGGTCATCGCCGATTATCTCAAGGCGAATTACGGCAGCTGAGCGGCTCCTCCCTGGGATTCGCACCGCCTTCGAATCGGCGTTGTCAGGCCCCATATTGTCGCCTAGAAGCCCTTGGGCGGCGCGGCACCCGCGCCGGCCGCGGCGTAAAACCTTCGGAGTTGGCAATGGGTTATAGGGTCGCGGTGGTCGGGGCCACAGGCAATGTGGGCCGCGAAATGCTTGCCATTCTCGCCGAGCGGTCATTTCCCGCCGACGAGGTGGTCGCGCTCGCCTCGCGTCGCAGCCAGGGCAGCGAAGTCAGCTTCGGCGATAAGACGCTCAAGACCAAAGCGCTCGAGCATCATGACTTTTCCGACGTGGATATCTGTCTGATGTCGGCGGGCGCCGCGGTGTCGAAGGAGTGGTCTCCGAAGATCGCGGCCGCCGGCGCGGTCGTGATCGACAACTCGTCGTGCTGGCGCTACGACGCCGACGTTCCGTTGATCGTGCCGGAGGTCAACGCCGACGCGGTCGCGGGTTTTCGCAAGAGAGGCATTATCGCCAACCCGAATTGCTCGACCGCCCAGCTCGTGGTCGCGCTCAAGCCGTTGCACGACAAAGCCAAGATCACGCGCATCGTAGTGGCGACCTATCAATCGGTGTCCGGCGCCGGCAAGGAGGCAATGGACGAGTTGTTCACGCAGACCAAGGCGGTCTACACCCTCGATGAGATCACGCCGAAGAAATTTCCCAAGCGCATGGCCTTCAACGTGATCCCCCACATCGACGTGTTCATGGAGGACGGCTTCACCAAAGAAGAGTGGAAGATGGTGGCCGAGACCAAGAAGATCCTCGACCCCAAGATCAAGGTCGTCGCCACTTGCGTGCGCGTGCCAGTCTTCGTGGGTCATTCGGAGGCGGTGAACATCGAGTTCGAGCGGCCGATCACGGCGGAGGAGGCGCGTGATGTTCTGCACGACGCGCCCGGCGTCATTGTCATCGACAAACGCGAGCCCGGCGGCTACGCCACGCCTTATGAGGCCGCCGGCGAGGATGCGACCTATGTCAGCCGGATCCGCGAGGATCCGACGGTGGAAAACGGCCTCGCGCTTTGGTGCGTATCGGATAATTTGCGCAAAGGGGCGGCGCTCAACGCCATTCAGATCGCCGAATGCCTCGTCAATCGCAAGCTGATCGAGGCCAAGCGCAAGGCAGCCTGACGACCGGCCCGCCACATACAATGCGTTTCGAAAGAGAGGCGGGCATAAAGTCCGCCTCTCTCGTTTTCAGGGAAGATCATTTTGGACGTCAGGCAGCTTTGCCCGCGGCCAGCGCCTGCACGTCGCTCGTCGTCAGGGCGTTGCCGCCGATGCCCCAGTCGCCGCTCTCGACTTCCTCGACCGTCACCCACGTCACTCCCCGCATGTTCTCGCCTTCGATCGAGACCATGGCATCGGTGAGCTTTTTGATGATCTGTCGCTTCTGATCCTTGCTGAAAACGTCCTTGATGACTCGAACCTGAATGAGCGGCATTTTGATTTCTCCTGTCACTGCTCGCTTGGCACGCCGGAGAGTGCCTGACACTTGAGTGGTCAGACATAGACAATTCTCGTGTCAGTCGACAAAACTGCGCTGGTCCGGAGACCAGGCCAGTTATGGAGCCGAAGGGCAAGTCGGCCTAGCCGTTCGAGCACGAGCGACTGACGCCTCAAGGTCGCGGTTTACGCCCAGATCGCAATCGGAATCCCAAGCCGATCCGTCTCCGGAGGCGACGGAAAGGAAATGGCGTCGCGGCGAGCCAATCGCCGCGCTACGACTAATGACGCGAGCGCGTCGATCCAATCGTCGCGTGCAACCGGCCTCGGCAAGGCCATGTCGATGGTGCCCGCCGGCACGCCGGCACCAACGAGCAGGCGGGCGCGCAATTCGACGCCGACCTGACTGAGCCTGCCCTTTATCTTCTTCGGCTCCGATAGCGGCTTTGAACCGTTCATTCGCCAAAACGCGACCTCGGGATGCACCTCGAATACCCGATGCAACAAGTCCCGGCGTCGCTGCAGGAAGCAATCGATATCCACGATCTTGGGAAAGATGTGGAAGCCCTGCTTGGCCACGGCGCGTCCCTGCGCTGAGGTTGCGCGTGCAATGTCGCAGGCGCGAAGGAAGCGCGTGCGCTCGTCCGGTTCGTCAGGATCGGCTCCGGCGTAGACGGCGGCCCGTGACGGGATAGAAAACACGCTCGATTGCCGTGCGCCGAGCAGCGGTCGCACCAAGCGTTCCGGCGTTCGGCCCTTCGGCCCGGTCTGCTCGGGCAAGCCGATCGGCATGTCGACAGCGGCAAGCCCGGGTTCTTCGCTGTGAGAGAACACCTCGGCAAATGACTTGATGTGGCGCAGCGCGATGGTGGTGAAGTTCCGATCGGCCAGCGCAACCACCCATCCGCCGGCGCAGCCGTCGACCCCGGCAAGCCATGTATCGACTGAAGCTCCGCTCATCTGCCGAGAGTAGCAATGCGGGCATTCGCTCGATAGGTTAGACGCGATCAGAGGGCCACATCGACATGAGCATCCGCCCACGCCGGAGCGTGCTGTACATGCCCGGTTCCAACGCCCGCGCCATCGAGAAGGCACGCACCTTGGCGGCCGACGCCGTCATCCTCGACCTTGAAGATTCGGTTGCTCCGGATGCTAAGGCCGCCGCCCGCCGGCAGGTCACCGATGCGGTGAGCGCCGGCGGCTTCGGCGCACGCGAGGTGATCGTGCGCATCAATGGTCTCGACACCCAATGGTGGCTGGACGATCTCAACGCGGTCGGCAAAGCAAAGCCCGATGCGGTGCTGGTGCCGAAAGTATCGAGCCCCAACCACCTGGAGGACGTCGCCGAGCGCCTCGTCGACATCAGCGCCGACCAGAAGATCCGCGTATGGGCGATGATGGAAACCCCGCTCGCCATGCTCAACGCGCGCGACATCGCGGCTGCGGCGAGCGACGTGGAAACGCGCCTTGCGGCGTTCGTGATGGGTACGAACGACCTGGCCAAGGAGACGCGCGCGAAAATTGCGCCGGGCCGCGCGGCGATGTTGCCGTGGCTGATGAATTGTGTGGCGGCGGCGCGCGCTTTCGGCCTCGACATCCTCGATGGTGTCTACAACGACCTCGCCGACGCGGAGGGTTTCACGCGCGAATGCGCGCAGGGGCGAGACATGGGATTCGACGGCAAGACGCTCATCCACCCGAACCAGATCGGCCCGTGCAACGCGGCGTTCTCGCCGAGCGCGGAAGACGTGGCACACGCGAAGAAGATCATCGCGGCATTCGAATTGCCGGAGAACAGGGACAAGGGCGCCGTGCAGCTCGACGGCCGCATGATCGAGCGGTTGCACGCCGACATGGCGCGCCGCACGGTCGCGATCGCGCAAGCGATCGAGGCGCGCAGGCCCGAGAGCGAGCACGCGTAACGGGAAACCTCATCCGGCTATGCGCGTTGTCCCAGGCGCAACCAGGGAGCACTCCCATGCCCGAAATCCGCGAAACCAACGACATCGTCACCCAAATCACGACCGTCAAGATGCCGCCGAACAACCAAGCCGAGGTGCTGCAGCTGATGGCGGAGCGCGCGCGCTTCATGGCAACCCAGCCGGGCTTCGTGTCGGTGACCCTGCACAAGAGCGAGGACGGCAGCCATCTCGTGAATTACGTGCAATGGCGAGACCGCGAGAAACTTAAGGCCGCGCACCATTCACGCGAGTTCCGCAAGAAATGGCCGCGCTTCGGCCAACTCGTCAACGAGGCGGAGCCATGCCTCTATCAAGTCGCTCATATCGAAGTGGCTTGAGGCCGGATGGCCGAACTGGTCAAAGTCACTGTGAAAAGGGAATGTGCGGCACTCTACCTCGTCATTGCCGGGCTTGACCCCGCAATCCATGCATCTTTGAAAACGTTTTGCGAAGACGATGGATCGCGCGGGTCATAAGTGTCCGCGCGTCTGCCCGCGCATGAGTGGCGGGAATGCCTAGCGACCTATGGGATACTGATCACACCCAGGCGCGCGCGGCCTTGGTCTTTTGCTCGAAACGTTCGATCTTGTCCTGCTTGACCATGGTCAGCCCGATATCGTCCAGGCCATTGAGCAGGCAGTGCTTGCGATGCGAGTCGATCTCGAACTTGACCATGCCGCCGTCTGGGCCCCTGATCTCCTGCTTCTCGAGATCAATCGACAGCGTCGCATTCGCGCCGCGTTCCGCATCGTCAAATAATTTTTCCAAGTCCTGCGGCTTGACCTTGATCGGTAGCACTCCGTTCTTGAAGCAGTTGTTGTAGAAGATGTCGCCGAACGACGTCGAGATCACGCAACGGATGCCGAAATCCATCAGCGCCCACGGCGCGTGCTCGCGTGAGGAGCCGCAACCGAAATTATCGCCGGCGACGAGAACCTTCGCCTTGCGATAGGCAGGCTTGTTGAGGACGAAGTCGGGGTTTTCGCTGCCGTCATCGCGATAGCGTTTCTCCGCGAACAGGCCCTTGCCGAGCCCGGTGCGCTTGATCGTCTTGAGGTACTGTTTGGGGATGATCATGTCGGTATCGACATTGATCATCTTGAGCGGCGCGGCAACGCCTTCCAGCGTAGTGAACTTTTCCATGAGCGTGGCTCGGTGGCGTTGAAACTGCCCCGATTCATGATGCCGGAGGCATTTTGTCAAGTGCGGGCGGGGCCGCCGACCTTCCACGGCGCCGATCGCTTAAGCCACGCTCGCCTCGATTGTCGCCATGTCGTCATCGGAAAGACCGAAATGGTGACCGATCTCGTGCACCAGCACATGGGTGATAATCGCGCCCAATGCCTCGTCGTGCTCGGCCCAATAGTCGAGGATCGGCCGACGGTAGAGCCACACCATATTGGGCATCTGCCCGGACGCGCTTTCCGAGCGAAACGGCAAACCTACCCCCTGAAACAGGCCGAGGAGATCGAATTCTGACTCCGCGTCCAGCTCATCCAGCACCTCCTCGGTGGGGAAGTCCTCCACCCAAATTACGAGACCTTCGCACAACGCGCGGAATTTCTGCGGCAACCGGCCAAACGCCGCCTCGGCGAGCGTTTCGAGCTCTGCCAGGGACGGCGCCTTCACGCCGTGCCAGGCGAGCGGATCGGCAGGTATGGGATCAGCCATGGCGGCAGTTTTAGGCGACGGCGCAGACCCGGCCAAGGCTCGCCCTCTCCGCCGGCTGAGCCGAGGCGTGGACGTTGACGGCCGCGCTGCAATGGGCAAGCCTAGGTCGCGTCAGTGCGGCGAGGGCAAAATGTTACGGGCAACGGCAGTCATCATCCTCGCAAGCGCAACTGCACTCGGCTCAGCTGACGTGGCCTTCGCGCAATTCCCATCCGACACAACCTCCGGCCCCGAGCAATCGGCACAATCGAAACCCCGACCGGGACGCGCCCGGACGCGCATTACGGTGACCCCCGCCCGTCCCTACGGTACGCGCGCCTATCCCTACCGGACCTATTCCACCACCTATCCCGTGCCTTACACCTACGAATACCCCGGCCCGGGGCACGTGCGCCAATGCGGCTCTTGGCTGGCGGCGGAAAATCGCCCGAGCGGCGCGGTCATCGTTCCGAGGATGCGCTGCTGGTGGCAGCCGGGCCGCGATCTCGGCCCTTGAAGCGCGCGCTCAGCGCCACTCCCGAACGTCGACGAAATGCCCGGCGATCGCGGCCGCGGCCGCCGTCGCCGGCGACACCAGATGGGTGCGGCCTTTGTAGCCCTGACGGCCCTCGAAATTGCGGTTCGAGGTCGAGGCACAGCGCTCGCCGGGAGCGAGCTTGTCGGGATTCATCGCGAGACACATCGAGCAGCCGGGCTCGCGCCATTCGAACCCCGCTTTGAGGAAGACCTTGTCGAGCCCTTCCGCCTCGGCCTGCTCCTTCACCAGGCCTGAGCCCGGCACGATCATCGCCTTCACGCTCGGCTTGACCGTCTTGCCGCCGACGACCCGCGCGACCTCGCGCAAATCCTCGATGCGCGCATTGGTGCAGGAGCCGATAAAAACCCGGTCAAGCGCAATGTCGGTGATCTTTTCGCCGCCGGTGAGCCCCATGTAATGGAGCGAGGTCACGGCAGCGCGACGCTTGTTCTCGTCGGCGATGTCCTGCGGGCGCGGGACGCGGCCGGTCACCGAGACGACCTGCTCGGGGCTCGTGCCCCAGGTCACGAGCGGCGGGAGCTTGGCTGCATCCAGCCTGATCTCACGGTCGAACCGCGCGCCCTCATCCGAGTGTAGCGTCTCCCAGTGACGGATGGCCTCGTCCCAGAGCTTACCTTTGGGCGAGCGCGGCCGGTCCTTGAGATAGGCGAACGCCTTTTCATCCGGGGCGATGAAGCCTGCCCTTGCGCCGGCCTCGACCGACATGTTGCAGACGGTCATGCGGCCTTCCATGGAGAGCGACCGGATCGCTTCCCCGGCATATTCGAGCGCATGTCCGGTGGCGCCGGCGGTACCGATCTCGCCGATGATGGCGAGGATGATGTCCTTCGCCGTCACGCCGGGGGGCAGCTTGCCGTCGACCACGGCGCGCATGTTCTTCGATTTCGTTAGGATCAGCGTCTGCGTCGCCAGCACGTGTTCGACTTCCGATGTGCCGATGCCATAAGCGAGCGCGCCGAAGGCGCCGTGGGTCGCGGTGTGGCTGTCGCCGCAAACAAGCGTGGTTCCGGGCAGCGTGAATCCCTGCTCCGGCCCAATGATGTGCACGATGCCCTGGCGCTTGTCGAATTCATCGAAGTATTCGAGTCCGAACAGCTTCGCGTTTTCCGCGAGATACGCGATCTGCGCCGCGCTTTCGGGATCCGGATTGGGGGCCTTGCGGTCGGTGGTGGGCACGTTGTGGTCGACGACGCAGAGCGTCTTCTCCGGCGCGCGTACCTTGCGGCCGGACAGGCGCAGACCTTCGAACGCCTGCGGGCTCGTGACCTCGTGCACGAGATGGCGATCGATGTAGACGAGGCAGGTGCCGTCCGGCTGCTCGTCCACCAGATGGTCTTCCCAGATCTTATCGTAGAACGTGCGCGGCATGCCTTGGATGCTCCGGAACCGCCGTCGGCCTGAGGATATATAGGTGTCCTTTAGCGTCTTGCCGCCGCGAGGAAAAGGGCCGGCATGTTCCGCTTCATTGTGCTCCCGTCCGCAAAGCGGCTAGCATGCCGCGACCCCGGGGAGGACTTCATGGCCAGAACCAAAGCAAAGGCTTCAGCGCGACGAGCGGCGCCGCCGACCGCGGCAAAACGGCCGGCGGCCCGCAAGCGGGGCGGCACGCGGACGCGGAGGAGGGCCTCCCGGCCGTTACAACGCTTCGTCGTCAGCCATCACCGGGAGGAGGACTTCGAGGGCGGGTTGCGCGCTTACGCGAAATATCGCGATCTCGGCATCGCGCAAGCGACCAACGGCCTGGTGCGCGCGCACGTCATTCGCTTCGTTCCGCCCTGCCGGCCGGAAGAGGTGTCGAAGCGCCATTATCATGACGTCGAGTTCCAGATGATCTACGTGCTCAAAGGCTGGATCAAGACCGAGCTCGACGGCCAGGGAGCGATCGTGATGCGGGCGGGAAGCGCGTGGATCCAGCCACCGCGTATCGAGCACGTGGTGCTCGACTACTCGGACGACTGCGAAGTGCTCGAGGTTATTCTGCCTGCAGATTTCGCGACGGTGGAACTCGAGGCGCCGGCGGTGCCGTCTCGCAGGTAATGATGCCGCACGCGCCGACGCGCGTGCGTACCGGATGCGGTGCAGCGCCAAAGGTCAGAAGCGCAACCGGGAGCGAGCGCGTCACTCGGCGGCTTTGCGCGGCTCCTCGACGCTGTCCTCGGCGCCACGGTGATCCTGCTTCTCGCCGATGCGCGCGGCTTTGCCGCGCCGACCGCGCAGGTAATAGAGCTTGGCGCGGCGTACTTTCCCGCGGCGCACAAGCTTGATGGAGTCGACCATCGGCGAATAGAGCGGAAACACGCGCTCCACGCCTTCGCCGTAGGAAATCTTGCGCACCGTGAAACTCTCGTTGAGGCCGGCGCCCGAGCGCGCGATGCAAATGCCCTCATAGGCCTGGATACGCGTGCGCTCGCCCTCGACCACCTTGACGTTGACGAGAAGGGTGTCGCCCGGCGCGAACTCCGGGATCTCCTTGCCGGCGGAGAGCTTGGCGACCTGCTCTTTCTCGAGCTCTTGAATTAAATTCATGGGAATTCTCCTTGGGCAGCGCCAATCTCATAAAGTGCGCATTCTTCGGTTGTGCGGATCGGCGACGCTTCTACGACACCGCCGCAGCTTTGTCACCCGTCCCGGCGGGGCTTGTTGCCTCGCCGGGTGCGGGCCTTTTCAGACTTGCCAGCGGCGGCCAAATGGGCCGCCCACAGGTCCGGCCGGCGGGCGCGTGTGAGCCGCTCGGCTTCCGCGCGCCGCCAGGCGTCGACCTTGGCATGATCGCCAGACGTGAGCACGGCGGGGATCGGACGGCCTTCCCATAACTGCGGCCTGGTATATTGCGGATATTCGAGGAGCCCTTGGCTGAAGCTCTCCTCCGCGCCGGAGGCCTCTTTGCCCATGACGCCGGGCAGCAGCCGGACGCAAGCGTCGAGCAGCACGAAAGCCGCGATCTCGCCGCCCGAAAGCACGTAATCGCCAACGGAAACCTCCTCGAAGCCGCGCCCTTCGATGAGCCGCTCATCCACGCCTTCGAAGCGGCCGCAGAGAATGACCGCACCGGCACCCTTCGCCAGCGTTGCGATCCGGCTTTGCGTGAGGGGAAGCCCGCGCGGGCTCATCGCCAGGCGCGGGCGCGCATCGCCGGCGCCCACCACCGCGTCGACGGCGCGGGCCAGCACGTCGGCACGCATCACCATGCCGGGTCCCCCGCCGGCAGGCGTGTCGTCGACCGAACGGTGCTTATCGTTTGCGTGCGCGCGGATATCGATGGCCTCAAGCGTCCACAGGCCGGTCGCAAGCGCCTTGCCCGCTAGGCTCGAGCCGAGCGGCCCCGGAAACATCTCAGGAAAGATGGTGAGAACGGTCGCGCGCCACATGCGGTCCAATGTAGCGGATGGTGGGCACTATTCGGTAGCGCCACCGCGGTGTTTAGCAGCGTCTTCAGGCGGCAGCACCACGATGCGCCCGCTCGCGATCTCGACCCTGGGCACGAACTCAGCGGTGAACGGCACCATGATCGTCGTGCCGCCGGCGCGCGGCTGCAACTCGAGAATATCGCCAGCGCCGAAATCGTGAATCGCCACCACGATACCGATCTCGGTGCCATCGGCGGTGACTGCGGAAAGGCCAATCAGGTCGGCGTGGTAGAACTCATCGGGCGCAGGCGCCGGCAAGCGCTCGCGCGGCACGAACAGGCGGACATTGACGAGCCGCTCCGCCGTGCTTCGGTCGCCGACCCCGCGAAAGCGCGCGATGAGATGGCCTTTGGCCGGGCGCACCGCCTCGAGCTCCAGAGTTGCCGAACCGTCTTCGGTCGTCAGCGGCCCGTAATCGCGCACTGCCATCGGATCGGCGGTGAACGATTTGAGCCTCACCTCGCCGCGAAGGCCGTACGCTCCGCCGATCTGGGCAACGCAGATGCGCTCCGCCACCGCGGGTGACCCGGCTTACGCGCGTCAGCTTGCCGGCGCGCCGCCGGCGGGGGCTGCGGCTTTGGCCGCAGCCGCGGCCTTCGCTGCCTCCTCGGCCTGCGTTTTGCGTTGCTTGCGTGGGATCGCGCGAGTGGGGTTGTTGCGCGTCTCGCGCTTCATGACGCCAGCCTGATCGAGGAAGCGCAACACTCGGTCGGTCGGCAGCGCGCCTTTGGCGAGCCAGGCCTTGGTCTTGTCAAGATCGAGCTTGAGGCGCTCGGCCTTGTCCTTCGGCAACAGCGGATTGAAATAGCCGAGCCGCTCGATGAAGCGGCCATCGCGCGGCGAGCGGCTGTCGGCGATCACGATGTGATAAAACGGGCGCTTCTTCGTGCCGGCACGGGCGAGACGGATCTTCAGCGACATCTGGTTCCTTTCTGGTCAAATGACTCGCAAATGGGTGGAATTATGTGAACGCTCACTTCTTCTTTTTGCCAAATCCCGGAAATCCGCCGAGCCCCGGCGGCTTGCCGCCGAGCCCGGGCAGCAGCGGCCCGCCAGGGAATTGCGGCGGCAGCCCGGGCATCGTGGGGGGCAGTCCTGGCGCGTCCGGCGCGCCAGGCGGCAGTCCCGGCAATCCGCCCGGCATTTTTTGCGCCAGCTGTTGCAGCTCTTGCGCGCTCGGCATTCCGCCACCGAGGCCCAGCATATTGGCGAGACCTGCCATCGGCCCGCGCTTGCCCGATCCCATCGCCTTCATCACGTCCGCCATCCCGCGGTGCATTTTCAGCATGCGGTTGACGTCCTCGACCCGCGTGCCCGAGCCTGCGGCGATGCGCTTCTTGCGGCTCGCTTTAAGCAGATCGGGGTGCTTGCGCTCCTGCGGCGTCATCGAGTCGATGATTGCCACCTGCCGCTTGAGAACACGTTCGTCGAGGTTCGCCGCTGCGAGTTGATTTTTCATTTTGGCGATACCGGGCAGCATGCCCATGAGCCCGGTCATGCCGCCCATCTGCTGCATCTGCAGGAGCTGCTCGCGCAGGTCCATGAGATCGAAGGCGCCCTTGCGCATCTTTTCGGCGACGCGCGCCGCCTTCTCGGCATCGATGGTCGCCGCCGCTTTTTCGACCAGGGTGACGATGTCGCCCATGCCGAGGATGCGGTCGGCAATGCGCGCGGGATGGAACTCCTCGAGCGCATCCAGTCTCTCGCCGGTGCCGATGAGCTTGATCGGCTTGCCCGTGACCGCGCGCATGGACAGGGCGGCGCCGCCGCGGCCGTCGCCGTCGACGCGTGTAAGCACGATCCCGGTCAGGCCGACCCGATCGTTGAAGGCGCGCGCGAGGTTGACCGCATCCTGGCCGGTGAGTGCATCGGCGACGAGCAGCACCTCATGCGGATTGGCGGCGCGCTTCACGTCGGCGGCTTCCGCCATCATCGCTTCATCGAGCGTGGTGCGGCCGGCGGTATCCAGGATGACGACGTCATAGCCGCCGAGCCGTCCGGCCTGCAGTGCGCGCTGGGCAATCTGCGCCGGCGGCTGCCCGGCGACGACCGGCAACGTCTCGACATTGACCTGCCCCCCGAGCACGGCGAGCTGCTCCATTGCCGCGGGACGGCGCACATCGAGCGATGCCATGAGCACTTTGCGCCGCGCCTGCTCGGAGAGCCGCTTAGCGAGCTTGGCGGTGGTCGTGGTTTTGCCCGAGCCTTGCAAGCCGACCATCATGATCGGCACCGGCGGGGAAGCATTGAGATCGACCGGCTCGCCGCGCGCGCCGAGGGTGTCGATCAACTGGTCGTGGACGATCTTCACCACCATTTGGCCGGGCGTCACCGATTTGATGACCTCGACCCCGACGGCATGGCTCTTGACCTGGTCGGTGAAGGCGCGCGCCACATCGAGCGCCACATCGGCTTCGAGCAGCGCCCGCCGCACTTCGCGCAGAGCGACATCCACGTCGGCCTCGGTCAGCGCGCCGCGCCGGGTGAGGCGATCGAGGATGCCGCCGAGCCTTTCGGAGAGCGAATCGAACATCTCGTTCCACGTTCCCGAGTCAGTGCTCAACACCAAGAGCGCCCGAGGGCGCATCGCGCTGTCGGGCGGTAGCCTCCGGCCTCCTAGACCGGTCGGCGGACGTCATTTTGGCTCTTTGGCGAGAGCGCGCGGAACCTATGGAGGCGACCGGCCGAAGTCAAGGACGCCGACGCCACCACGACAATGCAGCCTATGAAACAAAGAACTCCCGCCGTGGCCGACTCGTAGCTCGGCTTGGACAGCCTGGATTCGCTGAATCCGAAATCTCACTTCGAAACCTGCGCATTGTGGTCGGGGCTATCATCGACAACAGTCTGGCTCGTGCTCGACCCAGTTCTCGTCTTCGTCGGATTCGTGTTCGCGCTCGCGGGGTTTATCAAGGGCGTGATTGGCCCACCCATGCAGCTCCGCTTCGGCCCATGCCTTAATTCGCCGCGGCGACCGCCCCCTCGGGCGCCACCAGCCGATATCCGACGCCGAGCTCAGTCAACAGGATGCGCGGCTGAGTCGGATCGATCTCGATCTTCTGCCGCAGCTTGCGCACGAAGATGCGCAGATAATGCGTGTCGTGCAGGTGCGGAGATCCCCAGACCTCCTTGAGCAAGAATTGGTGGGTTACGACGTTTCCCGCGTGCTGCGCCAAGAGCTGCAGCAGCCGATATTCCTTAGGCGTGAGCATGACGCGCACGCCGTTGATGGTCACGATGCGCGCGGCAAGGTCGATCGTGAGCGGTCCGACCTTGACCACCGGCTCGCCGGAGGAGACGCGCACGTGGCGCCGCATCGCCGCATGCGCGCGCGCCAAGAGTTCCGCCATCCCGAACGGCTTGACCACGTAATCGTCGGCCCCGCTCTCCAACAGGCGCACCTTCTCCGCTTCGTTCGATCGCACCGAGAGCACGATGAGCGGAACGCTCGACCATGCCCGCAGCCGCTCGAGCACCTCGGAGCCGTCCATGTCGGGCAATCCGAGGTCGAGAATGACCAGATCAGGCGGCTTGAGGGTCGCCCAACGCAGCGCATCGGCGCCGGTCTCGGCGTCCTGCACCGAGAAGCCGTCGAGCTCGAGCCCTGCGCGCAGGAAGCGGCGGATCTGCACTTCGTCGTCGACGACGAGGACAACGGGATTGCTTTCAGTCATCGGGGCCGACCTCGGGTTGGCTCGCGGGTGTTGCAAAGGGCAGGTGGATGGAGACCGTGGTGCCGCGATCGGCGCCCGCGCTCGCGGCTTCGATCTTGCCACCGTTGGCGCTGACGAAGGCTTTTGCGATCCACAAGCCGAGACCAGAGCCCGATGTCGTCATCGCGTGACGGGGGCCGCGGAAAAACCGCTCGCCGACTCGCGCGTTCTCCTGCGCGGTGAGCCCCGCGCCCTCATCATGAACCGACAGCACGACGTCATGGCCGTTGCGCTTGGCGGCCACCGTGATCGGCGAACCGGGCGGTGAATACTTCGCGGCGTTGTCGACAATTTGTCCGAACGCCTGCTCGACCAGCACGGCATCGACGTAGATGAAGGGCAAATTGGAATCCATGTCGAGGGAGACTTGGTGGCCGGAAAGCCGCCGCCGCCGGCGCTCGAGAGCGGCGTTGACGATGTCCTGCGGCTCGATCCATTCCTGCCGCGGCCTGATCTGTTCGCGGCTGATGCGGGTCGCATCGAGCAGGTTTTGGATGTCGTTATTGAGGCGTTCCGCCTCGTCGCGGACCACGCCCGCTAGCGATGTCAGCCGCTCGTCCTTGCTGATCAGCGCGGATTTGCTCAGCACCGTGGCGGCGCCAAGAATCGAAGCCAGCGGTGTGCGCAATTCGTGCGAAACCGAACCGATCAGTGCCTCGCGCAGCAACTCGGTCTCGGAACGCATTTTCGCATCGTTGAGCGCACGAGCGACGTCGAGGCGTTCGAGCGTCGCAGCAGCGTCCGACAACACGTCGTCAACACGCTTACGGACTTCATCGATGGCACCCGGCGGAACGCTGCCGAGATCGATGGCAATGACGCCGAAGTCGGCGTTCTTTTGCGACACGCGGCGGACCAGCCAGATATCGCCGGCGCCGTCGTCGACCGTGGTGGCGGGAGTGCGGCCCGCTTGTACCTCCGCAATGGCGGCATGGACGCGCTGTGACAACGCAGCCTGCTCGGGCTTGGCATCGCGATCGGAGCCGGCCCCGAAGAGCACCACTTTACGCTGGACGAGACTCGCCAGATGCTCCTCGATCGCGAGGTAAATGTCCGCGGCCGATGACGCCCCCGCCACCCGGCGCGAGAAGGCGTAGAGATCTCCCATTTCCTTCTCGCGTTTTTTGGCGATCTCGGTCTGCGTCTTCATCGAATTTGCAAGGTGGCTCGTCACCCCCGCCACCACCATGAACAACAGGAGATTGAGAATCTCGTTCGGCCGCGAGAGATAGAAGCTGTAATACGGCGAAAAGAAAAAATATCCCGACCAGAGCACGCCGGCGACCGCCGCGACCAGCGCCGGAATGAGACCGAGATGCCAGCCCGCGAGCAGCACCGGGAGGAGGTAGATGACCGAGCCGCGGCGGACCTCGAGCGACTGCGTCAGCCCGTAGACCACGACCGTGGTGACGGCCACCATCGCCAGCGCAATGAGGCTGCCGCGCAACTCGCGTCGAACCACATCCATTGCAACCAAGATCGTCCTCCTGCGCCGGCAGAGCGCGGTGGGAGCTCCAAAGATAATACCGGCGCCTCCGGGGGTCATCCCTATACAGCCGCACTGGTTAAGCAGCACCCATGCCGGCAGCGCGGGCAGCGGGGGGCGCTGCAGCGCTAGACCAGGCTTCCGTCGACGCGCGGCCCAGGTTGTCTGAGCCTAAACAGTTTGGGCGACAATCCGATGGCGCAAGCCGAAAGGACGAGATGAAGCACGGGACCGCGGCACGCCATCGTTCCACCTGCTTCATGATGGATCGGGTGAAGAACTAGTTCGGGACGAAATGCCCACCCGTGAATGCACACTCTTGGCAGAACCGGGGAAGCTGACATATGTCATTGCCGCCACGGAGAGGTGGCTGAGTGGTTGAAAGCACCGCACTCGAAATGCGGCATACGGGTAACCGTATCGGGGGTTCGAATCCCTCCCTCTCCGCCAACCGCCTCGTTGTTCAGCTTTCTCGCAAGCCGCTCAATTGGCGTTGGACCCGGCAAATCGGGCTCACGGCAAATAGAACAACGATCACGCGCGCGCAGTTGCGAGCGCGCGCGGCACGGCGATGCCGAACTTATCAACCCAGGCTTCGAGACCCGGTATGATGGAGGGGTGCAATTCGACCCCGCCGGCGAGTTGTGCCTGCCTGCGCGCATTCGCCGTGTCGCCGGGCATGCGCACGGCCGCAACTCCCGGCCGCGGCTTGCTGGAGCGGCAGGCTTGCGCCAGCCAGCTCGCTTCCCGCTTGAGTGCAGCAGCGCCCGCGAATGCCTCCGGGTCGATCACCTGAATGAAAACCGGTGAGCCGCCGCCGGTCGGCTTGTCAGCCCGACCGCTGCCGCAGAGACCGGCGGTCAGCACTTCCACCATCAAGCCGAGGGCAAAACCCTTATGCCCCAACTCGGTGCCGCCGAGCGGGAGCATTGCGCCGGCTGGCGTACCAAACAACGCGTCCGGTTGGTCGGTCGGATTTCCGGCGGCATCGAGCAGCCACTTTCCCGGCAGGCGACGACCCTCAGCACTCCATCGACGCACCCAGCCATTGGCGACGGATGACGTGCTGATATCGATCAGTATCGGCTCGTCCTCGGTCGGGTAGCCGAAGGCCAGGGGATTGGGCGCAAGCTGAGCCTCGCGCGCGCCCGCGGGCGCAACTGTGCGCATGCTGGGATCCGAATTGGCGATCAAGATCACGAAACCTTGCGCCGTTGCCCGGCGCAGATAGGCGCCCAGCGCCGCGATATGCGCGGCATTCCTGATCACGATCGTGACGACGCCGTGCTGCGCTGTCCGTCCCGCAGCTTCACTGATCGCGCGACTGACAATCCAGGTGCCGGGAAGCGTTCCCGCATCCCAGAGCATGGTCGAGCCGCGGTCCAAGATGATCTCGGGCTCGCCCTTGGCACGGATCGCCCCGCTCTCGATGTTCTTGAGAAAGCCGGGCAGCATCGCGAGACCGTGCGTGGTATGGCCCATCAGATCCGCTTCGAGCAGAATTTCTGCCTGAACCTTGGCGCGGTCTGCGGGCAGACCCGCGCGCTCGCCCAGCGCGGTGGCGAAATTGCACAACGCCGCATACTCGTACTTGGCTAACGTCATCGTTCTTTCTCCCCCCATCGCGATCCGCCGCGGAAATGGTCATTCGCCGAATCGCTTCATGATGATCTGCTCCGTGAGCGCCACTACTCCGTAAAGCACCAGACCGACGAAACAAAGCACCAGCAACGCCGCCATCACGATCGCCGTCTCGAGTCGCGATCCGGCAAACAAGATGATGTAGCCCAGTCCGCGTTGTGAGGTGATGAACTCGCCCACGATCACGCCGATGATGGCGAGCGTCATGCTGATCTTCATGCCGTTGAAAAGGAAAGGAAGCGAATAGGGCAGGCGAATCTTGAAGAACACCTGGGTGCGCGTTGCCGTCAAGCTGTCGCACAGGCGGAGAATGGCAGCGTCGGCGGCGTTCAGTCCGCTCACCGTCGAAATGACGATGGGAAAGAATGCGATGAACAGGGATATCGCCAACCTGGACTCCCAGCCGATGCCGAGCCACAGCATGAACAGAGGCGCCACCGCTACTTTCGGAATGAGCTGGAACAGGATGACGTTGGGATAAAGGGAATCGCGGGCCAAGGTCGAATAACTCAGCAAGATGCCCAGCAGCCCACCGAACACGACGGACAGTGCGAACCCGCCGATGGTTTCAACCGCGGTGGGGATGGCGTTGACGACAAGCAGCTCCCGATTGGCCCACATCGTTTCCAGAACGGCGCTGGGTGCGGGAAGAACGGCCGGGCGGAGCCCCGAGAGTTCGACCGAAACCTCCCAGACCGCCAGCAACGCCACGGCGGTCAATACCGGCAGGACGGTCTGGCGCGTGAGCTTGCCGACGGCCTGCGCGCGACGCTCACGCACGGCTTTCGGGTCGGCAATCAACAGGTCCTGGGTCATTACCGCCTCCGCGCCCTTGCGTCAGCCCGCGACGCGGCGCGCGTGACTCTCGGCGATCGCTCGCCGCAACTCGCCGCAGATCCGATTGAAGTCGACGCTCTCACCGATATTCAGGTCGCGTGGCCGGTCGAACGGGATCGCAACATCCAGCACCACTTGCCCGGGTCGGCCGCCGAGCACGACCACACGGTCCGACAAGAATACCGCCTCGCGAATCGAATGGGTCACAAAGAACGCGGTCTGGTGGTGGCGCTCCCAGATATCGAGCAGCGTCACGTTGAGCTCGTCCCGCGTGATCGCGTCGAGGGCAGAGAACGGCTCATCCATCAGCAACAGCTTCGGTTCGTGAATGAGCGCCCGGCAAATCGCCACCCGTTGGCGCATTCCGCCCGAGAGCTGGCGCGGCCGTCGGTGCCGCGCGTCCGAGATCCCGACCAGCTCGAGCAGCGCCTCGGCGCGAGCCTGGTATTTGGCGAAGGGCAGGCCGAAGATTTCGATCGGAAACAGCACGTTTTCGAGCGCCGATTTCCACGGCAAGAGCGTCGGATCCTGAAAAATCACTCCGACGTCGCGACGCGGGGTCCGCATGGCTTGCCCGCCGATTTCGATCGAGCCGGCGCTGACCGGCTCGAGCCCGGCCAGCATCATCAACAGCGTGCTCTTTCCACAGCCGGAAGGACCGAGGATCGAAATGAACTGCCGATTGGCGACCTCAATGTTGATGTTGCACAAAACCTCGATCGTGCCGCCCTCGATGCGGAAGCTCTTGCCGACCTTGTTCAGTCGTACAAATGCCTGGCCCGATTGCGCGCTACAGGCGGACATGCGTTGGCCGCGGACTCCCTTCAGAGCTTGATTCCGAGCAGTGGCGCAAATTCGCTCGCGGACTTGCGCGCCTGCTCCCATTCGGCGTCGGTGAGTTTGATCTTGCCGGCCATGGCATTGGTGAAAATGAGATCGGTATCCGGCCGTTTCGCACCAGGCGCGACGGCGTACTTCATCACCAGGTCCGCCTGCTTGCTGAGTGAGTTCGGATCGCCCCAACCAATCCCGTGGTCGCGCAGCTCGGGCGTGAGATAAGCGGCGAGGAAGAGCCCGGCGCCGTAACGAGTATGCGCCTTGCCGGTCGACGACATTTTCACCTCGGGAACTTCACTGACAAAAATGTCGACGGCGTCCTCGAAGTTGGTGATGCTGTACTTCAATCCCTCGTTCATGCCGTCGGCCCACGCCTCGACTATCGCCTTGTTCTCTTTGAGGTAGCTTGGGCTCGTCGTGAGGCAGTTGGAGTACAATCGGATGCCCACATCCGCGAAGTTGTAGAAGCGGAACTTCACGCCCTGCACCAGCAGACTCGGCATGTTGGAGGTCGCAAACACCGAAATGGCGTCGACTTGCTTGTTCATGAGCGTGGTTTCGAGTGTGGTCGCCTGCAATGCGACTCGGCTGACTTTGCTCGGATCGACCCCTGACAGCGTCAGGAAATGATCGATGAAGGGCACTTCCGCCGATTGCAGCGTCGAGCCGAGCTTGCGCCCCTCCAGATCCTTGAGCGATTTTACCGGAGAGTCGTCGAGCACGAGGAAGCCCATCGTGGAGTCGTAGCCGGCGATCCCGACCACGCGGGTGTCTAGATTTTGCGCAGCGGCGACCAGAACGGACGGCGCAGCGATGATGCCGGTCTGCATCTGGCCTTGCGTGATCGTCTGGATGGCGGCCGCCGAGCCAAAACCGCGGGCGATGTCGACATTGAGCCCGCGTGTTTTCCAATAGCCGCGGTTCCTTGCAACGAAAGCGAAGAACTGCGAGCCCTGTGGCAACCACGGCAGCGTCATCTTGATATTGCTCACACCTTGCGCGATCGCAGGTGCGGGAAATTTGAAACCCGCCAACGCCGCGGCGGCTCCAGCCATTGCTTGCCGTCGCGATATTCTCGTGGAGTAGCTCGTGTCCATCGCACACACTCCGTTTGGTCACCGTTTCATCCGAACATATTCCAGCGCGCGTCGTGCGTCTGCCGCACGGCATCGAGCTGCGACATGATGGCGGGGTCGAGCCGCGTCTCTAAACTGCGCAAAAATGGCTGCAGCTGCTCGAGGCGCGAGAAACTGGACAAGATGGTCGCCACCACCGGCTGCTGGTGCAGCCAGGCATAAGCCATGACGGCCGGGTCGATCCCATGCGCCCGAGCGACCGCGACATAGGCGTCCGCGACGGCAAGCAAGCGCTCTTGCAGATACATTTCGCTGTAGCGATTGGGACTGGATAGGCGGGCCCGATCCGGCCGGCTTCCGCCGGAATACTTGCCGGTCAGCACGCCCATCGCCAATGGCGAGAACGCGATCAGGCTTACCTGTTCACGCTCGCACGCTTCGACCAAGCCATACTCGACCCTGCGCTGCAGAAGGTTGTAGGCGTTCTGCACGCAGACGGGGCGCGACTGCTCCCGCGCGGCTGCACAAAAAACGGTCAAGCCCCAGGCCGTCTCGTTGCTCAACCCAATTCGGCGCACCTTCCCTTGCTCGACCAGACGCGTCAGAGCTTCGAGCTGCACCTCGATGGGCACCTGCCGATCGGGCCAATGCGGCTGATAGATATCGATGTAGTCTGTTCCCAGTCGCTGCAATGAGCCGTCGCACGCACGGCAAACCTGCGCGACATCGACGGCGGTCGCGCCGCCCCGCACCCACGGCAAATGCGGCCCTTCCGGCCGCTGCCCGCCTGCAACCTTGCTGGAGATGATGATCTCGTTTCGCGGCACCCGCTTCAACCAGCGGCCCAAGATGAGCTCCGCCAAGCCGTAGGTTTCCGCTTGGGCCGGCGCCGGGTAGAGTTCGGCCGTATCGACGAAATTCACGCCCGCCGCATAGGCTTCGTCGAGCAGGCGGTGGGCTGATTCCTCGTCCATCTGGGTACCGAAGGTCATCGTGCCGATCGCGAGACGTGAAACCTCAGCTCCGCGGTCTCCCAGGCGGGTGAACTCCATTGTCACGTCTCATTGCGGCGCGACGGACTGAGGCCATTCCTCTGCCAAAGCGGTCCGCACGATCGCGCTCAGGTCCTCAACCAGCATTTGCGTGAGCTTGGCGCCATCGGCGGGGGATGCGAGGCTCGGCCGGCCGACCACGCCGCTCACAGTGGTTGCCGGCATGTCGTAAGAGAAGACCCGGCCAACTGTCACATCATCCTCATCGATGCGTTGCTGCGGCCGGACCGCGGCCGGTCGCACATGCATCAGCAGGGAAGTCTCGCCGCGGTTGGCATGGATATCGGCCGCATCGGAAAAGTAGTGTTGCTGCACGCGCGCCGAGCAATCGAAAAGGGACAGCACTCGGAAGCGGCAGCGCGGAAACTCGTAGCGCAACTGGATACGCGCGCATTCCAGTGCCGGACTGTTGGGACCGTTGCCGTTGAGCATGATCAGCTTGCTGAACCCGGATCCGATCACCCAGCGACCGATCTCCAGCACGACCTGAATCAAGGTCTGCGGATGCAGCGACAGGGTGCCGGGCCAGCGGGTCGTATGTCCGAGCGAAATTCCATAGGCGATCGCCGGCAGAACAACGACACCTGTTTCGTCCGATACACGCGAGGCGATCTCCTCGGGTGAAATAGTGTCGCAGCCGGTCGCAAGATGAGGACCGTGCTGCTCGGTAGCCCCGACTGGCAGCAAGGCGAGGTCCAATCCGCTGGCAACGAGTGCTCCAATCTCGCCGCTGGTCATCAGGTCCCAATGCTGGGCCACAGCGCCCTCCTGTCACGCCACCACGCGCAGCTTGGATCGAGCACCGGGCTTCAGTCGAGAAAGCTGGTCACGGCCAAGCCACGCGAACAGAATCTTGCGCATTTGCAAAAACCCCGCCCGCAGGTCGTAGCCCGGCCGAATCGACGCAGCCACCATCAACCCGTCCAGATGCGTCGAGACGAATAAGGATGTCTTGGTCGTATCAATTCGCCCGAAGAGTCCCGTTCCGACTCCTCGCTCGATCGCGTCTCGCAACACCCCCATCTCCGCGGCATAGAAATCGCGGATAAGACGCTCCACCGGCAGGGATCGTTTGCGAGTCGTTCGATACTCGAGCATGAGTCTCAGCATTTGCCCGAGCGGCATCGCCATCTTCAGATTTGCATCGAACCAAAAATTGATATCTGCGATAGGATCGCGCTGCTTCGAGCGCTGGTCGTCCAAGGTGGCAATTCGGGCCGAGTATTTCAGCGCCTCCACCAACAGATGCTCTTTGTTGGCGAAGTAGTAATAGAGCAGGCCCGAATTCACGCGTGCCGCCTTCGCAATTTTTTTGATGGAGACCGCCGTGTAGCCCTGCTCCGAAAACAGGCGCTGCGCTGCTTCGAGGATTGCGCTCGATCTGCCGTTGTCGCGCGGCCGTACTGATCGAAGGCGAACCGGGCCCGAAGTCGAAGAGCGCGCGTGCCGCCTTGTCATCTTTTTCGCGGTGTGGCGCCGATCCATCCCTCACTTCTACCTTACGGACCTCGCCTTGTCAGGCGAAAAGAAACGTCGTACAAAATTTAATCGACCGATTAAAAATCGCGCAATCGCTTCGGGGTCGCTAGTAGAGAGACAAAGCGGACCGAGGGGCGCCTTTGCACAGATGGTTCACAGGAGCGAATGATGGCGGATCTATTCGATCCCACGCGCTACGCCGCGGTGCGCCGTCCCCTGCTCGAAGCCTCGACGCTGCCGCCAGAGTGCTACACGTCCCCCGCATTCTACGAGCGCGAGGTTTCCAACATCTTCTTGCGTTGCTGGAACCTGATTGGACGAGCTGACTACGTGAAGGGGCCGGGGGACTTTTTCACTCACACGCTGGCCGGCTCGTCACTGATCATCATGCATGGCGAGGATGGAAAGATCCGCGCGTTCGTCAATTCCTGCCGGCATCGCGGTGCCAAGCTGCTGGAGGGCGAAGGCAACTGCAAGTCGATTCGCTGCCCCTATCACAGCTGGCTGTATTCCACGACCGGCAAACTGCGCGGGGCAAACGGAATGCAGAATACTCGCGATTTCGCCGCCGCCGATTACGGACTGATCGAGGTCAGACTCGAGATCTGGGGCGGTTTCCTGTTCGTCAACTTTGATCCCCAGTGCGTGAGCCTGCGCGAATATCTCGGCGACCTGGACAACTTCACCGAGTCGTACAGGTTCGAGGACATGGTCACGGTCAAACGCCGAGACTTTACCGTACGGACCAATTGGAAGAGCTATATCGAGAACTCGATCGAGAACTTCCATCTCCCGACGGTGCACCAAAAGTCGATCGGCGGGATCAAAGCGGAATGGAACCCGATCGACGGAGCACCCGGCAACTACGTGATCCTGCAGACGCGCACCACGGCCTCGCGCGCCACGCTCGGCAACGACGCCACTTTCGATCGCATTCCAACCCTGCGAGGACCCGCGGCAGAGGGCGCGCAGTACATCCTGATCTATCCCTGCACCGTGATCGGCGCCGATCTCGACTGCATCTGGTTCAAGCAAATGGCGCCCGATGGGCCCGGTTTGGTGCGTTATTCGGCGGGATTCTGTTTCCCCCGCGCCACCGTCGGACGGCCCGACTTCGAGCAGATCGTGCCCAATTATCACAAGCGCTTCGACGTAGTGATCAGCGAGGACAATGGAATCGCGGAGACCCAGCTGCAGGGGTTAGCCAATCCCCTGAGCCGCCCAGGCCGCTTCTCCACCATGGAGTCACTGGTGCACGTCATCGACAATTGGATCCTGGACAAGGTCGTGGGGCCGCAGCCGGCTGCCCAGCGAACCGCGGCCGAATGAGGCAGCCGGTTCGGCAAACGTGTGCCGAAATTCCGGCATGCATCGAATCGAGAGCATCAGGCCGGAACGCGACTTGCGTGTGGCGCCTGCGAATTGCTTTTGACGCGAGAAGGAGGTGTTGGTGCACGACGATAAGCTGATCACCGAGACGAAGCGCGAACTCATGGCCAAGGGCGTGCAGTATTGCTTCGCCACCTATGTCGACGTGCACGGCGTGCCGAAGGCGAAGACCTGCCCCATTGCAAGCTTCGAAAAGATGGCGCGCGGCTCGGAGCTGTTCACGGTCGGCGCCATGGAGGGCATGGGGCTGGTCGGCCCGCAGGAGGACGAATGCGCTGCCGTCCCGGACTTGGGCAGCATTGTGATCCTCCCATGGGACA
Source organism: Xanthobacteraceae bacterium (assembly GCA_035693615.1). Taxonomy (GTDB): domain Bacteria; phylum Pseudomonadota; class Alphaproteobacteria; order Rhizobiales; family Xanthobacteraceae; genus VAZQ01. The sequence continues at coordinate 26,665 of DASSGH010000070.1, forward strand.
AGCGCTTCGCCTGGTTTGCCAGCGATCTTTATTACCGTGGCGAGCCCTACCCAAACTGCGCCCGGGTCGTGCTGAAGCGCGCGCTGGAAAAAGCCAAGACATACATCTTCAACATCGGGGTCGAGACTGAGTTTTACGTGCTGCGGAAAGCCAACGGCGCCTACCACGCGATCGTCGACAGCCATTATCAAGGCATGTGTCCGGCCTACGATGTCGACCAGACGCTGCAGTCGATCGGTTTCCTCCACCCCATGGTCGAGCATATGAGCGAGCTGGGCTGGGGCGTGTATTCCTTCGACCAGGAAGGCGGCCGCGGCCAGTACGAGTTCGATTTTGCCTATGCGGATGCGTTGACCATGTGCGACCGGCTGATCTTTCTGCGGTTCATGGCCAAGCACGTTGCTCGCTCGCTAGGTGCGGTCGCCACTTTCATGCCGAAGCCATTCAGCAATGACTTTCGCTCCGGCGCCCATTTCAACATGTCACTGGCCGACAGGAGCCGCCGGATCAACGTGTTCGATCCGGCGCATGGCGGGACCGGCGATTTTGCGCGGCGATATAATATTGGTTTTCCCGACCTCGCGTTTTACTTCACCGCGGGTTTGCTCGCGCACGCACCGGCACTCACCGCGCTGGCTTGTCCGACCTTCAATTCCTACAAAGGACTGATCGCGCAGGGCGACATGGCGGACATGTCATGGGCGCCGGTGCTGCGTTGCTATGGGCGCAACAACCGCTCGGCCATGTTGCGCTTGCCGATGAACCGCTATTGCGTTGAGAATCGCTCGCCGGACATCAGCACCAATTTCTACCTGACCGCGGCGTTCTCGCTGGCCGCGGGAATGGACGGCGTACAAACGAAAGCCGATCCCGGTGCACCGTGGAACGAAAACCTTTATGACCTGGTTGAAGGACGTGCCAAAGCCTCGCAACCGTTGCCCGAGCGATTGCCGCGGACATTGATCGAGGCACTCGATGGGTTTCGGGCCGACCTTTTGGTGGGCGCTACCCTCGGCGAAGAGTTTCGGGATATCTATCTTCGACAGAAGAACAAGGAATGGCAGCGCGATTTCTATAGGGTTACGGACGAAGAGCGTTCACAGATGATGGAGTACATCTGAGTTGGTCCTGGCGGCCCTGCGGCAGATGGAACTGTTTGTTTCCGCTTCGCTCGACGAAAGTCCGCCGTCGGCACCTCTGCCGACGGCACCAGACAGGGCCGCGTCACGCCGCTCCAAGCTCGTGCAGCCCTACTCAGCCGCCTGATGGGCGTAGCGCTGCACATCCATATTGACGAGATCGAGCGGAGACGCGGTCTCCTCAAGCATGCCCCAGCTCTTGAGCCACTCGTAGGTGCGCTGCATCTCGTCGAGCGGGATCGGAGCGGGGTCGCAGACCACGAGCCGGCTCTCGCGCAAGTCTTCCACCTTGAGCGCGGCAACTTCCGGATCGGTCTTACCGTGATAATCGATGAAATAATGCAGATAAGCGCGCTTATTGGCGTTGATCCGGCGCACCGCCTCGCGCACCGCGCGATTGAAGGCTGCGTAGGTTTCCGCGTCGACCCGGTCGGAGGCGACCTCGGTGCCGTGAAAGAACGCGGAGCAGATGGTCCGGCAGCCCTTCTTCTCGGCCAGCGTGATGTGTGGCTCGGTCAAGGTCGTGGCGTCGAGTTCGCCCTTCATCAGCGCGGCGAGCCGATAGCGCGAGCCGTTCGGCGCGCGGCATAGCTTGATCTCCTCGCGCCGCAGAAAGCCTTCCAGCATGTGCAGCGCGATGTAGTGCGTGCCAAAATAGAATGGCACGCCAATGGTGCGCCCGGCGAGCTGTTGCGCAGTGTAGACCGGCGAATCCGGCGCCACGACCAGGGCGGAGTAAGTGACGATGGCGCGACGGCCGAGTTGGCGGCTGGCGGCGCCCGTGGCTTGCACGCGGCAGTAGTTGCCCCACTCGCAGGCATTATACATGTCGGCCTTGCCCTGCTCGAACAGCTTGCCGTGGCTGGCGAACGGGTCGACGCCTTTGGGGCTGGTCACGTGCGTCTCGACTTTCTTCTCCACCCCCTGCTCGCGGTCGGCCCATTCGACCATGAGCCCTTCCTTCTCGAACAGTCCCTCGTCATAGGCGACCAGTTCAGGCAATCCCTGAAACGGCGCCGTGGTCTCCAAGACCAGCTTTTTCATCGACTTGCTCCGGGCTCGCGGTGCGCAAGGCGCCGCTACGGGACGCTCGCTCGTGCGTCCCAGTTGAATACGACTGTGCGCCCGCGTCAACGACCCGGGACGCACGCCGCGCCTGGGATGGCCCACGGCAGCATTGCAATCCCCCCGGCTATGGCCGCGGACGCTGCCGCTGAACCTGCAACTGCGCCAAGAACGGAACCAAAGGATGCGCGCCCATCTTCACGATCGACGCAAGGTCGAGCTTGATCAGCGCCTCGCGCTGATCGGGCGGGAGCTGGAATTTGTCGGCGAAAGCCGGCGGATCGGATAGGTATTGCGCGCGTAGCTCGGCATCATGGGCGAGACTGTGCAGCGCCGACGTCAGCTCGACGAGCTCCGGCTTGATCGAGGGATAGTGCGCGGCGCGCTCCGCCTTGGCGGAGCTCCCGGTCCACCCGAGCGACGCATAGTTGTGATGCCAGCTCGGATCCATTGACACGATGTCGGGCTTGCGCTCGCCCAGCGCACCAGCCGCGCAGGCCCAGCAGCGCAGCTCGATATTGCCGGTATCGTCGAGCTCGCGCTCGTCATAGCCGATCAAGGATTTCAACTGCCCGGCCTCGAGCTTGCCGAGCGCCCGCCGATCCCAATCGAGCTCCGGATTGGCGTATCGATCGGTGCCGGGAAAATGCGACATGCCGCCGCTTGCCAGCACCACGGTCTTGAGTCCGAGCGTGGTCACCGTGCGGGCGACAGCCTGTCCAAAGGCGTAGCAGCGCTCCATCGTAGGCTGGGGCGGCAGATAGGCATTCACATAGATCGGCAGCACCGGATCGGTGTGGCCGAGGTGCGTCAATGGAATGCCGATCGCATAATCGATCTTGGCCGTGCTAGTGAAGGCGGGATCGAAGTTCTGCCGATAGAGCTGACGTACGATCTCGAAACCGATCTCGCTCGGAATCTTCCAGTGGAATTTGCGGCCGGCGAAGTCACCGCTCGCCTCCCCGCCGACATGGACGGTGAACGGCGGCGCGGTGGTGTGGAAGAACTGCTCGGCATGATCATTGGAGAAGATGATCCAGAGGTCGGGCCGCAGCGCGCGCAGCTTCCTGCCGATATCGGCCCCGACCTGCCGCACGTGCTCGACCACGTTCTTGTCTTCGGTCTCGGGCATAGTGAAGAACTGAGGCGCATGGGGCAGCATGGCGCCGCCGATCACGCTCGACATCATGACTTTTCTCCTCGGGCCTCCGATGCGGGCGAGCATCAGGCCGCGTCGCAGCCATGAAAATATCGCGCAGATCAAGGCACAACAAGGCGACGCTTCACAGCCAAAACAGAAGCAAGTACGCTTTGCCCCACCCCGCCGTTTGCACCCATCCACTAAACCGATCAGGAGGCCCTAAATGGTCGAAGTGCCGATAACGATCGCGTGCGGCAATTACGACCGCACGCGCGCCATCCGGGACGGCCGGGTGAAGGTGGAAGGCTGCGAGGCAACCTACCTGCCGCTCTATCCCGAGGAGATTTTCTTCCGTGCCTTCCGCTACCAGGAATTCGACGTCTCGGAACTTTCGTTTTCGAGCTACATCCGTACTGTGGCGGCGGGGAATTCGGCCTATATCGGCATTCCCGCGTTCGTGTCGCGGCTGTTCCGCCATTCCGGCATTTACGTCCGCGCCGATGCCGGCATCCGCGCCCCCGCCGATCTCAAGGGCAAGCGGGTCGGCTTGCCGGAATATCAAATCACCGCCGTGGTCTGGATGCGCGGCATGCTGCAGCACGAATACGGAGTGCTGCCGAGCGAGATCCATTGGCGCAGCGGCGGCCAGGAGGAACCGGGCCGCGACGAACGCACCCCGCTGAAGCCGATTGCAGGTCTCGACCTCAAACCCATCGGTAAGGAACAGACGCTCGTCGGCATGCTCCGCGACGGCGAACTCGACGCGCTGTTCACGGCACGCGCCCCTTCCTCCTTCCTACGCGGGGAACCGCACATCAGGCGGCTGTTTGCCAACACCCGCGAAGCCGAGCGGGCCTACTACAAAAAGACGCGCATGTTCCCCCTCATGCATCTCGTCGGCATCCGCAAAGAGCTCGTACGGAAGTATCCGTGGCTGCCGTCGAGCGTCTTCAAGGCGTTCTGCGAGGCCAAGGCGCTCGCCATGGTCGACCTCCTCGACGTCAATGCGCTGATGGTAACCCTTCCTTGGCTGATCCCAGAAACGGAAGAGACCATGGCAATCATGGGCAAAGATTTCTGGCCCTACGGCATCGCGGAGAACATCCGAGAGATCTCGGCGTTGGCGCAGTATCTGCACGAGCAGGGCTTGATCGAACGAAAGGTTGCCGTCGAGGAATTGTTTCATCCTTCGATGTTCGAGATCTCGAAGGTCTGATACCGAAGCCTCCGCGCGTGGGCTGGGTGTAACGCCGCGCCGTTGCGGCGAATTCACGTGTATAGTGCGAGGCGTTGGAGCGGATGATGCGGCAGGCTGACCGGGTGATCGTGGTCGGAGCCGGCCCCGTGGGGGCCGTGACCGCGCTCGCATTGGTCAAAAAGGGCATTCCGGTCACGCTCATCGAAGCCGAGGCCGAACCGCCCGAGGATCAGCGCGCCGCCACCATTCATCCTCCCACCGTGGAAATGCTGGCCGAGCTCGGGCTCAAGGATGAAGCGTTCGCCGAAGATGCGAGCGGCGGCCTGCTCTCGCCGATCTTCCATTTTCGCGACCGCGTCACCGGCGAACTGGTCGCCGTGTTCGACATCAGCCTGCTCGAGGGCGAGGTGCCCTACCCGTTCGTGGTGCAGTGGGAGCAGTACAAGCTGGTGCGCGCGGCAAGACCGCACATCGAGGCGAGCGGCATCGCCGAGATCCGTTTCTCCACCAAGGTGACCGACCTCGCCCAGGGCGCCGACTACGTCGAGGTGACGGTGGCCGGCGCGGAGCGCGAGAGCGAAAGACTCTGCGGCCGCTATGTCATCGGGGCCGATGGCGGTCGCAGCACGGTGCGCCGGCTGTCGGAGATCGAGTTCGAGGGCTTCACCTGGCCCGAGCGGTTCATCAAGATCGGCACCAGCTTCGACTTCGGCGCAACCGGCCGCGGCTTCTGCACGCGCAATTACTTTTCCGACCCCAACGAATGGCTCAATCTGTTCAAGGTCAAGGGCAGCGGGCCACCCGGAATCTGGCGCGGCATCATGCCGGTACCGGCCGAGGAATCCGACCAGCAGGCCTTGAGCATGGAGAGCATCCAGCGGCGTTTGCACGGCATTCACCCCAAGCCAGGCGACTACGGGATTCCTTACCACGCGCTCTATTCCGTGCATCAGCGGGTAGCTGCGACCTTCAACAAGGGGCGCGTGCTGCTCGCCGGCGATGCCGCACACGTGAACAATCCGATTGGCGGCATGGGCATGAACGGCGGCATCCATGACGCGATGAATCTCACCGCCAAGCTCGCCGACGTGTGGTTCGGCCGCGCCGGGCCCGAGGTGTTTGATCGTTACACGCGGCAGCGGCTCAAGGCGCAAGTCGATTACGTGCAGGCACAGACGATCCAGAACAAGCGATCGCTGGAGGAAAAGGACCCGGTGATCCGCCGCAAGCACCTCGATGAATTGCGCCGCATTTCGGAAGACGTGAAGCTGCACAAGCAGTTTCTCTATCACGCCGGTCTCTTCGACAGTCTCAATTCGGCGAACGCGGTGGAGTGATCCCGTTTCGCGCGCACCGCAGCTAAGGCTGCGCCTAGCGGATGCTTCGCGGTGCTGCTCGGGAGGAGGACTTTATGAGGAGCCGGTAGCCAGAGGCGTTCACTTCAGCGCCGCTCCCCACTTCTCCTCGATCGCCCGCGCCTCGGCCAGCGAGAGCGCCGAGGTGGGGGGAAATTGTCCGATCCAAGCGAACGGCCGGCAAGCTTCGATGATCAGCTTCGAATGCGCGGTGATGCCGCGCGACTTGTCGGCCGCCGCGATGCGCGGATCGAGCGCCGAGCTCCAGGCGTTGCGTACGATGTCGATCTGCTCCGACGGCTCGCAGCGAGTCGCGACCGCCCACATCACGTCGTTGAGATCGGACGGATCGACGTCATCGTCCACGACGACGATGAGCCGCGCCATGTAGCTGTGCGCGGCCGCAACGAGGCCCGCCCGCTTAGCATGGCCGTCGTAGCGCTGCTTGAGCGCCACCACGGTCATGAGTTGCGAAACGTGCTGCCAGGTCCCGACCACGTCGGTCACTCCGGCGGTGTCGAGGTTCTGCCAGATGGTAGCGGCGCGGAACGGCAGCCCGAAATGAAACCGGGGCGGCTTCATCGGCGGCGACCCGAGCAGGATCGGATCGGCGCGATGATGCACCGCGCTCACTTGCATCACCGGCGCAGGCCGCGCCTCAGAGGCGTAATAGCCGGTGAACTCGCCGAACGGCCCTTCGGGCAATGTGCTCTCGGTCATCGGCAGGAGATGCCCTTCGAGCACGATCTCGGCGTGGGCCGGGATTGGCAGCCGGGTCAGCGGCCCAGGATGCACCTCGATCGGTGCGCCTTTGATAGCGCCAGCGAACTCGTATTCCGATTGCCCGGCTGGCAGATACTCGAACCCGGCGACGAACAGCGCCGGGTCCTCGCCGTTGACGACGGCGATCGGACAGGGCTTGTCCTGCTCCCAATATCGCTTGGCGATGATGGCGCCATGCCGGCCGGCATGGTCGAACTGCACGGTCACCTTATCGCGGCCGTGCACCTGCACGCGATAGATCGACGCGTTGATCCAGCCACCGTCCGGATCGCGCATGATCACGATTGAGCCAGCGCCGATGAAAGCGCCGCCGTCGTGGCGGTGCCAGATGGGCGCCGGAAACTTGGCGAGGTCGACGTCCTTGCCGCAGATCGAATGTTGCAGAAAGGCGGCCTCCTGGACCGCGACGGGCGCGAGCGGCTTGAGCGACTTGCGTTTGTCCATCCAGGCCTTGAGCGCATCGAGCGGCCGCAATGTTGGATCGATACCGAGCGCGAGCGCCGCCCGTTGCGGGGTCGTGGTGGAGTTGGTGAAGATGCGAAAGCCCCGCGGAAAGCCCTTGATCGCGTCAAACAGAAGGGCGGGTCCGTCGGATCGCCCGGCGGCGATCTCGGTGATGCCGCCAATCTCGAAGCGGGGGTCGGCGCCATCGATGCGGCGCAGCGCCCCGAGCTTCTCGACAAGCTCGATGAATTCGCGCAAGTCCTTGTACATGGCGTTCGCCCCTGCCGTGCCCGGCGCGCGTCAGCATAGCAGCCCGCGCGCCTTGTGGTCAGGCGCGGTTCCTCGCTATTCTCGCGAGCTCCAAGGTTCACGAAGGACAGACGTCATGGCCAAGCTTCGCCACATCGCGCTCATCGTTCCCGATCCGGAGAAGGCCGCCAAGTTTTTCGAGGACGCCTTCGATATGAAAGTCGCGGGCAAGGCGCGCCGCGGCCTCTATGTCTCGGACGGCACCGTCAATGTGGCGCTGCTCAAGCAGGAGGGAGACGAGAAGGTCGGCATCTATCATTTCGGAATGTGGGTGGACGATCTCGACGAGGCCGAGAAGAAGGTGGTGGGCGCAGGCGGCAAGTATCTTGCTGGCCGGCCCGAGTCGTCCGCGCCGGGGGCGACTGCGCATTCCTACTACGAGGCTAAATATAAGGACCCGCTGGGGATCGTGTTCGATCTGACCCACACCGGCTGGGTCGGCGCAGTGAAAGACGTGGTCGCCGCCAAGAGTTGACGTCGCGCGCTGTGGGCATGCTCGCTCTCCGGCAGGAGTGACGATCTACGTTTTCCACTTGGTCTTTTATCACCTCCAACCCTCTCGCTTGCGGCGGAGCGCGGAGCAGAAGAGCTTGCGGCACACCTAGCGCGCTGGCATGGACACCTCCAACCGCGTGATCGTCGTCGGCGCCGGACCAGTGGGGCTATGTCTGTCGCTCGCCTTGGCGCAAACGGGCGTCGAGGTGTGCCTGATCGAGATGCTGGGCGAGGACAATTTCCTCGAACAGGTGTCCCGCGCGGGGACGAATCATCCCGCGACGCTGGAGTTGTTCGAGCGCATCGGCCTTTATGACAGGCTCGAGCCGCGCGGCATCATCGCGCCGCTGTTCCACTACTGGGACCGTCGCGAGCACCAGCTGATCGCGGAGTTCGATCACGCTCGCCTGAAAGCGGACACGCGTTTTCCTTACGTGCTGCAATGCGAGCGCATCAAGATCGTGGAAGAAGCGCTCAAGCTCGCGAAGGCGCATCCCAAAATTGAGGTTCGCCTCTCGACCACCTTTACGGGATTCACACAAGGCGGCGACGCGGTAACTGCAAGCGTCACCAACCCGGCGGGCGAATCCGAATCCGTGAGCGGCGCTTACCTCGTCAGCGCCGAGGGTGCCCGCAGCATTGTCCGCAAGCAGCTCGAGATCGAGTTCGAAGGCTTCACCTATCCCGATCGCACCTTGAACATCGAAGTCGCCTACGATTTCCGCAAACACGGTTATACCGAGCGCAACTACATCTCCGATCCGGAGGAGTGGTCGAACCTGTTTCACTGGAAGGGGCCGCCTGACCGCTGGCGCATCCACTTTCCGGTCGAATCCGAGGCGGAGGAAACCGCGCTGACGCGGGCCGAGGCGCTGCAAGCGCGGCTGCAGCGCTTCTTGCCGACGGGCGAGCCATTCGCCATCGTGGCCAGCAACCTCTATGTCGTCCACCAGCGGGTCGCACGGAAATTTCGCATCGGTCGCGCGATCCTCGCCGGCGATAGCGCCCACGTGAACAGCCCGATCGGCGCCATGGGCATGAACAGCGGCATCCATGACGCGTTCAATCTGGCGGAGAAGCTCACCAGTATCTTACGCCGAGAAGCCGGGGAGGACGTGCTGGATCGCTACGAGCGCCAACGCCGGCACGTCGCGCTCCAGCACACGCAAGCGCAGACCATCCGCAACAAGCGCCTCTTGGCGGAACAGGATCCCGCCATACGCGAGCGCAACCATGCCGAGCTGCGCCGGACCGCGGAAGACCCCAAGCTCGCGCGCGCGTTTCTGCTGCGCAGCTCGCTCATCGAGAGCTTGCGCGAGGCCGAGCGCATCCCATGACCGAGCTGGATCCCTGAATGGCCGGCATGGAACGTGACCGGAGATCCGCGCGAGGCGATTGGACGACGGCGCGTGTCGCGCTCGCGGTATTCGCCGGCCTGCTCTCAGCGAACCTCGCGCAGGCGCAGCCGAAGGACGTGCGCTGGCCCGAGCGTCCTATCCGGCTCATCGTGCCGTTCACGGCGGGCAGCAGCTCCGACATCATCGGCCGCCTGGTGGCGCAAAAGCTCGGCGACCGCTTGGGACAACCGCTCGTGGTTGAAAATCGCGTCGGCGGCGGCGGCGCGATCGGTAGCAACGAGGTCGCGCGTGCCGATGGCGACGGCTATACGCTCGGCGTTGCCAACACCAGTACGCACGCGGTCGCAGCAAGCCTTGCTCCCCTGCCCTACGATCCGGCGAAGGATTTCGCTCCAGTCTCGATGCTGGGCCACTCGCCTTTCGTACTCGCGCTGTACCCCGGCGTGCCGGCGCAAACCGTGCAGGAGCTGATGGCGCTCGCGCGAGCCAAACCGCGTATGCTCAACTACGCCTCCGCGGGCCCGGCGACACTCGCGCATCTCGCCGGCGCGCTGTTCGAGAAAATGGCTGGGATCGAGCTCACGCACGTGCCTTATCGCGGCACCGCGCAGTCCACGCTCGATCTGCTTGAAGGCCGCGTCGAGATGCAGTTCGGGACGATCCCGCCGGCGCTGACGCATATTCGCGCCGGTAAACTGCGGGCCTTGGCAGTGACGAGCGCGGCGCGCAATCCGGCTTTGCCAGAGGTGCCGACGCTCGCGGAATCGGGGTTGCAAGGTTACGAATGTTTGCTGTGGCAGGCGATCGTCGCGCCGGCGGCTGCATCGCCCGCGCTGATCACTCGCCTGAGCCGCGAGATTGGCGCCGTTCTCGACGATCCGGACCTGCGCGCCGCATTCGCGAAAAACGGCGTAGAAGCACAGGCGAGCACACCCGCGGAGCTGGGTGCGCGCATGAGCGCCGACGCGAAGAAGTGGCGCGACGTCATCGCCAGCGCGGGGATTACCGCGAATTGACGGATTTTATCCAGGCTGCAAACTGCCGTCGAGTTTTGAGTCGGCTTGAGCGCAGCCCGTATCGCTCGCATGCGATCTGCAATCAATCCGCTTTCGCACCCGAGGCACGGATGACCTCGGCCCATTTCTTGGTCTCGGCCGCCATGAATGCCGCGAAGTCGTTGCCGAAGACCGCGCCCGGCTCCGAACCGAGCTCGCGGATACGCGCAACCACGTCGGGCGCCTCGAGGACCCTGGCGACGTCCTCGCGCAGCTTCGCAAGCACCGGCTCCGGCGTCTTCGCCGGAGCGACGAGGCCGTACCAGGAGGAGGACTCGAAACCGGGAAGTCCTTGCTCGGCGACCGTGCCCACGTTGGGCAGCGCCGACGGCCGCTTTGCTCCGGCGTTGGCGAGCGGGCGCACGTTGCCGGCGGCAATTTGCGGCAATACTACCGGCATGAGGTCGAAGAACATCTGGACGTGGCCTGCGACGAGATCGTTCATCGCCGGTCCGGCGCCGCGATAGGGAACGTGCACGATGTCGATATTTGCCATGCTCTTGAACAGTTCTCCGGACAGATGATTGGTCGTGCCGATTCCCGCCGAGGCAAAATTGATTTGGCCCGGCTGTTTGCGCGCCAGCGCGATTAGCTCCTGTACGTTGTGCGCCGGGAGGCCGGGGTTGACGATCAGCACGATTGGCGCGGTCGCAAACAGCGCGACGGGAGCAAAGTCCTTCGCCGGATCGAACGGAAGCTTGCCGTAAAGGGTCTGATTGACGGTGAGCGGCCCGGGCGCAGTGAACAGGAGCGTGTAGCCGTCAGGCTCCGATTTGGCTACGAAATCGCTGCCGGTATTGCCCCCGCCGCCGGAGCGGTTCTCGACGATGACTTGCTGGCCGAGAGCCTCCGTGAGCTTCTGTGCCAGAATTCGCGCCATGACGTCGACCGATCCGCCCGGCGGATAGGGATTGACCATGCGAACGACGCGATCCGGATAGTTCTCCGCGGCTGAGTGAACAGTGGGCACGAGCAGTGACAGCACGACGATAAAGACGAGACTTAAGACCTGCGACATCCGCGTACCTTCCATGCGCTTCCCTTCTGATCCGGCAGCCGAACCTACGTCATTTCGACCAGGGCCAGCCAGCACTGAAGTCCCACCATGTGGTGCGGCTGCACCGGCTTGACAGCACTCGAGGGTCGCGACAGCGTCAGCTTAGGCGACCGATCCGTCGTTGCCGGGTCCACTCGGCGATCCATGGTCTGACGAAAGAATATGCATGCCGGCCAATCCGGCGCAGGACATCGGCGGGACGAGGAACCATGCCATGAGCAAGCTGCGCCTAACTTTCGCGTGCGGCCCCTACGACCGCACGCTTGCGCTACGCGACGGGTCGGTACAACCCGAGGGGATCGAGCTCAATTACATTGCCTCGCAGCCTCCCGATATTTTCTGGCGCATGTTGCAATTCAACGAGTTTGAGATCTCGGAGATGTCGCTGTCGAACTACGCCACGCTGGTGAGCACCGGCGAAGCGCCGTTCATCGCTATCCCAGTGTTTCCGTCGCGCGTGTTCCGCCACGGCTACTTCTTCATCAACACGGAAAAGGAGATCAAGACACCCTCCGACCTTAAAGGGAGGCGCGGCGGAGTTCCCGAATACACCATGACTGCAGCGGTCTACATGCGCGGTCTGCTTGAGCACGAATACGGCGTGAAGCCGAGCGACGTGGAATGGGTTCAGGGCCGCGCTGACCGGCTCGGCCGCAAGCTGCCGGCGAACATCCGCCTGACCCAGGCGCCGCCCGGCACCGAGCTCGGCGACATGCTCGAGCGCGGCGAGATCGACTTCATGATGACCGCCAATAATCCGCTCGCTTTCCGGCGCGGCTCGCGCAAGGTGCGCCGCCTGTTTCCGAACTATGCCGAGGTGGAGAAGGACTACTATCGGCGCACAAAGATCTATCCGATCATGCATACCGTGGTGATCCGAAACGACGTGTACAAGCGCGATCCCTGGGTGGCGCTCAGTATGTACAAAGCTCTCTGTCGCGCCAAGGAATACGCCTATTACCTATTGGCGGACATGGGCTCGCCGAAGGTCTCATCGGCTTGGCTGCAGCCCCTGATCGAGGAGGAGAAGGCGATCCTCGGGCCGGACTGGTATGCCTACGGCATCGAGCCGAACCGGCCGTCACTCGAGGCGCTGCTCCAATATACCCACGAACATGGGCTGACGGACCGTCGTGTCAAGCTGGAGGAGTTGTTCGCCCCGAGCACGCTGCGCGACATTCCGCTGAGCGAGGGCCAGCACGTGTGACGACAAGCGAGGACGAAAATCGATGACCATTCCTCAACTCATGCCGTGGATCGGTGGGCCGGTGAAGTTCGAAGCCGGGTTTTCCCCACTCGTGTGCCCCATCGACGAAAGCGTGGCTTCACACATGATCGAATCCGACGCGAATGTCGTGGATGCCGCGGTCAAGCACGCGCATGCTGCCTTTCTCAAGCATCAGGATGCGACCACCGCCAAGCGAATCGAATGGCTATTGGCGGCGGCGGACGCAATCGACAAGATCGAAGGCGAACTTGTCCGCTCGCTCATTCGCTTCATCGGCAAGCCACGCCGCGCCGCGACATTCGAAGCCAAGCGCGTGGGAACATTCATGCGCGCCTGTGCCGCGCAAGTGCCCCATCTCATGGGGGAAGTGCTCCCGCTCGACATGACGGCGGCAGGCACGGGCCGCTTTGGCTTCACCACGCGCGTGCCTTATGGCGTCGTGGCCGCGGTCACGCCGTTCAACGGGCCCGCCAATCTCCTCATCCAGAAAGTCGCTCCGGCGCTCGCGGTCGGCAATGCGATCGTGGTCAAGCCATCCCCGCCCGGCACCGAGGTCGCGCTATTGATGGCGCAAGCGATGAAGGCGGCGGGCATACCCGACGGACTTTTCAACGTTGTTCCCGGTGGGCGCGAGACCGCCAAGCTGCTTGCCGCCCATCCGCTGGTCGCGGTCGTCACAGTCACCGGCAGCACCGCCGCCGGGAATGAACTGGCGCGAGCCGCGGGTGCCAAGAAGTTCGTGGGCGAACTCGGCTCGAATGCGGCGAATATCGTCTGCGCCGATGCCGACCTGGATGATGCCGCGGCGCGCATCGCCGGCGCGGCGTTCGAGGCAAGCGGGCAACAATGCATCTCGGCGCAGCGCGTCATCGTCGAGCGGCCGGTATTCGAGCGGTTTCTCGAATTGTTCGTCGCGGCCGCCAAAAAGCTCAAGGTCGGCGACCCCGAAGACGCTGCCACCGACGTGGGGCCGATGGTCAGCAGCGCGGCGGCCGACCGGGTTGAAGAGATGGTCAAGGACGCCGTTGCCAAAGGCGGCAAGCTCGTGCTCAAGCCCGAGCGCCGCGGCGCCATTCTCGGTCCCGCGATCGTGGCGGACGCGCCGCCGCAAGCACGGCTCATGCGCGAAGAGGCCTTTGGTCCGGTGGTGGTCGTGCAAAACGTCAGCGACGTCGATGCCGCGCTCGAACTCGCAAATTCGTCCGAATTCGGGCTCCAGGGCGCCTGTTTCACTACGAGCCTCGAGACCGCATTCAAGGTCTCCCGCAAGCTCCGGGTCGGCTCGCTCTGGATCAACGATGCCAGCCGCTTCCGGCTCGACACCTATCCCTTCGGCGGTGTCGGCGCGAGCGGCTTCGGCCGCGAAGGTGTGCGCTACGCGATGGAAGAGTTGTCGCAGTGGAAGTTCACCGGAATGCGGCTGAACCCACAGTGATCGACGCATGACCGCGATCGGCCTGATCGGCTGCGGTGGCATGGCGCAGGACGTGGTTGCCGCCCTGCGCGCCGCCGATGCGGCACGCGAAGTGCGCATCGTCGGTGCGCTGGCCAGGCCAGGGCGCAGCGCGGCGGCACGGGCGAAACTTGACAACGTGGACATCGTCGAGACGCTCGACGAGCTGATCGCGCGCAAGCCGACCGTTGTCGCTGAGGTCGCGAGCCAGGCGGCGGTCGCAGACCATGTCGGTACTGTGCTGCGCGGCGGAGTCGACTGCCTCGTCATTTCCGTCGGCGCGCTCGCCGATGCGACGCTGTTCGCGAAGATCAAATCAGCCGCGCGTGACGGCAACAGCCGCATTTTGTTGCCCGCGGGCGCCATCGGCGGTCTCGATGCCATCGCCGCCATGCGCCTATCCGGCTTGACCTTGGTGCGCTATCGCTCGCGCAAGCCGCCGCTCGCGTGGCGCGGCTCGCCGGCGGAGCGCCACGTGGACCTCGGCAAGCTCGCAAAGCGGACCGTGCTCTACAAGGGCACGGCCGGGGAAGCCGCACTGCTCTATCCGCAGAATGCCAACGTTGCCGCCGCGGTAGCGCTCGCCGGACTGGGATTTGAAGCTACGGCGGTAGAGCTCGTCGCCGACCCTGATGCGGGAGGCAACATCCACGAGATCGAAGCCGAAGGCGCGAGCGGGCGCGTTGCCGTCGAGCTGCACGGCAAGCCGTCGCGCACGAACCCCAAGACGTCTGCCTTGGCAGCGCTCAGCGTCGCGCGGGCGCTGCTCAACGAACAAGCCACGATCGTTATCTGACATGGATCAAAAGCGCAGGACCAATGTCTTCATCGGCAGCGCGGTCGAGCGGGTCGAGGATTTCCGACTGCTGCGCGGGCGCGGCCAATTCGTCGACGATCTCGCGCGCGAAGGCCTCCTGCATGCGGTGATCCTGCGCAGTTCCGTGGCGCACGGCCACATCCGCTCGATCGACGCCGCCGCGGCGCGGTCACGGCCAGGCGTGCGCAGCATCATCACGGCGGCTGAGATCGGCGCGACCATCCCCACAATTCCGCTGCGGCAGGACTCTTCTCCGGCCTTCGGACCGTTCGAGCAACCCGTGATCGCCCACGACAAGGTGCGGTACGTGGGCGAGCCGATCGCGGTCGTGCTGGCCGAGACCGCCGGCGCCGCAGAGGACGCCCTCGATGCGATCACGCTCGCCATTGAGCCGTTACCGGTGGTCGCGAGCATCGCCGCCGCCTCGAGCGATCGCAGCCTGCTGTTCGACGCCGCGGGGAGCAACCACGCGCTCACGCTCACCGGCGCGCGCGGCGACGCGGCGAGCGCCTTCAAGGACGCGCCTTACGTGCGCCGCGAGACGTTTTCGGTCCAGCGCCACGCCGCGGTGCCCATGGAGCCGCGCGGCCTGCTTGCGGAATGGGATGCCGCCGGCGGCCGCCTCACGGTGTACGGCGCGGCCAAGGTCGCCTTCCTCAACCGGCGTATTTTGGCGAAGCAAATGCAATTGCCCGAGAGCGCGATCCGGATGGTGGAAAACGATGTCGGCGGCGGCTTCGGCGCGCGCGGTGAATTCTACCCGGAGGATTTTCTAATTCCGTTCGCGGCCCGCTTCACCGGCAGGCCGGTCAAATGGATCGAGGACCGCCGCGAGCATCTCGCCGCCACCAATCATGCCCGCGAGGCCGAATGCGAGCTGGAGATCGCCTGCGATAAGAACGGGACCATCCGCGCGCTGCGCGGTCACGCGTTGACCGATCAGGGCGCCTACATCCGCACCAATGGGCCGACCGCCGCGCGCAATATCGCGCAGGTTCTCAGCGGGCCATATCGCATTCCGCACATCCGCATCGACGTCTCATTGATGATGACCAACAAGACGCCAGCGGGGACGTACCGCGGGCCGGGGCGTTATGAAGCCGACTTCTTCCGTGAGCGGCTGTTCGATATTGCAGCAGCGGAGCTCGGTCTCGATCCGGTCGAGTTTCGCCGGCGCAATCTCATCAGCGAGGCCGAGATGCCGTACCGCCTCGCTACAGTCGAACCCCTCGCGATCGAGACCGCCACCGACAGCGGCGATTACGCGGCGACACTCGCGCGCTGCCTGAAGGAAATCGATTGGCCCGCGAAGCTGGCCGTGCAGGGCAAGCTGGTCGAGGGGCGCTATCGCGGCAGCGCCGTGGGATGTTATCTCGAGGGCGGCGCATCGGGGCCGCATGAAACCGCGCGACTGGTGCTCGAATCCAACGGCAAGGTCGCGGTTTACGTCGGCTCCTCCTCGATCGGTCAGGGACTCGAGACGGTTTGCGCGCAGATCGCGGCGGACGCGTTGGAACTGCCGATGGACGAGATCAGCGGCGTGTTTCACGGATCGACCGATCACGTGAGCGACGGCTGCGGCTCCTACAGCTCGCGCGCGGTGGTGATGGGGGGAAGCGCGATCCTCGCCGCCGCGGCGCAGCTGCGCGATTGCGTGCGTGCGGCGGCGGCCGAGCGCTGGGGATGCGCGGCCGACGAAGTCAAGATCGACGCCGGCGCGGTGCACGGCCCACGCAAGCAAGCGTTGCCGCTGGCTAGCTTCGCCGGAGTGACGGCGGAAAACACCTACGCGAGCAACAAGCGCACCTACAGTTACGGCGCGCACGCGGCCCACGTGGCGGTCGATCCCAAGACCGGCGGCGTGGAGCTCCTCGACTATGTCGCCGTCGAGGATGCCGGTCGCATCATCAACCCGCTGACGTTGCACGGCCAGGTCGTGGGCGCCATCGTGCAAGGCCTCGGCGGCGCTTTCCTGGAGCATTTCGTCTACGATGACGAGGGGCAATTGCTCACGGGATCGCTCGCGGACTATCTCATGCCCACGGCGAGCGATTTTCCCAATATCCGCGCGATCGCGCTCGAGGAATGCCCCTCGCCGAACAATCCGCTCGGCGCCAAGGGCGCGGGCGAGGGCGGCATCATTCCGGTGGCGGGCGTCATCGCCAACGCGGTGGCCGCAGCCCTCGGCTCGCTCGGAGTAACACCCCGCGAACTCCCGCTGTCGCCGCCGCGGGTCTGGCAGCTGATCCGCGAGCGGACTGCCCCGCGGTAATCGGCTTCTTCGCCGCCGGATCGCCGCGCTCTAGGATCGTTACACCGTCGCCCCCGCCCGGCTGATGCCCAGTGCCAAGATGCGCTGGATCAATTCCGGATAGTCGAGCCCGTCGTGCTTGGCCGCCGAGGCGAACTCTTCGCTGCGGGCAATCTCGGCGTTGGGATTGGCCTCGATGTAATAGGGAATACCCTCGGCCGAGAGACGAAAGTCGATGCGAGCGTAGCCGTCGAGATCGAGCGTGCGGTAGATGCGCTTAGCAGCGCGCTTGATCGAGTCGGCGAGTTGCGGCGGGATATCCTTGGCAGGACCGACGGCGATGTTGTGGCGCTGCTGGTATTGCAGATCGTGCTTGACCTTTTCGGTGGCGATGAGCCGGGCGCCTTGCGGCATGGTGCCGAACTCGAGCTCCCAGATCGGAAACACGCGAAGCCGCTCATTACCGAGCACGCCGACGTAGAGCTCGCGGCCTTCGATAAATTGCTCGGCTATGGCGGCGGTACCTATGCTGTCATGGATGAAACTCACGCGCTCGGCCAGCTTCTCGTCGCTGTCCACCACGGATGCCTGCGAGATGCCCCAGGAGGCGTCCTCATTCAAACTCTTGACGATGAGCGGAAAAGTCAGACGTGGCGGGCGGAGAATCTTGCGCCGCAACGGGAACACCGCAAACGCCGGCAACGGGATGCGATGATAGATCAGAAGCTTCTTCGACAAATCCTTGCCGCGCGAGAGCACGAGCCCACGCGGATTGCAGCCGGTGTAGGGGACCCGCAGCAATTCGAGATAGCTCGCGACGTTCTGATCGTAGACGGCCTCGCCGTGAAACTGCTCGAGCAAATTGAAGACGACGTCGGGCTTCCAACTCTCGATCTCGTCGCGGATCGGCTTAAGCTCGTTTTCTACCCCGAGCGGCCGCGCCTCGTGGCCGGCGGCACGCAGCGTGCTCACGACATCGTATTCGGTCTTCCATTCGTTTATTTCCTGCTCGCTGTGCCCCTTGAGCGAATCCGGAGGCACCAGTTCCGGATGCACGAGCACCAGGACCCGGAGGCGCTTCATAACGCCAGCCACTGTCGTCGTGATGGACTGTAGAGCGAGTGCACGGTCTTTGCCGTCAACAATACGATGAATTCAATTCTCAGCTGTCGCTCCGAGCCAACCGCACGAAGTTTCAGCTCGCGGCAGCGGCCGATCATATCATCGAAAACCGAGTCCAAGGTCAGCTGATACTCGCCCGTCCACTTCGAAACGACTTGCCTGATCTTGGCGCGGTTGCGCCGCAGAAACGTCGAAGCCGCCGGTGAGCGATGATGCCTCGGATCTGCGGAGAAGATGCGGCGAAGATCGCGGTCATAGATCTTGGGATAATCGATCGCGTAGTGAGCGCGTTTCTGCTCATAGTGCTCGGCCAGGGTCTGCGTGAGCTGGGTCAGTGGGTCGACGCGCAGCCGGCGCGTGACGACCGGCTTCTTCGTGGCAATCTCGGCCATCAGCTCGTCGACATATTCCAGCTTTTTCAGCGCGGGCCAGCCGGCGTAGCGCCTGCGCCAGTTCGAGCGCGGCGTCAGCCACACCGCGAACGTTTCGGCAAAATCCTCATCGGGATGGCTTTGCGCGTACCACAGCGGCAAATGATAGACGTAGCGGCGGCTGATCGGGTTGGGCCGATAGTATCGCGGGTAGCGCGTCGACGAGGGGCCGAACAGCTCCTGCCACCGGCGCCGGCGATGCAACTGATAGGACACCTGCAAGACGTGCCCGGCTTCGTGCCGGAGAATGCGCATGCACTCGGGCACGGTGCCGCCCTCAACGTCGATGATCATCTTGCGCTCGAGCCGCATCAAGCGGGGATGAGCGAGGTAGAATGGAATCGCGATGCCGGGCGTGTCATCGGGGCTGAACCACTCGTTGGACACCCAGGCGTGGGGCCTGATGCGAAGCCCCCGCTCGGCGAGCTCCGCATAGAGCTCGCCCAGGCACCGCTCGAGCCACGTGCCTGGGATGGCGACCTTGAGGTCCTTGAAACGCAGCTTGAGGAGTTCGTCGTCGGGCAGGGAGGCCCAGGCAAACCTACGCGGCATGGCGCTACGAACCCCGAGAAACGATGACCAATGTCTCGGCCAGGTGATTCACTCTATTCCGTCAGGCCCGCGCATAGCGCGTCCTAAGACGCGCGTAAACGCGCTTATGTCACTGGCGTCCAGTTTAGCGGGTCGAATGCAGACCCGGGCCCCTGGGATCCCCGCCGCGAAAATCGCCGGCGCGCCACCGACCCGGCCATCCGCGCTTTCCTGTGTTGGACTGGCTCCGGCGGGAGGAGCGCCGGGTCGGGCTCCACAGCGGTCGCCGGAGACCGGAGGGTCGCGCGCCGCCGTTCGCACCAGCCAAGAGCTGTCCTCAGACCCCCGGGTCTGCGGTCACGTTGACCCGTCCGTCGCGACGATGATAGGTACGCGCTTGTTCGTCGCGTGCCGAAGGGATCCGCCCGGTCATGAAACTGCCGCCCTTCGACTATGCCTGCCCGACGACGCTCCCCGAGGCCGTTCAACTCCTCGCTAGCCATGACGGGGAAGCCAAAGCCCTCGCCGGCGGACAAAGTCTCGTGCCGATGCTGGCGTTCCGCCTTGCACAGCCGGCGCTGCTCGTCGACCTTCGCAAGCTCGCGGATCTGCGCGGGATCCGGATTTCCGAGAACGGCGTCGCTCTCGGCGCCATGGTGCGCTGGCGCGAGATCGAAGACGACGAACGGCTCGATGCCGCGCATCCACTGCTCAAAGCGGCGATCGCGCATGTCGCACACTACCAAGTCCGCAACCGCGGCACGGTCGGCGGCAGCCTCGCCCATGGCGATCCAGCGGCGGAAATGCCGGGAATCGCCATGACCTGCGATGCGGAAATTGCCGTGGTGGGAAAATCCGGCGCACGCGTGATCCAGGCGGCGGATTTTTTTCAGGGAGCGCTCACGACCGCACTCACTCCGGACGAGATCATCGTGGAGGTCCGCCTCCCCATCTGGCCGGCGAGGCGACGTTGGGGCTTTGAGGAATTCGCGCGCCGTCGCGGCGACTTCGCGATGGCGGCAGCGGCCGTGTTCTACGATGAGAGCGAGGACGGCAAGGCGCGTAACGCCCATGTCGGCGTCATCGGCGTTGCCGACCGCCCGCTGCGGCTTGCCTCGGTGGAAGACGTGCTCAACGAACGAACGATAAACGAAGCAACCATCGCCGAGGCCGAGACCGCCGCCTGCGCCGCGGTCGATCCACAGGACGACATTCACGCCAGCGCCGCCTATCGGCGCGCGCTCGTCGGAACGATGGTCGAACGCGCGCTCAAACGCGCGGCCGCGTGAGCAGATCATGACCGAGCAAGGCGATCGGCGATCTCCCGTGTCGGTGCGATTTCGCGTTAACGGCCGAGAGGTCGACGTGGACGTCGAGCCGCGGCTCACGTTGGCGGATTGTCTGCGCCATTATCTTCGACTGACCGGCACACATGTCGGCTGTGAACATGGTGTTTGCGGCGCCTGCACGATCCTTCTCGATGGCGCGGCCGTCCGCTCGTGCCTGATGCTGGCGGTGCAGGCCGAGGGCGCCGAGGTCGTCACCGTCGAAGGGCTATCCAACGACGCCGACCTCACGCCCTTGCAAAAATCCTTTCGCAAGCACCACGCGTTGCAATGCGGCTTCTGCACGCCCGGTATGATCACGACCGCGCACGCGTTGCTCAGCGAGGAGCCGGACTGCGACGCAGCGCGCGTGCGCGAGGTGCTCTCGGGCAATCTCTGCCGCTGCACCGGCTATATCCCCATCGTCGAGGCCGTGCTCGAGGCACGCGCCGCGTATCGACCGAAGACGCAGGCAGGCGATCGCGGCGGGGATCGCGCATGAGAACGGTCAACTCGCTCATCGGCAGCCCGATCGAGCGGCTCGAGGATCTGCGGTTTCTGCGCGGGCGCGGACAATACGTCGATGATCTCGCGCGCAGGGACATGCTGCACGCGGCGATCCTGCGCAGCTCAGTTGCCCATGGCCGCATCCGCTCGATCGACGTGACGCGCGCGCGCGCCTTGCCTGGCGTACACACCGTGATCACCGCCAAGGAGATCGGCAACCGCGTGCCGCGCGTTCCCATGCGGCTGCAGCCTTTGCCGGAGTTCGAGCGCTTCGGACAGCCGGTGATCGCCGAGACCAAAGTGCGCTACGTCGGAGAGGCGATTGCGGTCGTGCTCGCCGGCACTCCCGGCATTGCCGAAGACGCACTCGGCCTGATCGAGACCGATATTGAAGTTCTGCCGGCGGTCGCCAACCGCCGCGCGTCGGCGGACAATCAATCGCTGCTCTTCGAAGAGGCGGGTACCAATCTCGCGATGAGGTTCCATGCAGTGCGCGGAGACGCCGCCGCGGCATTTGCCGGCGCGCCCTATGTCCGGCGCGAGAGCTTCCGCACGCAACGGCACATGGCGCTGCCGCTCGAGCCGCGCGGGCTGCTGGCGGAATGGGACGCGGCGCTCGGGCGGCTCACCATCTATGGCGGCGCCAAGGTCTTGTTCTTCAATCGGCGCACGCTGGCGAAGCAATTTGGACTGGCGGAAGCCGCGGTCGAAATCGTCGAGAACGACGTCGGCGGTGGGTTCGGGGCACGCGGGGAGTTCTATCCGGAGGATTTCCTGATTCCGTTCGCGTCCCGCCTCACCGGCCGGCCGGTGAAATGGACCGAGGACCGGCGCGAGAACCTCATGTGCATCAATCATGCGCGCGAGGCGGAATGCGAGGTGGAGATCGCGTGCACGCGCGACGGCACGATCCTGGGGCTGCGCGGGCATGCGTATGTCGACGTCGGCGCCTATATGCGAACCAACGGCGCGGTCGGCGCCCGCAATGTCGCGCAATTCATGTCGGGGCCCTACCGCATCCCCAACATCGACATCGACGTTGCGCTGCAGCTGACCAACAAGACGCCGGTGGGCACGTATCGCGGGCCTGGCCGCTTCGAGACCGATTTTTTCCGCGAGCGCTTGCTCGACATGGTGGCGCAGGACCTCGGCCTCGACCGCGTAGCGTTCCGCCGCCGCAATCTCGTATCGAAACAGGAGATGCCGTACCAGATCGCCACGATCACGCCGTTCGAGAGCAAGGACGAGTTCGACAGCGGCGATTACCAAGCCACCCTCGATCGCTGCCTCGACGAGATCAAATGGTCGGAAAAGTCGAAGCTCGCGGGCAAGCTGGTCGACGGGCGCTATCATGGTCTCGCGCTTGGCTGCTTCATCGAAGGTGGCGCCGCCGGACCGAAGGAGAGCGCGCGCATCGTGCTCGAGCGAGACGGGCTCTATTCCGTCTACGTGGGGTCATCCGCGATCGGCCAGGGGTTAGAGACCGCTTTCGCCCAGATCGCCGCCGATGCGCTCGAAGTCACGATCGATCGCATCCGCGGCGTCTTCCACGGCAGCACCTCGTATGTGGGCGACGGCTACGGCGCCTATCATTCGCGCTCGGTCGTGATGGGCGGGTCGGCAATACTCGATGCCGCGGCCAAGCTGCGCGACGCGATCCGCGTCCACGCGGCGCAACGGCTCAACTGCCAAGCCTCGGCGGTGGAAATCGTCGATGGGCTGAAGGTGGTCGGGCGCGACGGCAGCTCCGTCGCTCTGAACGAGCTTTCCGGCGAGAGCATTTCCGCCGAGGGCGCTTTTCTCAACAAGAAGCACACTTACACCTACGGCGCGCATGCCGCGCACGTCGCGGTCGATCCCAAGCTCGGGCACGTCGAGCTTCTCGACTATGTGGTGGTCGCGGATTGCGGCCGCATCATCAACCCGCTGACCGTGCACGGGCAGACCGTCGGATCGGTCGTGCAAGGCCTCGGCGGCGCCATGATGGAGCATCTTGTCTATGATCAGGAGGGCCAGCTGCTCACCGGCTCGCTCGCCGATTATCTCATCCCCACGGCCAGCGACTTCCCGAACATCCGCGCGGTTATGCTGGAACAACACCCCTCCCCGATCAACCCGCTAGGGGCAAAGGGCGCCGGCGAGGGCGGCATCATCGCCGCTGGCGGCGTGATGGCCAACGCGGTTGCGAATGCACTGAGCTCGCTTCAAGTGCAACCGCGCGAGCTTCCCCTCACACCGACCCGCATCTGGGAGCTTGTGCAGGCAGGCCGGAGCTGACGGCACAGTCCATCCAAGCCGGGCGTGAAGCCCCCGAGGGCACACCTTGCCTCACCTATGTGCGCTGGCCGCTTCATTGACGCGTCGTGCGATGGAAGCATAGATTCGAGTAGCGCTTGCGCTGTTGAACAGGAGCCTCCCATGAGCGTTGCACGGCATCCACGCCCGCCGGAACTGGTCGATGTTCCGCTCGAAGACATCATGCAGAAATATGTCGGACGCTTCCGCGACAAGAAGCCGGACTGGACCGCATTCGAGGACGCCAAGGTCGAAGGCTACAAGCGCGCGCAGCACCGCTTCATCGGCGCCGGTGGCTCCGGCAAGCACGGCGATCCGACCGTCATCCCGGCGAAAAACTTCACCTTGTCGATCATGTATGTGGAGCCCGGACAGGGCAATGCCGCGCATACCCACGAGGTCGAGGAATGCTTCTTCGTGCTCAAGGGTCATCTCGACGTATTTGTCGAGGACGAGGGCGGCAAACGCCTCACCACCCGTCTGGGTCCCTGGGAATGCATCTCATGCCCCGCCGGCGTCATCCACGGCTACCAAAACGACAGCCTCGAGCCGGTCTACTTCCAAGTCATGCTCGGGCGAGCCAAGCCCGACACCATGGGCTATGCCGACGAGGACCTTTACAAGCGGCGCGATGCGCATCTGAAGGCGGTGTAAGTTCTGGTTGATTGGCGAGCCGCCGGTAAGGCCTCACCTCTGAGGAACTGCATGCGTCGAATGTTTGCACCCGCTGTCGCCGTCGCTCTCGTCTTCGCGGCGGCGGCGCACGCGCAGGAGGCCTGGCCACAACGGCCCGTCACCATCATCGTGCCGTTCGCGGCAGGCGGTTCGGCGGACTTGCTCGCACGCATCTTGCAGCAGCACCTGCAGGCGAAATTCGGCGTTCCGTTTGTGGTGGAGAACAAGTCCGGCGCCGGCGGCAGCATCGGCACCGGGTTTGTGGCGAAAGCGCCGGCCGACGGCTACACGCTGCTTGTGGGCACCGTAAGCTCGATCGCCATCAACGCTTTCCTCTACACGAAGCTCAATTTCGACGTCGGCCGCGACCTGCAGCCAGTCTCGCTCCTGGTGAGGTTTCCAAATCTTCTGTTCGTCAATACGAAGACGCCAGTGAGATCGGTGCCGGAGCTGATCGACTATCTCAAGGCCAATAATGGAAAGACGAATTACGGCTCGTCGGGCATCGGCACCTCCTCCCACCTCTCTTCGGTAATGTTCGAACTTGCGACCAATACCAAGATGACCCATGTGCCTTTCCGCAGCACGAGCGAGGTCGTCAACAGCATGCTCGGCGGCAACATCGATCTTGCCATTGACAGCATGACGACGGTCTGGCCGTTCGCGGCGGCCGGAAACGTGCGCGCGCTCGCCGTCACCACCCCGCAGCGCAGCGCGGCGGCACCGGATTTGCCGACCATCGGCGAGACGCTGAAGGGGTACGAGGCAACGGCTTGGCAAGGGCTGTTTGCGCCCGCCGGCACCCCGCGACCGATTCTCGACAAGATCGCCGCGGAGGTGAGAGGCGTCTGGGCGCTGCCCGAGGTCGTCACGGCGCTGAAAAACGTCGGCGCCGAACCCGCGGCGTCCTCCCCCGATGAATTCACCGCCTACACGGCAGCCGAGCGCGTGCGGTGGGGCGAGGTCGTGAAGGCATCAGGCGTGAAGATCGACTGATCGAGGAATCTGCTTTTCGACTTGTGCGGATCTGCGCCAGGGGTGCGGTCATTCCACCCCTCGAATGTCGCGGACATATGCACTAATCTGCCGTCAGATCGATTGCGCCTGCGCTCGCACCCGCGCTAGCAGCGGGATACGGCCACGGCCCGGGAGAACTCGAAATGTACGCGCCAGCCGGAGTCAAGACGAATACGGATTACCCGATCCCGGACGCCATGAAGGCGTGGGTGCTTGGCGATCCCGGGCAGCTTTCGTTGCGCGAGAAGCCCGTGCCGGTGCCGAAAAGGGCGGAAGTCCTGGTGCGCATCGACGCCGTCGCCATCTGCGCGACCGATCTCGAGATCATCTACCATGGCCCGCCGGCGTCGATCCGCGGTGGCCTGCCGCACAACAAGAATTTCACGCCCGGGCACGAATACATGGGCACCGTGGTCGCGCTCGGGCCGGGGGTCGACGAATACCGGATCGGCCAGCGCGTAACCGTCGAGATCCACGCCGGCTGCGGCCAATGCAAGCGCTGCCGCGAGGGGATGTACACGGCCTGCCATAACTACGGACTCAATTACGGCGAGGTTGATAAAGGCCACCGTGCCAATGGCTTCACCACCGATGGCGGGTTCTGCGAATATCAGGTCAACAACATCAACACGCTGATCGCCATTCCCGATGCGATGTCCGACGAGGAAGCGACGCTGGTGGTCACCGCCGGCACAGCGATGTATGGACTCACCGAACTCGGCGGACTGGTTGCGGGCGAGAGCGTCGTGGTGACCGGACCGGGTCCGATCGGGCTTCTTGGCGTCGCCGTCGCCAAGGCGCTCGGCGCGCAGCCTGTCATTCTCACTGGCACGCGCGACAACCGGCTTGCCATCGGGCGCGAACTCGGCGCCGACCACGTGGTCAATGTGCGAAGCGAGGACGCGGTCGCGGCGGTGCGCCGCCTCAATGGCGGCAAGGGCGTCGACTACGTGCTCGAGTGCTCGGGTGCGCCCAACGCCGTCAACGAGGCGATCCGCATGGTCAACCGCGGCGGCAAGATTTGCCTCGCCGCGTTCCCGCACCAAGAGACGCCGGTCGATATCGCCCAGATCGTGCGCAACAACATCTATGTCTATGGCATCCGCGGCGAAGGCAAGAGCGCCACCCACCGCGCCGAAGCCTTCATGAGTCAGAAGCGGTTCGAGGCCACGAAGATCCACACCCATACCTTCCCGCTGGAAGACCTGCCGACGGCGATTCGCTATGCGAAGGACCGCGTCGAAGACGCCATCAAGGTCGTGGTAAAGGCACGCGGCGTATCCGCCCTGCACAAGGTGGCGGCAGAGTGAAGTTCCACTCGCGAGGCGCGCCGCCGAAGTGTAAGGCCATGGCGGTTGGCACAGTTTTTGCGATATAGTCGCTGAAGGGATCCGCGACACGGTCGCGCGGAGTACGCATGTCGCCCTCGGCCCCGAAGCTTTGCGTCGCCGACGTCAGCATGACGTTCAAGACGCCGACCGGCGCGTTTCATGCGCTCGCGCCGGTCACGCTTTCGATTCCGCAAGGCCGGTTTGTCAGTCTGATCGGCCCCTCGGGCTGCGGCAAAAGCACGATATTCAACATCATTGCCGGCTTACTCGAGCCGACCGGCGGCCGAGTGCTCATCGATGGGATCGATGCAACGGGCACCATTGGCCGTGTCGGCTATATGCTGCAGAAGGACCTCCTGCTGCCCTGGCGCACGGTGCTCGACAACGTCATCCTCGGCATGGAGATCCAACACGTGCCCTTGCGCGCGGCGCGCGAACGAGCGCTGCCGCTGCTTCATCGTTACGGGCTGGCGGGTTTCGAGTATCTCTACCCGAACGCGCTCTCCGGCGGCATGCGCCAGCGCGCGGCGTTGTTGCGCACGCTGTTGTTCGACACCGATCTCATTTTGCTGGATGAGCCGTTCGGCGCCCTCGACGCTCAGACCAAGCTCAAGATGCAGGAATGGTTGATGCAACTGTGGAGCGACTTCAGCAAGACCGTGCTGTTCGTTACCCACGACGTCGAAGAGGCGATCTATCTGTCCGACGAGGTCCACGTGATGGGCACGCGGCCAGGTCGCATCATCGCTAGCATCCCCATCCCCCTTGCTCGTCCCCGCGTTCGCGGAAGCGTGCTCAGCGGCGAATTCCTCGCAATCAAGGAACGCTGCCTCGAACTGCTCCATCTCGACTCGACGGCATCGCAAGCCGTCAACGAAGCAGCCTAGGCTGCGGCAAAGCGATGACGGCTCAGGACACCACCCCCGCACTCCGCGCCCGCGCCATGGCGAGCCTCCATCGGGCCCAGGCGGAACATGCAACCGCCGCCGCCCCGGCAGGCAAGCCGGTGCGGCGCCTGCCGGTACAGAAGGATTGGCCGACTTGGGCGCTGATCGCTGCACAGATCGGCATTCTGGTCGGCGCGCTTTCGCTGTGGGAGATCGGCGCCCGCACCGGCTGGATCGATGCCTTCTTCTGGTCGCAGCCGAGCGCCATCGCCGAGACCATGACGGTGTTCTTCACCACCGGCGACGCCTGGACCGATATCAGCTTCACCTTCCGCTCGACCATCATCGGCTTTCTCATCGGCACCACGGCAGGCTCGCTGCTCGGCCTGTCGTTCTGGTGGTCGCGCAACTACGCGGCCGTCGTCCAGCCTTACGTGATCTGCCTCGAGTCGATTCCGAAACTGGCGCTGGCGCCGCTCATCATCCTGGTATTCGGCATCGGTCTCGTCTCCAAGGTGGCCGTTGCGACCGCGCTGACACTGGTGGTCTCGACCTTGACTGCCTATGCCGGCGTGAAGGCGCTCGATCCCGACGGCGAGAAGCTGTTCTATTCGCTCGGCGCCTCACGCCTGCAGGTGTTCCGCAAGCTCGTGATCCCATCCTGCCTGCCGTGGATCATCTCGGTGCTGCGCGTGAACATCGGCCTTGCGCTCACTGGCGCC
>DASSGH010000071.1:0-3639 GCA_035693615.1 Xanthobacteraceae bacterium
CTCTTGCGCGCCTTCTATTATACCGAGGTGATTGAGGATCAGGAATATTCCTCGATCAGGCCGCTGATCGATTGGCTGGACTACAACGGCTACAGCGTCGTGACCAAGGCGACCAAAGAATTCGTCGATCAAACCGGCCGCCGCAAGATCAAGGGTAGCATGGATATCGAGCTCGCGGTCGACGCCATGGAAATCGCCGGGTCGATCGATCACATGGTGCTGTTTTCCGGGGACGGCGACTTCCGCTCGCTGGTCGAGGCCGTGCAGCGGCGGGGCGTGCGCGTAACCGTCGTGTCGACGATCTCCACGCAGCCGCCGATGGTGGCTGACGAGCTGCGCCGGCAGGCCGACATCTTCCTCGATATCGTCGAGCTGCAGCCGAAGATCGGCCGCGATCCGGCCGAGCGCGCGGCACGCGAAGCGCGCGAACCGCGCGAGCGCCATACGCCGCAGTTCCTGCAGCGCTCGACAACGCCGCAGCGAGCAAGCGCCGGCGCCGCCCTTGATGACGACGACGATTTCGAGGACTGAGCGCGGCACAATGCCCGACGCGTCCGGCAAACCCGGCCGCGACTGCCCGCTGTGTCCGCGCCTCAAGACATTCCGCGAGGAGTGGCGCCGCCGCGAGCCGGATTGGTTCAACGCGCCGGTCGCCTCGTTCGGTCCGCAAAGCGCGCGCCTCCTCATCGTGGGTTTGGCGCCCGGCCTCAGAGGCGCGAACCGCACCGGCCGGCCGTTCACCGGCGACTTCGCAGGCGACCTCCTCTACGACACGCTCAAGGAGCTCGAGTTTGCCACTGGCAGCTACCGCGCATCTCCGCATGATGGCCTCACGCTCGTAGATGCCCGCATCACGAACGCGGTGCGCTGCGTGCCGCCGGAGAACAAGCCCACCCCGGTCGAGATCGAGACCTGCCGTCCTTTTCTTAAGGCGACCATCGCCGAGATGCAAAATCTCCGCGCCGTCGTGACGCTCGGTCGCATTTCCCATGCGAGCACGCTGGCGGCCCTTGACCAGCGCCGCTCGGCCGCGCCGTTCGGCCATGGGACGTGCCACGACATCGGCCGGCTGCGGATCTTCGTCAGCTATCACTGCTCGCGCTACAACACGAGCACCGGCGTGCTCACGCCGGAAATGTTTCGCGACGTGTTCGCGGCGGCACGCGCCTTCCTTGGCGACTGATCGCCGAGAGCCTGCCGCCTCATAGGCGCTGCAGCCGCGGGCAAAAACTCAACTGTGCTGGTTGCGCAACCACGCGATCACCTCCTCGGCATTCTTGTCCGGCGGGAATACTGGATAGAACACCTTGCTGATGACGCCGTCGTCGATGATGAGCGCCATGCGTTTGAGGAGCGTCATGCCCGAGGTCGTAAACGTCGGAAGATCGAGGGCGTTCGTAAGCGCAAGCCGTTCGTCGGAAAGTACCGGGAACGGCAGGTGCAGGCGCTCGACGACTTCGCGCTGATACGCGCTATCCTGCGTCGACAAGCCAAACACGCGTGCGACGCCGAGGCGCTTGAGCTCGCCGAAATGGTCACGAAAGCCGCACGATTGCGGCGTGCAGCCGCGCGCTCCGGGAATGTCGTTCCAGCCCTCCGGCAGTGGCTGCCCGGGTACGCCGGTGCGCGGGTAAACATAAATAACGGTGCGACCGGAAAGCTTCGACAAGTCGACCTGCGAGCCATCCGTCGCCGCAAGCGCCAGCGAGGGCAGCCGC
Source organism: Xanthobacteraceae bacterium (assembly GCA_035693615.1). Lineage (GTDB taxonomy): Bacteria > Pseudomonadota > Alphaproteobacteria > Rhizobiales > Xanthobacteraceae > VAZQ01. The sequence goes on from DASSGH010000071.1 coordinate 1,719, forward strand.
ATGCCCACGAGGTGACGGGCAGCGCCATCGTCTTGCGGCGCGCGCAGCTCGGCGGGCAGGACATTCGGATCGTGCAAGACCGTCATGAGCGGTCTCCGCCTTTCGGATGATAGGAAATGAACTCCAGGAGCGAGCCGTCGGGATCGCGGAAATAGACGCTTGTTCCCGAGCCCCGTGCGCCGAAGCGCTCCATCGGCCCCGCCTCGATCGGGACGCGGCAGCGCCCGAGGTGACCCAGGGCATCGGCAATGGGTCCGTCCCACTGGAAGCATAGATCGCTGTTGCCCGGTGCCACCGGAAGCCGTGCCACCTCGGCGGGATGAAAACCTGGGCCATGCAAGTTGAGCTGCGCAGTGCCGAAACGATAGGCCCAGCCCTGCGGACGGCGAACGAGTTCGGCGCCCAAGACATCGCGGTAGAACGCGTTCGAGCGCTCCCACTCGGAGACATGCACGACGCAGTGGTCGAAGGTGATGGGTAGCCTAGGCATTTGCTCGTCCGCCAAGCATGCAACCGCGCAAGGTTACGGAAGACGGCGTCGGCGCGCGGGCCAGCCTCCTGCCGGCAGGACAGCTTAGGTCAGCCGGCAGGCGTCGATCCAGACGATATCCCAGAAGCGCACGGCCCGCGGCATGGGTGCATGCCGCGGGCCTCTTTTCATCATCCACGCAGAAGGAACGGACCTCAAACCACGAAAGCAGGTCTAGCCTTTACCGCCCTGCTACCCTCCTTTTCTTCGTGGCCGGGGTCGCAGCGGCCTTCGGGGCCGGACACGGTGCTTGGTATCCATACCCGCGCAAGGGATCGGTGTGCGTAACACACATGTTGCCGCGTTTGTTGGGGCCGGGAGCGCCATGCCATTCCCACGGTTGCGCTCCGTACCGCTCCGACGTATTCCCCGGGTAGACATTCGGATTGATATTGGCCTGTGCATTCGCCACGGTCACTCCGGCGATCATTGCAAAGGCGCTCAAGCCGCCGATCAAAGCGAGCTTCATTACTTAACCTCCCTTTCGACAAAGAACTGCCACAGTTTTTACTTGGTAGCATCACCGAGTGTAAAATCAAAGAGGCAACGCACGCGAGGATACGGATTCGTCGAGCGATGCCAAAATCCGCATAAGCTCGTTGGGCAAAGCGCAGCGCGAGCTTGCGCAAGGTGTCCAGCCGCCGAGGGGCGAGCTCATGCCTGTTACCGTGTCGCCGACGCGCCGTGCAGGTTCGAGACGCCATGCTTGACGCGGCTGTCCTGCCCTGGGATCGGATTACACAGATGCACGATGGACCGACGACCAGCTGACACCATCCCGATTTCTGATTCGACCTGGCCTCAATGGCGCATACCCGCCCCGCACGACGCCGAATCCGATTCCGCGCGTGTTGCCAAACCGCCACAGCGGTTCTCATTTGAAATTTTGCCCTACCCGCGTTCAGGCCGATCACCCTGTTTCCGGCCGCATTGAGCACGCGATCGGGCGGTTATGGGTGTGCGGCGCGTGGCGCCGCGAGGGAGCGGGTAAGGCTTGCCTCGCCCATATCCCACCGCCTAACCCACGGGATTAACTGGTAAATGGCGTCACGACCGGCGAAGCCGCGGACCAGCAGACACGCGGCACCCACGAGCAAGAGCCGCCTTCTGAGCCTTGTCGCGCTCTATTTTCTTCCCTGCGAGCCAGTCGATCCCCTTTCGATGTCTCCGCACGAATTTTGGAATCCGTCCTACCGTTGCCGAAACATCACAGCCAAAGCGAGCAAGACCTGGTAAAGAAGTCGACACTCAAATCCTGGAACGGGGGGTTCAAATGAAAAGGCTATTTCTCGGAAGCGTAGCGCTCGTCGCGTTGGGCTTGGGGGCGCCGGCGGCATTCGCTGCCGATATGCCGGCATATGCGCCGCCGCCACCCGCCCCTCCGGCCTACAC
>DASSGH010000072.1:0-11457 GCA_035693615.1 Xanthobacteraceae bacterium
GGAGAAGGGGCGGCTGCGCTTATTGCATCATCTGCGCGACTTTGTTTGCTACTGACTGCGGCAAGCGAAGCGTCTCACGCACGATTTCATCGATATCCTCTCCGCTGGCACCATCGACCATCAGCTTTCGCCTCTCGCACGCGGCAAGGAAATCCGCATCCTCGAGCAGCGCTCGAAACGCGGTTCGGAGAGCGCCCAGCCTCTCCGGCGGTACACCCGGCGTGGTGAGAATGGAACGGCCGATTTCGCCAGTACTCGCTGTCGCGCGCAGCACCTCGCGCCCCTCATCGGACAGCGCGAGCTCCGGCAGTGTCGGCACGTTTGCCAGAAAGCGATGCCGCTTCAGCGCGGCTTGAAATAGTAGCGTTGTCTCACCGTGCTGCACCCAGCCGGCATGGCTCGCCAAAATGCCGGGAAGCCCATAAGCGCCCACGATATCGACCTCGCCGCGCTCCATCGCGAGCAAGATGTCGCTCGTGCCACTATATCCACGCACCAGCTTGAACTTCGCTCCGGCATAGGTGTTAAGGGCGGTCGGGAACAGAACGGTCGTGGAGCCGCCGCCGGAGGCGCCCACGATGTACTGTTTCGCGCGGACATCTTCGAAGGATTTGATCCCGCTCTTCGGTAGCGCCACGCCGACGTCAATGTTGGTGACGACCCGCCCGATATAAGGCATCTTGGCAACGTCGAGGTTGGAGCTCGTGTTCGTCATGCTGTCGAGCGCTAGCGTCTGGGCAAGACTCCCCAATACCGTGCCGTCCTTGGGCGCAGCCTCGTAGATGTATTTCGCTGCCACGAAGCTGCCGGCGCCCGGCATGTTCTGCGCAATGATTCTCGGATTCCCGGGTAGATGGCGCGGCAGGAACTCCGCGACAAGGCGGCCGTAGATGTCGTAGCCGCCGCCGGGGCCGTAACCGATCAGCAAGCGCAACGTCCTGCCGCGGTAAAAATCCACCACCGGTTCGGCGTGGATGGGGATCGGCCCCAGCAGCGTTGCCGCAGCAATGCCAACCGCAGCGCCGATCATGAGCGCTTTGCGCAATTGACCCTCCTCGTAGGGGAGCTCGTCATTTGCTGGCGCACTGGCAACCGGAGGCCGACGGACACATCAGCTTGCCGTCAAGGCGCGGCAGAATCTGACGGCGACAACGCGGCGGCGATTTGCGGCTCTTTTTTCTTACCCCGCTGCGGCGCGCAGCTTCGAGCATTCAGCCTGAAACACGTGGTTGAGGCACCACTCCGCAAGCTCGATGCCGGTCGGGAACCAGAGATTCCCTGCCTTCTTCATATGCTGGACGATGCCACGCAAAGCCAGAGTGCGGCCCGGACGACCAATGATGTAGGGATGCATGGTGAAGGGGATGTAGGCGGGGCGATCGGCCGATTCCGCATAGAGCTCGTCAAAATAAGCTTTCCATGTTTCGAGTCCGTGATACGGGTTGCCGTATTCGCCATGGCGATGGCCGAACAGTGTGCCGTCCCCGAATGGCTGCCGCGGAAGCTCGACCAACAGTTTGCCGTCCTTTTCCCATAGGAACGGCAACTCTTCATGAAAGCAATTGGTGTTGAAGACGAAACCGTGCTCGAGCAGAAGCTCGATCGTATTCGTGCTCTGCGTGCACGAGCGCCAGCCATAAGGGCGGCGTCCCGTCCGCTTCTCGATCATGGCAATCGCCTTCTTCATGACTTCGGATTCTTGATCGCGCGGGAGGTAGCGCGCGATCTCGTGGTTGTAGCCGTGGCCCTCCACCACGTGACCGTGGGCAAGGATCGCCTGGATTGCCTCGGGAAAGCGCTCCGCGATCGCCCCGCACGTCAAGAATGTCGCCTTGATGTTTTCTTCCTGCAAAATCCGCAGCAGTCGATAAATTGCGTGATGGGGACCGTATTCGCCCTGGCTCCACATTTCGTAGTTGAGAATGCCGTTCTTGTCCGGCTTGACGTCCTCGCCGCCTTGGAAGTCGAACGTCAAGAAGACCGCCGCCCGCTCTCCGCGCGGCCAACGGATGAGATGGTCATAGTGATATTCCTTGAGCATGGTTGCATCCCGTTGTGTCAGCGGAGGATGTTAGAGTGGCCACCTCCAGGCGCGGAGCTAGCTAGTTTACAATCGCGCGCGCCCTGTTGGTAGGTCAGATCTGCCTCGAATCCCCCGGGCTTGCGCCCAACACGTCAGCGTTTTCTCTCGACACGCTCGAAATATCCGACTCCGTCGTGCGCTCGCTTTCCGGCCAGCGCGAAGACCGCGCCCTGAGGATCCGCGCAGCGGACGATCCATCGTTTGCCCGGGACTTCAATCGGACCATTGAGAAGCGTGCCGCCGCCGGCCGTCACGCGCTGTATCGCCGCGTCGATATCTGCGACGTTGAAGTAATAGAGCCAGAAGGGGGCCGGTTCGACGACGGACTTGGTGAACATGCCACCGATCGTCTGTCCTCCGGCGGAGAACAGCTGATAGGTGCCCGCAAGGCCGGTTTCGGCTTGCGCTTTTTGCCAACCGAAGAGCTCGCGGTAGAAAGCGAACGCCGCTTCCCAGTCGGCCGCCACCAGCTCGTGCCAGCTGACGCGGCCAGGTGCATCGAATTCGGCGGGGCGCGCTTGGCCGCCGTCAAGCCACTTGAGCAACGCGATCGTCGCCATCTGCGGGTCGGCAGCGATGGAAATGCGGCTGATATTCGGGATCTCGGTCGGCGGAAGATGCAGGGCGCCACCGAGCTGTTTGATACGCTCGGCGCTGGCATCGACGTCGTCGACGGCGACGTATCCGACCCAGCTCGGCCGCAGCCCCATTTTCCTGGCGTCTTCGGATAATTGCGTCAGGCCGCTGATCAAGGCGCCGCCCGCGGTGAACAGGATGTAGGTCGCGCCGGGCATCGATACGTCCTGCGCGTCCCAGCCCACGACCGCGGCGTAGAAGGCCTTGGCGGCTTTTATGTCCGTCGTCATCAACTCGTACCAGGCGAAACTGCCGTGCGAATCGGCCATGATTTTTTGCGTCTCCCGCTAGGACCTCGCCGCGGCGCGTGTCTGCTGGTCTAGCGCATGTCCCGCTCGGAATTCAGTGTCTCGTCGATAATCGCGGCGCATGGCGGAATGTCGCCTATCTAACTCATAGTCGCCCGGCGCCGAATGTCTTCACAAAATGGAACCTGCTCTGCGGCCGTGCGTTCTGTTGGAGTTCGTCACTTCGGCCTCGGCAGGGGAGCGCATGCGTAAGCCCCGTGTAACCTCCCTTAGGCAGGTAATGGCCTTGCCAGGCGGCTGCGCGAAGCGTACGAATAGTGGTGGGTACGGGTACGGTCCACTTCATCGAACATCTTCCTCGCAAATCCGGGAGGCTCGAAATGCCGCAGAAGAGGCCTGCTTCGAAGCGCAAGGGTTATAAGGAGGCTGTACCGGTTGTAGGAGTCGTCGGCGTCTCCTTGTCGCTGGCGGGCGGAGCATCCGCAGCGACCGCCGTGCCGCCGGATACGCCGTCCCAGGATACCCTTCGGCCGCAAATCACGCTGACCGAAGAAGAAATCTCCGATGTCAGTTTGGGCACGTTCTACGTGTTCGACAAGGAAGGCGCTGGCTCGCGCTCACTCGGCGAAAGAGTTGCCCAGCGCTGCGGCGGCTGCAGGTGCGGCAGAGGCTGCGGCGGCTGCCGGTGCGGCAGAGGCTGCGGCTGCCGTTGCGGCGGCGGTTGCGGCGGCTGCGGCGGTTGCGGCTGCTGCCTGTCGTGGGGCGTTTGCCGCATCTGCTAGGCTCGAGCACGTTCCGATTAGGTTGACAGACGAAGTTCGCCATGGCCGGGTTCTCATTCGACCCGGCCATGGCTTTTGTGCGGGCGGGACTCCGTGCAAGCGGCGAACTCGGTTCTCCCTTCTCCTTGCGGCGGAGGCCTGAGGAGGCGAGTGATGCGGCGAGATGAACATGGCGTGCCCCCCATGGGCGGCGCTGAGGTCGAACGGAACGTCAGTTAGTGGTGCGCTTGCTCAACTCATGACCGGCAATCGCCGCAACCGCGTCGCGCAGCACGCAGGCAACGACGTTCCGCGCTTTGCGCCGAATTTCACCGTTTATCTGCTGCCCGGCGACGTCGTCTGTCTCTATTCAGAGGACCGCAAGTTCTTTCTCCACGGCGAGCTCTATTGCGCGCTCGCTTCGGCGATCGGAAAAGGCGGCCGGACGTTTCGCCAGCTCGTCTCCGAGCTCGGGCGCAAGTTTCCCGCCGACAAGATCGAGGAAGCGCTCACGCGCCTGCTCGACCGGCGCTTCATCCTTGGCAAACCGCACGCATTCCTGGATACCGCGGCCGCCTATTGGGCGAGCCTCGGCCTGTCGCCGCAGGACGCGGAGAAAAATCTCAAACAATGCCCCGTCCGCATTCAAGCGCTCGACGTGAAGGGAGCGACGCAGCTCGGCGCCGCCTTGCGCGCGATGGGCGTTCGCGTCGCGAAACGTTCCGCCGAGCTGACGGTTACGTTGGTGAGCGATTATCTCGATGCGCGCCTCGCCGAATTGAACCGGCAGCACGTCTCGCAGCGCACGCCGTGGCTGCTCGCGCAGCCTTCCGGCATCTTCCCCCTGGTCGGGCCGGTCTTCAGCCCGGGCAAAAGCGCCTGCTGGGGCTGTCTTGCCGAGCGCATGCAACGCAACCGCGAGATCAAGGCGCTGATCGATCGCGCCGGCGCGCGCCGTCTTGCCGCGTCGGCGCTCGGAAGCGACATGCTCGGACAGAGCGGCATCGAGCTTGCGGCGGTCGAGATCGCAAAAGCGATCGCCACCGGCTTCCGCACCGACCTGCGCGATCACATTATCAGCCTCGACCTGTTGGGTTCGACCATCGTGCGGCATTACGTGCCGACGCGGCCGCAATGTCCGGTCTGCGGCCGCAAGGCGCTGCGCGACCCGCGGCGGTCGCCGGTGCCAATCGAGCTCGGCGGCGGCGGCAAGCTCGTGATGACCAGCGGCGGCTATCGCACCGTCTCCTCGCGCGCCACGGTGGCGCGGTTCCGCAAGCACGTGAGCCCGCTCACCGGCGTCGTTTCGCGGCTCGAGCGGATCGAGGCCGATCTGCCCATGAACACCAACTATCTCGCTACGCATAACTTCTCGGGGCCGGCGCGCAGCGTCAATGAGCTCAGGGCGGGGCTGAGCGGCGGCAGCTTCGGCAAGGGCAGCACGGCCGAGCAGGGCGAAGCCAGCGCGCTCATGGAGGCGATCGAGCGCTATTCCGGAATTTATCAAGGCGACGAGATCCGCGTGACGCGGCGCTTCACCGATTTTCCCGCGGGCGAAGCGATTCTTCCCAACGACGTCCTGCTGTTCAGCGACGCGCAATACCGGGGCGACCAACCGCAGAGCATCCAGGAAGACGATGTGGCGCCGATCCCATTCGATCCATCGGCCAAAATCGAATGGTCGCCGGTCTGGTCGCTGCGCGACGAACGGTTTCGCTATCTGCCAACCAGCCTGCTCTATTTCTTCTATCGCGGGCCCGGCTATCAGCACAACGCCGATTCCAACGGCTGCGCTGCCGGCAACACGCGCGCGGAGGCGATCGTCCAAGGATTCCTCGAGTTGGTCGAGCGCGATTCGTACGCGATCTGGTGGTACAATCGGTTGCAGCTGCCGGAGGTGGACCTCGGACAATTCGATGATCCCTATATCCGCGATCTGAAAAACGAGCTTGCCGAGACCGGACGCCGCCTATGGGTGCTCGACGTCACCAACGACCTCGGCATTCCGAGCTACGTAAGCATCGCGCACTGGAAGGAAAAGTCGGAGGAACTGGTCGAGTTCGGTTCCGGCTCGCATTTCGATGCGCGCATCGCCATGCTGCGCGCGATGACCGAGCTCAATCAATTTCTGTCGATCGGCCTGATGGGCGCCCGCAGCCAGAATCCGGCGAGCCAGGGATCAGATCAAGGATCGAGTCCTGACGGCGGGCCGCCATTCCGCCTGCAGGAGTATCCCTATCTGACGCCGAGCGGCGCTGCGCCGGTCCGACTGGATCCCGGCGCGAAGTTCGGCCGCCTCGATGCGCGCGAGCAGGTGAGCGCCTGCGTCAACCTTATCAAGGCGGCGGGCCTGGATTTCCTGGTGCTGGATCAGACGCGTCCCGACATTGACGTTCCGGTGGTGCGCGTGATCGTTCCGGGCTTGCGGCATTTCTATCGCCGCTTCGCGCCCGGCCGGCTCTACGACGTCCCGGTCAAACTCGGATGGCGAGAGCGGCCGATATCGGAACGCGATCTCAATCCGCTTCATCCGCAGACCTAGAGCGCGTTCGTGTGGCCTGGGATAATGCGGCGGCGAACTCGGTCTGCCAACGCCGATGCACACGGTGCCGCGGGCGTGAAGTAAGCCGAGCACTCAAGTGCTTAAGCACGAAGAAGATGTCCTGAGGATTCCGCTTGCGGGCTCCGGGGTCAAAGCGACGCCGACAGGCTGCGTCGGCAGCGGTGGCGGTCCGGCTCGCCGGTCACGTCAGCCTTGAAGCGCGCCCTAACGGCACGGTCGTCGCTTGCTTCGATGGTCATTCGGTCGGGTTGGGGGAGGTCAGCGCCGCGGCCGCGGACCGCGCGCAGGCGCTGCGCACGGGCTTGCCGCTCCACGCCTTGGCCTCCAGCCGCCGCAGCATCGACAGGGAGGTCGATGGATTGGTCCGGCGATTGGCCAGGCACGGTCTACTGGAGTACTGCCTCGGCCGTTCGCGCGACGGCGCGGCGCAAGTCGTGATCGAACCGCAGGTTCCCGACTATTGGCCGCGCACCCCGCCGCTCGGCAATGCCGACGTTCTCGTGCTGTCGCGCTTTGCCTATATGCGCCGGCGCGGCAATGACATGGTGCTGGAATCCCCGCGCGCTGGCGCGTTGTTCAAGATCTGCGATGCGAGGATTGCAGCCGCGCTCGCCGCGCTTGCCGCGCCGCAGGTGGTCAAGCAGCTGCGCCGGCAGGACGCGTTTCCCGGGCTCGAGCTCCTCGCGCTGCTGCTCGATTGCCAAATTCTGTTCAAGGTCGATCCCGCTCGCGACGGCGGCCCGCGGCTCGCCGAGGGCGACGACAATCTGGTGCTTTGGGATTTTCACGATCTCCTGTTCCATGCGCGCAGCAGCGAAGGGCGCCATGCCAATCCACTGGGCGGTGTCTATGCATATGCCGACATCATGCCGCCGCTCCCGGCGGTGCGGCCGCGCTGGCCCGGAAAGGCTATCGCTCTGGACGAGTTCGCCTCGCGCGGGCAATCGCAGCCGATGTCGCCGGCGGCAAAGCTGTTGCGCGAGCGCCATTCGACCCGCAGCTTCGATGACCGGCGGCCGATCACAAATGCCGAGCTTGCGCGCTTTCTCGACGCGACCGCGCGGGTGCAATCGAGGTTCGAAAATGGGTCCGACGATGCCAGTCCGGCGGTGGAGTACGCGGTCAGGCCCTATCCGTCTGCCGGCGGCAGCTACGAGCTCGAGCTCTACCTCGCCGTCGACGCCTGCGAAGGGCTTGCGCGCGGATTCTATCATTATGATGCCGATGCCCACGCGCTGATGCCGATCGCCGTGCCGGCGCAGGAGCTCGAGGCGCAGCTGCGGGGCGCGCAATTCGCGATGGGCGCGGCAACCGTGCCGCAGATCCTGATCACCATCGCCGCGCGCTTCGGTCGAGTGTCGTGGAAATACAGCTCGATCGCGTTCTCCCTGATCCTGAAGGATGCCGGCGTGCTGATGCAGACCTTCTACCTGATGGCGGCCGATATGGGACTGGGCGGCTGCGCGATCGGCATCGCCAATCTCGAGCTGTTCGCGAAAATGACCGGCGTCGCGTTTCACGTCGAGGGGCCGGTTGGGCAATTCGCCCTCGGCCGTGCGGCGCCGCTCAAGGCCTCCGATCGATGATCCGGCCGCCGGCGCCGCCGGGCAAGCCAAACCGGTGCCGAGACTGGTTTCCGTCCTCGCGCGTGATTACGATGCAGAGCTGCGCGCGCGCCAAGCTTTCGAGGCGGCACCGCGATGAAAGTTCTGCGTCGCGAATTTCTCCACCTGGCGGCGGCCGTCGCCGCGCTGCCGACGCTCGCGTGCCCCGCCCGTGCTCAGAGCTATCCTGCACGGCCGCTACGCCTGATCGTCGGCTATCCCGCCGGCGGCTCGACCGACCTAGTGGCACGCATCATGGGCGCCTGGCTCGCCGAACGGCTCGGCCAATCCGTCGTCATCGAGAACAAGCCGGGGGCCGGCACCAACCTCGCGGTGCAGGCGGCGGTTGCCTCGCCGCCGGACGGCTACACGCTCCTGTTCGTGACCACTACGAACGCGATCAACGCGAGCTTTCATGCGGCGTTGCCGTTCGACTTCCTGCGCGACCTCGCGCCGGTCGCGGCATTCGTCGAATTGCCGTTCGTCATGGAGGTGAACCCGTCCGTGCCGGCCAAGACCGTCGCCGAGCTCATCGCCCACGCCAAAGCGACCCCCGGCAAGATCAACGCCGCTTCGTTCGGCACCGGGACCATCAGTCACATGGCCTGGGAGCTTTTCAAGCTGATGGCTGGCATCGAGATGGTGCACGTGCCGTATCACGGCGGCGCGCCCATGGTGACGGATCTCATCGGCGGCCGCGTGCAGGCAGGCATCGACGCCTTGCCGAACTCGCTGGCGCACATCCGCTCCGGTGCGCTGCGCGCGCTCGCGCTCACCGGACCGGCGCGATCCGCCGCGGTGCCCGACGTACCGACCGTAGGCGAAACGCTCACCGGGTATGAGGTCAGCGGCTGGACCGGCATCGCCGTTCCCGCCGGCACGCCGGCGGCCGTGATCGCCATGCTGAACCGCGAGATCAACGCCGGGCTCGCCCATCCCCGCATCGCGGCGCGGCTCGCCGAGGTCGGTGGGCGGCCGATCCAGGTGACCGCCGATCAATTCGGCGACTTGTGGCGGCGCGACACTGACAAGTGGGCGAAGGTGATGACGTTCGCCGCGGGGAACCGCGAGTAGGGCAGGGTGCGCGCTAAGCGCGCGCCGCGCACATCGTCAACGCTATTTCTCCTCCTGGGCGGTGACCGGCTCCCACTGCGGGCCGGGCGGCTCGCGCGCGAGCTGTCGCACCCGGGCCAGCAAGAGCGCGGACGGAGGATCTTCGGCTGCAACGCGCGCGAATTGCTCGGCGGCGGCGGCGAAGTCGCGCGCGCGATAGCGCGTGAGCCCCTCGCCATAGGCGTGCGCGCGCCGCAGCACGTCGGCCGCGACCTCGCCTGCGAGGCCGAGCGGCTCGAAAACGCGCACCGCCTCGGTGCGGCCTTTGACCCGGATCGCGTCGAGCTCGCGCCACACGAACGCGTTGGCAGTCAGCGCCACCGTTGCCTGCGACGCGAGCACGGTGGTGCCGTAAAGCTTGTTCGCGCCCTCGAGGCGGGAGGCCAGGTTCACCACGTCGCCCATCACCGTATAGTTGAAGCGCCGCCGCGAGCCGATATTGCCGACGAGCGCCGCCCCAGAATTGAGCCCGATGCGCTGGCGCACCGTGGCGCCGAATGCGGCCGTCACGTGATCGAGCGTGCCGAGCGCGGCGCAGTGCAGCGCCGCGCGCACGGCGTTGGTGCCGTGATGCGGATCGTCCAGCGGCGCCCCGAACACCGCGACGATGGCATCGCCAAAATACTTGTCGACGAACCCACCCTGCGCCTCGATCACGTCGGTCATCGCCGAGAGATAGTCGTTCATCGCGGCCACCAGTTCGGTCGGTGGGATCTTCTCCGCGATCGAGGAGAAGTCGGCGATGTCGGAGAAATAGACCGTGACGTTGCGCATCTCGCCGCCCAGCGCGGGTAGCTTGTTCGACGAGAGCATTTTTTCGACGACCGCCGGCGCCAGATAGAGCGCGAAGCCCTGGCGCAGGAGGCGCTTGTCTTTATCGGCGATGACGAACCGGTAGCCGATGGTCGCCGCCAAGGCGGCGATCCCGGCGAGGAGCGGCTCGATCAGCGGCAGCGCCAGCGCGTGCCGGAACGCGACCGTCGCGCCCGCGATCCAGCCGACGGCGAGCCCCGCCGTTGCGGCGGCCGCCGCTATCGGACCGAAGACGAGGGCGGCTGTCGCGGCAAGCGCCGCGAACGCAAACGACGCGAGCGCGGCGCCGATGCGGCCGAACTCGATTAGCCCATCATCGCGAACGAGATTGTTCACCGCCGTCGCATGGATATAGACGCCGGCAATCGAGTCGCGGGCGAATCTTTCCCCCGCCGCCGGGATCGGCAGCGCGCAGCGCTCTCCCCGCGCGCCTTCCGGCGCGGTGGCGAACCGCTTCGACGTGATCTTGCGATCCTCCACGTCGAGCAGCGTGCCGATCAAGACGATCTTGCCGCCAAAATTGCGCTTGAAGAAATCCTTGTCGTCCTTCGCCGCGCAGGCGGCGAGGTCGGCGAGGGAATAGGTCGGAATGTCGTCGGCGCCGCCTTGAAAGTTGAGGGTGAGCATATCCGGCGTTGGACGCGGCAGCCGTGCGAAGACCGGATCGGAGGCCGGCTCGCTGGCGCGCGCCACCAACTCGGCCGCCATCGAGGGCACTTGCTCGCCATCCACTGTGAAGCTCATCGGCACGCGGCGAATCACGTCGTCGGCATCGCTATGCACGTTGAGCGGGCGGATGTTGCGCGTAAATCCGACGGCGGTGCGCTGTGCGGGCGAGGGCCGCAGCGGACGATCCTGATGCTGAACCTCGCCGAGCACGACCTTGCCGGTTCGCGCGCCGAGCGCCAGCGCGCGCAGGTAATCCCGGTCGAAGCCGCGCAGCAGCGCGCCGAGCGTTTTGTCCCGGAACGGCACGACCGACTGTTCGATCGAGGTCGGCAGCACGATGTCGAATCCTACGACCTTGGCGCCGCCGTCGATGATCGCGGTCAATACCTCGCCGAGCTCGCGCGTCCAGGTGACTGTGGGCGTTCCCTCGAACGGAGGCGTGCGGAAAGTCTCCTCGTCGAGCGCGACCACGACCGCAGCGGAGTCCTGCGGCGGGTACGAATTGCCGAAGATGCGCCAGCGCAGCGCGGTGAGGATATCGATGGACCATCCGCGCAGCGGATCGAGTATCGGCGAGGCGACGACAAGACTTGCGGCAAGCGCGATCGACGAGGCTGCAAAGGCGGCGCGCAGCCGGGGCGCGATCATGACGGTGCCGCGCAGGCTCAGCCCGGCGGGAAGCGCAGCAGGCGGCTGACGATCGGCGTCTTGCCGTTCTTGTCAGCGATCTTGGCCTTGGCGTCGACCTTGAAGGTGACCGTGCGGCTTCCCAGCGTCGCGGTGTAGAGCGCGCCGGGGCGCAGCCGCGCCTCGCTCTTGGCGAGATCGTAGAAGCCGCCGGCGCTGAGCGAGTCCCCAAGCTCGACCGTGACCCGCTCGTTGGGGCGCTTCGTTCGCGCGATCACGAGCGTGCGGCCGTCGCCACTGCGCAGCTTGGGAATCTCGATGACCGGAGGCAGCGCGTAGA
>DASSGH010000073.1:0-40133 GCA_035693615.1 Xanthobacteraceae bacterium
GCGATAGGGCACGTGGATCATGTTGAGCCCGGTCATCATCTTGAACAGTTCGCCGGCCACATGCGAGGTCGAGCCGGTGCCGAACGAGCCGACGCTGATCTTGCCCGGATTGGCCTTGACGTAGCTGATGAGTTCGGTGACCGTTTTCGCCGGGAACGATGGATTGGCGACCATGACGAGCGGAAAATCGATCAGCCCGGAGACCGGTGCGATGTCTCGCAGCAGATTGAATTGCAGATTGTCGAACAGCGAGACGTTGACCGCGGCGGACGCGGGAATGAACAGTAGCGTATAGCCGTCGGGCGGCGAGTTGACCACGGTCTGGATGGAGATGTTGCTGCTGGCGCCCGGCTTGTTTTCGATGACCACCGGTTGACCAAGTCGCTCGGCGAGCCACGGCGCCATGATCCGCGAGACGATGTCGGCGCCGCCGCCGGGCGGGAACCCAACCACCCAGCGCAGCGGCCGCGCCGGATAGGCCTGCGCGCCGGCGGCCGGCGCGATACCGCAAACCGCGCCGGCCGCGACGGCTTGGTGCAGAAAGCGACGGCGGGAAATCGTCATGCCGCTCCTGCGTTCGCCTGGTCCCAGGCACCGCGCGATCCGAACGCCCTAGTTTACCAGTTTGCGGCCGGTGATGGTTTCCAGATTTTTGTAGTCGAGCTTCTCGCGGTCGGCCTTGGGGATATCGAGCGAATCGAGGATTTGGAGCGTGAGGCGAGGATACATCGTGCCGCCTTCCGGATCGAACGGGCAGTCGGAAGCGAACACGACCTTCTCCAGCGGGAAGAACTCCAAGCCGCATTTGGTCGCCGGCTTGCCGCCGAACACCGCGGTATCGGCGAAGAAGTCCTGCTTGAAATAATCGAGCGGGCGTTTCTTGAGGCTCTTGCGCAGCGTGACGTAATCCTCGTCGCTGGTGCGCGAGCCAAGCACGTCCCAGCCGGGACCGATGCGTCCCTCGAGCATCGGCACGATCCCGCCGAAGTGGTGGGTGATGATCTTGAGGTTGGGATGGTTGTCGATGATCTTCGAGAACACCAGGCGCGCCATGGCGGTCGCCGTCTCGTACGACCAGCCGAACGTCCACCAGATTTCGTAGAGTGATTTCTTCTCGTCGATATAGTCCGGCATATTGGCGCCGCGCGCGGGGTGCAGCCAGACCGGCTTTCCCAGCTCATTCATTTTTTTCCAGAACGGGAGATATTGCGGTCGGTCAAGCGGTTTGCCGGCGACGTTGGTGTAGATCTGCACGCCAAGCGCGCCGAGGTCCTTGATCGCGCGCTCCGCCTCGCGCACGCCGGCATCGGGGGCATCGAGCGATATCTGCGCGACCCAACCCGGGAAGTGGTCGCGCTCCTTGGCGCACAATTCAGCAAAGCCGTCGTTAATGAGGCGGATCAGCTCGTCGATCTGGGCCGGAGTCTTGGCGAAAGTCTCGACCGGCGGCTGCGGGTAGGACAGGATCTGCCGATAGTCCTTGAAGCCGTCCACCATCTTTTTGCGGTGATCGAGATCGAACAGCGCCGGCAGCGAGCGCACGCGCTTGCCCATGTCCTTGTAGTCGCCGGCGACCTCTTGCATCTTGTCGAAGAATTTTTTGGGAAAGAAGTGCGTATACGCATCGATCCGCATCTGCGGTCCTCCGGCTTGTCTCTTTTGTCATGCCCAGCCTTGTGCCGGGCATCCACGTTTAGCTTCCTTGATCCAGCTAAAGACGTGGATGGCAGCGGCACTCAGGCCTACCCGAGTTCCGCAACATCAGTGCCGCAAGTTGCGTAAACGCGAGTTGCGGTGACACGCCCCTGGCCATGACGGCGTAGATCAACGCCGTCGCTATTAACGAGTAGAACGCCCCGAGTCCATCATAATACCTGCCGCGCTACGCGGCGGCATACCTGCTGCGCGCTACTCCGCGGCGATGCTGGCGCTGCCTTGCGCCTCAATCTCCGCAAGGCAGCGCGTGAGCGCCTCGCCCTCGGGATCGGCGAGCGCCGCGGCGCGCGAGCTCGCGATCGCGTCGAGGCCGCGCGCGGGCGGCATGCGTCCGCCCAGGACCGGGTCGATGATGCGCGTCTCGATCAGCCGGTAATTGGCGCTGCCGCGCTTCAACGTATCGCCATAGCCCTTGATCAGCCGCGCGCATTCGGCGACTTCGAGCGCGAGATCGGCCGACAGCCGCGCCGCCGCGATGACGCGCCCGAGCCAGGCTTCGATCGAGTGTTGCTCCTCGTGAAAACGATGCGATTTCCGCCGCCACGGACGGAGCTTGGCGAGCAGCCACACCCGTAGAAACCCGCCCACTGACGTGGTGCTGACCTCCATCCCCCAATGCAGGCGCTCACTCAACCCGCGTCGCTCGGCAAAAGCGAGAATGCGCGTGGCGAGCCTGGGCGGGAAGAGCGAGCACAGCTCCTCGATGCCGGGCTTGAGAAACTCGGTCACCCTGAACGGCTCGCCGGGCTTGACGCCGAGCTCGGCGCGGATGCGCGCGATCCGCGCCGGATCGATCTTGGCTTGCGCCACCCGTATCACGTCCTCATACGACATGCGCACAGCGAGGTGCCGCGCGGTCTCGCGCACGAGCAACCCGCCGGCGTTTGCGCGCGCATCGGCGGCGCGCACCCGCGCCAGGCGGTCGAGATAAAGCCGCGCATAGGCAATGTCCTGATACGCGGCGAGCCGCCGCACGCCGGCGAGCACGACATCGTGCGCCGGCGCAGGCACCGAGATGTCGCGCTCAAGTTCATCGAGCGCGGCGCCGTCGCGAGATTGCTGCGCGATCGCACGGCCATTGCCGCGGGGGGGCGCCGCCGTCCCCGCCGCGTCGAGCCCGGCGCGAAAACCTCGCAGATTGGCAGCGACTGCCTTGGCATCCGCGCGGATCGCGCGCTCGAATGCATCGGCCGGGATCGGGAGGCGCCCGCAGCCGGCGATGGCCCCGAGCATGACGGCATTGACCATCGCGCCGCTTTGGCTGGCAAGCGCAGCCATGTCGATGAGAAGATGACGCTGCGTATTCGTCTCGATTGCCTTGATCAGCCGCGTGCTCTCGTAGCGGCCGTCGCCCATCGCCATTTTCTCCACCACCAGATACGAGCGCGCGTTCGAGGCGATCATCAAGGTGCGATCGGGCGTGACGAAGTCGCCGGCGATGGTGCGGCCCGCTTCCAGCAGCTCGCTGGCGAGCACGATGTCGACGTCACCGATGCCGGGGGCGAGCGCCAGCACCGGCCGCGCGGGAAGCTCGCCGCCCGCCACCGGTACGATCTCGATGTAATACGTGGTGGCGCCGGTGCGCTGGGCGACGCCGGGAATCGAGGTCGACTGCACCGGAAACCCGACCTCGGCGGCCGCCGCGACGATCCAGTCCGTGAGTACGCCGCCACCTTCGCCGCCGAGGGCGGCGATGAGAATGCTGATCGGACGAGTGCCGCTCACGCCGGCGCCTCGCCGCGGGCCGTAAACGCGCCGATGATGGCTTGCCGGGCGCGATGCAGCGCGCGATCCCACCAGTTCGGGTTGCGGATCACCTCGGCGCGATAGAACGAGGGGCACAGCACCGCGGCGTGGGCCACCTCGCCGCACAGCCCACAGCCGACGCAGCTCTCGATCACCGTTGCTACCGGGTCGCTGCGCAACGGATCGGGACTGGGCTTGACCGTGAGCGACGGGCAGCCGGAGAGCCTGATGCAGGAATGGTCGCCGGTGCAGATCTCCTCGTCGATGCCGAACCGGACCTTGATCACCCGCGCGCCGCGCTTGAGCTTCTCGGCCTCCTCGGTGCGCACGCGGCGCTGGCGGGCGAGTTGGCACTCGCCGTCGGCGATGATCACCTTGAGTCCGCGCTCGGCTGTTTGCATCGCCGCTTTGAGCGTCTTCGTCATTTTCGCGACGCTGTAGCTGCGCACGGTGCGCAGCCATTTGACCCCTAGCGAGCGCAGCGTCTGCTCGATGCTCATCCCGCTCTGGGCGCCGAGACGGCTCGCGGCGCTCGAGGGGAGATATTGCTGGCCGGTGGCGGAAGCGTAGCCGTTCTTCATCACGATCAGCACGCCGTCGCCTTTGTTGAAGAGGTTCGAGGCGACCCCGGTGACGAGGCCGTTGTGCCAGAACCCGCCGTCGCCCATCACCGCGATCGGGCGCCGCTCCATGTTGGCGGTGACCGCCGCCGCGCTCGCGAGCGACATGCCGTAGCCGAGGATGGAATTGCCGAGGCTGAATGGTGCAAAGGTCGCGAACGAATGGCAGCCGATATCGGCGCTGATGTGGGTGGGCCCGAGCTCGCGCTGCATCAGCTTGATGGCGCTGAACACCGGCCGTTCCGGACAACCGGTGCAGAAATTCGGCGGCCGGGCGGGAATATCACCGAGTGCGGCAGTCGCCTGCGTCTTGCGCGCGAGCAGGCTCTTGGCGCGCGCAGCGATCGCATCTGCGTCGATGCCCGCCGGCCTCGTCTCGGCGATGAAGCAAGCAAGCCCGTTGAGCAGCACTTCGGAGGTGTATTCGCCCGCGCGCGGCAGCGCGCCCTTGCCAAGCACGCGCGTCGTCATGTCGGCGCGGCGCAGCTCCACGTTGACCGCCTGCTCGACGTAATCGGGACTTCCCTCCTCGACCACGAGCACGGCGCGCTTTCCGGCGCAGAATTCGTGCAGCTCCTCGGGCACGAGCGGAAAGGCGACGTTGAGCACGTAGATCGGGACGCGGCTCACGCCATAGAGGTCGGCGAGATCGAGCCGTTCGAGAGCGCGCAGCACACCGTTGGTGAGCCCGCCGAGCGCGATGATGCCGATCTCGGCAAGATCGCCCGCAATCACCTCGTTGAGCTTGCGCGCGCGGATGAAGTGTTGCGCGGCTGGAAGCCGCTCCGCGACCTTGCGCCGCTCCTGGGTAAAGATGACGGGCGGATGCGCCAGCCGGCCGTAGTCGAAGCGCGGCGGACCGGGCAGACGGTTCTTCCCGGAAAACGCAGCACGGCGGTTGGCTTTGGTCTTGAACTCGCCGGTCACGTGGCAGGCGCGGATGCGCAGCTCCATCATCACCGGCGCATGACTCGCTTCCGATAGCTCGAAACCTTCCTCGACCATGCGCACGATGGTCGGAAGATCTGGGCGCGGATCGAGGAGCCAGATCGAAGACTTCATGGCATAGGCGTAAGAGCGCTCCTGGATCACGCTCGCGCCTTCGCCGTAATCCTCGCCTAGGATGATCATCACGCCGCCGACGACGCCGGGGGAGGCGAGGTTCGACAGCGCGTCGGCCGCCACGTTGGTGCCGACGATCGATTTCCAAGTCACCGCGCCGCGCAACGGGTAGTTGATCGAGGCGCCTAGCATGGCGGCGGCGGACGCTTCGTTAGTGCAGGTTTCGAGATGCACGCCGAGGTCGCCGATGATGTCCTCGGCATCGACCAAGACGTCGAGCAGGTGCGAGACCGGCGCGCCCTGATAGCCGCCGACATAACTCACGCCCGACTGCAGCAGCGCCTTGGTTACGGCGAGGATACCCTCGCCGCGGAAAGTCTCGCCGTCGCCGAGCTTGAGCGCTTGCACCTCTTTCTTGAACGAGCGTTCCATCGCCTCCACCTGCGCGCGAGGCAGGTTCTATATCGGCGCGGGGGCGAATGCCACCAGGGTCGCCGCATCCGATACACTCGGCGCGGCGCTATTTCACCGTGATGTTCGCCTCGCGAATGATGCGGCTGTACTCCTCGCCCTGCCGGCGCAGATAGGCGCCGAATTCCGCGCCGCAGGTCCCGACCGGAAACCGGCGCGACGACGCCGTAGAAGATGTCCGCGTCGTAATTGCTGATGCCGGTCTCGCCAAGCGTGGGCACGTTCGGTAGCGTCTCGACCCGCGCGCGCGAGGTGGTGACGAGCCCGCGCAGCGTGCCGGAATCGAGCTGCGACACGACGGTCGGATAATCGGCCCAGACCGCGGCGACGTGATTACCCATCAGCGCGTTGATGGCGGGTGCGGTGCCGCCATAAGGCACGTAGGTCACGTTGATGTTGGCCGCGCGCTTGAGCACCTCGATGGCGACGTGCAGCGAGGAGCCGGGTCCGCCGCTCGCGAAAGCGAGCTCGCCGGGCTTTGCGCGCGCCGCGGCGATCAGATCGTCAAGCGTGCGGTAGGGCGAGGAGCCCAGCACGACGAGCACCATGGGCGTCGCGGCGAGGTAGCAGACCGGTTCGAAATCCCGCGTCGGGTCGTAGTTCGCGCGTTTGAGAGCCGGATTGACGACGAACGAATTGGCCACCAGCAGAACCGTGTGACCGTCGGGCTCTGCGCGCTCGACCGCTTCGGTGCCGATCACGGTGCCGGCGCCGGGGCGATTCTCGACCACGACCGTGGGTCCTTGCGTGCGGCCGATCTGCTCCGCCATCAGCCGAGCGAGAATGTCGGGGCCGCTGCCCGGAGTGTAGGGAACGACGATCTTGATCGTTGCCGACTGCGCCCATGCGCCCGGCGCAGCCGCGCCGAGCGAGAGGGCGGCCACTAGCGCGATGGCCAATCGAGTGAAAAGCGATGCCGTCATGGCTTGGCCGCAGGAGAGTGCCACAGGTTAGCTCCTCTGAGCCTACGCGATTTCGCGCCGCGGGCGAAGCGCGGCATGAGGCAGCAGCGGCGATGGGGCGGCAGTCCGGTCGCCCATGGCACACGACGCGGCGTCACATGCGCGAGGGGAGCCACAACGCGATGATCGGAAACGCGATGAGAATTACCAGCCGGATGAGGTCCGTCGCGATGAAGGGCAGGACCCCGGCGAAGATCGTGGCGAAATTTATGTCCTGGATCACGCTCTTTATGACGAACACGACCATTCCGACCGGCGGATGGATCAGGCCCAGCTCGACCGTCATTACGATGATCACGCCGAACCAGATCGGGTCGAAACCGAGTTCCTTGATCACGGGGAAGATGATCGGGACCGTCAGAATCACCATGGCCAGCGCGTCCATCAGGCATCCCAGCACGAGATACATGAGCATGATGAGCGCCAGCACCCCGTAACGGCCGAGCCCCAGGCCGGTAAGGAACGTGGTCACCTTCTGCGGCGTCTGGGTGATGGTGAGAAAGTAACCGAACAGCAGCGCACCGATCAGTACCGTGAACACCGCGGCGGCGGTGCGCGTCGCCTGCAGCAGCGAGCGGCGAATGTCGGTGCGGGTAAGACGGCCGCGCAGGACGCCGATCAAGAACGCGCCGCCGGCACCCATTCCGCCCGCCTCGGTCGGCGTGAACAGGCCACCATAGAGCCCGCCGATGACGAAGAAGAAAAGAAGGAGCGTCGCCCAGATGTCGCGCAACCCGCTAAGCCGTTCCGGCCAATCGCTGCGCGGGCCGGCCGGCAAATATTTGGGCCGCGCCCAGACGATGACCGCCACGGTCATCATATACATCGAGGCAGCAAGGACGCCGGGGACGATGCCGGCGATGAACAGCTTGCCGATGTCCTGCTCGGTGATGATGCCGTAGACGGCGAGAACCGTTGAGGGCGGCAGCATGGCGCCGAGCGTCCCGCCGGCGGCGATGACGCCCGCGGCAAACGATTGCGGATAGCCGTAGCGCCGCATCTCCGGATAGGCGACGGTGGAAAACGTTGCCGCGGTGGCGACCGATGAACCGGAGATCGCGGCAAAGCCGCCGCAGGCCGCGATCGTGGCGACGCCCAGTCCGCCCCTGCGGTGGCCGAGGAAGCCGTTGGCCGCGCGGAACAGCTCGCGGCTCATGCCGGAATTGGTGACGAACGCTCCCATGAGTAGGAACATCGGAATGACGCCGAAGGTGTAGTCGGTCACCGTGCGCATGGAGGTGTGACCGACGATCTTGAAGGCGGCATCCCAGTTGACGAGATAGGAAAAGCCGGCGACCCCGACCAATCCCATCGCCATGCCCACCGGCACGCGCAACATCATCAATGCGAACAACGTGATGAAGCCGACGATGGCGACGGCATCCGTGTCCATTGCCAAGCTCACTCGACGGGTTTGATCTGATATTGGCCGCCCATCAGCTCCGGCTGGAAGATCAGCCGGTAGGTACGCACGGCGATCAGCAGCACCGCGGACACGTCGCCCAGCCACGCCACCAGGAAAAACGGCCAGGTCGGCAATCGCAAATCGAAGGTCAACACGTTATCGGCACGCGTGGTGACAACCTTGTCGAATAAGGTCCAGGTCTGAACCGAAACGACGAACAGGAGGACGAGCGTCGCGAACACGTCGATGAGACGTTGCAGTTTCGGCCCGACATTCGCGTAGAGAAGGTCGACGGTGATATGAGTGCCCCGGTACGACGTGGCGGCGATGCCCCAGAAAATCAGGATACCGAGAAGCAGCCGTCCGAAGTCGTAGCTGTCGGGGATCTGCACGCTGAAGAAGTACCGCAGCAGGACCGAGGTGAAGATGTCGGCAGCGACAATGCCGACGAAGAATGCCGCCAGCAGCTCGATGCCGTCGATGAAGCGATCCATCCGACTGGCGCGCCTGACGCCGGGCGCGGGATTTACCTCGGTTGCGGGCATGCCGACCCCACGAAGCAGTTTGCCGCTCAGGCGTCAGTACGCGGCCTTGTATTGAGCGAGCGACTGCTTGAGCTCCTTCATGATGGTGCCGGGATCGCCACCGGCTTTGCGCACGTTGTCGATCCATTGCTTCTCCAGCGGCTCGGCCGACTTCTTCCACTCCTCGAGCTGCGCGTTGGTGATCGGATAGACCTCGTGGCCCGGCTCGGCTTTGACCTTGGCTAGCCCCGCGTGCTCGAAATCCGCCCATGGGTCGGCAAATTTCCCGGCCCACTCGGTGGTGCAGTGGTCGTCGATGACTTTCTTCTGCACCGCCGACATCGCCGCGTAGGTGCGCGGGCTCATCAGCCACTGGAACGTGACGGTGTTGAGCGGCGCGTCCATGTGATACTTCGTCACTTTGTCGACCCCGAGCAGCGGCACCGAACCCCAGGGGAAGTTGACGGCCTCCGCCACGCCTTTCTCCATCACGTCGCGCACCTCGGTTGCGCTCGCCTGCACGTTGGTGCCGCCGAGCAGCGTCACCCAGGCCGCCACCGTCGCCTGCGAGGGCCGCACCTTCATTCCTTTGATGTCGGAGGGCACCACGATCTTCTTCTTACTCGAGTGCCAGGTGAGCGGATCGAGGATGAAGGAGAAGCAATATTTTACATCCTTCATTTCGGTCGGTGCATATTTGCGATACCAGGCGTCGACCGCGTGTATGCCGCCCTTGGCGTCGCCCACCAGGAACGGCAATTCGCCGGCGGCGATGATGGGAAAGCGGCCCGGCTGGTAGCCGGGATTGACGTAGGTGAAGTCGGCGATGCCGTCGCGCGCCATGTCGTAGTGGTCGAACGCCTTGCCGAGCTGCTGGGACGGAAACACCTTGGATTTGATCGTCCCGTTCGACGCCTTCTCGATCGATGTGCCCCATTCCTCCATCGCCTTCTGCAGCGGGTGCGTGGGCGGTACCCAATGCGAAAGCTTGAGATCGAAGGTCTTGTCCTGTGCCGATGCGGCCGACGCAGCGACCAGCAGCATTGCGGCTGCGGTGACGACCGTGGCAAAGAGGTGCTTCCTTCGACGGACTGGCATCGTCTCCTCCTGTCGAAATCGGCGCCGTTGATCGGCGTTTGCGTGGCATTGAGCCCGAAGTGACCGGAACTGTAAAGGCGCGCCGCGTCGCTAGCTTCGCCCGGCGAATTGGTCTATGCGGGGCATCCGCCGCGCCGCGTGTGGTGGAAGGAACTCGTGAACGACAAGCGCGATAAGGCCGCGGACGCTAATCCCGCGTTGCTGCACAAGAAAATGCTGCAGCTCTTGAGCAGCCTGTGGGTGACGCGCGCGGTCGGAACCTTCGCGCGGCTCGGTCTCGCTGACGTGATGGAGGAGGGCGTTGCCGATCACGCGGCGATTGCCGCCGCGCGCGGTCTCGTTCCCAATCGCGTCTACCGGCTGCTGCGCGCGCTCTCCACGTTGGGCCTAGTGACGGAGCCGACGCGGGGGCGCTTTGCCCTCACGCCGCTCGGGAGGCTCTTGAGTTCCCATTCTCCGCATAACACCAGGACGACGGCGATCTTCCTCAACGATTATTTCGCCGAGATGTGGACGCATCTCGACGACGCACTCGCCGGCGAGCGCACGGCGTTTGAGGTGCTCAAGGGCGCTCCGTTCTTCGACTGGCTGGCGAAGCATCCGCACGAAGCGCGTCGCTTCGATCGCATGATGCTCGAGGTGCACGGGCCCGAGACTCCGGCGATCGTGGCGGCGTACGACTTCTCGCAATTCGAGCATGTCGTCGATATCGGCGGCGGCAATGGCTCGCTGTTGTCTGCCGTGCTCGCCGCCTATCCGCAGCTGCGCGCGACGCTGTTCGACATGGAGGAGGCCATCGCCGCCGCCAAGCGCGGGGAGGGCGGGCCGCTCCCGGGCGTAAACTTCGTGAGCGGAGATGTATTCGCCACGGCCGCACCCGCGGGCGGCGACGTCTATCTCATCCGCCACCTCCTGCACGATTACGAGGATCGCGATTGCGTCCGCATTCTCGCCAAAGTACGGGCCGCCATGCAGCCGCACGGGCGCGTGCTGGTGCTCGAGGCCCCGTTACCCTCCGACGAGACTCCCAGCCCGGGCCGATGGCTCGACCTGCAAGTCATGCTGCTGTGCGGCGGGCGCGAGCGCACGGTGGAGGAATATGCCGGGCTGTTCGAGCAGGCGGGCTTGCGTCTGGCGCGCACGATGCCGACGCAGCACCCGGCAATGACCGTCATCGAAGCGGTGGCGGCGGGGAATCCGCGTGGCTGAGGCAACGAGAATTGCCGCCGAGCCGACTTTGATCGCGCGGCGGCACGTCATTTACGTCAGCGGTTACGATCCGCAGGGCGCGGAGGGTTATTACCGGCTGTTCGCGCGGTCATGGAAACGTTTCCTAACGATGTGGCCGCTGGCGACCAAGCTCGGGCCGCTCGAGCTCGATTCGGAAGACTGCGCCCACTGGATGATCGAAGCAGCGGGGCCGAACTGGCAGGTCTCCACCCGCTACGAGTTCCTGCGCCAGGAGCACATGATCCGCGCCAACATGGCCGAGCCGATGCGGCGGCAGGCGCCGCGTGCGCTCGCCTGGACGCTCGATTACCTGCTGAGCGGCGCGCTGCTGCGCGTACTGCGCACGTCGTGGCAGTTTGGGCTCGTGCTGATCTATTTCCAGATGATGCTAATCTGGTGGATCGTGCTGTCGCTGGGCGGCGGCGCGCTCGCCGCCTACGTCGCGGTGCGATACGGCTTTCCCATAGCGGTGGCGCTGCCGCTCGGCGTCGCGTGTGCGTTTGCGGTCTTCGCCTTGCTGCGCTTTCTCGCCGACCGCTGGTTCGTGGTGCAGATCAATAGTCATTGGCCGCATCTGTGCGCGTTCGCGCGCGGCGAGCCGTCGTGCTTCGACCGGCCGATCGAAAGCTGCGCCCAGCGTCTCGTTGCGGCCGCCCGCGCCGGGAAGGCCGACGAGATCATCGTCGTCGGCCATAGCGGCGGATGCGCGCTGGCGCCGGCGGTCGTGGCGCGCGCGCTCGAGCTTGACGGCGATGTCGGTCGGCGTGGAGCGCCGATCGTGTTGTTGACGCTCGGCTCCATCGCACCGGGAGCGGCGTTGCATCCCAAGGCGGTGCGGATGCGTGCGCTCGCCGCGCGGCTTGCGGCCGAACCGTCCATTATCTGGATCGACTGCCAATCGCGCGCGGACGCGATGAATTTTTGGGACTTCGATCCGGTGGAAGGAATCGGCGCCCGCGTCGGAACCGGCCGCTGCAATCCCCGCATCTGGATGGTGCGCTTCCGCGATATGCTTTCGCCTGAATTCTTCCGACGAATTCGCTTCCACTTCTTCCGCTTGCACTATCAGTTCATCATGGCGAACGACCGTCGCGCCCGGTATGACTATTTCATGTTGCTCACCGGCCCGATCCCGGTCGCGACCTGGGCGCGGCGCGACTATGAGGCGATGATGGCCTTCGACAGCGATGCGAGCTTGGTCGTGGATCGCCTGCCTTGCTCCGACGCGCAGGAGACGCGCACGACCGACTACCGCCGACCCACCAGCGTCGGCTCGAATTTCGCGGCATCGTAACTGCCTCCCTCGGCTCGCGCCGCGGCGACACCTACTTCTGCGACAGGCGCTCGATCACCGCTTGCGGCATCGGTTTGGCCTGCATCGTGCCCCTGGCGGGATCGCCTTGCACCCACACCCGCGTCTCGAGGCCTTCGGCCGCGAGCGCGCCGTCCTTGTACACGCGGTGGCGCACGTCGAAGCTCGAGCGGCGCAGCGCAGTGACCGCCGTCTCGACCGTCACGTCGTCGCCGAAACGGGTGGGAATGAGAAAACGCGACTGGGCGTTGACCAGCGGATGCCCGGCGAAGTCGTAGGCTTTGAGGTAATCACGCTTGCGCATCCCGAGCGCGCGCTCGAGGAGCGCCGCGGTGCTGGCGTCGAAGATCTCGAAGTACCGGGGGTAATAGATGATCCCGGCGGGATCGCAATCGCCCCACTCGATGCGCACGACGCGGTAGTTGACGAGCATACGCCCCCGGTTGGCTCAGCGCGGCGCAAGCCGCAGCGCGCCGTCGAGGCGGATCACCTCGCCGTTGATGTAGGTGTTCTCGATGATATGGCGGGCCAGCGCTGCGAATTGATCGGGACGCCCGAGCAGCTTGGGAAACGGCACTGCCGCCGCGAGGCTCTGCTGCGCTTCCTGCGGCAACGCGAGCAGCATCGGCGTGTGAAAAATGCCGGGCGCGATGGCGTTGACGCGGATGCCGAACTGCGCGAACTCGCGCGCCGCCGGCAAAGTCAGCGCGGCCACGCCGCCCTTGGAGGCGGCATAGGCGGATTGCCCGATCTGTCCTTCGAACGCAGCGACCGAGGCGGTCATGATGATGATGCCGCGCTCGCCATCGGCGAGTGGGCTCAAGCTCTGCATGTCGGCGGCAACTAGCCGCATCATATTGAAGGTGCCGATGAGATTGATGTTGATGACGCGCTCGAACTCGGCGAGCGGCATCGGCCCGTCGCGGCCGACGATCCGCCTGGCGGGTCCGACGCCGGCGCAATTGATCAGAATGCGGGCCCCGCCGTGCCGCTCACGCGCCTCCGCCAGCGCCGCGCTCGATTGCCCGGCATCGGTCACGTCGCACTTCATCGCGTGGCCGCCGATCTTCTCGGCCAGCGCGCGGGCGCCGTCGAGATTGACGTCGATGACGGTGACCCTGGCGCCGGCGCGCGCCAGCTCGCTCGCGGTCGCCGCGCCGAGGCCGGAGGCGCCGCCGGTCACCACCGCGGCGTGTCCTTTGATGTCCATGGTCAGTTCATCCTTGAGGAGGCGAACTCGGGGTTCTCGATCAATAGCGCAATGCCCTGGCCGCCGCCGATGCAGGCCGAGGCGATACCGTAGCGCAGCTGCGCGCGCTTGAGCTCGCGCGCGAGCGTGAGCGCGAGCCGCACGCCGGTTGCACCCAACGGGTGACCGATGGCGATGGCGCCGCCGTTGACGTTGAGCTTCGCTTCGTCGATGCCGAGCTCACGCGCACACGCCATCACCTGCGCGCCGAAGGCTTCGTTGATCTCGAAGCGGTCGATATCCTTTAGCGTGAGCCCCGCGCGTGCAATGATCGCCTTGATCGCCGGCACCGGGCCGATGCCCATGACATCCGGCGGCACGCCCACGCTCGCGCCGGCGAGAATGCGCGCGAGCGCGGCCTTACCGCGGCTCTTGGCGTAGTCGGAGGAAGCGACGAGCGCAGCCGCCGCGCCGTCGACGATGGCCGATGAATTGCCGCCGGTCTGCACGCCGCCGAAGGAGGGGCGGATGGCGGCCAGGGCCTCGACCGGGGAGGGACGCACATGGGTGTCGGCGGCAAGCTCGTCCACGCCCTTGAGCTTGAGTGCGCGCGGCGCAAGCCCCGCGCGCTCGAACGTCTCGGTCTTGACCGGCGCGATCTCGCCGGCGAGGAAACCCGATCTCTGCGCCGCGACCGCGCGGGCGAAGCTGCGCGCAGCGTATGCATCGACCTCGGGCCGCGTGATCTGGTAGGTGCGCGCGAGGTTCTCCGCGGTATCTCCCATGCTGACGTTGGCGGCGGGATCACGCAGCGCTTCCCAGAGGAAATCCTTAAAGTCGACGGCTCCCATGCGGAAGCCTCCGCGCATGGTGTAGGAGGCGACCGGGTTGCGGCTCATGGACTCCGCGCCGACGCAAAGCGTGAGCCCGATCTGTTTGTGGGTGACGACGTCCGCCGCCTGGATCAGCACTTCGATCCCGGTGCCGCACACCCGCTGCACCATGTGCGCCGGCACCTCGATCGGCACCCCGGAATAAAGCCCGATATGGCGCGGCAGACAGTAGGTGTCGAAGCTCGCTTGCGCCATCGAGCCGGTGATGACGACGCCGACATCCCGCGGCGACACGCCCGAACGAGCGAACGACTCGCGCGCCGCCTTGATGCCGAGATCCGTCGGCGAGACCTGCGCCAGTGCTCCGTTATAATCGGCGAAGGGAGTGCGCACGCCGTCGAGGAGCCACACGTCGCTCCAGCCCGCGCTTAGGCCTGCGATTCCGCTCGCCATGACGCCTGCTCCTCGGTCGCGATCACGGGCGATAGCGTTTACACGTAGCACGTCAAGTAGGGCAACAGCCTTCGCTACAGCTTATGCTGTAAGGGGGCAGCTTCCTTCCGCCGGAGGCGCCTGACTTTGCCTGGGTCGTTTGGCCAAAGACGAATGAGCGCCGGAGGGTCCCGCCAGCGAGGCTTCGGCGGGCTAGCCGGGAGTTACGACCGAGCGGTGTTCGTTTGCAAGGCAGGAGGCGACGCGTTTAGGCCGGCCGTGCTCGGCGCTCCAAAAATCCGCACGCCGACACCTATCAGCAACAACAAGGTCAGCAGCGCCACCGAGACAACGGCAAAATTGTAATCCGCCCGCCGCCAGGGATGACTGCATCGTTCTGTTTTTTTTATCTTCATGCTGGTTCTTTCACGTCGCTCTGCAATTCGCCGGCAGGCGACTGCGAGACACGGCGGGCGCTGGCGCGGGCTGCCTCTCTTGGCTGCGGCGCTGCCGTGCTGACGCGCAAATCGAGCTTGCTCGGCGGGTAGGCACTCTCGCCATATGTCCAAATTTTCTGGAAATCGGTTTTAGTTTTCTGAAACAAAACCACGGCGGGTTTGCCGTCTTTTCCGCTGTCGTTCGCGAGCTTGACCGCGGCTTCCACGGCTTTGCGTTGCGCAGAAAAAACGCGTTCCAACTCCTTGGACTTCACCACCCACTTGTTCTCACGCTTGAGCACGACGAATTGGACGAGTGCCGTTCTTCGGGCGGGCACATTCAACGCTTGCATCCTTCATCTCCGTAATAGTCGGGTACTCAACGCCGTCCGGGGAACCTAGGTTCCCCGAGCGGATTGTACGGTTGTCGACGTACGGCGGCGAAGTCGATGCCAAAACCCGCCGGCGGAGTGGTCGCGACCCCAGAGGTCATGCGCATGCCGGACTCGGTAACAGACGATCGTCCTGCGCGTGCCTCCACTACGAAAAGACCGGGCCTCATAGGCCTGATTGGACCCGGGGTCATCACCGGGGCGTCCGACGATGACCCCAGCGGGATAGGCACCTATAGCCAGGCCGGCGCCCAGTTCGGCTTCGCGATCTCGTGGACTATGCTCTTCACTTACCCGCTGATGGTGGCGATTCAGCAGATCAGCGCGAGAGTAGGACGAATCACCGGCAAAGGTCTCGCCGGCAATCTTCGTCAGCACTATCCCAACTGGCTGCTGCAAAGCATTGTCGCGCTGCTCTTCGTGGCGAATACGATCAACATCGGCGCGGATCTCGGAGCGATGGCCGATGCTCTCAGATTGCTGATCGGCGGGCCAGCATTGATGTACGTCGTTTTGTTCGGCGTCATATGCGCGGTACTTCCAGTATTCATGACTTATCGGCGCTACGTCACAGTGCTGAAATGGCTGACCCTCGCTCTCTTCAGCTATTTCGGCACCGTATTGACGGTGCAGATTCCGTGGGGCGAGGCGGCGATTGGTCTCCTCGTTCCGAGGTTTTTACCTGAGGCTAGCTTCTGGACCACGGTGGTTGCCGTGCTCGGAACGACGATCAGTCCTTATTTATTCTTCTGGCAGGCGGCACAAGAAGCCGAGGACACTCGGGTCGATCCCGAACGCAAGCCGCTTGTGCGGGCGCCGCGGCAGGGTCCCGACGAGATCGAGCGCATCAGATTGGATACCTACGTAGGGATGGCGTTTTCAAACCTCGTGGCGCTTGCAATCATTGCGGCCACCGCGGCAACGCTTCACGCCGCCGGCATCACCGATATTCAGACATCAACCCAAGCGGCCGAGGCATTGCGCCCGGTGGCCGGGCCGTTTGCGTTCACGCTCTTTGCACTCGGCATCATTGGGACGGGCGTGCTGGCGGTTCCTGTTCTGGCCGGATCGGCAGCCTATGCGGTCGGTGAAGCCGGCAGGTGGCCCGTTGGACTCGGCCGCAAACCGGAAAAAGCCAAGGGGTTCTACGCCACCCTGGCCATAGCGACCCTACTCGGCGTTGCGCTCAACTTTTCGCCGATCAACCCGATCAAGGCCCTTTATTGGAGCGCTGTGATCAACGGAATTGTGGCCGTGCCGATCATGGTCGCAATGATGGACATGACGGGGAATCGAAAGATCATGGGGGCGTTTCAGATCCACGATGGCTTGAGGCTGATGGGCTGGCTGGCGACTACGGTCATGGCTGCAGCCGCGGTCATCATGTGCGTGACAATGATTTTCTAATCGTCCGCCCCCGCCCACGCCTGTACCGCATGGCTAAAGTCCGCCCTACCCTCGGCGGGGCGGATGCTAAGCCAGACATGAAACCGAACCCCGCGGCTTGCGTTCGTCACTTAGCGGACGAACGAGCGCCGGCGATGACAAAACGGTCAAACCAATATCGCGACCTCGCGCAAGACTGTCAGAGGATCGCGAACAGCTTGCCCGCCGGCAGCGATGGCAGAGCCTCCCTCTTGGAGATGGCGCAAATCTGGGAGCGGCTGGCGGATGAGCAGGAGCGCGCAACCGATCTACGCAAAAAATAGGGAGGCTCCACGCTTTGGCCGCGGCGGAGGGGGCCGCGGGATGGGCCGACTCAGCCCCGGCGCTCAAACGGCGATATCCTGGAACACCGCCCCTGTGCCGGATCTGATCCGATGGCGGCAGCCCTAATAGTAGGTTCGGCCCGCGCGATCGTACTGGGGCGAAGTGCGGTAGGCTCGTGCCCGTTTGTTCGCGTAGTGCCGGCCGACCAGACACCCCGCCGCTGCGCCAATGAGCCCATGATGGCCCGCATAGTGGCCGGCAGCGCCTCCGACCACGGCGCCCTTGAGGCAACCTTTGGCCGAGGCGGGCGTGGCGGCCAGCGCGACTGCCAGCAAGACACCCAAGAGGAAAGTCGATCTCATCATCACCCTCTTTCACGATCGGTGGATGCGCTGCGACGAGACTGCGCTCGCAATTCTCTCGCCGCTAATGATGTAACAGCGCTAGCAGGATTAGGATCGGGATTGGGATGCCGATCAGCCACAACAAGATATAACCCATGGCGTTCTCCTTTCTATTCAGTCCGGTAACGTCTTCCACCGATGACGCCGTGCCACCGGCCGTCCCGCAGCTGGCCGCCCTCGATGGCGGCGAGGCTGGCCGCAAATGCGCCGATGAGCATGGCCGCGGTCAGCCAAAGCGCGGTTTTGGCGGCCGCGCTGCGTGCCTCATCCGCGGCGATTTTGGCTTGATTAAGCGCGTCGGCCACTCGCTTGTCCGCCTCGGCCTGATCGACACCCGCGCGTGATGCCACGAGCTGCGCCAAATAGCTGCGATCCGCAGCAGAAAGGTTCTGCTCCCGCAGACTCCGCGTGAAGATGCGTCCAACTTCGCGGCGCAGCGTCACATCACTAGCGCCTTGCGGCGCGGGAGTGCTTTGACCGGCCGGATTGGGACGTAGCAGCAGATCGACGAAATACTCGTTTGCTCCCCCCGGAGATTGGGAGGCGCCTTGGCTTACGCCTTGGGCGACGCCCTGCGCGGCGCCGCCGACCAGATAGGTCGCAGCACCCCCGAGCAATGCTGAACCAAGCACTGCGGCAAAAGCCCAGGCCAAGAAGCCATGCGCGGTGTCGCGGAAGGCAACTTCGTCGCTATGTACGCCAACCCACTTTGTCCGCAGGCGGCCGGCCACGTAGCCTCCGATCGTGGACGCGAGCATCGCCACCACGATGAGGTAAATGCCGGCCGCGATCTTGAAAGTTTCACCGGAGATTCCGGAATTGGACCACGGCGAGATCGCCGAAAACCCCATCCCGGCACCAAACGCCAACAGCAATAAAGTCAAAGCGGCGGTCGCCACGCCACCGGCGGCGATAGCGGCCCAGGACACTGCGGATCGGTTTTCCTCGACAGCGCCGGCGCGCATGTCAGGTCTCAGATTATCGGTCATGGTCATGGCAATGCTCTCGCTTAGAAGGACGTCAGAACAACACAGCGAAGGCGTAAAAAGTTCCGGCGGCGCGGTTTGTGCCTGCGCGAATTCGGCGTCCCACAAAGCGTCGAGATGAATAGACGTCCCGCACCGCTCGCAGCGGCGCAGCACGAGCTGGGGGTGGACGCGCTTTGACGTCTTCAGCTGCGCACTGTCTTGGCGGCGCGCTTCTCGAGAAACGCCCTGAGCCGCGACTTTGCCTCCGCGTCGCCCTGGGCAATCGCCGAGATCAGCGCCTCGGTGAGATAGCCCGCCGCTGGGTCGGCAGCGGCGATCCGCGGCAGCACGTGGGTGACGGCAAAGTTGGTCATGGGTGCGTTGCCCGCCACCTGCTTGGCGATTTCGATGCCCTTGGCCAGGCCGGCGCCGGGGGGAACGAGGTAGTGCGAGATGCCGATCGCCTGACCTTCCTCGGCGCTGTGGGTGCGGCCGGTGAGCATCATGTCCATCATCCGCGCGGTGCCGATGAGGCGCGGCAGGCGGACCGCGCCGCCACCACCGACGAAGATGCCGCGGCTGCCTTCCGGCAGCGCGTAATACGCGGAGGCCTCGGCCACGCGAATGTGGCAGGCGGCGGCGATCTCGAGGCCGCCGCCCACCACAGCGCCATGCAACACCGCGACCACTGGCGCCTTGCCGAACTCGATGCGCTCGAAGGCGCGGTGCCAGCTGCGGGAATGTGCGATTCCTTGGGAGATGTCGCGGGAGGTGAGTTCGGCGAGATCGAGGCCGGCGCAGAAATGCTCCCCCTCGCCGGCCAGCACCACGGCTTTGATCGTGTCCGGCAGCGCGGCAAAGAACGCCTCGATGCCCGACACGGTCGGATCGTCGATGGCATTGCGCTTTTGCGGCCGGGCCAGGGACAAAATGGCGATCTCGCCCCGGCGCTCGGCCTTGAGCGAAGGCGGCAGTTCGATGTCGAAACCGCCCGCGGATTTGCTCACCGTGATCCCCGCAGCTCTAGGGTTCTGCGTTCGGTGACATTTCTCCAAAAAGCGGTCAAGCGTCACACCACCTCGTAGACGTCGAGCCGCACCACGCGCTTTTCACGCGCCCCGCTTCCCAGCGCCAGGATGCGGTTAAGCCAGGCCAATGTCGGCTCTGCAGTCTCGAAGCGCATCACGGTGCGGAAGTAATAGCGCGCGGGGTCGACCGGCTCGCCGCGGGCGAGGGCGGCAATGACCTCGGGCGGACCGTGGCGCAGGCCATCGCTGCGCACGAGAATGCGCGCGCCCGCATCGGTCTCGATTCCGTAGCGCGCCTTGAGATCGGTGACGCCGTCGGCCCGCACGATCTGCCAGTCGGCGCCGGGTAAAATCCGGCCCTGCAGCCGCGGCCCCTCGACCCGGCCGCCGAGGATGTCGACCACCCGACGCTCGCCGTAGGGCGTTTGTCCGAAATGCCGGATGTCGGCGACCTCAGCATGAATGGAGAAGATCGGTGTCTGCGAGATCATGATCGTCGCTCGATCCTGGTGCTGTCGCGCGGAAGCCAAGCTGTTGACACCGCCAGGCGCGCTTGCGAGGACCATCCTAACG
Source organism: Xanthobacteraceae bacterium (assembly GCA_035693615.1). Classification (GTDB taxonomy): domain Bacteria; phylum Pseudomonadota; class Alphaproteobacteria; order Rhizobiales; family Xanthobacteraceae; genus VAZQ01. The sequence continues at coordinate 20,113 of DASSGH010000073.1, forward strand.
AGTTTGGACATGTCGGACACGCGCGACGTTTTTCTCTGCGATGGCGTGCGCACGCCGATCGGCCGCTATGGCGGCGCGCTCGCCAAGGTACGCACCGACGATCTCGCCGCCGTCCCCATCCGGGCGCTCATTAACCGCCATCCCGAGGTCGACTGGTCGGCGCTCGACGAGGTCGTGCTCGGGTGTGCCAATCAGGCTGGCGAGGACAATCGCAACGTGGCGCGCATGGCGCTTCTGCTGGCGGGCCTGCCCGATTCCGTTCCGGGGGTCACCGTCAATCGGCTGTGCGCCTCCGGGCTCAACGCCATCGGCGATGCTGCGCGCGCCATCCGCTGCGGTGAGGCGGAGCTTGCGATTGCCGGCGGCGTCGAATCGATGACGCGGGCGCCCCTGGTCATGGGCAAGGCGCAGGAAGCGTTCCAGCGCGGCGGCGAAATCCACGACACCACGCTCGGATGGCGGTTCGTCAATCCCGTACTCAAAGCGCAATACGGCATCGAGTCCATGGCGGAGACCGGCGAGAACGTGGCCGAGGACTACCAGGTCTCGCGCGCCGACCAGGACGCCTTCGCGTTGCGCTCGCAGCAGCGCGCTGGCAAGGCGATGGCGGCGGGCTATTTCGCCGAGGAAATCGTTCCGGTCGAGGTGCGCGGAAAGGATGGGGTGGTCACTGTTGCGAAAGACGAGCACCCGCGGTCGGGCACGACGCTCGAAGCCCTTGCCAAGCTCAAGCCCATCGTCCGCGAGGGGGGCACGATCACCGCCGGGAATGCATCCGGCGTAAACGACGGCGCGGCCGCCGTCATCCTCGCCTCCGAAACGGCGGCCAAGCGCCACGGGTTCACGCCGCGCGCGCGCGTGCTCGGCATGGCCTCGGCGGCGGTGCCGCCGCGGGTGATGGGGATCGGTCCGGTGCCCGCGACGCGAAAGCTGATGGCACGGCTCGGCTTGAAGATGGGCGATTTCGATCTGATCGAGATCAACGAGGCGTTTGCCTCGCAAGGGCTCGCCTGCCTGCGCCAGCTCGGCGTCGCGGACGCTGCCGAGCACGTCAATCCGCACGGCGGGGCGATCGCGCTGGGGCACCCGCTGGGCATGTCGGGGGCGCGGCTCGCCCTGACCGCGGTGCACGGATTGGAGAAGCGCGACGGCAAGCTCGCGCTCGCGACCATGTGCGTGGGCGTCGGCCAAGGCGTTTCGCTCGCGCTCGAGCGGATTTGAAGGCCGGCAAAGGAAAACGTCCCGTGGCGATGAGCCCAGGCTACATCCCTTTTCATCCCAATCCGTCGAAGCCGAAATACGTCCCGCCAGCGGGCGCCGTCGATGCGCACTGCCACGTGTTCGGGCCGGAAAGCAAATTTCCCTACGCGCCCGAGCGCAAATACACCCCTTGTGACGCGCCCAAGGAAAAGCTGTTCGCGCTGCGCGACTTTCTCGGTTTCGACAAGAACGTGATCGTTCAGGCGTCCTGCCACGCCAAGGACAATCGCGCGTTGATAGACGCGCTCGCGAGCTCGCAGGGCAAGGCCAAGGGCGTCGCCTTCGTCGGGGAAGAGATCACCGAGCCCGAGCTCAAGGCAATGGATCGCGCCGGCGTGCGCGGGGTGCGCTTCAACTTTGTCCGCCGCCTGGTCGATTTCACCCCGCGCGAGGTGCTCGACCGTATCGCCGCGCGCGTCGCGCCGCTCGGCTGGCACATCGTCGTCTATTTCGAGATGGCGGATCTGGGGGAGCTGGAGGACTTCTTCACCTCGCTGCCGACCACGGTGGTCGTCGACCACATGGGAACGCCGGACGTGCGCAAGGGGGTCGATCACCCGGAGAACCAGCGCTTCCACCGCCTGATGGAGCGGCACGACAATTTCTGGGTCAAGACCACCTGCCCGGAGCGCATGAGCCTTGCCGGGCCGCCCTATGACGACGTGGTGCCCTTCGCCAAGCGCCTGATCGAGAATTTCCCCGACCGCGTCATCTGGGGTACTGACTGGCCGCACCCCAACATGAAGAAGGAAGCGCCCGACGACGGCGCGCTGGTCGACTTCATCCCGCGCATTGCGCCGAGCGCCGCGGCGCAAAAGGCGCTGCTGGTCGACAATCCGATGCGACTTTATTGGAGCTGAAATCGTTCTAAGGAGGGATACGCGCGTCCACGCGGCTTGACTTGCCCGCAGCGGCAAGGACAGCATTCGTTGCCGCAAGGCTCTGCGCTATATATGTCAGCCCGCAACCAAGGAACGATCGGTCGAGCGGCAGGATGGAGGAGGCCAATGGCCCGCGCGCAGCATGAGTATGACGACATCCCCGGTACCTTCGTGTTCGACGCGGAGCGCTCGCGCCAGGGCTACGGCATCAACATGTTCTGCATGTCGCTGATGAAGGACGAGAACCGCAAAGCGTTCAAGGCGAACGAGGCGGAATATCTCAAACGTTTTAAACTCACCCCGGCGCAGACCGACGCCGTTCTCAAGCGCGACTACAACCGGATGCTGGAGCTCGGCGGCAACATCTATTTCACCGCCAAGCTCGGCGCCACCGACGGCCATTCCTTCCAGCATCTGGCCGCACTCATGACCGGCTCCTCGCAGCAGGACTATGCTGCGATGATGCTGGCGGGCGGGCGCTCGGTCGAGGGCAATCGCACCAAGTCGGGCAAGCAAAGGCCGGGCAAAGCGAAACCCAAACCCAAATCCAAATCCAAATCCAAATCTTCAGCAAAGCGGAAGTGAGCCGTGGCAAGGATCATCGCAGGTGTAGGTTCGTCGCACGTGCCCGCCATCGGCGCGGCGCTCGACAACGGCAAAACCGAGGAGCCCTACTGGAAACGGGTGTTCTCGGGCTTCGAGAAATCCAAGCGATGGATGGCGCAGACCAAGCCGGACGTCGCCATCGTGGTCTACAACGATCATGCCTCCGCTTTCTCGGTGGAGATGATCCCGACCTTCGCGCTCGGCTGCGCGGCGGAATTTCCTCCCGCCGACGAAGGCTGGGGGCCGCGGCCGGTGCCGGTGCTTAAGGGCCATCCGGCGCTCGCCGCCCACATCGCGCAATCCGTCATTCTCGACGAATTCGATCTCACCATCGTCAACAAGATGGAAGTGGATCATGGCCTGACCGTGCCGATGAACCTGTTGTTCGGCACGCCGAAGGAATGGCCGTGCCGCGCCATCCCGCTCGCGGTCAACGTCGTCATGTATCCGCCGCCGACCGGCCACCGCTGCTACATGCTGGGGAAGGCGATCCGCAAGGCGGTCGAGTCGTATCCGGAAGATCTGAAAGTCGTGATCTTCGGCACGGGCGGCTTGTCGCATCAGATCAGCGGTCCGCGCGCCGGGCTCATCAACAGCAAATGGGACAAGAATTTCCTCGACAACCTCACCAAGGATCCCAAGAAGCTCACTCGCATCCCGCATATCGACTACATGCGCGAGGCCGGCGCCGAGGGTATCGAGATGGTGATGTGGCTGATCATGCGCGGCGCGCTCGATGATCAGGTGGACGAGGTCTACCGCTTCTACACCGTGCCGGCATCAAACACCGCGGTCGGCCACATCATTCTGGAGAACCGGCGTAAGGCGGCGGCCAAGAGCAAGCGCACCGGCGCCGGGAGGAGCAAACAGGCGGCCGCCCGCCAAGCCGTGCAGCGCATCGCCAGCAAGGGACGACGATGAGGATCTGTGTTGCCGGTCAAGGTGCGTTCGGCCAAAAACATCTCGACGCGCTCAAGCGCATACCCGAGGTCGAGGTGACCTCGCTGGTGGGCGGCAATCAGGACGCCACCGCCGAAGTCGCCAAGAAATACGGCATCCCCCATTACACGGGCGAGCTTTCCGAGGGCATCAAGCGCGCCGACGCGGTGATCCTGACCACGCCGACGAAGCTACATTTCCGGCAGGGCGAACAGGTGATGCGCGCCGGCAAGCACCTGCTGGTCGAAATCCCGATCACCGACAGCGTCGAAGACGCCGAACAGCTGGTCAAGACCGCCAAGCAGGCGGGCGTCGTGGCCATGGGCGGGCACGTGCGCCGCTTCAATCCGAGCCATCAGTGGATTCACAAGCGCATCGAGAAGGGCGAGCTCAAGATCCAGCAGATGGACGTGCAGACCTATTTCTTCCGCCGCAGGAACATTAACGCGGCCGGCAATCCGCGCAGCTGGACCGATCACCTGCTATGGCATCACGCCGCCCACACCATCGATCTGTTCCAGTACCAGGCCGGAGAGACGATTTCCGATTGCTACGCCGTGCAGGGCCCCATTCACCCGCAGCTCGGCATCGCCATGGACATGGGCATCGTGGCCAAAGTCGCCTCGGGCGCGATCCTCACGCTCTCGCTGTCGTTCAACAACGACGGGCCGCTCGGCTCGTTCTTCCGCTACATCTGCGATAATGGGACCTACAAGGCCTTCTACGACGACCTCAGCGACGGCAAGGACAACAAGATCGACGTCTCCAAGGTCGACGTGTCCATGGACGGCATCGAGCTCGAGGACCGCGAATTCATCGCCGCGATCAAAGAGAAGCGCGAGCCCAACGCCGCGCTGGCGCAGCTGATTCCCTGCATGCGCGTGCTCGGCAAGCTCGAGCAGATCATCGATCCGCAGCGCAAGGCGCACGCCTAGCGCGCCGACGAGATGTCCGCCGGTGGCGCTTGGCACGCCAGGCGGCTGCGCGGATTGTCGCATGATTATCGAAAGCCCACCTTTTGTGCGATGACCCGCGGCCGGTTCCGATATAGATTGGCGCAAACCAAACCCCTACGGAGAGGAAACCTCATGCTGCGTATCGTTGCAATTGCGTTGGCGGCGGGCACGCTGGTCTCGACGGGTGCTTCAGCCGAGGACGTGAAAGTCGGCGTCGTGCTGCCGCTCACCGGCGGACTGGCGCCTGTAGGCAAGCAGGTCCAAGCCGGCATCAAGGCGTACATGGAAAAGAACGGCGCCACGGTTGCCGGCAAGAAGATCGACCTCATCGTCAAGGACGATGGCAGCGTTGCCGATAACTCCAAGCGGCTGGCGCAAGAACTGATCGTCAACGACAAGGTCGCCATTATCGGCTCGGCGCTGACTCCAAGCGCCATGGCGATCGGCCCGCTCTCGACCCAGGCCAAGACCGCGAACGTCGTGATGGTGTCCGGCACCTCGGGGGTGATCAATCCCAACAATCCGTACATGGTGCGCACCAGCTTCACGCTCGGCCAGCAATCCGGGATCATCGCGGAATGGGCGGCGAAGAACGGCAGCAAGAAAGTCGTCATCGTGCAGTCGGATTGGGCGCCGGGCGCCGAGGCCGCCGCCGTGTTTACCGAGGCGTTTACCAAGGCCGGTGGGCAGATCGCCGAGACCATCAAGGTGCCGCTCGCCAATCCCGATTTCGCGCCGTTCTTGCAGCGCGCACGCGATGCGAACCCCGACACGTTGTTCGTGTTCGTACCGGCGGGGCAGGCCGGAACCTTCGCCAAGCAGTTCGCCGAGCGCGGCCTCGACAAGGCCGGCATCAAGCTCATCGGCCCCGGGGACATCGTCGACGACAATGACCTTCCCGGCATGGGCGATGCCATGCTCGGCGTCGTCACCGCCTGCATCTATTCCACCTATCACAATTCACCAATGAACAAGGAGTATGTCGCCGCCTTCAAGAAGGCCAACGGCTACCGCCCGAACTTCATCTCGCTCGGCGGCTACGACGGGATGCACCTCATCTACGAGGCGCTCAAGAAGACCCAGGGCAAGACCGATGGCGAGGCTTTGATAACCGCGATGAAGGGAATGAAATGGGAAAGCCCGCGCGGGCCCATTTCCATTGACCCCGAGACGCGCGAGATCGTTCAGAACGTCTATATCGGCAAGATCGAAAAGGTCGACGGCGAGCTTTACAATGTGGAGTTCGCCACCTTCGACGCCGTCAAAGACCCGTTGAAGAAGTAGCCGGACCCGCTGCCGGCGCGCGGCTCGCGCCGCGTGCCGGCCGTGCTTGGCGCGGCGCGAGGGCTACCTGGCGGTCGGGAGCGGCCTTGCATCGCCCTCCGCGCCGCCATCAGTATACGAGAGCGTCGACGGGCGGCGACGAGCGACCATGCTGACCATCCTCTTCGACGGAATCGCCTACGGCATGCTGCTGTTCGTGCTAGCATGCGGGCTCTCGGTCACGCTCGGGCTGATGAATTTCGTCAATCTCGCCCATGGCGCCTTCGCGATGGCGGGCGGGTACATCACTTTGATCCTGGTCAATCGCGCCGGGATGCCGTTCTCGGCGGGGCTCGCCATCGCCTTCGTGGTTACCGCGTTGATCGGAGTGTTGTTCGAGCGCACGCTCTATGTCCACGTCTATGGCAAGAGCCCTCTCGACCAGGTCCTCTTCACCATCGGCTTGGTCTTCATGTCGGTCGCCGCCGTCGACTATGTGATGGGATCGCAGCAGGTCTTCATCCAGATCCCAAGTGCGCTGGAGGGCCGGTTCGAGGTCTTCGGCGTCGGCATCGGGCGCTACCGGCTGCTGATCATCGTCATCTGCGGCCTGCTGACGCTCGCGTTGCAGATGACGCTTTCCAACACCCGCTTCGGCAGCCGGTTGCGGGCATCGGTCGACGATGCGCGCGTCGCCCGCGGATTGGGGATCAACGTCAACGCCGTGTTCACCTTGACCTTCGCTATCGGCTCCGGCCTCGCCGGGCTCGGCGGCGCGCTGGGTGCGGAGATACTCGGCCTCGATCCGACCTTCCCGCTGAAATACATGGTCTATTTCCTGATCGTGGTGACGGTCGGTGGCACCTCCAGCATCACCGGTCCTTTCGCCGCCTCGCTGGTGATCGGCATCGCCGACGTCGCCGGCAAGTACTACGTCCCGAAATTCGGGGCCTTCGTGATCTACACCATCATGATCATCGTTCTGATCTTGCGCCCGCAGGGCCTATTTGCCCGCGCCGCCGGCAGGTAGCGGCGAGATGGCGACGTCGTCAGCGCCCGTCGCAGAGGTTAGCCATCGCCTCGCGATGCGCGCCCGCTGGCGTCCGCTGGAATATGTCTTTTGGCTGGCGGCGCTGGCCAGCGTGTTCCTGCTGCCGGGGCGGCATCTCATCCTGACCGAGATCGCCTGGCTCGCGCTGTTCGCACTCTCGCTCGATCTCATTCTCGGCTATGCCGGCATCATATCGCTCGGGCACGCCGCCTTCTTCGGGCTGGGGTCCTATCTGGCCGCGCTGATGGCCAAGCACGCCATCATCAGCGAGCCGGTGCTCGCGCTGTTCGTGTCAGGTGTCTGCGCCGCCGTTCTCGGATTTGCCACGAGCTTCCTCGTTCTGCGCGGTTCCGACCTCACCCGCCTGATGGTGACGCTCGGAGTCGCGCTCATCATGCGCGAGATCGCCAACCAGATTCCCGCGATCACCGGCGGCGCCGACGGACTGCAGGGCGTCACCGTGGCGCCTATTCTCGGACTGTTCCAGTTCGACATCTTCGGCCACGTGGCCTATGCCTACTGCCTCACCGTCCTATTCATCCTCTTTCTGCTGGCGCGGCGCATCGTCTACTCGCCGTTCGGTCTGTCATTGCGGGCGGTGAAGGGAAATCCGCTGCGCGCCTCCGCCATCAGCATTTCGGTGAACGCGCGGCTGGTGGCGATCTACACCTTCGCGGCGTTCTATGCCGGAATTGCCGGCGCCCTCCTGGCGCAGACCACCGCCTTCGCTTCGCTCGATGTGTTTTCCTTCGAACGCTCCGCCGATCTCCTGCTGGTGCTGATCATCGGCGGCACCGGCTATCTTTACGGCGGGCTGATCGGCGCCGTGATCTTCAAGCTGATGCAGGACTGGATCGCCAATCTGACCCCGCAATACTGGCAATTCTGGATCGGGCTCGTGCTGGTGCTGATCGTAATCGTCGGGCGCGAGCGCATCGGCGCGTGGACCTCGGCTGCCCGGGCGTTGGCGGAGCCACTGACCCGGCGCTTCGCGCGCGGTCCGATGGCGCCGGCTTACCCGTCCTCGCCCGGCAAAGGCGGGGAAGGCGTGCCCGGGGAGGGACACTAACCCATGCCCGTCGTGCTCGAAACCGTCGGCCTGGAGAAGCACTTCGGCGGCATCGCCGCGGTCGCCGGCGTCTCGCTCAAGATCGAAAAGGGCGCCCGTCACGCGCTGATCGGACCCAATGGCGCGGGCAAGACCACGGTCGTCAATCTGCTCACGGGTGTGCTCAAGCCCTCCGCCGGTCGCATCCTGCTCGAAGGGGAGGACATCACCTCGCTCGAGGCCTACAAGCGGGTGCAGCGCGGGCTCGCGCGCACGTTCCAGATCAACCAATTGTTTCTCGACCTCACCCCGCTCGAGACCATCGGGCTTGCGATCTCCGAACGGCTGGGCTCGGGCGCCCAATGGTGGCGTCTCGTCGGCACCAATCCCGTCGTGGTCGAGGAACTCGTCGAAATCCTCGGCCGCTTCCATCTCACCGACGTCATGTACGAGCGCACCGGCAACTTGCCTTACGGCAAGCAACGGCTGCTCGAGATCGCGCTCGCCATCGCGTGCCGCCCGCGTGTGCTGCTTCTCGACGAGCCGGCGGCGGGCGTGCCCGAGGATGAACGGCACGAGATTCTGGCGACGGTCGCCGCGCTGCCGGCCGATGTCACTGTGCTCCTGATCGAGCACGACATGGACATCGTGTTCTCGTTCGCCGATCGCATCTCGGTGTTGGTGAACGGCGCCTTGTTCGTCGACGGGGCGCCGGAGGAGGTTGCGCGCGATCCGCGCGTGAAGGCGGTCTATCTCGGCGAGTCGCTGGATGCCTGACCTATTGTCCATCGAGCGGCTGAGCGCGGGCTACGGCGAAGCGGTCGTGCTCCATGCGGTCTCGCTCGGCCTTGCTGAGGGGCAATCGTTGGCGCTCCTCGGCCGCAACGGCATGGGCAAGACGACGCTGATTAATTCGATCGTGGGGGTGACGCGCTTTATCGCCGGCCGCATCCGGCTCGACGGCCGCGATATCACGCCGCTGCGCCCGGACCAGCGCGCCCATGCCGGCATCGGCTGGGTGCCGCAGGAGCGCAACATCTTCAAGTCCCTCACCGTCGAGGAAAATCTTACCGCCGTCGCGCGCCCCGGCCGATGGACGCGGGAGCGCATCTACGAGCTGTTTCCGCGCCTGAGCGAACGCCGCCGCAACCTGGGCAATCAGCTCTCCGGCGGCGAGCAGCAGATGCTCGCGCTCGGGCGCGCCTTGATCCTCAATCCGCGGCTGATGCTGCTTGACGAGCCGCTCGAGGGCCTCGCCCCGATCCTCGTCGAAGAACTGCTGCTCGCGCTGCGGCGCATCATCCGCGACGAAGGCACCTCGGCGATCCTCGTAGAGCAGAACGCGCAAAAGGTGCTAGGCGTGACCGATCGGGTGGCGATCATCGAGCGCGGCGCGGTGGTCTACGAAGGCGCGAGCGCCGATCTTGCCGCCGATCGCGCGGTGTTGGAGAGCTATCTCGGCGTCACCGCCGCGGGGTCGCGACGCAGGGGCAGACGCTGAGCCTGCCGGACCCGGCGGGTGTGGGACGTGTCCCACGCGCCCACCGGCCGCTCCGACCATCGTTTTGTGGTTGACGGCGCCGCGGCGGGCGTGCCTTTGCTCGCGGTAAATGCCAAGGAGCCGCATCGATGAAGAAGACCAAGCCGCCATTCCGTGCCGATCATGTCGGCAGCTTCTTGCGCCCTGCGGCGCTGAAGGAGGCGCGCGCCAAACGCGAAAAGGGCGCGATCATCGCGGCCGAGCTCAAGGCCATCGAGGACCGCGCGATCGAAAACATCATCAGCAAGCAGGAGGAACTCGGGCTTCAGCTGGCGACCGACGGCGAGTTCCGCCGCTCCTGGTGGCACTTCGATTTTCTCGGCATGCTCGACGGCGTGGAAGTCTACGAGGCTGAGCAGGGCATCCAGTTCCGCGGCGTGCAAACGAAGGCGCAAGGGTTGCGCATCGTCGGCAAGATCGGCTTCACCGACCATCCGATGCTGGCACACTTCAAGTTTCTCAAGGCCCACACCAAGGTCACGCCGAAGATGACCATCCCCGCGCCGCCGGTACTGCATTTCCGCCTTCCCAAGGACGGCATCAACAAGAACGTCTATCGCGATCCCGATCAGTTCTTCGACGATCTCGCCACCGCGTATCAGCAAGCGGTCAAGGCATTTTACCAGGCCGGCTGCCGCTATCTGCAATTCGACGATACGGTCTGGGCCTACCTCTGCTCCCAGGAGGAACTGCGCAAGGCGCGCGAGCGTATGTCGAACGTCGATCAGCTGCAGGGCATTTACGCGCGGGTGATCAACAAGGCGCTCGAAGCCAAGCCCGCCGACATGACCATCACCACCCACGTCTGCCGCGGCAATTTCCGCTCGACCTGGATTTCCGAGGGCGGGTACGAACCGGTGGCGGAGACCTTGCTGGGCAAGGTGAACTACGACGGTTACTTTCTCGAATATGACACCGAGCGCGCTGGCGGGTTCGAACCGCTGCGCTTTTTGCCAAAGGGCGACAAGGTCGTGGTGCTGGGCCTCGTCACCTCCAAGAGCGGCACGCTGGAGAAGAAGGACGACGTCAAGCGCCGCATCGATGAAGCGGGCAAGTTCGCTCCGCTCGAGCAGTTCTGCCTGTCCCCGCAATGCGGCTTCGCCTCGACCGAGGAAGGAAATATCCTCGCCGAGGAGGAGCAATGGGCGAAATTGCGGATGATCGTCGATGTCGCCGGTGAAGTGTGGGGACGATGAGCGTAAGCGTATGAGCGCGGCATCGCCGAAACCCGGGCGAGCCACGTGATCAAGCTTTAACCGAAGGCGACGCCTTCGCCGCGTGTCCCGACGCTCCGTGCGGACACGAGAGGTCACCGCGATGTTGCTGCCAACGACCCTGGTCGGCTCCTATCCGCAGCCGGTCTGGCTGATCGACCAGGGCAAGCTTTCGAAGCAAGTGCCGCGGGTGCGCGCGCAAGATCTTTGGCTCATCGATCCGGCCCGGCTCGAGGCCGCCCAGGATGACGCCACGCTGCTTGCCATCCGCGATCAGGAGCGCGCGGGCCTCGACATCATCACCGACGGCGAGCAGCGCCGCGAGAGCTATTCCAACCGGTTTGCTACCGCGCTTTCGGGAATTGATCTCGACAATCCGGGCAAGACCCCCAATCGAACGGGCGGATTTTCAACCGTGCCGCGGGTGGTGGGACCGATCCGGCGCAAGCACCCAGTCGAGGTCCGCGACGTGGAGTTCCTGCGCGCCAATACGGAGCGGACGATCAAGATGACCGTGCCGGGACCCTTCACCATGTCCGCGCAGTGCCAGGACGATTTCTACGGGGACGAGGAACGCCTGGCGCTCGACTACGCGGCGGCGGTTAACGCCGAGATCAAGGATCTATTCGCCGCCGGCGCCGACATCGTGCAGATCGACGAGCCTTGGATGCAGTCGCGGCCGGACAAGGCGCGCAAATACGGGCTCAAGGCGCTCGACCGCGCGCTTGCCGACGTCGGCGGGACGACGGCCGTGCACATCTGCTTCGGCTATGCCGCGGTGGTGAGGGACAAGCCGTCCGGCTATTCCTTCCTCTCGGAGTTCGATCGTTCGGCGGTCGACCAGGTGTCGATCGAGGCGGCCCAGCCCAAGCTCGATCTTTCGATCTTGCAACAACTGCCGTCCAAGACGATCATCCTCGGCGTGCTGGATCTCTCCGACCCCACGGTCGAGACGCCGGAGGCCGTGGCCGGGCGCATCCGCAAGGCATTGCCGTTTGCGCCGGTCGATCGGATCGTGGTGGCGCCGGATTGCGGCCTCAAATATCTTCCGCGCGAGGTCGCATTCGCAAAAATGCGCGCCATGGTCGAAGGCGCCGAGATCGTGCGCCGCGACCTCGCGGCATGAGACACCGTGCTGAAACAGGAATGAGGAGCCCACCATGCCCTACGTGACCGAAGCCAACCTGACCGATGTCGCGCTGGAGCGATGGAAGGACATTCCCGATCCGCGCCTGCGGCAGGTCATGCAATCCCTGATCAAACATCTCCACGCCTTCGTGCGCGATATCGAGCCGACGCAGGCGGAATGGGCCGCCGCCATTGATTGGCTCACCCGCACGGGCAAGCTGAGCTCGGACAAACGCCAGGAGTTCATCCTCGCCTCGGACGTCCTGGGCGTGAGCATGCTGGTCGATGCCATCAACCATCGTCAGCCCACCGGCGCGACGCCGAGCACGGTGGAGGGTCCGTTCCACGTACCCGACGCGCCGGCAATCGCGCATGGCGGTAACATGGCGCAAGGAGCGCCTGGTATCCCCTGCTTCGTGACCGGGACGGTGCGCGGCCTTGACGGCGAGCCGATCGCGGGAGCGGTGCTCGATCTGTGGCAGACCGACGGTGATGGCCTCTACGAGGACCAGCGCGACGTCAAGGGACCGTGGATGCGCGGCCTCTACCGCACGCAACGCGACGGCAGTTACGTGATTCGTACCGTGGCGCCGATCGCCTACACGATCCCGATGGACGGCACCGTGGGCGAGCTGATGGAGCGGACCAACATCAGCCATATGCGGCCGGCGCACATTCATTTCGCGGTCTCCGCGCCGGGTTATCAGGCCCTTGTCACCCATCTCTTCCAGAAAGGCGGCGAGTATCTCGACACCGACGTGGTTTATGCCGTGAAAGAGCCGCTGATCGTCGATTGGGGCAAAAGGCCTCCCGGCAAGGGGCCGACCGGCGAAACGCTGACGACGCCGTTCTACGTGCTGACATATGACTTCGTGCTGGCGAAGCGCGCCGAGGCGCTTGCCGCCGCCGAGTGAGGAGCCCAACGCAATCCGACGCGGCCCAGTCGGCGCCGGAACAGCATGCCGAGGACCAAACCGCCGTTCCGTGCTGACCACGTGGGAAGCCTGCTCCGGCCCGCCGCGCTCAAGGTGGCGCGCGGCCGGCTCGAGCGCGGGGACATCACCGCGGCCGAGCTCGCGGCGATTGAAGACAGCGAGATCGAGCGGGTGATCCGCAAACAAGAGGAGATCGGGTTACGCTCGGTTACCGACGGCGAATTCCGCCGGGCGTTTTGGAACTACGACTTTCTCGGCAAGCTCAAGGGCGTCGAAGCTTACCTGGGCGAGCGCAAGATCAAGTTCCAGGGTCCGCAACCCAAGCCGATGATGCTGCGCGTGACCGGAAGGCTCGACGGCGACGGCTCCCACCCCATGATCGAGCATTTCAAGTTCGTCGCTGTGCGCGCCGAGGCGATGGCGAAAATGACGATCCCGTCGCCGTCATCGCTCCATTTCCGCTACGGACGCGATGCCGTCCCACCGGCGATCTATCCGCGCATGGACGACTTCTATCGCGACCTCGGCGAAAGCTACCGCAAGGTCGTGCGCGCCTTCGCCGACGCCGGCTGCCGCTACCTGCAGCTCGACGAGGTCAACTTCACCTATCTCTGCGATCCCAAGCTGCGCGCGTTGGTGGCCGAACGCGGGGATGATCCGCGGGCGCTGCCGCACATCTATGCCGCCATGATCAACGCGGCGGTCTCCGATGCCCCCGCCGACATGACCACGGCGATGCACCTTTGCCGGGGAAATTTTCAATCGACCTTCGTCGCATCCGGTGGCTACGAGCCGGTCGCGGAAATCCTGTTCAACGCCATCGATATCGACGCCTATTTCATGGAATACGACAGCGAGCGCGCCGGCGGCTTCGAACCGCTGCGCTTCGTTCCCAAGGGCAAGATGATAGTGCTCGGCTTGGTCACCTCGAAGCGCGGAAGCCTCGAAACGAAAGATGCAATCAAGCGCCGCATCGAACAGGCGGCAGAGTTCATCGACCCCGATCAACTTTGCCTTTCGCCCCAATGCGGCTTCGCCTCGACCGAGGAAGGCAATATCCTGACCGAGGAGGAGCAGTGGGCAAAGCTGCGCCTGGTCGTCGACCTTGCCGACGAGATTTGGCACTGAGGCAACGCGACAGAAGACGAGAAGGGTACGGGCATGAAGCGATCGAAGCCGCCGTTCCGCGCCGATCACGTGGGCAGCCTGCTGCGGCCCGAGTCGCTGAAAGCGGCGCGGGAGAAGCGCGCCAAGGGCGAGCTCGCCGCCGCGGATCTCAAGGTCATCGAGGACCGCGAGATCGAGCGCGCCATCAAGAAGCAGGAGGAGGCGGGCCTTCAGGCCGTGACCGACGGCGAGTTCCGCCGCTCCTGGTGGCACCTCGATTTTCTCTGGGGTCTCGACGGGGTGGAACGCCACGTCATGGACACCGGCGTGGCATTCGCAGGCGTCAAGACTCGCAACGAGGGCGTGCGCGTTACCGGCAAGCTCGGCTTTTCCAGCCATCCCATGATCGAGCATTTCAAATTCGTGCAGGCGCATACCGCGCGCGTGCCGAAGATCACCATCCCGGCGCCCTCGGCGATCTATGGCCGCCCGGTGATGACGCCTATCGACAAGACCGTCTATCCCGAGCTCGACCAGTTCTTCGCCGATTTGGGCCAGGCCTACCGCAAGGCGGTGCGTGCCTTCGCCGACGCCGGCTGCCGCTATCTGCAGCTCGACGAGGTCTTCATCGCCATGCTGTGCGATCCGAAATACCGCCAGCAGATGCGCGATCGCGGCGACGATCCCGAACGGCTCGGCGAAATCTACGCTAATCTCATCAACACGGCGATGTCGGACATCCCTTCCGACATGACCATCACCATGCATCTCTGTCGCGGCAACTACAAATCGACCTACATGGGCACCGGGGGCTACGACGCCGTGCAGGAATTGCTGTTCGATAAGATCAACGTGCACGGATATTTCATGGAATACGACGATCCGCGGTCCGGCGGTTTCGAACCGTTGCGCATGCTGCCCAAAGGCAAGCTCGTCGTGCTCGGCATCATCACCACCAAGAGCGGCAAGCTCGAAGGCAAGGACGAACTCAAGCGCCGCATCGACGAGGCCGCAAAATACGCTCCGCTTGAGCAGCTCTGCATCTCCGGCCAATGCGGCTTCGCTTCGACGGAGGAGGGCAATTTGCTGACCGAGGACGAGCAATGGGCGAAGCTGCGCCGCATCGTCGAGGTCGCGGGCGAGGTGTGGGGCTAGGGTGAGCGGGATCGTCGCGGGGAAAGTCGCAATTGTCACCGGCGCCGCTCGGGGCATCGGCCGCGGCATTGCGCTGGCGATGGCCCGCGAGGGTGGGCGCGTCGTCGTCTGCGACATCGGCGCGAGCCTCGAAGGCGCCGGCACCGATTCCTCTCCCGCCCACGAGGTGGTGGACGAGATCAAGCGCGGCGGCGGTGAGGCGATCGCTTCCACGCTCTCCATCGCCGAGCCGAAGAACGCCGAGGAGATCGTCAAGGCCGCACTCGCCGCCTTTGGCCGGGTCGATGTGCTGGTCAACAACGCCGGCATTTTGCGCGACCGTATCTTCCATCGCATGAGCTGGTCGGACTGGTCGGACGTGCTGGGGGTGCACCTCAACGGCTCCTTCAACATGAGCCGAGCCTGCGCGGTGCATTTCCGCGAGCAGAACGGCGGCGCTTTCGTGCACATGACCTCCACTTCGGCTCTCGTCGGCAATTTCGGCCAGGCCAACTACATGGCGGCCAAGTTCGGTATCGTCGGACTCTCGCGCGGGATCGCGCTCGACATGCAGCGCTTCAACGTGCGCTCGAACTGCATTGCGCCGTTCGCCTGGACGCGCATGATCGACTCGATCCCGACCGAGACGGCAGAGGAAAAGGCGAGGGTCGAACGCATGCAGCAGATGACGCCGGAAAAGATCGCGCCGCTCGCGGTCTACCTCGGCTCCGATCGCGCCGAGGGGATTTCAGGTCAGATTTTCGGCGTGCGCAACAACGAGATTTTTCTGTTCAATCAGCCGCGCGCGGTGCGCACGCTGCATCGCTCCGATGGCTGGACGCCGGACAAGATCGCCCAGCAGCTCAAAGGCGCGCTCGGGCCCTCGTTCACCCCGCTCGAACGCTCGAGCGACGTATTCTCGTGGGATCCGATATAACGCGCCGGCGGCCTTGCGGCGTGGCCGGGTGCGAGCGGAGCGCTTGTTCGAGGCGATTTGCAAATGGCCAAGGTTGAGCCCCCTGCTGCCACCGAGGATCTCGCGCAGATCCGCGAATCTGTGCGCGCCCTGTGCGGCAAGTTTCCGGGCGAGTATTGGCGCGCGCTCGACCGCGAGCGTGCCTATCCGACCGAGTTCGTAACAGCCCTCACCAAAGCCGGTTTCCTCGCCGCGCTGATCCCCGAAGAATACGGCGGCAGCGGGCTGAGCATGATCGCGGCGGCGGCGATCATGGAGGAGATCCAGGCCGCGGGCTGCAACGGCGCGGCCTGTCATGCGCAGATGTATACGATGGGTACGCTGTTGCGACACGGCAGCCCGGCGCAGAAGGCGCGCTGGCTGCCCGCGATCGCCGCGGGCCAGCGGCGGCTGCAGGCCTTCGGCGTCACCGAGCCGACGTCAGGCTCCGACACGCTCAATCTGCGCACTACCGCGGTGCGCGACGGCGACCACTACATCATCAACGGCCAGAAGATCTGGACATCGCGGGCGGAGCATTCCGATCTCCTCCTCCTCATCGCTCGCACCACGCCGCGCGAAGCGGCAAAGACGCGCACCGACGGTCTTTCGGTCTTCCTCGTTGACATGCGCCTTGGCCAAGGTACCAGCATCACCATCAATCCGATCCGCACCATGATGAATCATGCGACGACGGAGCTCTTCTTCGACGATTTGCGGGTGCCGGCGGAAAACCTGATCGGCGAGGAAGGCCAGGGATTTCGCTACATCCTCAGCGGCATGAATGCCGAGCGCATCCTGATTGCCGCCGAGTGCATTGGCGATGCCAAGTGGTTCATCGGCAAGGCGACGGGTTATGCCAAGGAGCGAATCGTGTTTGGCCGGCCGATCGGGCAGAACCAGGGCGTGCAGTTCCCGATCGCGCAGGCCTATGCCCGGATGCGTGCGGCCGAGTTGATGGTGCACTCGGCCGCCTCGCTCTATGCGGCCGGCCGCGAATGCGGCGCGGAAGCCAACATGGCGAAGCTCCTCGCCGCCGAGGCGTCCTGGGCGGCGGCCGACATGTGCCTGCAGACCCACGGCGGTTTCGGCTTTGCGGAGGAGTTCGACATCGAGCGCAAGTTTCGCGAGACGCGGCTTTATCAGACCGCGCCGATCTCGACCAACCTGATCCTGTCCTACCTCGCCGAGCACGTCCTCGGCCTGCCGCGTTCGTATTGACCCGAGCGAAAAAACACCGCTTCACGTTGCGCACGCCGCAACCTCTTGACTAGGGCAAGTTTATCAGTCGGGGTAACGGGCATGAGCACCACCCTCGTGGCCGACATCGGCGGCAGCAAGAGCCGCTTTGCGATTGCGAGCTCCTCCGGCGCGCTCGAGCACCTGCTGGTGATCCATAACGATACCGCCGCCGACCTCGATGCCGCGGTTTCGCGCTATCTCGAGGAGACCGGCGCGCACCCGCGCGCGGCCACGCTGGCGGTCGCCGGACCGGTCGACGGCGAGGAGGTCGTGCTGACCAATCGCACCAATTGGCGAATCCGGCGTGTGGAATTCGCCGAGCGCTTCGGGCTCTCGGAGTTGTGCCTGCTGAACGATTTCGAGGCCATCGCCTGGGCGCTGCCGCATCTGGGCCCCGCGCACACGCGTCCGCTGGGAAACGACGCACCGCCGCGCGAGGGCGTCAAGGTGGTGCTCGGTCCGGGTACCGGCCTGGGCGTGGCGGCCCTCTTGCCCGCCGATGGGCGCTGGCACGTGATCGCGAGCGAAGGTGGACATGCGTCGTTCGGCCCACAGGCGCCGGACGAAGCCGAGGTGTTCGCGCGGCTTCGCGACGAGTGCGGCTCGGTCAGCGCCGAGACCGTGCTGTCCGGCGCCGGTCTTCTGCGGCTCGCCCGCGCGCTCGATCCGCAGGCGGCGTGCCATGCGGCGGAAACGATTGCCGCGAGCGCACTTGCGCGCGAACCCGCCGCACAGGCGGCGGCGCGACTGTTCGTGCGCCTCCTCGGGCGCTTTGCCGGCGGGCTGGCGCTTACCTTCAAGGCGCTGGGCGGCGTCTATATCGCGGGCGGCGTCGCCAGCGGGCTGGGGCCGCTGCTCGACGAGCCGCAATTCCGCGCCGCCTTCGAGGCGCATCCCCCCCATCAGGCTTTGCTCGAAACCATCCCCACCCTGCTCATTACGTGCGAAGAGCCCGGCCTGATCGGCTGTGCGGCGCACGCCCATGAGCATGCGCTGGCGGCTTGAGGCGTCGGCCGGGCGGCGCCGTCGCGCGCGGCGCCGCGAGCGTCATGCCAGCCCGAGCTCGGTGAACGCCAGCGTGTGATGCTCGGCGCTGTCGGGCGAGAAGCAGCAGAACACGACACGCGCGATGCCGCGCGGCGCATGCGCGATTTCCGCCGCCACCGTCCCCACGGCGATGCGCGCCGCGCGCTCGGGCGGAAAGCGATAAACGCCGGTCGAAATCGCCGGAAAGGCAATCGAGCTCGCGCGGCGTTCGGCGGCGAGGACAAGCGCCGTGCGGTAGCAGGATGCAAGGAGGTCTTCCTCGCCCTTCTTGCCGGCCCACACCGGCCCGACCGCGTGGATCACGTGCTTGGCTTTGAGTCGATATCCGCGGGTAATCTTCGCGGAGCCGGTGTCACAGCCGTCGAGCGTGCGGCACTCGGCGAGAAGGTCCGGTCCGGCGGCGCGATGGATGGCACCGTCGACGCCGCCGCCGCCGAGCAGCGTACGGTTGGCCGCGTTGACGATGGCCTCGACATCGAGCGTCGTGATATCGGCGACGCAAATCTCGAGCCGCGTCGTTACGATTTCCGCTGTGAGAAGGGGAGCGCTCATCGCCGCCGATGCTAGCGCAAATCGCGCGCTCGGCGCAGTGCTTCAGGTCCGTGCCGGTATCAACTCTGCGCCACCAGTTCCGGCTCGGCCTGCGCCGGGTAATCGATGGTGCTGCGGCGGCCGACGTCGTCGAAATGCGCGTCGAGGAAGCGCCGCGTCGCGCGCTGGCCCAGCTTGCGCAGCGTCTCGAAATATTCGTAGTCCGTGTTCAGCGTGCTGCGCGCGGAAACTGGCTCGTCCAGGTCCTCCATCACGACGCGATGAAGCCTCAAGCGCCGAAATTCGCCACGGCGCATTCCCCGCGGCAATCGCCCGTCGTCAATGAGCCGGTTGACGAAAGCGACGCCGCGCAGCTCGGACAGGAGGGAGGCGTTGAACCCGATCTCGTTTACGCGGTTGACGATCTCGCGCGTGCGTGTCGGCACCTTGCGCCGCTCGCGCGGATTGATCTGCACGATCAGCACGTCCTCGGTTGCGGTCGCGCGCAGAAATGGAACGACGACTGGATTGCCGCTGTAGCCGCCGTCCCAATAGGGCACGCCGTCGATCTCCACCGCGCGGAACAGCAGCGGCAGCGCGGCCGAGGCCATCACCACCTCGGGCGTGATCTCCGCGCGCGTGAACACGCGCAACTCCCCGGTCTGGACATTGGTGGCCGAGATGAAGAGTTCGAGACCGTGATCGCGGCGGATCGCCTCGAAGTCGACGAAGCGCTCGATCAGCTCCTTGAGCGGGTTGATGTTGAGCGGATTGAGATCGTAGGGCGACAACATGCGCGACATCGCGCCGAACCACAGGCCCTCGCCCGCGACGAAAGGGAACAGCCGCTCGACCACGCCGCGCTGCAGTTTTCCGAGGTGGCCGTCGACGCTGACCGCGCGCCAGAAATCGGCGAGGCGCTGGCGCGCCTCGTCGGGCCCGCCGCGGGTGAGCCCGTCGGCGAGCATCACCGCGTTGACCGCTCCCGCCGACGCGCCGGAGATGCCTTCGATCTCGATCCGGCCGTCGTCGAGCAGCTGATCGAGCACGCCCCAGGTGAACGCGCCATGCGCGCCGCCGCCCTGCAGCGCCAGATTGATCGGCTTGGCGCGGCCCTTGCTCGCTCGCCCAGGCGGCTGCCGACGCCGGCGCGGAGAGCGCGGCGTGAGCGCGTTGGAAACGAG
>DASSGH010000074.1:0-24344 GCA_035693615.1 Xanthobacteraceae bacterium
CCAGGATGGCGACCTCCGGCGGATAATTCTTGCCCAGCTCCCAGGAATCCACGTCCAGGTGGATCAGCTTAATCGCGGGCGGCATCGGATCGATGTCGGAGGGCAGCGACAAGGTGAAGAGATCGCCCCCGACCGAGAACAGCACGTCGTACTGCTCGAGCACCTTGCGCACATCGGGCGCGAGGCGGACCATTGCGCCGCGGAACAGTGGATGCGAGGCGGGAAAGGACGCGGTGCTCGGCACGAACTCGGTATAGACGGGCGCGCCCAAAAGCTCCGCGAGCTCGACCAATTCCGCGTGCGCGCGGCTCTGCGCCACGGCATCGCCCGCGATGATCACGGGATGCTTTGCTTCTGCGAGCAAGGCGGCCGCCGCTTCGACCGCTGCCCGATCCCCCCGGAGCCGCGGCGCTACGCGACTCGGAGCGGAGAGATCGATGTCGCCGTCGGCACGCAGGATATCTCCGGGAAGCGACAGGAAGACGGGTCCGGTGGGCGGCGCCAGCGCGGTCTTCGCCGCCCGATGCACGAGCCGGGGCAGATCGGCCAAACGATGCACCTCGGAGGACCATTTGACCAACGGGCGCGCGATGGTCGGGAGATCGGCCCAGAGAATCGGCTCGGTGGCGTTGAAACTCTGCTCGTGCTGGCCGGCGGTAACGAGAATGGGCGAGCCCGCCTTCTGCGCGTCGTAGAGCATGCCCATGGCGTTGCCGAGACCGGGCGCGACATGGAGATTGACCACCGCGAGCTTGCCCGAAGCTTGCGCGTAACCGTCCGCCATCGCCATGACCGCGGCTTCCTGCAGCCCGAGCAAATACCGCAGCTCGTTCTCGGTCGCGAACGCATCCATCAGCGGCAATTCGGTGGTGCCGGGATTGCCGAACATGATTTCGACACCCTCCTGCTTGAGCAGATCGAGGAAGGCACGCTTTCCTGACATGACGGGCAAGACGATCTCCCGATATTGGGGAATGAGCAGCGCATCGCGACGCGACGGCTTCGGCGGGTGACTGACTGAGGCGCAGCAACAACGAACGTCGCGGCAGTCTCTGCGGTCAGCCCGCGCCCATGATAGACTGGCGACGGGTTGCGGGCGAGGGTCGGTGCGAGCATCGTGACAATCCGCACGCGACCAGCCCGGCCAACACCGCGAGTTGCTGGGATTACTGCGGCCGCAGGTTAACGAGGAGACGGCCATGGCGAGAGGACGACTGCAGGCCTTCAATTTCCAGAACTGGATCGAGGCGCATCGGCACCTGCTCAAACCCCCCGTTGGCAACAAAAAGGTGTTCGAGGACGGCGAAATGACGGTGCAGGTCGTCGGCGGGCCGAACGAACGCACGGACTACCACGACGATCCGGTTGAGGAATTCTTCTATCAGCTCAAGGGCGATATGTTGCTCAAGGTCGTCGACAATGGCGACTTTTACGACGTGCCGATTCGCGAGGGAGAGGTCTTCCTCCTGCCCCCGCACGTCCGGCACTCGCCGCAACGTCCGCAGGAAGGATCGGTGGGGCTGGTGGTCGAGGCGGCGCGGCCTGACGAACTCGACGCCTTCGAATGGTATTGCTTCGCATGCCGAGCGCTCGTGCACCGCATCGAGGTGAAGGTGCAGCACCTCGTGAAGGATCTGCCGCCGCTTTACGAAGCGTTTTACGCCGACGAAAAAGCGCGCAGGTGCAAGAACTGCGGCGCCATTCACCCGGGCCAGAAGCCGCCGGCAGGCTGGGCGACGCTTTGACGGCCTGGTTCAGCCGATTCGATAGGTCTCCACCGCACGCTTGTCCCAGACGAGCCCGTTTCCCGGCCGCTCGGGCACGACCGCGAAACCATCCACGATCCTGAGCGGTTCGGCCAAGATCTTGTCGGCCCAATCCATGTATTCGAGGAAGTGGCAGGTGGGCGTCGCGGCGAGTAGATGCGCGCTCACCTCGGAATAGAGGTGCGATGACATCTCGATGCGGTGCGTGGCGGCAAGCGCCGCGGCGCGCAGCCAGCCAGTGACGCCGCCGATGCGCTCGAGATCGGGCATGACATAATCGGCAGCGCCGGCCGCGAGCGCGGTTGCCATGGCGGGGCTTTCGGAAAAATTCTCCCCGATTTGGATCGGCGTCTCGAGTTCGCGCACGAGCGTGGCGTTGCCGGCATAATCGTCGTGGCGGATGGGTTCTTCCAGCCAATAAATGCCTTCACGATCGAGCGCCCGTCCGCGTTCGAGGGCCTGCGCCAGGCTGAGTGCTTGGTTGTAGTCGACCATGACCACGATCTCGCTGCCCAGGCGCTTCCTCACCGCATGCAGCGCACCGAGATCCTCCTCGAGCGTCGGATAACCAAGTCGGAGCTTGACCGCACGAAAGCCGCCGGCGAGGAGTTTTTCCGCCTCGTCGGCAAGCCGTTCCGGCGCCATCAGGCCGAGGCCGCAGGAGTTGT
Organism: Xanthobacteraceae bacterium; assembly: GCA_035693615.1. Taxonomy (GTDB): domain Bacteria; phylum Pseudomonadota; class Alphaproteobacteria; order Rhizobiales; family Xanthobacteraceae; genus VAZQ01. Next base: position 2,435 of record DASSGH010000074.1, read on the forward strand.
AGGCAGGAATGCGCTTGGGCGCGCTGCCAAGCAGCGTCGCGAGCGGCCAACCGGCAGCGATCGCCAGCGCATCCCAGGCTGCCACGTCAAAACCCGCCACCGCCATGCGCACGACGCCTTGCACGCCGATGAGCGCGAAGCGCTCGCAAAGCCTGCGCCAAAGGTCGAGAGGCGCGAGGGGCTCGCCTTGTACCGTGCGCGCCACCTCGTCGAGGATTTTGCCGACCGCCGCCATCGCGGCTGGAAAATAACACCACAGGTATGAGCGACCGGTGATCCCCTCCTCGGTCTGCACATCGATGAGCAGCAGCGGAGCCTTGCTGATGACACCTCGGCTGGTGCCGAGCGCATATGTCATCGGCACCTCGACCCCGACCGAGTGGATCGCACGAACCGTCAGCGGTGGCAGCTTCATGATGAAATGTTAAGCGGCTTCGGCCGCAACTGCAAAACTCGCCGCCGCCGTCTGGCAGGGCACGGCAACTGCGCGCATAGTGGGCTGCGTCGTCAAGGCTGCGCCGCGCCGGCACGTCACGATAATTCGGGAGAACGCATGCAGGGAAAAGTCACGCTCGAGGACCACTTCGCGATCGAAGCCACGCTTGGCGATTCGCAGCCATTCGGACCGCACGTGTGGCCCGAGCTGCGACACCGGCTGCTCGATTTTCATGACCAGCGTTTACGGCTGATGGACGCCTCCGGTGTCGAAATCATGGTTGCATCGCTCAATGCACCGGCGATTCAGGGCATTGCCGACAGCAAGCAAGCCGCGGAGGTCGCTCGACGCGCCAACGATATCCTCGCGGCAGAAATCGCCAAGCGTCCCGATCGATTCGCTGGCGTCGCCGCGTTGCCGATGCAAGACCCGGAGATCGCGACGCAAGAGCTCGAACGCTGCATCAAAGATCTCGGATTCAAAGGCGCGCTGGTGAATGACTATTCGCAGACCAAGGAGGCGAGCCGCATGCTGCATTACGATCGGCTGCAATATCGCCCGTTCTGGCGCGCGGTCGAAAGCCTCGACGTTCCGTTCTATCTGCATCCACGGCCACCCTTGGTGCGCTCCCCGCTCTACGAAGACCATTCATGGCTGATCGGCCCGACTTGGAGCTTCGCGGCGGAAACGTCGGTGCACGCTTTGCGACTGATCGGCAGCGGGCTGTTCGACGAGCATCCGCGGTTGCAGATCATTCTCGGCCACCTCGGCGAGGGCTTGCCTTACTATCTCTGGCGCATCGACAACCGGAACAATTGGATGAAGGCGCGGCACAAATATGCGGCGCGCAAGCCGGTGGCGAGCTATTTCCTCGCCAACTTCCATCTCACGACGTCTGGCCATTTCAGCACGCCTGCGCTGATCGATGCGGTGGCCGAGATCGGGGTGGAACGGGTGATGTTTTCGGTCGACTATCCTTTCGAGGATTTCAGCGACGCGGCTGATTGGTTTGATCATGCGCAGATCAGCGAAAGCGATCGTCGCAAGATCGGACGCACCAACGCGATGAAACTGTTCAAACTGGCGAGCGCGTGAGACAGGCGCCAGCCTCAGCTGCGCGCCCCGTCGGCATGAAGGATCAGCAAATCGCGCACGGCGCGGTTCATGGGCGTCGGCACGGCGACAGCACCGCCGAGATCGACCACTCCGCCCGACAGCCAGCGCAGCTCGAGCGGCCTGCCGTGTTGCAGATCGTGGTGCATGGAGGTCGTCATTTCCGGCGGCCAAGCGTCGAAAAATGTCACGCGCTGCTCGGCGTAGTCCTCAGGTAACCCGACCCCGTGCGCGCGCCCCACCGCCACTACCTCCCGCGCGAGCTCGATCAGGAATTCCCGCGTGAGCGGATGGCTGCGAATCGGCCCGATGGTCTTGCGCATGCCGGTGGTCGCGCCGGACATGGCGACGAGCGACACGTATTTTTCCCAGATCGAGCGACGGATATCGTCGCTGATTTCGGCGTTGATTCCGCCGCGCCGGCAGGCCTCGTAGAATGCCTCGACACGCGCTGATCGGCGGCCATCGTACTCGCCGAATACCAAACGTTCCACCGAGCCAGTCTGGACGATGACCCCCGGCTGGCCGATGCTGGTCCCCACATATGCGACACCGCCCGCGAGCGCCTCGTCACCGAGGATCGGCCGCAGCATGTCGTCTTTCTGCACGCCGTTTTGAAACGAGATGACGCCGGTGGTCGGCCGCATGAGCGGCAGCAGTTGGCGCGCGGCAGATTCGGTGTCCCACAGCTTGACGCAGAACATCACCATGTCGACCGGCCCGATGGTCTTCGGGTCGTCGGTCGCGTTGACTTTGGGCAGATGGAGCGGATTCGGCCCGCCTTCGATCGCGAGGCCGCGCTCGCGCATGGCGGCAAGATGGGATCCGCGCGCGATGAAATGAACATCGGCGCCCCCTTGCACGAGCCGCGCGCCGAAGTAGCCGCCGACCCCTCCCGACCCCATGACGGCAATTCGCACTGTGCCCTCCACAAAGCGCAAAACGCGCGATCAATACTGTGCCCGCACGGCCCGCTCAATCTCCAGGAGGGCCCCTTTTGAGGAGAGACCGAGAGGCTGGGGCGGCCTTCCTCCCGGCGTTCTTGCGGCGTTTGCCAAAACTCCCCATATGGTGGGCTGGCCGGCCGGTGAGCGTCATCGGACGGTCAAGGGGCGCCGAGAGGGCCCCTCAAAGTCGCTTGCCAGGGCTTTGAGACCATGTCCCGCGTTCCGTCTTTGTCCAGCCCGTTCCTGCTCGGATTCGACGAGATCGAGCGAGCGCTCGACCGCGTCGCCAAGGCCGCCGACGGCTATCCGCCCTACAATATCGAGCGCATTGCCCGCCAGGAGGGTCAACCCGAGCGCCTGCGGATTACCTTGGCGGTTGCCGGCTTCACCCGCGATCAACTCGATGTGACGGTCGAGGAAAGCCAGCTGATCATCCGAGGCCGTCAGCAGGACCAGCAGGAGCACCAATATCTCCATCGCGGCATTGCCGCCCGTCAATTTCAACGCACATTCGTGCTCGCCGATGGGATGGAGGTGCTGAGCGCTGACCTGAAGAACGGGCTGCTGTTGATTGATCTCGTCCGGCCGGAGCTTCAACGGATCGTAAAGACGATCAACATCACAAATCGTGACTGAACCCGAGCAGGGCTCGACGCGTTGAAGGCAGTGTTAAGGAGTCGAGTGCCATGACCAATAACGACATCACCTCCCGAGAACCCATGATCTCGCCAGAAGCGCTGGCGCTCCTGGGCGGCGGCAAGATCGCCTATGTTAAAATGGTACGCTCCGAGGACGTGCAGAAACAATTTCCGCAGGCACCGCAACTTGCGCCTGGTACCCTGCTCTATGCCCTGCACGCGGCCGACGGCACCCCGATCATGCTGACCGACAGCCGCGAAGCGGCCATCGCCAATGCCTGGAGCCAGGAACTGGAAACCGTCAGCGTACACTGAGGTTCTCTCGCTCCGGCGCGATTTGGCGCGACTGTGTGATCTAGGCCACACTGGAAATGGCCGCAGCAACGTCAAAACTCGGCTCGCGCGGAATATCCGGGCCGAGTGTGTGATCCAGGGCACAGCCAGAACGCTCGAACTGGACGATAGTGTTCTTACGCGCGATCCGAGCGCGAGGAGCACGTGCCATGTTCGACGCATCCATGTCGGCCGAAAGCCTTGCCACCCTCGGCGAGAACCGTCTTGCTTACATTAGAGCTATCCGCTCGGAGGAAGTTGCGTTCCTGTGCGCCGAAGCCCCGCTGCTCCCGCCCGGTTACCGCGTCTTCGTTCTGTACGCGGCGGATGGCACGCCGATCATGCTGGCTGACAGCCTTGAGGCAGCGATGGCGGATGCGGCGCACCGCGAGATCGAGACCGTCAGCTTGCATTAGAACGGCGGACGTGTTGACCGCGTGCTCAAGCCGCCGAAGCGGAAGGCATCGCCAAAACCGCGTAGAGCGCTTCGGCGTCGCGTGACTCGCGCAATTTTCGCGCAACATCAGGATCCCGCAGCAGGCGTGCGACACGCGCCAGCGCCTTGAGATGGTCGGCGCCGGCTGCTTCCGGCGCGAGCAGCAGAAACATGAGATCGACCGGTTGGCTGTCGAGTGCCTCGAACTCCACCGGCCTTTCGAGACGCGCAAACAATCCGAATAGCTTGTTGAGCTTGGGCAGCTTACCGTGCGGGATGGCAATGCCGTTACCTACTCCCGTCGAACCGAGCTTCTCGCGTTGCTGCAGCGTCTCAAGGATCGTCCGCTCACTTTGCCCGCAGAGTTCGGCAGCCTTCGCGGCCAATTCCTGCAGGACCTGCTTCTTGCTGTTGACCTTCAGTGCCGGAATGATGGCATTGGGCGCGACGAGATCGGTGAGCAGCATGGACCTTTCCGGAGATCGAGGAGCTCAACAGGCTCAGCATCGCAAAGGCGGCGGACCATAAGTAGCCGCCTGTGACCCGTCAATGGGCGTCCTGTTCGACTGTCGGCGGATCGATCCAACCGATATGACCGTCCGGGCGGCGGTAAACCAGATTGACGCGGCCATGTCCAGCGTGACGGAAGACGAGGACCGACGCCCCCGTGACGTCGAGCTCCATCACGGCTTCGCTGACCGAAAGGCGCTTCAAGGCGGCGATCGATTCGGCAATGATCGCCGGATTGCTCTCCGCCGATTCCTGCTCGTCGGACGCGGGGACTGCAACAGTAGGACCGGGCGCGTCGACTTGATCGCGTTCGTGCGCGCCGCGATCGCGCACTCTTCCGTCGTCGCGCGTCCCCTGGCGATCCTTGCGCCGACGCTTGTACCGCCGCAATCGCGTTTCGATGCGGATTGCCGCTTGATCGGCGCTGGCATAGGCATCCGCCGCCAGCGCCTCGGCCTCGAGCACAATGCCCGAGTCGAGATGGACGACGCACTCGGTTCGGAAACCGAATCCGTCGCGGCCGATGGTGACGTGACCGGAAAAACCGCCGTCGAAATATTTCGCCATCGCTTCCGCGAGGCGCGCGTTGATGCGCCCACGCAATGCCTCCCCGATCTTGATGTTCTTGCCCGAGACGCGAAGTGGCATGATCGCCCTCCGATGACCGCCGGTCGACGATCCCGGCCGCGGCGCGAGCGCCAGGCGCTCGCGCATGCGCATACGCGCTTGCCGCGGACCTCGCCGCAGAAAGCGCCGCAGTACAATATCATAGAAGGTGCGTCAGGAGGCCGCGCCCGCTCCAAGCACGGTCTGCTTCTCCCGCCGCCGCTGTACGGACGAGCCAATCCGCATGGCCTCACGATACTTTGCGACCGTCCGCCGGGCGATGTCGATTCCCACCTCGCGCAGCTTTTCCACGATCGTGTCGTCGGACAGCACGTAGTCGGGCGTCTCAGTGTCGATCAACTGCCTAATCCGGTGGCGCACCGCCTCGGCGGAATGGGCTTCTCCTCCGTCCGCCGATGCGATTGCCGAGGTGAAGAAATACTTCAGCTCGAAGATGCCGCGGTTGGTCGCCATGTACTTGTTGGCGGTGACGCGCGATACAGTCGACTCGTGCATGCCGATCGCATCGGCGATGGTCTTGAGATTGAGCGGGCGCAGATGCTGGACGCCGTGCAGGAAAAAGGCGTCCTGCTGGCGCACGATCTCGGTCGATACCTTCAGTATGGTTTTGGCGCGCTGATCGAGCGCCCGCATCAGCCAGGTCGCGGTTTGTAGACAGTCGGCGAGGTAGCTCTTGTCCTTGTCGTTCTTCGCGGTCTTGGCGAGTTCGGCATGATAGATCTGGTTGACCAACACCTTGGGCAAGGTATCGGAATTGAGCTCGATGACGAAGCCGCCGTCGGGCCCCGAGCGCACGAACACATCGGGTACGATCGGATGCATCTGGACCGAGCCGAAGGCAAGGCCAGGCTTTGGGTTGAGTTTACGAATCTCGCCGATCATGTCTGTCAAGTCTTCGTCGCCAACCCCGCAGAGCCGGCGTAAGGCCGCAAGATCGCGTTTGGCAAGCAGATCAAGATGAGCGACGAGCGCCTGCATCGCCGGGTCGAAACGATTACACTCCTTCAGTTGGATAGCGAGGCATTCTGTGAGATTGCGCGCGCAGACGCCCGGCGGATCGAAGCCCTGCAGGATCGCCAGCACGGCCTCGACCTCGCCGACCGGAGCACCAAGCTTCTCGGCGACGAGCGCGACATCACCGTTGAGGTATCCCGCGTCGTCGACCAGATCGATCAGATACTGGCCGATCATGCGCCGCGCCGGATTGGTGACGGTGAGCGCGAGTTGCTCGGCAAGGTGATCGGCGAGCGTGGTCTCGACCGAGACAAAAGCTTCGAGATTATAGTCGCCATTCTCGCGCCCGCCCGCGCCGATGCCGGCCCACTCGGAGTACCCCATCGGCCCCTCGCCATTGGCGCGCGAGGTCGCGGCATCGGTATCGCCGGGAAGAACATCGTCAATGTCGGCGGCGGGCTGCTCTGGGCTTGAGCTTTGGGCTTGATCGCGGTCCGCCTGCATCCAATCGGACTGGGCTGCATCCGGCGAGACTTCGCGATCTGCGGGGGTTCTCTCTTCCTCGCCTTCTCCCGCTCGCTCGAGCAGCGGATTGCGCTCGAGTTCGCCCTCGACGTAAGCGGCCAGATCGAGGTTGGAGAGCTGCAGCAGCTTGATGGCCTGCATCAGCTGCGGCGTCATCACGAGCGCATGGCTCTGCCGGATTTCGAGTCGTTGGGTGAGCGCCATTGGCGGTGAGGGCTAGCTGTCCTGCTGACCGCGCAAGCGCGCGATGCTGTTTGGTCCGATTCTTGCTTATCGCCTTCCTGGCCCGGTGTATACCAGGAGGAGGGCATCTCGTTAAGAGTGCAATAGGGGGCGTTCCAGTCGATAACGGGGATAACGCTAGACGCGAAATTCTTCCCCGAGATAGAGGCGGCGGACCTCGGGGTCGTTCACGATATCGTCCTTGCGGCCCTCCATGAGGACCTGGCCGGAGTAAATGATGTAGGACCGGTCCGTGAGGTCTAGCGTCTCGCGAACATTGTGGTCGGTAATGAGCACGCCAATGCCGCGGTTGGTCAGCCGGCGCACGAGTCTCTGAATTTCCACTACGGCCTTGGGATCGATGCCGGCAAACGGCTCGTCCAGCAGCATGTAGTTGGGCCGGCTCGCCAGCGCGCGAGCGATCTCGACGCGGCGGCGTTCTCCGCCGGAAAGCGCGATCGAGGGCGTCTTGCGATGGCGCGTGATCTCGAACTCCTCCAACAGCGCATCGAGATCCGCCTCGCGGCGACGGCGGTCCGCTTCGACCACCTCGAGCACCGCGCGGATGTTGTCCTCCACATTGAGACCGCGAAAGATCGACGCTTCCTGCGGCAGATAACCGATGCCGAGCCGCGCCCGCTGGTACATCGGCAGATGCGTCACCTCGTGCCCGTCGAGCTCGATGTGACCGCGGTCGGCCTTGATGAGCCCAGTGATCATGTAGAACGCCGTGGTCTTACCGGCGCCATTTGGTCCCAACAGGCCCACCGCCTCACCGCGGCGCACGTAGAGGCTGACGCCGTCGACCACCCTGCGTCCGCCATAGGCCTTTTCGAGTTTATGCGCGGCCAGATAGCCCCGGGACGGCTCCGGGCGGGGTCCCTCTCGCTGTGGACGCGGCCGACCTGGAGGCGCTTTCTTGGCACGCGGCGCCGGCATCGCCCCACCCAGCGACGTCAGGTCGATGTTCTGCCAGCCGCCGTTGCCCGGTTTTCGTCGTGGTCGGGGGGCGCGGCGATGTCGAAACAACGCAAGGATATTGAGCACGCCTTCGCCCTCAAAGCCCCAGGTTCACCGCAACGATCAAGGTCGATGTCAAGCCGCCGATTGGAATGCGCGGAACCGTCTTGTCAACCCGCTGATGCGAGTTGAGCCTTGCCGATGAGGCGCCTGCGTTCGGCATATTTCGAACCGGTTGTCGCGCCCTGTTTTACTGATGGCAGCCCAACGGGGTGCGCGCTGTGGCGGTGCGGCGCTACGAACGGCAAGATCATCTTTTCTCCGGCGCGCTGCTTTTCTCCGCGCCAGCACTTTTTTCCGCGCCAGCGCTCTTCTCAGCCGCTCCGCTGCGCGGATCGGGAGGGCCACGTGGCCCCGCTTGGAAGATGCCGTCGACCCGGCCCCCGTCCATTTTCGACACGCCGCTGGTGAGATCGACCGTCAGCCGTTGGCCGCGCAAGATGTCCACGCCCCGCGTCACCACCACGTTGCCAACGAGCGTTACGGTATTCTCGCGCATATTGAAGGTGGCAGCGTCGCCGGTCGCATTTTGGTCCTTCTGAATCACGACTACGTTGCCCTTAGCCTCAATCAAGCGGATCTGCCGGTCGCCTCCGGGCCCCGGATCGGCGGCCTTGACGGTCCGCCCACTCGATTCCTCTTCGTAGAAGACGACGAGCACCTTGCAATGCATTTCCGTGTCGCCCTGCAACACGTGCACATCGCCGGTAAAGGTCGCCATCTTGTCCTTCTCGCGAAGCTCCAGCGACGCAGCCCGGATCTTCACCGGCTCATCGCGGTTCTGCGAGAAACCCTGCAGCGCGTTCGGCGGACCCTGATTTTTCTGGGCGCTCGCGACGCTCACGCCGAGCGCCCAAGCGAGGGCGATCATTGCGCCCGCACACAGCGCCCGCCAGGACCGAGGTGCTCGTACGATCATTTCTTGCCTGCCCCGCCGCCGGCTCCGGACGTCGTGCTGTCGAGCAGCAAGGTCACGAACACGCCACGACCGAAGCGGATGAGATCGCCGGACTCGGTCACCTCCATCTGATTGGCGCTGATGCTCCATGTGGCCGTCTTTACCTCGACCGGCTTGTCGGAAACGATCTTGCTCGCCCGAACGTCGACCACGGCCTCGTTGAGGAATGCCTGGTACCCGCTCGAGGACGTCACGACGATATTATGGTTCAGCGTCAACTGCTCCGTCTTGGTGTTGTATAGCCCTTCCTTCGCGGTGGTTTCGAAGGTGACTTTGTCTCTCATCTCCATGGTCGCATGAACGCCCTGGAGCTCGACCATGTCCGGCTTGGTTAGATCCTGCGCGGCGGCTTGAGCGACCATGTCATAGCGGCGATTATCGCGAGTCACCCCGGCGAGACGGGGTTGGTTCATCTTGATTTTGGTGCCGGAAACGACCATCGACCCAACATCAACCGGCATGCCGGAGAGCCCACGCAACGGCTTGACCACGTAGGTGAATGCCGCACCCGCGATGACGACGATCGCCGCGCTGAGCGGGATCGCGCGGCGCAGGATGCGGACATGCCGACTGTGGCGCAAAGCGGCGCGGAATGCCCGATCGGCGTCGGCGCGACCGGATCGCGCAAACACGCGCGGCAACCGCTCGTCGACGTCAGAGGCGGCCGTTAAAGAGTTCATCCCCGAGCCCCGTCCGCCTGCCGAGAGAATCAGGCAGCCCCACCTGCGATACTAACCGCTTTTGCCCTATGCTCGCGCTGAAATATGGCCCCGGCGCGGCATGCCGAGCGGGAAGCGGAAGCGAAGATCGGGCAGGAAACGCTTGCTCTTTGAATGGGATAGCACGGACAGGTTACCAATCCATGCGATTCCCGCCCAAGCCGACGCTAGGAATGGGCAAAGATATCCTGTTCCGACCAGCCGGCGAGGTCGAGCCGCACGCGATCCGGGAGGAAGCGAAAACAAGCCTCCGCCAGCTCGGCGCGCCCCTCACGGAGAAGGATGGCGTCGAGCTTCTCCTTGAGCGCATGCAGGTGCAGTACATCGGACGCGGCATAGGCGAGTTGGGCGTCGCTGAGCGCCTCGGCACCCCAATCGGAGAGCTGTTGCTGCTTCGATAGATCGACGCCCAGCAGTTCGCGGACCAGGTCCTTGAGACCGTGCTTGTCGCTATACGTGCGGGCAATGCGGGAGGCGATCTTGGTGCAATAGACGGGGAACGGCATGATTCCCAAATGCTTGTGCAACACGGCAAGATCGAATCGGGCGAAATGAAAAATTTTGAGTACCGTGCCGTCGACGAGAAGCTTGGCGAGATTCGGCGCCTCGCTCGTATTCGCCGGGATTTGGATCACATCGGCGGAGCCGTCGCCGGGCGAGACCTGCACCACGCAGAGCCGATCGCGGTTCACATCGAGTCCCATTGCCTCGGTATCGATCGCTACTGCGCCGCGCCCGTAGCGCGAGAGGTCGGGCAGATCGCCGCGATGCAAGCGAATGGTCATGACGGCGCATGGACCGGCAATGATACAAACCTGGTGCCCAGGAGAGGACTCGAACCTCCACGCCTCGCGGCGCTAGTACCTGAAACTAGTGCGTCTACCAATTCCGCCACCTGGGCTTTGCGCGATAGGTACGGAGCAGCCCCCTTGTTGTCAAATGGCCGCTCTGTACAGCATCAAACCGTTCCTGTATTCGGCGGACAAGGAACTTGAGCGACCATGACCGCCATCCCGCTGGAAACGCTAGTCACTGTGTTCGGCGGCTCCGGCTTCCTCGGCCGTCACGTCGTGCGCGCGCTCGCGCAGATCGGATACCGCGTTCGCGTCGCTGTGCGCCGGCCCGAGCTTGCGGGCTTTCTGCAGCCGCTGGGTTGGGTCGGGCAAATTCATGCGGTGCAAGCCAATGTGCGCAATTCGAGCTCCGTGGAGGCAGCCGCGCGCGATGCGGATGTGGTGATCAATCTTGTCGGGATCCTATTCGAGCGCGGACGGCAAAAATTCGATACGGTGCAGTCCTCCGGCGCCGAGACGGTGGCGCGCGCGGCCGCCGCCGTCGGCGCGCGGATGATCCATGTCTCCGCGATCGGCGCCGACGAACGGGCCGCGTCGCAATATGCACGTTCGAAGGCAGACGGCGAGAAGCGGGTGCTCAGCGCGGCGCCATCCGCGGTCATCCTGCGACCGTCGGTCCTGTTCGGTCCTGAAGACGACTTCTTCAACAAGTTCGCGGCTATCGCCCGCTTTTCGCCGTTTCTTCCATTGGTCGGCGGTGGCCATACCCGATTCCAACCGGTCTTCGCCGGCGATGTCGCGAGCGCGATCGTCGGCGCGATCGAAGACCGTGCCAGAGAAGGCCAGGTGTACGAGCTTGGCGGGCCGCAAGTGCGCAGCTTCAAAGAGCTGATGCAATTCATGCTGGCAACCATCGAACGGCAACGGCTGTTGATTCCAATCCCGTTCGCCGTCGCCAAGTTTCAGGCCGGATTCCTGCAGCTGCTGCCGAGGCCACTCTTGACGCCCGATCAAGTCGAGCTGCTGCGCGGCGACACCATCGTCTCTGAGGAGGCCAAGCGCGAAGGCCGCACGCTGGAAGCGCTCGGTATCGAGCCGCTCGCCATGGCCGCCATCGTGCCCTCATATCTGTGGCGGTTTCGCAAGACCGGCCAATTCAAGGGGACAGCGGCGGACAGCCGTTAAGAGCGCCAGCGGCCTCCGTAAAGCGCCGCTCAGTGCCCCAGCGCCAGCGCGATCAGGCCGAGCGCTCCGACGATGACGCGCCACCAGGCAAACACGGCAAACCCATTGTGCTGCACATAATCAAGAAACGTCTTCACCACGATCCAGGCGCAGACAAACGATACTGCGAATCCGAATGCCACAAGAATGCTGTTATCGAGACTCATCTGCCCGCGGCTCTTGAAGAGATCATATGCGAACGCGCCGGCCATAGTCGGCATTGCGAGCCAGAATGAGAATTCTGCTGCAGAGCGCCGGTCGGCGCCGAGCAGCATGGCCGCGACGATGGTGGCGCCAGAGCGCGAGACTCCGGGTATCATCGAGACGCACTGCGCCAGGCCGATGACGAGGTACATCGGCAAGGAGAATTTTGTGGCATCGTGATAGCGGGTGTCGAGATCCATGCGATCGACCCACAGCAGAATCGCACCCCCCAGGATCAAGGTGAAACAGACGATCCAGACGTTGAACAAGACCGTTTTGATGAAGTCGTGCGCGAGCGCGCCGACCACCGCGGCGGGTAGGAAAGCGATCAGCACGCCGATGACGAAGCGGCGAGCCGCCGGATCGCTGAACATACCGGTGGCGAGCCGCCAAATGCGGGAAAAATAGATCGAGAGCAGCGCCAGAATCGCGCCGAATTGGATCAGCACCGCGAAGGTCTTGCCGAAATCGTCATCGTCGAAGCCGAAAAAACGCTGGACCAAAAGAAGGTGGCCGGTTGAGGAGACCGGCAGGAACTCGGTGAGCCCTTCAACCACCCCGAGGACGAGGGCCTTGAAATATTCGAACAACATGATGGCTCCGTCGGCAGAGGAGGAACAGGCGCCGCGCCGCGGCGGTCGCGAAAAGTCCGGGAGATGCGCTTTTCCCGCATCATTAACCTAGGGGCAACGGGTAACGGCGAACATTGCACAGGTTACTCTCGGCGAACCCTACCCAAGGGATCGAGACCGACCTAACGTGACCGGCGCCGCGGCCGCGCGCCCCAACACCGCCGCAGTCATTAAGAGCGCATGCTGACCTTGTTCCATCATCCGTTCTGTCCGCATTCCCGCTTCGTGCGCTTGGCGCTGGGGGAGTATGGGATTACTGCGCGGACAGTCGAGGAGCGGGTGTGGGAGCGCCGCCAAGAGTTCCTGATTCTCAATCCTGCCTGCACGACGCCGGTCGCGGTGGAGGAGGGCCGTCCGGCGATCCCCGGGGCGTCGATTATCGCCGAATATTTGGACGAGACGCGGGGGGCGGATCTTGGCGAGCTGCGCCTGCTGCCGCGCGAACCGAGCTCGCGGGTTGAAGTGCGCCGATTGATGAGCTGGTTCAACGAGAAATTTTTTGCCGAAGTCAGCGGCCCGCTGACCATGGAACGTCTATATAAGCGCCAAATGCCGACGAGCGCAGGGGGCGGCTCACCGGACACCGAGGTGATCCGAGCGGCGCGGCACAACATGCGCTATCATTTGGCGTATATTGGGTGGCTGGTGCGTACACGCGACTGGCTTGCAGGCGCTCGGATGAGCTACGCGGATCTCGCCGCAGCCGCGCACCTCTCGGCAGCCGACTATCTGGGCGACGTGCCATGGAACGAAGACGAAGCAGCGAAGACCTGGTACGCGCAAATCAAGTCGCGTCCCTCGTTCCGTCCAATCCTGGCAGAGACGCTGGCGGGCATTCCGCCGTCCGAGACCTACGCCGATCTCGACTTCTAAACGATCCGTCGGCGCTCAAGCGAGCGCTCGCCAACGCCGCGCAGCAGCACGGCTTCGACATCGTCGGCATCACAAGGCCTGACTCGATCCCCCAAGCGCTGGAGCGGCTGCGGCATTTCCTGGCCGAAGGCGCCCATGGCGATATGGATTGGATGGAAACAACTGCGGCGCGGCGAGGCAGTCCGCGCGCGCTCTGGCCGGACGTGCGCTCGATCATCATGCTCGGCCTGAACTATGGCCAACTTAACCCAGAGGACGATCCGCTGGCCATTTTGGCCAGGCGCGATTGCGGTGCGATTTCCGTCTATGCGCGGGCCGAGGACTACCACGACATCATCAAGCCGAGGCTCAAGGCAGTGGCGCGTTGGCTGATCGCACAAGCCGGGGGTGACGCGAAGGTCTTTGTCGACACCGCGGCGGTGATGGAAAAGCCGCTGGCTGCGGCCGCTGGAATCGGTTGGCAGGGCAAGCATACGAATTTGGTTTCGCGCCAATTTGGATCATGGTTATTTCTCGGCGCGATCTTCACCACGCTCGAGCTGCCCGCCGACGCGCCGGAGATGGATCATTGCGGCAGCTGCCGTGCATGTCTCGATGTGTGCCCGACCGCCGCCTTTCCGTCGCCCTACCGACTCGATGCGCGCCGCTGCATCTCCTATCTCACCATCGAGCACAAGGGGCCGATTGCGCGGGAGCTTCGCAGCGCGATCGGCAATCGCATCTTCGGTTGCGACGATTGTCTCGCGGTATGCCCCTGGAACAAATTCGCGCAGGCCGGCCGCGAAAGCAAACTCGCCGCGCGTGAGGAACTGACGATTCCGCGGCTCGCCGATCTCGCCCGTCTCGACGACGCGGCGTTCCGAAAGATGTTTTCGAAGTCACCGGTCAAGCGCACGGGTCGCAACCGATTCGTGCGCAATGTGCTGATCGCGATCGGCAATTCCGGCGATGCGTCGCTTGCACCGCAAGCCGTCCAGCTGTTGGACGACCCCTCGGCGCTGGTGCGCGGCGCGGCGGTGTGGGCGTTGAGCCGGCTCATGCCCGCCGAACACTTTGCGGCCTTGGCGAGAGATCATCGCTCACGCGAGAGCGAGCCGTTTGTGGCAGCGGAATGGACGGCGGCGCTCGAGGCCACGGCGGCCTGATGATCACGCTCGTTTGCCTCGGGCTCGGCTATTGCGCGCGTCATTACGTCAGTGAATTCGGCTTGCGTTTCGACCGTGTCGTGGGGACGGCGCGCAGCGCGGAGCGCGCCGCCGCGCTCACCCAAGAACATCTCGGCGGGCGCCCGGTCGAGATGCTGCCATTCGATGGCACCTCATCCTCGCGCGAGCTCCAGGCCGCGATTTTAGCGGCCGATGTGCTGCTCGTATCGGCCGCCCCAGCGGACGGCCGCGATCCGGTGCTCGCAGCGCTCGAACAGGAGCTTGCACAGGCACCGCGGCTCAAATCGGTGGTCTATCTCTCGAGCCTCGGCGTCTACGGCAACAGCGACGGCGCCTGGATCGACGAGACTGCGCCCGCCATTCCCACGCTCGCCCGCCGCGGTAGCTCGCGCATCAACGCCGAACTCGCCTGGCAGGCGCTTGGCACGCGACGGAAACTGCCGGTGGCGATTTTCCGCCTCGGCGGGATCTATGGTCCGGGGCGCAATGGAATGGTGCGCCTGTTGCGCGGCAGCGCGCAGCGCATCGCCAAATCCGGACACGTCTCGAACCGCATTCATGTGTATGACATCGCCCAGGCCATCGATGCGGCCTTCGCGCGTTGCGCCGCGGGCGTGTTCAACGTTGTCGATGACGAGCCGGCTTCGCCGAGCGACCAGATCGCGTTTGCGGCTGATCTCATCGGAATCGAACCGCCGCCGGAAATCCCCTATGAGGCCGCCGGCAAATCGGTCTCAGCGATGGCGCTGAGCTTCTACGATGGTTGCATTCGCGCGCGCAACGACAAGCTCAAGGCGCTGCTCGGAGTTGAACTGCGCTATCCGACCTATCGCGACGGTCTGCGCGCGCTCCACGCCGCTGGCGACCATCTCGGCACCGCCAATCCGGTCGAAAACGAACCCAGCCTCGTTTCCTCAACGACAGGTGTCAAATGATCGCGGTCATCTTCGAAGTTTGGCCAAAGCCCGAGCACAAACAGCGCTATCTCGACCTCGCCGCGGAGCTGCGGCCGCTCCTCGACACGGTCGATGGTTTCATCTCGGTCGAGCGGTTCGAGAGCATCTATGAACCCGGCAAGATGCTCTCGCTCTCGTTCTTCCGCGATGAGGCGGCGGTGGATGCATGGAGAAAGCTCGAAGCGCATCGTCGCGCCCAGGTTCTCGGCCGCGGCGAAATGTTCGGCGATTATCGATTGCGGATCGCGGGCGTGATCAGGGACTACGGCATGTCTGATCGCGCTGAGGTTCCCGCCGACAGTCGTTCCAAGCACGGCTAGCGGCGCGTTACGGCTCCGCCACCGCCGCAATGAGCCGCTCGATGTCTTCCGGGCGCGACAGGCGATGGTCGCCATCCTTTACGAGCGTCAGCACGATGTCGTCGCGAGCAAAGCGAGAGGTCAGATCCAGCGTGTGCTGCCACGGGACGTCGGGATCCTGTACTCCCTGCAGAATCCGCACCGCGCAGCCGGTCTCGATCATGCCGTCGAGCAGGAGATGCTTGCGTCCGTCCTCGATCAGGCCGCGGGTGATCGGGTAGGGCTCTTCGGAATACTGCGACGGGCGTGCCCAAACGCCGGTCTGCTCGATCTCGCGCTTGACCTCCGGCGGAAACCGCTTCCACATCAACTCTTCAGTGAAATCGACCGCGGGCGCGATGAGCACGAGCCGCGTGATGCGCGGATCTGCCGGCATGCGGCGCGTCAGTTCGCGGCTCAGCAGAAGCGCGAGCCAGCCTCCCATCGACGAGCCGATCACGATCTGCGGCTCGCGGCAGAACGCTTCAAACACGGCGAGCGTCTCCTCGAACCAGCGGCCGATGGTGCCCTCGGTGAAATTTCCGCCGGACTCGCCGTGGCCGGAGTAATCGAAGCGCGTGATCGCTCGGCCATTCGACTGCGCCCATCGATCGAGTGCCTCGGCCTTGGTACCTCTCATATCGGACTTGAAACCACCGATCCAAAACAAGTCAGGCGGCGCTCCCTCGCGCCGGCGCACAGCAATCTGCCTGGCCGCAGTACCGGTTCCAACCGTCAAGAATTTCGGGCAAACATCGTTCATCGGCGGGGCCTGACCTTGGGGGCACAGACTTCAGTGGACAGCGGACCTTTTGGTCGCATGCTGCCAATGAATACAGGCATGCCCGAGCGGCAAACAAGCCGGCGCCGACCGAGGAATGAACTCCGTGAGCAATGACGACAGGCAGGCTCACCCGCCCACCTTGGTTGGAGCGACCGTCCTGCAGATCGTCCCGGCTTTGCGCGAGGAGCCCGTTGCCCGCACTGCGCTCGACGTCGCCGCTGCGCTATGGCAAGCCGGCGCGCGAGCGCTGGTAGCGGCAGAAGAGGGCCCACTCATTGGGGAGCTCACGGCGTCGGGCGGCGAATGGGTCCCTCTCGTCAATGCCACCCTCAATCCGTTCCGGCTCAGACGGGGCGCCCGCGCTCTCGAACGCCTAATCGGCTCCGAGCGCATCGACATCGTGCATGCGCAAAGCGCCGGCGGAGCTTGGATTGCCAGCTTGGCGGCGGCGCGAATCTCGGTGCGGCTGGTCACCACGCTTCTCGACGTGCCTCCCGCCTCCGGGCTGCGCGGCTATTGGGCCGGCGCGCTCGCGCGCGGAGATTGGGTGATCACCCCTTCGAATTTTGCCGCCGCGCCCCTCGTCGCGCGCCATAACATTCCGCCCGAACGGCTCACGATCATTCCGCGCAGCATCGACACCGCCGCATTCGATCCGGCGGTGGTGGACGCCGCGCGGATCGAGACCTTGCGCAACGCGTGGCGAGTTTCGAAGGCGGCGCGGATCCTGCTTGTTCCCGGGCGCGTCGCGCCTTGGAATGGCCAACTCATTCTGCCCGATGTCGCGCGGATTATGCTCGACAGCGGTCTGCACGGTTTTGTCTTCGTGCTCGCTGGCGAGCGTCGCAGGCATCGCAAATATGCACAAGCCGTCGTGGAGCGCGCGCAGGCCAAAGGGGTGCAGACGCTGGTCCGGCTGACCGGTCATTGCCGCGACATGCCGGCTGTGCTTGCCGCCGCCGAAACCGTGGTGGTTCCCGCAACCGAGGCGCCGGTACTCGGCCGCGCGGTGGCGCAAGCACAAGCCATGGGCCGGCCGGTCGTCACCTCAGACGTCGGCATCTTGCCGGAATACGTCGTCGCGCCGCCGGAAATGCCGGAAGAGGTGCGCACGGGGTGGGTCGCCAAGCGAGGCGATGCGCAAGAATTCGCCCTCGCGCTGAGCGAGGCGTTCGCGCTCGATGACGGCGCCTACCATACCATGGCCGCACGCGCGCGGCATTTTGCCGAATACATGTTTTCCCCCCGCAGCGTCGCGACCGCAACCCACGCCGTCTATACCGCGTTGTTAGAACGCGACCTTTAGCAATCGCAGAGAGGCGCACGCCGCGGCCACGGACCGACGGAAAGCCGTTGACTTATTCGCGGTTTGTCCTGATCCTTCCCTGGCCTGCACCAGCAGGACGTCGCAACGGCATGAGGAGAGCAAAGCCATTCGTCGCCCAATGAGATCCGCGCAGCCCGCCCCGAAGGACGGCCCGCGCATCAACGAGGAGATCCGTGTTCGCGAAGTCCAATTGATCGACCAGACCGGCCACAATCACGGGCCCGTTGAGATCCAGATCGCTTTGGACAAAGCCCAGGAAGCCGGGCTGGACCTCGTCGAGATTGCCCCCAATTCATCTCCGCCCGTCTGCAAAATTCTCGATTACGGCAAATATAAATATCAGGCGCAGAAAAAGGCGGCAGAAGCCCGCAAGAAACAAAAGGTCGTCGAGGTCAAGGAGATCAAGCTTCGGCCGATGATCGACGACCACGATTACGACGTGAAGATGCGCTCGATGCAGCGCTTTTTCGAAGGCGGCGACAAGGTGAAAGTCACGCTGCGCTTCCGCGGGCGCGAGATGGCACACCAGGAACTCGGTTACCAGTTGCTCAACCGCGTCAAGGACGACACTTCCAAGGTTGCCAAGGTCGAGCAGGAACCGCGCTTCGAAGGCCGACAGGTGGTGATGGTGCTGGCGCCGAGGTGACCCCCTCGGCCGTGCGCCTGCACGAGCGGGGCAAGGCTTGATTCACGCCCCGTGCTCCCCGCGGACGGCCGTTTAGCGGATGAAACCGGGTTCTGGTTGTATTTCGCGGACGGCTCTGCCATAACGCCGCCCTTCCGTAGCCCGGCCCAAAGGGCTGCCGTGGCGACGGCACAATCAGCATGCTCGATCGAGCAGAAGCCGGCCGGGCGGTTTTCATGCCTGCCGCCGCAAAGGAGAGCCAAATGCCCAAGCTCAAGACCAAATCCGGTGCCAAAAAGCGCTTCAAAGTGACCGCCAGCGGGATGGTGCTCTATCAGCAGTCCCGCAAGCGCCACGGCATGATCAAACGCACCAACAAGCAGATCCGGCAGCTGCGCGGCACCTCCGTGCTGTTCAAGACCGACGGCGACAAGATCAAGAAATTTTTTCTGCCCAACGATTGACACCGTAGGGCCCCGCGGCGGCGAGCCGCACCCCGATCGTTGCACGCAACCAGGAGGTTAGCCATGGCACGCGTCAACCGCGGCGTCACCGGGCACGCCAAGCACAAGAAGATTTTTAAAGCGGCCAAGGGCTATTACGGCCGGCGCAAGAACACGATTCGCGTCGCAAAGCAGGCGGTGGAGAAGGCCAACCAATACGCCTACCGCGACCGCAAGCGCCGCAAGCGCACCTTCCGCGCGCTCTGGATCCAGCGGCTCAATGCAGCGGTGCGTCCCTTTGGACTCACTTACAGCCGGTTTATTGGCGGCCTCGACAAAGCGGGACTGGTCGTTGACCGCAAGGTGCTATCCGATCTTGCGATCCGCGAGCCCGCGGCGTTCGCGGCGATTGTCGAAAAGGCGAAAGCGGCCATCGCGGTATGACAATTACAGGACGGACAATGCACGAGCGATGGTCGTCCATGCTTCGAACGCGACCATGATCGACGTTAGCTATGTGCAATGCATGGCGCGCTATAACCGCTGGCAAAATGACAACGTCTATCGTGTGGCCGACTCGCTGTCGGACGCCGAGCGGCGACGCGACCGGGGAGCATTTTTCGGTTCGATCCACGCGACGCTCAATCACCTGCTTTGGGCTGATCTCATCTGGATGAGCCGCCTTGCCGACACGGCACCCCCCGGCGGCGGCATTCCCGAATCCGTATCGCTCTATGCCGACTGGGGAGACTTGAAGCGCGAGCGCAAAGCATTCGATGCGGTCATGATCGACTGGGCGGACCGACTCGATGCGGCATCGCTCGCCAGCGAGCTCGCATATTATTCCGGTGCGATCAAAGCGCACTTGCGCAAGCCGAAATGGCTTTTGGTCGCGCACATGTTCAATCACCAGACCCATCATCGCGGCCAGGTGCATTGCATGCTGACGCAGGCGGGCGGCAGGCCCGGTGATACCGATCTGCCGTTCATGCCGACGTAATGACCGGGACAGTCCCGGGGACGTACCCATGCACGAACTCAAGGCCCAACTTCTGCGGGGTTTGTGGTATGTCGCCCTCGTGGGTGCGGACGTGCGTCCGGGTCGGCTCGTGCCCAAGATGCTGCTCGGTGAGCCACTGCTCATCGGCCGCGGTCGCGACCAGCGCGTCTTCGCGCTGCGCGACATCTGCCCACACCGGGGCATCCCTCTGCATCATGGCCGCTTCGACGGCGAGACGATCACCTGCTGCTATCACGGCTGGCGCTTCGACATGGGCGGCACCTGCGTCGAGATTCCCTCGCTGCGGGATGGCCAGGAGATGGATCTCAGCAAGATTCGCTGCGGCACCTATGCCTGCGTCGAACGACAAGGCTTGGTGTGGGTCTACTTCCCGACCGCGAACGAAGCGCCCGCACCGGCTGAGCCGCCCCGCATGCCGATATTTTCCGATGCGACCACGCCGGTGGCGTCGATCATGTTGCCGTTTCCCTGCTCGACCGACCACGCTGCTTTCGGTCTGATGGACCCGACCCACGCCGGCTTCGTGCACACGTCGTGGTGGTTCAAGCATCAACCGAGAAAGCTGCGCCCCAAAGAGAAGCAGTTCGAGCCGATCGAGCTTGGTTGGCGAATGGTGCGCCATCCGCTCCCGCCGCAGAACCTCGTTTACAAATTACTCGGGCGCCACGTGGAAACCGAGATTTCCTACAAGCTCCCGGGGCTGCGCATTGAGGAGGTGCATGGCGATCGCCATGCCGTCGTCGGACTTACCGCAATCACCCCGATCACCGAGCAGGCGACGGAAGTCCACCAGATATTCTGGGCCTCCGCCGGCTGGGTCGCGCCGCTCGCACCGCTGCTCAAGCCGTTCATGCACACATTCCTCGATCAGGATCGCCAAGTGGTGGTCAAGCAGCGCGAGGGCCTTGTGCACAAGCCCCGGCTGATGCTCATCAACGATGCCGATACGCAAGCGCGCTGGTGGATGCGCGTCAAGGATGAGTGGATCGCGTCGCAGGGAGAAGGCCGCCCCTTCGTTAATCCGCTCGAGCCCAAGACGCTGCGCTGGCGAAGTTGAGGACACCCATGAACGACCTGCGCCCGCTCGAGACCGAACTCCTGGCCGCCGTGGCAAACGCGACGGATGAACCGGCGCTCGAAGCCGTGCGGGTTGCGGCGCTGGGCCGCAACGGCTCGATATCCGCGCTCCTGAAGACGCTCGGCACGATGTCCCCCGAAGCCCGCAAGGAGCAAGGGTCGCGTATCAACGGCCTTAAAGACCGCGTCACCGCTGCGATTGCCGCACGCAGAGACGCGCTGAAAGGGCTGGCGCTCGATCAGCGCCTCAACACCGAGACGCTGGACGTGACATTGCCGGTGCCCGAGCCGCCAGCGGAGGTCGGACGCGTCCATCCCATCAGCCAAGTGGTGGACGAGCTGACCGCGATTTTCGCCGACATGGGTTTTGCCGTCGCCGAAGGACCCGACATCGAGACCGACGACTACAACTTTACCAAGCTCAATTTCGCCGAGGGCCATCCCGCCCGTGACATGCACGATACCTTCTACTTCAATCCGAAGCCCGACGGTTCGCGACTTCTCCTGCGGACCCACACGTCACCTGTGCAGATCAGGACGATGCTGGCGCAGAAGCCGCCGATCCGCGTCATTATCCCCGGCCGCACCTACCGCAGCGACAGCGATCAGACTCACACACCCATGTTCCACCAGGTCGAGGGGCTCGTCATCGACAAGGGTTCGCATCTCGGCCACCTGAAATGGATTCTCGCCGAGTTCTGCAAGGCCTTCTTCGAGGTCGATCACGTAAAGATGCGGTTCCGGCCGTCGTTCTTCCCGTTCACCGAGCCCTCGCTCGAGGTCGACATTCAGTGCCGGCGCGACAAGGGCGAGATCAGATTCGGCGAGGGCGAGGACTGGCTTGAAATCCTCGGCTGCGGGATGGTGCATCCCAACGTGTTGAGAAATTGCGGGCTCGATCCCGAAGAGTACCAGGGCTTCGCCTGGGGCATGGGCATCGACCGCATCGCGATGCTCAAATACGGCATGCCCGATCTACGCGCCTTCTTCGAGGCCGACGTGCGCTGG
>DASSGH010000075.1:0-67890 GCA_035693615.1 Xanthobacteraceae bacterium
CTTCGTCTTCGAATCCCATGAAGGAAGGGCCTTGGTGCCGAGTCCGAAGAGAAGCGCGAGCCCGTGAGCGACATCGACACTCGAGTGGCGGATAGCCTGAGGCGCTTGACCCTGCCGGCCGATTAGAGAAGCGGACAAATAGCAGACGTCTCGGGTATGCCCGCTTTGTGCCAGAAGCGGCCGTGAGTAATCGCAACAAAAAAGCATCGCTAGTCCATGCGAGTAGCGTCGGCGCCATTCCGCGCCGGCGACGAACAAACTTGCTGCCTCGCTAGAGCGCGTGGCGTCCTTACTTGGCAGGCGCGACCTCCTCGTAGGTCGCCGCCGCAGACGCCATTGTCTCGAACACTCCATCGCGTCGTACGAGGGCATGAAACAGCGCCGCCGCGATGTGCAACAGGATCAGGGCGAAAAACGCGAAAGCAAGATAGAAATGCGCGTCCCAAAGGAGCGTATGGAGATTGTCGCTCTGCGGCAGGATCGCAGGAAGGTGCCAGCCTCCGAACAACACGACGGGATAGGCGGCCGCCGACAGCATGCCCCAGCCGAGCAGCGGCATGGCGATCATGAGGGCATACAAGGCGTAATGCGACGCCACCGCGGCGAGCTTCATCGGCTCGGGCAGGTCGGCAGGCGGCGGCGGCGCACCATAACGCAGGCGCACAGCCAAGCGGATCAGCGCGAGAACCAGGATGGCGATGCCGAGCGGCTTATGGATAGCAACGAGCGTCAGATATTTCGGCATGACCGTGGACACCATGCCCACGCCGATGAACAGCATGGCAAGGATGCAGGCTGCCATGAGCCAGTGCAGCAGACGCTGCAACGCGGTGAAGCGCCGGTGAGCCGCGATCATGGCCTGGCTCCCGTCGTCGTTCGGGGATAGGCCTTGGCCTCCGCCGTGCGCAGGTCGTACGACTTTGCGTAGGCGGCCGAGCGCGCGGCAGGAAATGGGTCATCCGACGTGCGCATGCCGGAGGGCAGCACGGTGGGATCGAAATTGATATCCCGGCAGGGGCCGTCCGGCTCGGACTCGACTTGCTGCGCCACGAGCGTGCCGACCTCGACGGCGCGGCGATCGGCCGGCCAGGCCTGGGTGGGGTCCGCGGTCGGATCGCCGGCAGCAGCCACCGTCACCACCACGGTCCACCGCTGTGGCGCGCCGGCGACGCGCTGAGCGATCTCCTGTTCGAGGAAATTGGGCCCACGCTTGGCAAGCTCATCGGTCGAGACAGCGACCGGTTGCGCCGCGGACAACAGCGACCAGCGCACCACGTGCTCTGCGCCGGAACCGTCGACGAAGATGAAGCTGTTGAGGCTGTTGTAGCGCTCTTCCGCGTAGCTGCCGGTCCAGGTCCCGTTCTTGGCCCAGTCGGCAAACGGCGCGAACTCCGGATGTGCCGCGGCAAAAGTCGCGATCGCGTTCGGATCCTTGCTCCCCTCCGCACGCAGCAGTTCGTAGAAGGTCTGCGGTGTCGAGACCGCGAAGACCGGGGCATTGATCATGGCACTACGCCATTCCTGTCCGTCCGGCGTCGTGATCCCTATTCCCAGGCCACGCACCCGGACGGTCCCATCCGGCGCGTTCGGATTGGCGGTTCCCAGATTGAAGCGCCCGAGCACCGGATAGCGCCCGCGCGCGAAAACCGAAGCTTGCGAAAGCTCGGATCCCGCCCCGTTTGCTTCGAAGACGCCGGTAAAGCAGATCCCCTTCGCATGGTTGCGGCGGTGACCGAGCGCCACGCCGCTCGGCGGCGCAAACGCGTCGACGAGCTTGCCAGGCGTGAGGCGCGGAGGCGAAAACCAGCCCGCCGTATAGGCAAAGGCCGCGGCAACCGCGACAACGAAGACGGCAATCAACGCCAGTGACCCGAGCGGGGGCGATTCGTGGGGCGCTGTCATTGAGGACTCGCTATGGGGCCGAGTGGCCTTCCACTGCGCCAAAATCTCTTTTCAGCAGCGCGTGCATTGCCGGTCTTTTTCCAACCAACGGTATGGCGAGAACCAGTGATCGCTTGATTGGATCATTGCATCTTATTCAAAGCAAGAATGTGCGAAAATTGCTGCGCATGGTTCGGGCTTGCGCTCCAGTTTTCAACCGCCAGCCCAAACCGGCGAATCGCCGCTAAGCGCTCTCGCCAGATGGCGCGTCAATGTTTTGCCCGATGCGCCACAGGACGCCAGTCGGATCAAGAATCACGAAATCGCGGAGACCCCATGACCTGTCCGCCGGCGCCTCGGCCCGCACGCCGTATTTGCCGATCAATCCTTGGGCTTGGACGTGGCGCCACCAAGCGTCGACGTCCTCAACAAGCAAATGCATCATGAAGTTGTCGGCGTGCTCCTTGTTGTAGAATCTTTGCAGGAGGAAACTTGAGCGTCCCTTACGGACATAGGCGAGATCGTCTGATGACCAAGCGACCTCAAAGCCCAAGTCCTGGTAGAATTGCTTGGACAAAACGAAGTCTCTGGCCGGCACGAACGCTTTGGCTTCAATCGTCGTCAGCTCGCCCATGGGTACTCATCCCCATTGTGCATGCGCCCGCCTCGCAGCCGGCAAATCGGCGTAGCATGTCCTCCGACTGCTGTGGAAGCAGATATGCCGATCTCGCTTCGTCCGGCACGGCCACGATCCAAGTGGGGCCGCCATCAGGTGCGTCAGCGATTGCAATGACCAAATCGGCTCACCCGTCATGCCGTCGGGGAATGCCGCGCGCAGCACCGCCATGCCATAACATCCTGGCAGCGGCGTTGCTCGACGGAGCGCCGGCGAAAAACCTGCGTGAAGGCGAGGCGCGACTAACGCGATGCGATCCGCTGCCGGCAAAGAGCCGCCGCCGATGAGCGAACCGACCGGCGTGATCGTGCCGGCGAAATCCGCGCGGCGGGAGCATATCCCGCTCGGCATTCTCTACATGGTCGGCGCCACCTTCGTGTTCGCGGTTTCGAGCGCCGTCTCGAAGTTGCTGGTGGAGAGCTATTCGATAGGCGAAGTGCTGTTCACCCGCACTGCCATCGCGCTCCTCACCTGCGCGCTGTTCATCCTACCGAAGACCGGGCTCGCCGTCTTTGGCACGCAACGCCTGCGCCATCACGTGCTGCGCTCGGTGTCGCAAGGCTGCTCGCAGACGTTTCTGCTGATCGCGTTCAGCCTGATGCCGCTCGCCGGCGCCATTGCCATCAACTTCTCTTCTCCGTTGTTCGCGACGCTGATCTCGGCGTTGGTGCTCAAGGAGGCGGTGGGGCTGGCGCGCTGGCTGGCGCTGCTGGTGGGTTTTTGCGGCGTGCTCATCGTCGCCAACCCCGACGCGGGCACATTCCAGATCGGCGCGCTATTCGCGCTGGCCAACGCCGTGCTCTACGGCTCGGTCACCGTCGGCGTGCGGGGGATGACCGCCACCGAATCGGCGGAAACGCTGATCCTGTATCAACTGGCGCTGCTCACGGCCTTCTTCGCGCTGCTGTTGCCCTTGGGCTGGGCCTGGCCCACGCCGGCGGATACGGCGTTGATCGTATTCAACGGCGTGTCCAATGCCGTGGGGCAATATTGGTGGACGCGCGCGCTGCACCTGGCGCCGGCCTCGGCCGTGGCGCCGTTCTTCTATCTCTCGCTCGTATGGGCGAGCATGCTTGGCTTTGCGATCTGGGGCGACGTCCCGACCATCTCGCTGGTGATCGGGTCCGCCGTCGTGGTCGCGTCCGGTCTGTTCCTGTTGTGGCGCGAGAGCAACGCGCGGCAGACAAAGCTGGCCGCAACCGAGTGAGCCCCGCTTACACCCAGATTGATCTTTTTGCATTACTCACACGCCCACACTTGCGCGCACGCTTGCCCGCGACGGCGCAGCGGCACACCGCGGCAGCGGTAAAATAATGCGACTATTTGCCACCTATCCTTACCCATCCTGCAGCCTCACGTTTCCCCCTCGACGATGGCGACGTCTGGGACGGAAACATCGTCGACGGATGGGAACATCTCAAGCGAAGCGGGCGGCAGCAGATTAAGAACAGTCCGCGCGCGTGTCGGGGCGAAGCACGTGACCTACCAGTGGGTGGATTGCGAACCCGCGTTCATCGCACAGCGTTACGATCGAATTGCCGGCCTGATCGGCCTGTTCGACCGCCTGTTGTTCCTCCCGCCGCACCTGCGCCAACGCGCCACGGCCGGTCTCAGGCTCAACCCGGGCGGCCGCGTGCTCGAAATCGGATGCGGCACCGGGCGCAATCTTCCGTTCCTGCGCGCGGCGGTCGGAGGCACCGGCAAAGTCTATGGCGTCGACCTATCGAGCGGGATGCTGCGCCGCGCGCGAGCGCTGTGCCGGCGTGAGCAGTGGGAGAACGTCGAGCTGACCCAGGGCGACGCCCTCGAATACATCCCCTGCGAGCCGCTTGACGGCATCATGTTCGGCCTCTGCTACAACACGATGCCGCACCACCTCGAAGTCCTGCGCCATGCGTGGAAGCACCTGCGTCCAGGCGGCCGCATCGTCATCATGGACGGCAAGCTCCCCCGCGGCCGCGGCGGCAACCTCGTACTGCCGTTCGGGCTCTGGCTGATGAAGCATACCCTGCTCGGCAATCCCTTGATCAAGCCGTGGAAGGACCTCGCCGCAATCGCCGACCAGTTCGAGATGGAAGAATTCCTGTTCGGCTCGTGGTACGCGTGCTGGGGAACGAAATCCGCAAGCGCGCAGGGCTACGATCTGCTGCCCGCCGAGCAGCTCCTCGCGGCGGAATAAAAATCTCCCACGCGTGGCCTGGCACGCGGCAAGGGCCGTCAGCCCGCGCTCGTCGCGGCAAATGTGCGTCCTTCGCACTAGCTTGACTGGGTTCCAACAGTCGACCGAAGATGGGGCGCGCGTGGGCGGGCGGCCGTGCGCGTTGCGCCGCATTCCCGGCGGGAGAACAAGCATTTGGCATTCAAGCGCGTCGCCGCGTCGCTTTGCATCTGCTGGGCCGCCTTCTGCGGAACCCAATCCAATACCGCGCCGCTCGCCTTCGGCATGACCCCCGACCAGGTTTCGGTCGCGCTCGGCGTGCCGCTCGTCTACTACTCCGGGCGGGCAGGCTCGGAGATCTATCTCGCCTATGGATCGCCGGGCATTCCCGGGTTCTATCCGACCGATTCCGCCCTTGCGCTACAGTTTCGCAACGGGCAGCTCACGGGGTGGAAAAAGGATTGGCGCTTGCGTCGCCCGTGGCCGTTCTGACCCGCGAATGCCGGCGCATCCCATTGCTCTTTCCATCCTGGATCTATCGCCGGTCGCAGCCGGGTCCTCCGGGGCGATTTCGCTGCGCAATTCGCTCGACCTCGCGCGGCTCGCGGACCGGCTTGGCTACACGCGATACTGGTTGGCCGAACACCACAACCTGCCCTCGATCGCGAGTTCCGCGCCCGACATCATGATCGGGCAGGTCGCGGCGGCGACCGAACGCATCCGGGTCGGCTCCGGCGGCGTCATGCTGCCGAACCACGCTCCCCTCATGGTGGCCGAGCGATTCAAGGTGCTGGAGGCGCTATTTCCCGGGCGCATCGATCTTGGCCTTGGCCGCGCGCCCGGGACCGATCCGGTCACCTCGTATGCGCTGCGGCGGCGGCAGGATGCCGGCGACGACGATTTTCTCGAACGACTGCAGGAACTGCTGCTGTTCGAGAGCAACGCCTTTCCGGAAGGCCATCCGTTCCGTTCGGTGCGCGCCATGCCGCAGGACGTGGCGCTCCCGCCGATCTGGCTCTTGGGATCGAGCGGCTACAGCGCGCAGCTCGCCGCCGTGCTGGGCGCCGGCTTTTCCTTCGCCCACCATTTCGCCGATCACGATCCGGTCGCAGCGATGCTCAGCTACCGCGATCAATTCAAGCCGTCCGCGGCCCGGCAGGCACCGTACGCCATTCTGGCCTGCGCCGCGGTTTGCGCCGACAGCGAGGCGCAAGCGCAACGTCTCGCCGCGACCATCGACCTTAACTTCGTGCGACGCAGCCACGGGGAATATTTGCCGTTGGCGAGCCCGGAGGAAGCCGCGGCTTATCCCTATTCGCCGGCCGAGCGCGGGTTGATCGCGCGCAATCGCCGGCGCCTGTTTGTCGGCACGAAAGCGACGGTGCTGGAGGCGCTTTCGCAGATGGTCACCGCCACCAAAGCCGATGAGCTGATGATCACCACCATGGTCTACGACCACGCCGCGCGCCGGCATTCCTACGAACTGCTGGCAGAGGCGTTCGGGCTGCGCCCCTAAGGTTCCGGCGGCGAGCCTGCTCGTTCGCCTTCGCGGCCAGTTGCTTTGCGGCGACGAACGCGTGAAATTGCGGCGCGATGCCGGGGGAGGCGCATTCGGCCGACCGGCAGTACTTCAAAGGAGGTCGCCTTGGGTAAGCAGTTCTCGCTCACGTCCGCCGATCAGTTTCAGTTGGGTGCCTATCGTGCCGATCCGGCGGGCCCCGCAAAGGGCGGCATCGTGGTCATCCAGGAAATCTTCGGCGTCAATCATCACATCCGTGCGGTGTGCGACCGGCTCGCCGGCGAAGGCTACGCCGCGTTGGCCCCGGCGCTGTTTGATCGTCAGCACAAGAACTTCGAATCGGGCTATACGCCGGACGAGATCGCCAACGCGCGCAAATTCGTCGCCAACCCCGATTGGGGCGCCATGCTGCGCGACACGCAAGCCGCCATCGACGAGCTGAAGAAGGAAGGCCCGGTCGCCATCATGGGCTTCTGCATGGGCGGCACGATTGCTTTCCTCGCCGCCTGCAAGCTCAACGGCCTCTCGGCTGCGATCTGCTACTACGGCGGGCAAATCGCCAAGAACGCCGACGAGAAGCCGAAGGTGCCCACGCAGATGCATTTCGGCGACCAGGATGCGTCGATTCCGATGAGCGACGTGGAAACGATCAAGAAGAAGCGCGGCGGCGACACCGAGATCTACGTCTACACAGGCGCGCAGCACGGGTTCCATTGCGATGAGCGCGGGAGCTTCCACGAAGCGAGCGCCAAGACCGCCTGGCAGCGCGCCACCGATTTTCTCAAGAAGCACCTGAAGAAGTGAGACCCCACCCGGCCGATTGGCCGGGCTCCGGACTGCGGCGCAAAGGCGGGGAACGCGCCTAAGTCGCGCCACCCCGCGCGTGAGGCGGTGTTCGCGCCGCAGCGATGAGGCTGATTACGTTTGCGCGGCAGCAAGGCCGACCGGACAGCTCACGCCCGTGCCGCCGAGGCCGCAATAGCCCATCGGATTCTTCGCCAGATACTGCTGGTGATAGTCTTCGGCGAAGTAGAATGGGGGCGCATCGATGACTTCGGTGCTGATCGCACCGAAATGTCGCGCCTTTAGCTCCTTGCCATACATCGCTTTCGAGGCCTCCGCGACCCGGCGCTGTTCGGGGGTGAAGGCATAGATGCCGGAGCGATACTGCGTGCCTACGTCGTTGCCCTGGCGCATCCCTTGGGTCGGATCGTGATTCTCCCAGAAGGTTTTGAGCAGCCGCTCATAGGAAATCTTCGCCGGATCGTAGACCACCAGCACCACTTCGTTGTGGCCGGTGCGGCCGGTGCACACCTCTTGGTAGGTCGGGTTGGGCGTGTGGCCGCCCGCGTAACCGACGGCGGTGATGTAAATGCCCTCCCCCAATTCCCAAAACTTGCGCTCGGCGCCCCAGAAGCAACCCATGCCGAACATCGCCGTCTCGAGGCCGGCGGGATACGGCCCCTTGAGCGGCCGGTGAAAGATGAAATGCTCGCGCGCGGTCGGAATCGGCGTCGATCGGCCGGGCAGCGCTTCGGCGTGTGACGGCATCTCGAGCTTTTTCTTGAACATCAGCATGGCAGCGCCTCCGGTACTTGCAGGCTAGATATAGGAGCGCGTTAGTCCCGCGCGTATCCGATCAGCGGCTTTTTCTTTCGTCCGAGCAGGATCAGGATGGCGCCGATGACGGCGAGCACGAACGAAACCGGCTGATCGAGAAAATAAGGCTTGACCAGGCCTTGCCAGACCCATGCCCCGGCGCGGCGTTCGACCTCCGGCTGCAGCGATGTGAGCGAACTCTGGTGGATGTTGGACCAGGTGGATTCCACGCTGCTGATATACACCGTCTGGTCCGCGATCGACTTGGTGCCGTCGTAGACCAAAAAGATGAAGCCCAACGCGAGCGCCAAAAGGCCAAGAAACCGTAGAACAAAGCGGATCATGAGGTCTTACGCGCAAACACGGATTGCCCCACTACCGATTAACCCGCCCGGCCATTCGCTTCAATCGGGGAGCAAGCCGGTCGCCCGGAGGATGCTGAGCAGGAGGCCGGACCGGTCGCCGGGCGGGTTTAGCGACTTGCCTTGAGTGAAGCCCAGGCGATCCGCTAGCTTTGGCTATCCGGCCATCACGGCTTTTGTAAGGGGTTGAAATGTCTGCGAAACAGGATGGCCGCGGGACACGACCGACATTTACCGACCAAGAAGCGCTGCTGTTCCACAGCCAGGGCCGGCCGGGCAAGCTGGAAGTGGTGGCCACCAAGCCCATGGCCACCCAGCGCGACCTGTCGCTGGCCTATTCACCCGGCGTCGCGGTGCCGGTGCTGGCGATTGCCGAGCATGAGGACCGCGCCTTCGATTACACCACCAAGGGCAATTTCGTCGCCGTCATCACCAACGGCACCGCCATTCTGGGACTGGGCAATCGCGGCGCGCTCGCCGCCAAACCGGTCATGGAAGGCAAGGCCGTTCTGTTCAAGCGCTTCGCCGACATCGATTCCATCGATCTCGAGGTCGCCTCCGAAGACCCCGACGAGATCGTCAACTGCATCAAGCTGTTGGGCAAGAGCTGGGGCGGCATCAACCTCGAGGACATTCGCGCTCCGGAATGTTTCGTGATCGAGCAGCGGCTGCGGGAGCTCTTGGATATCCCGGTGTTCCATGACGACCAGCACGGTACCGCGATCATTGCCGCGGCCGGCTTGATGAATGCCCTCGATCTCACCGGCCGCGATATCAAATCGACCAAACTCGTGTGCAACGGCGCCGGCGCCGCCGGCATCGCCTGCCTCGAACTGCTCAAGGCCATCGGGTTCACGCCCAGCAACATCATCCTCTGCGACACGAAAGGGGTGATTTATCAAGGTCGCACTGCGGGCATGAATCAGTGGAAGTCAGCGCATGCGGTGAAAACCTCCGCCCGTACGCTCGCCGAGGCGCTAGCAGGCGCCGACGTCTTCTTCGGCCTCTCGGTGAAGGGCGCAGTCACCAAAGAGATGGTGAAATCGATGGCGGCAAAGCCGATCATCTTCGCCATGGCAAATCCCGATCCGGAAATTAGCGCCGAGGAAGTGGCGGAGGTCCGCAACGACGCCATCATGGCGACCGGACGTTCCGACTATCCCAATCAGATCAACAATGTGCTCGGCTTCCCCTACATCTTCCGCGGCGCGCTCGACGTGCGCGCGACCGCCATCAACATGGAGATGAAGATCGCCGCTGCGAAGGCACTCGCCGCGCTGGCGCGGGAGGACGTTCCCGACGAGGTCGCCGCCGCATATGGCATCCGGCCGAAATACGGGCCCGAATACATCATCCCGGTGCCGTTCGACCCGCGGCTGATTTCGTCCGTTCCCCCCGCGGTGGCCGCCGCCGCCATGGACAGCGGCGTCGCCCGGCGTCCCATCGTCGACATGGACGCCTACCGGGCACAGCTGCGCTCGCGCCTCGATCCGGTCGCCGGCGTTCTCCAGCGCGTCCACGAGCGGCTGCGCCGGCGGCCGCAACGGGTCGTTTTCGCCGAAGGTGAAGAGGAGCAGGTCATCCGTGCCGCCGCGATCTTCGTCCAGCAGGGCCTCGGGACGGCTTTGCTCGTCGGCCGCGAGGACCGCGTGCGCGAGAGCGCGCGCACGCTGGGCATCGAACTGGGCGGCGGCATCGAGATCATCAACGCGCGGCTGTCGCAGCGCAACGCGGCGTATGCCGCCTTTCTCTACGAGCGCCTGCAGCGCGACGGCTTTCTCCAGCGTGACGTGCAGCGCCTGGTGAATCAGGACCGCAATCATTTCGCCGCCTGCATGGTCGCGCTCAGCGACGCCGATGCCATGGTGACCGGCGTCACGCGCAATTTCTCGGTGGCGCTCGCGGACGTGCGGCGCTGCATCGATCCCAAGCCTGGCCACCGGGTGATGGGTGTGTCGCTGGTGCTCGCGCGCGGGCGAACAGTGCTGGTGGCCGACACCGCGGTCACGGAAATGCCCAGTGCCGAGATTTTGGCCGACATCGCCGTCGAAGCCGCCGGCGTAGCGCGGCGCTTCGGCTACGAGCCGCGCATCGCGCTGCTGGCGTTCTCGACCTTCGGCCATCCTCCGGGCGAGCGCTCCGTACACGTGCAGGGGGCGGTGCGCATCCTCGACCAGCGCCGCGTCGATTTCGAGTATGACGGCGACATGGCCGCCGACGTCGCGCTCAACATGGAGCTGCGCGAGGCCTATCCGTTCTGCCGCCTCTCGGGGCCGGCCAACGTGCTGATCATGCCAGCATTCCATTCCGCCTCGATTTCGACCAAGCTGCTGCAAGAGCTCGGTGGCGCGACGGTGATCGGCCCCATTCTGGTCGGCCTCGACCGGTCGGTGCAGATCGTGCCGCTCTCGGCCAACGACGCCCAACTCGTCAATATGGCCGCGCTTGCGGCATTCAATGTGAGCGGGTGACGACCCCGGGGAAGTGGACATGACCGACAAGCTTCGTGGCGTGATCGCCGCCATTGCCACCGCCGTGGATGCGCAAGGCGAGCCCGACTGTGCGCGCTCGGTCGCGCTCGCGCGTTTTCTGCTCGCCAACGGCTGCGACGGATTAAACGTACTCGGCACCACGGGGGAGGCGACCTCGTTCTCCCTTGAGCAACGCAAGCGCGTGATGACGGCGTACCGCGACGCGGGTCTGCCCGTCGATCGCCTCATGGTCGGCACCGGCGCCGCCTCGGTCGCCGACGCGGTCGCGCTGACGCGACATGCCGCCGAGCTCGGCTTTGCCGGCGCGCTGCTGCTGCCGCCGTTCTATTACAAGGGCGTGCCGGACGAGGGGCTCCTCGCCTACGTGGAAACCATCGTGGGCGCCACGGCGGCAAAACCAATCCCGCTTTATCTCTATCACTTTCCCGCCCTCTCCGGTTTGCCGTGGCACTTCGCACTGATCAAGCGCCTGCTGCGCGCCTGTGGTACCCGTATCGTCGGGCTCAAGGATTCCTCCGGCGATATGGCCTATGCGCGCGAGGCGGCAGCGCTGTCGCCGCAGTTCGACGTGTTCCCATCGACCGAAGCGGTGCTGATGCAAGCGCGCTCGGGGGCGTTCGCCGGATGCATCTCGGCTACCGCCAATCTCAACGCCGATTTCTGCGCGCGCGCGTGGCGCAGCGGCGATGCGGGAGCCCTCGAGACGGCCGTGCGCATCCGCAAGCTGTTCGACGGCAAGCCGCTGGTGCCGGGGGTCAAGGCGCTCCTTGCACACATCCATGGCGATGCGACTTGGGCGCGGGTCAAGCCGCCGCTTGCCGCGCTTGCTGCGAGCGAGCAGGCGGCGGTGGCAGGGGACTACGACGGCCTGCGCAGTGTTGCCGCGCAAGGACCCAAGGTCGCCGCCGCCGCTGCCCATGGATCGTGAGCGATCACCGGCCTCGCCGAGTCGCTGGAAAGTGACAGGCCGCGCACCCGGCTTTACCAGGCGCCAGCCGTTGACGCTCCACGGCGACGCCGTTATAAGCGCCGTCGTGGCGGCGACGTGTGCTCGCCGCCACCTGTTTTTACGCTATCGGCCGCATCAGAATGCGCGGGGCGCGAGCGGCTACCCCGCAGACGAGCATAGCCATGCCCAATACCACTTCCGCCCGCAAGGCGGTCCGCAAGATCGCGCGGCGTACCGAGATCAACAAGGCCCGCCGCTCGCAACTGCGCAGCTTCGTGCGCAAGGTCGAGGAAGCGATCGCTGGCGGCAACCGCAGCGCGGCACTCGCGGCGCTCAACGAGGCGGAGCCGATGATCATGCGCGCGGCGCAGAAAGGCGTCGTGCATCCCAATGCCGCAAGTCGCAAGGTATCCCGCCTCGCGCACCGGGTCGCCAAGCTCGCCACCTAGTCGGGCGGACATTGATCGCGGAGCGAAACGCGGTGACGGCGTGGCGCTCGCACTGGGCTGGAACACCTTAAGTCTCGCCTAAAAACTTTTTCATCGTCTCGATAAATCTTCGTTATTACCTGCGCGGCCCCAACCCGGCGGCACAAAATGTACGTCGGCGTTATTGATTAGCGTTCGATGGCTGTTGATATCGTGATCGTTGTTTACCGTTGTTTCAAAAGCGTCATACAAAACCAGGATAATCAACGAACAATTCTCGCGCTGATCATCTCGGCCATTGCGGCGGGGGCTACCCTATCTTTTCTCTCACGGAAATAACTGGTTGCAGAATGGCTTAAAGGGAAAGCGCCAAGGAGGACTTTGATTTCCGTCGGTTTCGGACATAAGCGCCGTCGAGTTTGACAGCAAAATAACAGCCGCGTGTCAGCTTCGGCGTGCCGCCGCGCCCGCGAGGAATACGCAAGTCAATTCAAAATATTATCGCGGCCGTTCGTGCGTCAGTCTGCAGCAGCGGACGCGCGAAGCGATCTTCATCGCGTGCAGCGAGCTGAGTGCAGCCGTTGCAGGGGGGCTGCGGCGTGCTATTTTCAAATTGCCGCTGGGCCACCGGCGGTTCTTCAGTAAAAGGTCGTGCTTAAGCTCATCGAAGATGAGGACGGGTGAATCATGCCTGCTTGCTCTCAGCTTCGACGGCGGCAATCCCTGGCCTCTTGAAAAGCGAGCGTGCGTTTGTGGCGGCGAGCGTCTGGATACCGGTGATACGAAAAGCAAATCGAAATAATTCAAACGTCTGAACCGTGCATAGCCCTCACGAGAAGGGCAAGAAAAAAGGGGGGTAATCATGACGACAGCGAGGGTTCACATGGCTCGCGGTATTCGCCGCCTGCGCTATGGCTGTTTGCTTGATCTCATTATCGCTGCTCGCGGGCCGGCGCCACCTCCGCGCTGAGCATTCGTCCCGCTAACGACAACGGGTCCGCCGGAGTTCCCCTTCCGGCCACGCCGCTACGCCGCAGTACTCCCACTCCTCCGTTCCCTGCGTGGTGCCACTTCGCGTCGAAGTATCGCGTTTCGTCCGCGTTCCCCGTCGGTTTCCGCCGATCAAGAAGAGATACGCAATGACGAGCATGGATCTGGACCGCTGGACCCGCGTGAAGGATCGTCTTCGCGCCGAGGTCGGCGATGACGTTTACGCAAGCTGGTTCGCGCGCATGGAACTCGACGGTAGCGAAGGCGATACCGTCAAGCTCTCCGTGCCCACGCGCTTCCTTAAGAGCTGGATCCAGTCGCACTACGCCGAGCGGGTGCTGGCCTGCTGGCAGGCCGAACAGCCGACCTTTTCTCGCGTCGAGCTAACCGTGCGCTCGGCGGTGATCCGGACCCTGCCACCGAAAATCAAACCGCCGGAGTGTCTGACGCCGCAACGCGAGATGCGCGAGATCAAACTCAACGGCGGCGACGGGCGGCATACGGTGGGGCCGATCTCGGCAGCTCACGATGCCCTCGGGGGTTCGCCCCTCGATCCGCGTCTCACCTTCGAGACGTTCGTGATCGGGCGCTCCAACACGCTGGCGCATGCCGCGGCAAAGCAGGTCGCACAGGCCAGGCGCGGCGACATGGTGATGTTCAATCCGCTCTACATTCACGCGGGGGTTGGACTCGGCAAGACGCATCTGCTGCAATCGCTGGCTTGGGCCGGCAATACGAGCGCCGAACGCAAGGTGCTCTATCTCACCGCCGAGAAGTTCATGTACGGCTTCGTGGCGGCGCTGCGGGCGCAGAATGCGCTGGCTTTCAAGGAGGCGCTGCGGACGATCGACGTACTCGTCATCGACGATTTGCAGTTCCTTCAGGGCCGATCGACCCAAGCCGAGTTCTGTCACACCCTCAACGCACTCATCGACGCCGGCCGTCAGGTGGTGATCGCCTCCGACCGGCCGCCGTCCGATCTCGAGAGTCTCGATGAGCGCGTGCGCTCGCGGCTGGCCGGCGGCCTGGTGGTGGAAATGGGGTCGCTCGGCGAGGAACTGCGGCTTGAAATCCTCAAATGCCGGGCGGCGGCGGCCAAGCAGCATCATCCCGGCTTTGATGTTCCGATGCCGGTGCTCGAGTACATCGCCAAGACGGTGACCCACAACGGCCGCGATCTCGAAGGCGCGCTCAACCGTCTTCTCGCTCACAGCAAGCTCACCGGCCATTCGGTCACGTTGGAAATGGCCGAGCGCGAGGTGCGCGACCTGATCCGGCCGCAGGACCCCAAGCGCGTCAAAATCGAGGATATCCAACGGGTGGTCGCGCGCCAGTATAACGTGAGCCGCGCCGACCTCCTGTCCTCGCGGCGCACGGCGAACGTCGTGCGTCCACGGCAGGTGGCGATGTACCTCGCCAAGACGCTCACGCTGCGTTCGCTGCCGGAGATCGGCCGCCGCTTCGGCGGACGCGACCACACCACGGTTTTGCATGCGGTGCGAAAGATCGAAAATCTCGTCAACACCGACTCGGCGCTGGCGGACGAAATCGATCTCCTGAAACGGCAACTGCAGGAATAAGCGCCGCCGGCCATTCCCTGCTGCCCAGGACAAAGCCCGGCCGCAGGGCAAGCGCCCCGGCCCCGTTCCAGGAGCCGTCCACCCGTCCGCCCCTTGCTGCGGCCAAATCCGTTGGGTAAGTGGCGCCGCCGACGCCGCCGCCCTTGCGAAAAACCCGCACCCGCGCCACCTTCCTTAGCCCTTCGAGAGTTCCACGCGAGTGGGCGGATGGAAAAATGAAAGTCACCGTCGAGCGCGCAGCGCTATTGAAGTCGCTAGGCCATGTGCATCGCGTGGTCGAGCGGCGGAACACCATTCCCATTCTCGCCAACGTCCTGATCAAGGCGGAAAAATCCAAGCTAACCTTCAAAGCGACCGATCTCGATGTCGAGGTGACTGAGACGATCGCTGCCGAGGTGGGCCCGGGCGGCGCGACCACGGTCCCCGCGCACATGTTCTACGAGATCGTGCGCAAGCTTCCGGAAGGCGCGCAGATCGTCCTCGAAGCGTCCGGCGACCGCGCGGTGCTGACGATTCGCGCCGGCCGTTCCCGCTTCACCTTGCAGACGTTGCCAGAGAGCGATTTTCCTGATCTGGCCGCGGGCGACATGACGCACAAGTTCAAAGTCACGGCCGCCGATCTCAAACGGCTCATCGATAAGACCCAATTTGCCATCTCCACCGAGGAGACGCGTTACTACCTCAACGGCATCTATCTCCATACCGCCGGCACCGCCAAAGAGGCTACGCTGCGCGGGGTCGCCACCGATGGGCATCGCCTGGCGCAATTTGAATTGCCGCTGCCCGCCGGCGCGAGCGGAATGCCCGGCATCATCGTTCCGCGCAAGACCGTTGCGGAGGTGCAGCGGCTGATCGAAGACAACGAGGCGGAAGTCAACATCGAGCTGTCGCAGGGCAAAATTCGCTTCCGGCTCGGCGAAACGGTGCTCACGTCGAAGCTCATCGACGGCACATTTCCTGACTACGTGCGCGTCATTCCCGTCGGCAACGACAAGGAGCTCACCGTCGACAAGAAAGAATTCGAGCAGGCCGTCGATCGTGTCTCCACGGTGTCGAGCGAGCGTGGCCGCGCGGTCAAGCTGTCGCTGAGCAACGGCAAGCTGATGCTGTCCGTCACCAACCCGGATTCCGGCAGCGCTACCGAAGAGATTGAAGTCGAATACGGCGCCGACCCGTTGGATATCGGCTTCAACTCCCGCTATCTGCTTGATATCGCGGCGCAGCTTGAAGGGGAGGCCGCGGTGCTAAAGCTCGCCGATCCGGGTTCGCCCACGCTCATTCAGGACCGCGACACCAAGGGCGCGCTCTACGTGCTCATGCCGATGCGGGTGTAGCCGGGTCGCAGCGGTCAATCGGCAACATCCGGCAGCAGATGCCAGGCGCCGCGCCGCGGCGCCTGATTGCTGTTTTCCGATCAGGCATTACTGATTACCGGTATGCCCGCTGCCCGCATCCGCCGCCTCACCGTCACTAATTTCCGCAGCTATCGCGCCGCGCAGCTCGAACCCGACGCGGGACCGGTGGTGCTGGTCGGCCCCAATGGCTCCGGCAAGACCAACCTGATCGAAGCGATTTCGTTTCTCACGCCGGGACGCGGCCTGCGGCGAGCAACCCTCGAAGACATTGCTTTTTCCGAAGGTGATGGTTCGTGGGCCGTATCGGCGGAGGTGGAAGGCGCGCTGGGACTGGCGACCTTGGGCACCGGCATCGAGCTGCCCGCGAACGAGGACGCGGTCGTCACGCGCAAATGCCGTATCGATCGCGAGCCCGTCGCATCGGCGGCGGCCTTCGCGGATCATCTGCGCGTCGTTTGGCTGGTGCCGGCCATGGATGGCTTGTTCAATGGGCCGGCGTCCGAGCGCCGCCGCTTTCTCGACCGGCTCACGCTAGCGCTCGATGCCGAGCATATGACGCGAGTCAACGCGCTCGAACGCGCGTTGCGCTCGCGCAACCGGCTGCTCGAGGATATCCGCCCCGATCCGCACTGGCTCGATGCCGTCGAGCACGAAACCGCTGAGCTTGCGGTGGCGGTGACGGCATTGCGGGTGGAAGCCGTCGACCGGCTGCAGTCGATCTTGCGCACGCGCAAGCATCCCGCGGCGGCGTTTCCCGCGGCCGGTATCGCGCTTGATGGCTGGATGGAACGGCTCGTGCCGCTCGAACCCGCCGTCGCGGTGGAGGATCGCTATCGCGCCATGCTCAGAGATAATCGCGCCCGCGATGCCGCCGCGGGACGCACGCTCGAGGGGCCGCACCTCACCGACCTCTCCGTCAGCTATGCAGATAAGCAAATCGCCGCGCGCGAGGCTTCGACCGGCGAACAGAAGGCGCTGCTCATCGGCCTCGTTCTCGCGCATGCCGGCCTGCTTGCCGAGATGTCCGGGTTCGCGCCGGTGCTGCTGCTGGATGAGGTTGTCGCCCATCTCGACCCCACGCGGCGGGCCGCGCTCTATGCCGAGCTGGAGAAGCTCGGGGCGCAACCCTGGATGACTGGCGCGGACGCCGCGGCGTTCGCGGAGATCGAAGCCACCGCGGGCGTGTTCGAGGTCGCACCCGGAGAGGTGAAGCGGCGGGCGTGATCGTCGCGCCGCAGGTTCTGTGGCATCATCCGCCCCGAAGCGAACGATCGAGCCGCCGAAGGAGCATGCATGCGCGCTGCCTATTACGAGAAGAACGGCGCGGCCCGCGAGGTGCTGCGCGTCGCCGAGTTGGAGACGCCAGAGCCGGGACCCGGCGAGGTTCGGGTGCGGCTTGCCGCCTCCGGCGTCAATCCTTCCGATGTCAAGAGCCGCGCCGGCTCGACCCGCAAGATTGCGTTTCCCCGCGTCATCCCCCACAGCGACGGCGCGGGCGAGATCGACCGCGTTGGCGAAGGCGTTTCGCCCTCGCGCGTGGGCGAGCGGGTGTGGGTTTGGAACGGCCAGTGGCGTCGCCCGTTCGGTACCGCCGCCCAATCGATCGTGCTGCCCTCGGAGCAGGCCGTGCCTTTGCCCACCAACATCAGCATGGAGGCCGGAGCATGCCTCGGCATTCCGGCCTACACCGCCTATCAGGCGGTGGAGCTCGCCGGGTGCGAAGGGGGCTCGAGCGTCCTCGTCGCCGGCGGCGCCGGGGCGGTGGGCCATTACGCCATCCAGTTGGCGAAGAAACGCAGGGCCACCGTCATCACCACCGTCAGCTCGCCGAGCAAGGGCGAGATCGCCCGGCGCGCCGGCGCCGATCATGTCATCGACTACCGGCGGGAGGACGTCGGCGAGCGCGTGATGGCCATCACCGCAAAACGCGGCGTGAACGCGGTGATCGAACTCGATCTCGGCGCCAATGCGCGGCTGTTGCCCGCTGTGCTCGCGCCGAACGCCGTCGTGGCGATCTACGGCAGCGGCACGCCCGAGGTGTCGATTCCGTTCCAATTTCTGCTTCAGAACAGCATCACGCTGAAATTTTTCCTGGTCTATCTGATGCCGCCGCAGCTGCGCGCACGCGCAACCGCCGACATCACGCGCATGCTGGAGCGCGGCGAGCTCATCCACAACGTGGCGCAGACCTTCAATCTCGGCGAGATCGTCGCCGCGCATGAAGCAGTCGAGTCCGGCAAGGCGATGGGCAATATCGTCGTCAGCACCGCTTAGCGCCCGCTCGCGTTTGCGGTTGGTAACTGCACGCACGCCGAGGGTTGCGATCTGCGCGTGAACTTGCGTTCCCGCGGCTTTCGTTTGCGGCGACAGGACACTCGAAACCGGCGGCGCCGGAGGCGCAAAATGGGGGCGCCGGAGAGGGGGGCAAAGCAGCCATTTCCGGGGCTTTTTTTGGGCCGCGCCTTGCCTTGAAATTTCAAAAAAAACAGCTACTTACAGGTCATCACTTTGGGCTGTACGACACCCCTTTTTCGTGTCAAACCAAACCCGATTTACCCGTCACTTGCGAAACTGATTCGACGTCATCCATGGCCGAACCTGCCCGCCAGACTCCGTCCCTTGCCTCCGATTACGATTCGGATTCGATCAAGGTCCTCAAGGGCCTCGACGCCGTGCGCAAGCGGCCGGGCATGTATATCGGCGACACCGACGACGGCTCGGGCCTGCACCACATGGTCTACGAGGTCGTCGACAACGCCATCGACGAAGCGCTCGCCGGCTTCGCCAAGGAGGTGACCGTCACGCTCAATCCGGACGGCTCCTGTACCGTGCACGACGACGGTCGCGGCATCCCGACCGACATTCACAAGGGCGAAGGCGTCTCGGCGGCCGAGGTCATCATGACCCAGCTCCATGCCGGCGGGAAATTCGATCAGAACGCCTACAAAGTCTCGGGCGGCCTGCATGGCGTCGGCGTCTCCGTGGTGAACGCGCTGTCGAGCTGGCTCAAGCTCACCATTTGGCGCGACGGCCAAGCGCATTTCATGGAGTTCCGCGACGGCGAGGCGCTCACCCCGTTGTCGGTCGTCGGCCCGGCCCCGGACAAGCGCGGCACCGAGGTGACGTTTCTGCCCAGCCCGCAGACCTTCACCATGACCGAATTCGACTTCCCCACGCTGGAGCACCGGCTGCGCGAGCTCGCCTTCCTCAACTCCGGCGTGCTGATCGTCCTCTCCGACATGCGCCATCCGGTCGAGAAGCGCGAGGAGTTGCGCTACGAGGGCGGCGTCGAGGCGTTCGTCAAGTATCTCGACCGCAACAAGACGCCGCTCATTCCCGCGCCGATCATGATCAAGGGCGAGCGCGAGGGTATCGGCGTGGAATGTGCGCTGTGGTGGAACGACGGCTACCACGAGGCCGTGCTCTGCTTCACCAATACCATCGCCCAACGCGACGGCGGCACCCATCTCGCCGGCTTCCGCGGCGCGCTTACCCGGCAAGTCACCGGCTATGCGGAGAAGAGCGGCGTGATGCAGAAGGAGCGGGTCGCGCTGACCGGCGATGATTGCCGCG
Organism: Xanthobacteraceae bacterium; assembly: GCA_035693615.1. Classification (GTDB taxonomy): domain Bacteria; phylum Pseudomonadota; class Alphaproteobacteria; order Rhizobiales; family Xanthobacteraceae; genus VAZQ01. Next base: position 19,563 of record DASSGH010000075.1, read on the forward strand.
AAGGCCTCACCGCCGTCCTCTCCTGCAAGGTGCCGGATCCAAAATTCTCCTCGCAGACCAAAGACAAGCTCGTCTCCTCCGAGGTGCGCCCGGTGGTCGAGAACATCATCAACGAGGCGCTGCAATACTGGCTGGAGGAACATCCGGCGGAGGCGAAGGTTATCGTCGGCAAGGTCGTCGAGGCGGCGGCCGCGCGCGAGGCTGCGCGCAAGGCTCGCGAACTCACGCGCAAGAAGGGCGCGCTCGACGTGTCTTCCCTTCCCGGCAAGCTGGCCGACTGCCAGGAGCGCGATCCGGCGCGATCCGAATTGTTCATCGTCGAGGGCGACAGCGCGGGCGGCTCCGCCAAGCAGGGCCGCAACCGTGCGTTCCAAGCGGTGCTGCCGCTGCGCGGGAAAATCCTCAATGTTGAGCGCGCGCGCATGGACAAGATGCTGTCGAGCCAGGAAATCGGCACGCTCATCACTGCGCTCGGGACCGGCATCAGCGAGGAGTTCAATCCGGACAAGCTGCGCTACCACAAGATCATCATCATGACGGATGCCGACGTCGACGGCTCGCACATCCGCACGCTGCTGCTCACGTTTTTCTACCGTCAGATGCGCGCCATCATCGACCGCGGCCATCTCTTCATCGCCCAGCCGCCGCTCTACAAGGTGGCGCGCGGCAAGTCGGAGCAGTACCTCAAGGACGAGCGGGCGCTCGAGGATTACCTGATCACGAGCGGCCTGGAAGACGCGGTGCTGCGGCTGTTTTCCGGCGAGCATCGCGCGGGTGAGGATTTGCGGCAACTCGTCGAGCAGGCGCGCGTGATCCGCAACGTGCTCAATGGGCTGCACAGCCGCTACAATCGCCAGGTGGTCGAGCAAGCGTCAATCGCCGGCGTGCTCACGTCCGATATTTTCAGCGACCCGCGTAACGCCACGGAGGCGGCGAAATATATCGCGCGCCGGCTCGATGCGTTGTCTGAGGAGACGGAGCGCGGCTGGCAGGGCGAATTCAAGGACGCCGAGGGGTTCCGCTTCGAGCGCACCGTGCGTGGGGTCAAAGAGATCGCCATTCTCGATCATGCGCTGCTCGGTTCTGCCGACGCGCGCAAGCTCGACGAGCATGCCTCAACCCTGCAGCAGATCTATCCGCGTCCGGCCACGCTGCGCCGCAAGGACGAGGACACCGTGATCCACGGGCCGGTCGGCCTGTTCGAGGCGGTGACCAATACCGGGCGCAAAGGCGTTGCGCTCCAGCGCTACAAAGGGCTGGGCGAGATGAACCCGAGTCAGCTGTGGGAGACCACGCTCGACACCAACGCCCGATCGCTGTTGCAGGTCAATGTGAAGGCGATCGACGAGGCCGACGACATCTTCACCAAGCTCATGGGCGACATCGTCGATCCACGGCGGGAATTCATCCAGGAAAACGCGCTCACAGCCAGCGTGGACGTGTAAATCACGAACCGATCATCAGAGGTGCACGGCCTCTGAACTCTGCTGACCTACGCCCGAACGGTGTTTCGCCCAGCTTGAGGCGCTGCGCCGCGCCGCGTCGGTCTTCTGCCAATAGGCCTGCCAGCCCTCGGTCGGACCGATGCCGTCGATCGCCGCCGGGCCGGTGATCTTCGCCGCCTGGGCAACATCGAGCACCATCAGCGGCTTGCCGCCATTTGCGGCCTCATCGATGGCGCGGCGCAGGATGCGCCGATAGGCGCTGATCGCCTTGTCCGACTGCCCGAGATGTTCCTTGGTGCGATCCTGGATCGGGCCCATCGATTCGCAGGCCCACTGATCGTGCACGTTGATATCGGCGCCCATGCCGGTGAACGTCTCGTGTTCCTGCTCGTGTGCATTGAACCCGTAATCGTTGCTCTTGTTCTTGCGCGGGATGTAATCCGGCAGCTCGTAGAGCTCGAGCCGCTGGCGTCGCATCTCGTCCTTGTCGACCGGCGCACCGAAGCTGGTGAAGATGGCGTACCAGTAATGCCTGTGATCATCGATCGGCACGTGCCATTGCGTGATCGTCATCTCGCTCGACATGGGAATGACGAAGCCGTGAGGAAACACCAGGTTGGTGACGCGCACGTGGGAGTTGGCGCCGCTGATGCGGCGCAACGTGATCACCCGCATGCCGTAATCGGTCGGCTCGACCTCGATCTGCGGGCGCGGAAACTCGCGCATGATCCGCGTCATCGGCATGTCGGAGTCGATCGATTTGTCGCGAAACAGCTTGCCGTAGCCTTGCGACGGCTCCTCATCGTGAAAGAAGCGATGCAGGAACGAGGTGTGGGCTGGGTCGATGCCCACTTCCAGGGACTGCAGCCAGTTGCAGTCGATCATGCCCTTGAACGCGAAGGTATGGCTGGCGGGAGCGGTGAAACAGTCGAATTGCGCAAACGCGGGCGGTTCGCCCGGCCCCAGATAGGCGAACAGGACGCCGCTTTTCTCGACCACCGGGTAAGCCTTGTGCCGGATGTTGGCGCACATGCGGCTGCCCTCCGGCTCGGCCGGCGTCTCCAGGCACTGCCCCGTCACGTCGAACAGCCAGCCGTGGAAGGCACAGCGCAAGCCGCCGTGCTCGAGGCGGCCGAAGGCGAGGTCGGTCCCCCGATGCGGACAGGCGCGCTCGATCAGGCCATAGCGGCCATTATCGTCGCGGAAGATGACAAGGTTTTCGCCGAGCAGGCGGACGGGCTTGAGTGGCCGGTTGTCGGGCAATTCATCGACCAGCGCCGCAGGCTGCCAGTAGCACCGCATCAGCTTGCCCGCAGGCGTGCCCAGACCGGTGCGGGTGAGAAGATCGTTTTGCTCGGCACTCAACATGCCCGATCCATTCCTTCAAGCAGTTCGGAGCAAACCTTACCGGATCGAGCGCGATGAGTGCCAGTCCTTCCGATGCCCGCTCCCTCCGCGCGAGCCGCGGCCGGGAACCTCACTTGATCTCCCGGCGTTGACCGTTGCATGGCCCAAGGAGCAAATCATGCGCGAGGAAAGCGGGCGTAAAGTCGAGACCGGCGTTGAAGCGCGGGCAGGATTTCTCGATCGTCCCGTGCTCATCGTCTTGGGGGTGAGCTTGGCGCTCGCCTTGGTCGTTTTCGGCGCGCTGTGGCTCGGCTTTTTCAGCTTCGGCGCTTGACGCGCGAATCCCGTCTCAATGGCCGGGCAGCACCATCACCTTGGGCGCGGCCGGCAGGCTCGCCTTTGCGATCACCAACGACGGGATCTCGCTTGTTTCCACCGTCCAGTTCTGGCGTGCCCGGTCGAGGAAGCGACTGAGGGTGTACGTGCTGAAATAGTGCATCGGGATCATCAGCGGCGCCTTGAGCGCCTGCAGAACTTCCATCATCCCCTCGAGATCGAGCGTGTAGCTGCCGTCGACCGGAACTAGGACGACGTCCACGCGGCCGATCTCGTCCAGTTGCTGCTGGGTGAGCGTGTGGTGCAGATGGCCCAGATGGGCGATGCACATGTTCGCCGTCTCGACAATAAAGATGGAATTGCCGTGCCGTTCGGTGCCGCCGCGCCAGTCGCGAATGTTGGTCGGCACGTTGCGTACGCGCACGTCCTTGACCGTGATGTCGTAGCGCGCGGGCTGATCGGGCGTCGGCCCCCAGCCGCGCAGCACATGCTTGATGCCCGGATCGGGCAGATCGGTGAAATGCGTCGTGTGCGCATGGTTCATGGTGACGATATCCGGCAGGAGCGGCGGCCGGACGTAGTCGTTGTAGTCGGTTGCAATGCGCACGAGCTGCGGGCTCTCGATCAGGAAGGTCGAATGGCCCACATATGTAAGGCGGACCTGATCCGCATTGAGCGCGAGACGAAACGCGGCTGGAACGATGCGCGGCGCGTCAACGGCCACCAGACCGGGGCAGTTCTGCGCGGCTTCCGGCTTGGGCGGCGGCGCCGCTACCTGCGCGAGCGACGCGGCATGTGAGGCGAACAGTCCTGACGCGGCGAGCGCCGCCGTGCGAACGACAACCGCGATGTCGAGCATCGAGCAATCCTTCCGTGCGAATCGCCGGCCTCCGCCGGCGAGCGGGCGCGGGGAAATTTGCCACGGATCGGGGGTGCGCCGCACGCCCCGGCGGGCGAAAGGGGTAATGCCGGTCGTTGGCAGCTGCGGTCGTCGGCGCGAGCGACCTAGTGTGGTGGTTCAGAAGTCCGCTCATTCTTGCAGCGAGTCCGAAATGCGGACTTCTGAACCAAAGCCACCCTAGATCAATAAGTTGCTAGTGTCCTTCGATTCCGAAGTTCGCAAACGAGGCTGCAGCACAATGATGCGAACTTCGGAATCGGGACACTAGCGATCCCTCGATCAGCGCGGCGACATGATCAGGCCGCGCGGGGTCACCACGACCCAGCGGCCGTCTTGCTTGCGGATTGCGTCCACACGCCCGAGTCCCGGCACGACGTCACCCGGGTCAACCTCGATGAGGCCCATGCGGCCTTCCAGCAGCGCGGTGCCGCGATGGACATCGCGTACTACCCATCCTTCGACGGCCCCGGGCTTGCCCCCTTGGGTTGCGAGCCCCGCCGGCGGCAGGATCGCCCCCGTCACATCCTTGGCAGCGGATGCGGCCTCGCCGCGGGACAGACGCTCGAGCGCCTCGATCGCCTTGTTGAGCTTGGCGACCGGCTCGGCCTGAGCGCGCTCGACGCGGTCGAGGCGCTCGCCGATCCTGGTGATTTGCGCCGCGACGTTGCGGCTGGCGGAATCCATGCTCAGCTTCAGCGCGGCGAGGTCGGTCCGCGCCTGCACGACGTTCTCTTTGAGCGCCTGGATGTCCTCCATGCCCGTTCGGCCTGCCGCTGCGGCCGTAGCCGCCGGCCGGGCGAGCCCGTAGCCGGCCAGCGCGCCGACCATCGCGCCGAGGGCCGCGGCCAGCGCGAGCGCAGCCGCCAATAGCGTAAACCGGGTGGCACGACGCGCCTCCTCGCCAGCCCCCGGCAGCGCGTCTTCCGCATCCGCGGCAGCTTTGCCGCGGGACGGCTTGGGTTGATCGATGCCCGGAGCGACGTGCAGGCTAGCGGGGCGGCCGCTCGAATCTGCCTGCGGCGCCGCGGTTTTGGTCGCGCTCTCGAGCGCGCCGGCTCCGTTCTGGGAGGCCGCGCCCTCGCCCGCATCCGCACCGGCCGATGCCGCGTTGGAAGTTTTCTTTGCGTGCGGTTCGGTTGCCGACGCGCCCGAGGCTTCGGCCTCGCCGGACGGCGCGCGCGTGTCCTCGATGATCTCGTGCTTACCCATGGGACGTCCTCGATGCGGCGGCGAATTGGACCGCATCACGGTTACCAACTGGTTAGCGTGGTTACGCGCGCTCCCCACCGTGCCGTGAGGGCCGATCGTGCGCCCGAATAACGGCGTTACACGCCCAGGTATCGGTGCTGAACCGCCGGCGCGGTCGCAAGCTCGCTGGAACTACCGCTCCATACGACTTTGCCGCGCTCGATTAGATAATGACGATCGGCGATGCGGATCAGCGCCGCGACGTTCTTGTCGATCACCAGGATCGACTGGCCGGCGTCCTTGAGGCGCGTGAGGCACTCCCAGATTTCGGCGCGGATGAGCGGTGCGAGCCCCTCGGTCGCTTCGTCCAGGATCAAGAGCCGAGGATTGGTCATCAGCGCGCGACCGATCGCCAGCATCTGCTGTTCGCCGCCGGAGAGCTGGTTCGCCATATTGGCGATGCGCTCGGCCAGCCGCGGAAACAGCTCACATACTTTGTCCAGCGTCCAAGGCTCCGCCGCGCGGCTCCGATTCGCCGCCGTCGCGATCAGATTCTCCCGCGCCGTAAGATTAGGGAAAACCTGGCGGCCCTCAGGAACCAGTCCGATGCCGAGCTTGGCGACCTGGTAGGCGGGGAGACCGCGGATTTCCCGTCCGCCGAAACGGATGGAGCCCGTCATTGCCGCGGTGAGGCCCATGATCGAACGCACGGTCGTGGTCTTGCCCATCCCGTTGCGGCCCATGAGCGTCACCACCTCGCCCGGCGCGATCGCCAACGACATCCCGAACAGGACCTGGCTTAGCCCGTAGCAGGTCTCGATGTTCGATACTTCGAGCAGCGAAGAGCTAGCCACGATGCTCCTCCTGCTCGCCGAGATAGGCTTGTCGCACCTCGGCATTGGCCCGGATCGCCTCCGGCGGGCCGGAGGCGATGATGCGGCCATAGACCAGAACGGTGATCCGGTCGGCCAGCGCGAACACGGCTTCCATATCATGCTCGATCAAGAGGATGGTCAGGCCGCCCTTGAGCGCGCGCAACGTCTTGACCATGCGCGCGCTCTCGTCCGGTCCCATGCCCGCCATCGGCTCGTCGAGCAAGAGCATGCGCGGGGTGGTGGCAAGCGCCATGGCAATCTCGAGCTGGCGGTGCTCGCCGTGACTGAGATTGGAGACGATCACGTCCTCGCGTGCGGCAAGTCCGACGCGCGCCAGCGCTGCGCGCGCGGGGGTACGCAACTCGACTTCCCGGCGGGCGTTGCGCCAGAAGCGAAACGAGTGACCGGCATGGGCTTGCACGGCGAGCGCCACGTTGTCGAGCGCAGTGAAATCGAGGAACAAGGAGGTGATCTGAAACGAGCGGGCGAGGCCAAGCTGGCTGCGGCGATCGACGGACAGCGCGGTGACGTCGTGGCCTTCGAAACGGATGCGTCCGCCGTCAGGGGCGATCTCGCCCGCCAGTTGGCCGATCAGGGTGGTTTTGCCCGCGCCGTTTGGGCCGATGATGGCGTGCAGCTCCCCTTTCGGCACGCAAAGCGAAATGGCATCCGAGGCGATGACGCCGCCGAAGCGCTTGGTCAGCGCCTCAATCTCCAGCGACGGATCAGCCACGGCGCATCCCCGCCAGCAGCCCGTCGATGCCGCCGCGCGCAAACAGGACGACCAGCAGGAACAGTGGTCCGAGCACGATCTGCCAGTATTCCGCCATGCGCACCGCGGCATCGCCAAACACGGGCGACGCCGAGACACGGATCAGCACCGGAAGCGCCTCCTCCAGCGACAGCAGCGCGACCGCACCGATCAGCGGGCCGAATGACGATGCCATGCCGCCGAGGACGACCATGACGATGAGATCGCCCGAGCGCGTCCAGTGCATGGTTGCCGGACTGATGAATCCGGTGTGATTGGCCAGCAGCGCGCCGGCGAGCCCGCAGATCGCGCCGGCGATGACGAACGCGGTGAGGCGGTAGCGAAACGTCGCAAAACCGATCGCCCGCATGCGCCGATCGTTCGAGCGGGCGCCTTGGATGACCAGGCCGAAGCGCGAATTCACCAGCCGGGCGACAAGATAGATGGTGAGGACCAGCAGCACCAAGCAGAGATAGTAGAACTGGGTGCGGTCGGAGAGGTTGAGGAGGCCGGCGAATTGGCTGCGCCGCCGGATGGTCAGCCCGTCGTCGGCGCCGTACCGGTCGAGCCCGACGCCGAAGTAATAGACAAGCTGGGCGAAGGCGAGCGTGATCATGATGAAATAGACGCCGCGGGTGCGCAGGGAGAGCGCCCCGACGAGCAGCGCGAACAGCGCGCTGACCAGGATTGCGACCGGCCATTGCACAAAACCGGAGCTCGTGCCTTCCTGGGCCAGGATACCGACCGCATAGCCGCCGATGCCGAGATAGACGGCATGCCCGAAACTCACCATGCCGCCGTAGCCGAGGATCAAGTTGAGGCTCGTCGCCGCTATGCCGAGAATGATGACGCGCGTGAACAGAGTGACGAGGAACGTGTTTGCCGTCACCGCCGCATAGACCGGCATGGCGGCGAGAAGGAGCATCAGAACGGCGATCACCACATTGCGGGGCGTGAGCGCTGCGGTCATTTGCTCGATACCGGAAACAGACCCTCCGGCCGCAACACCAACACGATCGCCATCAGCAGGTAAATCATCATCGACGACATCGCCGGCGCGACCGTGGACGCCCCGCGCGAGCTCAAGACTAGCCGAAGCAGATCCGGCAGGAACGCCCGTCCGATCGTGTCGATGAGGCCAACCAGAATGGCGGCGATGAAGGCGCCGCGAATCGAACCGATGCCGCCGATGATGATCACCACGAAGGCGAGGATCAAAATGTTCTCGCCCATGCCGATCTGCACGGTGAGGATCGGCGCCTGCATCAGTCCGGCGAGCCCGGCAAGCGCCGCGCCGAGGCCAAACACCAACGTATAGAGCAGGCTGATGTTGACGCCGAGCGCGCCGGTCATCTCACGGTTGGAAGCGCCGGCGCGAACGAGCATGCCGAGGCGGGTGCGCATCACTAGGACGTAGAGGAATAGCGCGACGAGTAGCGCCGTCAGGATGATCGCGATGCGGTAGGTCGGGTAAAAAAGCCCCGGCAGAATCTCGACCGGGGAGATGAGCCACATCGGCAGCGACAGGCTCATTCCGGCCGGGCCCCAAACGAGCCGCACCAGCTCGTTGAAGAACAGAATCAAGCCGAAGGTTCCGAGCACATGATCGAGATGGTCGCGCCCGTAGAGCCGGCGCAGCGCCACCACTTCGAGCGCCATCCCGACCACAAGCGTGGCGGCGAGCGCCAGCAGCGCTCCGAGGACGAAACTGTCGGTCCAAGCCGCGAAAGTCGCGGCGAAATACGCCCCCAGCATGTACAGCGAGCCGTGGGCGAGATTCACCAGATCCATGATGCCGAAGACGAGCGTGAGCCCGGCGGCGAGCAGAAACAGCAGCAGCCCGAACTGCAGACCGTTCAGACACTGTTCGATAAACAACAGCATCGGATTGTGACGGACGATGGCCGGACCTGTCGGCCCGTCATTCTAGCGCCGTCTGTCCTCCGTCCGCCCCGCTCGCCCCGTCACCACTTCATCGGACACTGGTCGTGAAACTGATCCTGACTGTCCTTGACGATCGTGGTGACGGTCTTGAGGGTGAAGTTGCCTTCCGCGTCCTTCACCACATCCTGCAGGTAGAAGTTCTGAATCGGAAACTGGTTGTTGCCGTACTTGTAGGGACCGCGCACCGATGCGTAGTTGGCCTTGCGCATCTCGGCGCGCATCGCGTCTTTCTTGCTCAGGTCGCCGTTGACCACGATGACCGCGCTGTTGACGAAATTCGCGGCGTCATAGGACTGCGCGCCGTAGAACGAGGGATAGTTCTTGTGCTTGGCGCGGAAGTCCGCCACGAACTTCTTGTTGGCATCGTTGGGCAGATCATTGACCCATTCCTGCGCGCCCGGCACGCCGAGTGCGAGATCCTTCTGCAGCGGAAGCGTAATCGCGTCGATGGTGAACGCCGTATAGAGCGGGATCTGACCCTTGAGCCCGGACTGGGCATATTGCGTGAGGAACTGCACGCCGGCGGCTCCGGGATAGAACACGAACACGGCCTCGGGCCTGGCGGCGCGCACTTTCGACAGCTCGGTGGAAAAGTCGAGCTGGTCCGGCCATTTGGTCAATTCCTCGCCAATGACCTGGCCCTTGAAGGTCGTGCGCACGCCGGTGAGCATGTCCTTGCCGGCGGCGTAATTCGGCCCGATCAGGAAGGCGGTCTTCACCCCTTTCTGCGTCATGTAGGTGCCCATCGCCTGCGGCGTCTGGTCGTTCTGCCAGGAAGTCGAGAAGAAGAAGGGCGAGCACTGCTCGCCGGCGATCTGCGAGGGGCCGGCGTTGGCGCTGATCAGGAAGGTCTGCGAATCCACCACCGGTTTGAGCGAAGCGAGCAGCACGTTCGACCAGATGTAACCGATGACGAAATCGACCTTGTCGGACTCGACCAGCTTCTGCGACTTCTGCACGCCGACTTCGGGCTTCTGCTGATCGTCCTCGTAGATCACCTCGACCGGCTTGCCGGCCATCTTGCGGCCGAGATGATCGAGTGCGAGCTCGAAGGAGTTGCGCATGTCGTTGCCGATCACCGCGGTCGGGCCGCTGAACGTGCTGACGAACCCGATCTTCACGGATTGCTGGGCCCCGGCCGGCGCCGCGCCGAGTGCGACGAGAGCAACCGTTCCCATCAGAAGCCTTTTCATGTGCGCTGTCCTCCCAAGCGAACTCCAAAGCCGATCTTAGTGGATCGGTTCCGGGGTCAAAAGCCCTCTCGGCCGTGGCCTTTCGTCCCGCAGCGAGCGTCGCGTAGCCAAGCTTTGTGAACGACGGCGCGCCCGCATGCACGCTTCTGCGGGCGCGCGCCTTGCCTTGCCCCGGGGCCGGCAGTAAAGCATTCATCCGGCTGCGCTTCTACAACAGGCGTCGCGATGCATGAACTGACCGGCAGGACGCATTGGCATGAGCCGAGCGGCAACGAGCGAGCCGGCTTCGGCGAGTTCGGCCGACCCAAGACGCCCTACGACCTGTTCATGGAATCGGAGGGCATTCCGATCTATCGCGACATCGGCGTGCGCAAGGTGCAAAATTTGCCACTTGCGCCATGGAAGCGGTTGGGCGGCAAAGGCACGTACATCCAGCTGCACGGCACCGAAGGCAAATGGGGCTGCTACGTCGTCGAGGTACCAGGGGCCGGCGCACTGCACGCGGAAAGACACCTGTACGAGGAAGTCTACCTCGTGGTCGAGGGGCGCGGCACCACCGAAGTCTGGCTCGACGGCGACAGCAAGCGTCACGTCTTCGAGTGGCAGAAGGGCTCGCTGTTCTCCATCCCGGTGAACGCCTGGCATCGCATCGTCAACGCGAGCTCCGCACCGGCGCTGCTCCTCGGCGGTACCACGGCACCCAACCTCGTGAACCTGATCAACAACGTAGAGATGATATTCAACTGCCCTTATGAGTTCCGCGACCGCTTCAGCGGCGCCGACGACTTCTACAGATACAAGGACGACATCGAGCCAGATCCGGTGCGCGGGCTCGCCATGCGGCGCACGAATTTCATTCCCGACGTGGTCAATTGCGACTTGCCGCTCGACAACCGCCGCTCACCGGGCTGGCGTCGCGTCGAGCCGTTCATGACCGGCAACACGTTTTATCTGTGGATTGGGCAGCACGAGAACGGCCGCTATTCCAAGGCGCACGCGCACACGTCGGCCGCCGTGCTGATCTGCCTCAAGGGCAAGGGCTACACCTATACCTGGCCAGAGCGCTACGGCGTCACGCCTTGGAACGACGGCCATGGCGACAAGGTCAAGCGCGTCGACTACGAACCGGTGGGGATGGTGTCGGCGGCCCCCGGCGGAGCGCGCTGGTATCACCAGCACTTCGGCGCATCGAAAGAGCCGCTGCGTCTGACCGCGTGGTTCGGGCCGCACAATCCGGGCCGCGAGCCCGGCCCTCCCGGCGAGAAGCACATCGATTACACCGGGATGGATATTCCCGAGGGCGGCACGGCCATCCCCTACTGGATGGAAGATCCCTTCATCAGCGCGGAGTACGAAGCGACGCTCAAGGCGGAAGGAGTAGCGAGCCGAATGGAGCCCGGCTTTTACAAGAAGGGCGCCGCCGTGCCCAAATTCGCGGGCGCATGAGGCCGGTCGCGCATGCCGCCACAGGGCACATGCGCGATGGGCGGACAGTTGCCATGACGGCGGACGAAGGCGAAGGCGGCCGCGTTTTCTTCACCAGCACCGGACGCTCGCTTGTCGACGAAGACGAAATCGTCGTGCTCAGCGTGGGCGTCGATATCGGCTCTTCCACCTCGCATCTGGTATTCTCGCGCATCGTCTTGGAGCGGCTCGACAGCCGCTACGTGGTCACGACGCGGGAGACGTTCTACCAATCCGATATCCTGCTCACGCCCTATTGCGCCGAGGATGACATCGACGCCGCGGCGCTCGGCGCCTTCATCGAGCGGCAATATCGCGACGCCAACATCGACGCGGACGAGATCGACACCGGCGCGCTGATCCTCACGGGCGTCGCGGTGCGCCGGCGCAATGCCCGCAAGATCGGCGAACTGTTTGCGCGTCAGGCCGGCAAGATGGTCGCCGTCTCCGCCGGCGACAGCCTGGAAGCGGTGATGGCCGCCCACGGCTCCGGCGCCGTGGCGCGCTCGATCCGCGAAGGCGCGCGGGTCATGAACGTCGACATCGGCGGCGGCACATCGAAAATCGCCATCTGCGTGGACGGCCGAGTGAGCGATCTCACCGCGCTCGACGTCGGCGCGCGCCTCATCTGCCTCGACCCGGCGGGGCGCATTGCGCGCATCGAAGAAGCTGGAGCCCGCTTCGGCGCCGAACTCGGCATCAATCTCGAGGTCGGCGCCGAGCTGGCGCCGCAGACCGCGCGCGCTCTGGCTGCCCGGATGGCGGATTGCCTATTCGAGGCGATAGACGGCGGATCGCCCGCGGCTGGTGGGCGCGCGCTGTTGCGGCTCGACCCGCTGTCGCGGCGGCCGGCGGTGGACCAGTTGACGTTTTCCGGCGGCGTCGCCGAATACATTTATGGGCGGGAGGCGCGCCCGTACGGCGATCTCGGCAGCCTGTTCGCGCAGGAGATTCGCGCCCGAGCGGAACGCTGGAGCGCAAAGGTCGAGCAGGCAAGCGAAGGCATCCGTGCCACTGTGATCGGCGCCTCGCAATACACCACGCAGGTGAGCGGCAGCACCATTTACGTCTCTCCGCTTGAGATCTTGCCGCTGCGCAACGTACCGGTGATCGCGCCCGCCTTCGCCCTCGATAGCGAAGACATCGACCGCTACGGGGTGGCGGCGGAGATCAAGGCGCTCATCAAGCGCCTCGACCTCGCTGACGCCGGTACGCCGATTGCGGTGTTCGTCCCGTGGCGCGGCTCGGCGACCTTCCGGCGGCTCGACGCGTTCTGTCAGGGCCTGACCGAGGGACTCGCGGCGATCCTCGCCGATGGCCAGCCGCTGGTGCTGGCCGGCGACGGTGACGTCGGCGGCCTCATCGGCATTCACTTGCGCGAGGAGATGGACATCGAGAATGCGATCGTCTCCGTCGATGGTCTCGAGCTCAAAGAGTTCGACTACATCGACATCGGCAGCATGCTGCCGCAGTCCGGCGCCGTCCCCGTGGTGATCAAGTCGTTGATCTTTCCCGCCGGCCCCGCAACCCGCGCAGAATGGCTGTCAGACGCCCAAGGCCCTCTTCCAAAAACGATTTCCATCGCCTGACGGCGGGCGATCACAGCTCGTACACCCGCTCGGCGGTGCCGCCCATGACCGCGTGGCGCTCGTCGACAGAAAGCGCCGAAACCAGATCGGTGATTCCCTCCCACGTCTGCGCGTAGCTTGCGCCAAGCAAGATCACCGGCCAATTGCTCGCCGCCATGACGCGATTGGAGGTGAATAGGTCGAGCACATGATCGCTATAGCGTCGGACCTCGTCCGTCGACCAGCGCCAGCGCATGATGATGTCGAGTCCGATCGAGAGCTTTATCGATACGCAGCGATGCTCGGCCGCGCGGGCAACTTGCGTCGCCCACGGTTCCCAGCCCCGCTCCGGAAGCGGTGGCCGGCCGAGATGATTGATCACGATTTTGAGCTCAGGCAGCCGAGCTGCGAGGTCGAGCACGGATTCGAATTGCGCCGCGTTGACGGGAATGGCGTCGAAGGCAAGCCCCGCCGCGGCCAACAGCTTGAGCGACTCGAGGACGCGCTCTTGCAGCACCCAGCGCGGATCCGGTTCGTTGCTGATGAGATGGCGCACGCCGACGAGTTTGCCGCGCGCGCGCAGCCGCTCGAGCGCGCGCGAGGTGGCGTCGGGATCGGCGAGCGGCAGCCAGCCGACGACGCCGCGCACGAAGTTGACGTCTTTGCAGATGTCGAGACACTCCTCGGTCTCGCCACCGAGCTGATGCAGGACCTGGACCAGCACTGTTCCCGTGATGCCGCAGCGGGCGAGCTCCGGGCGCAGGTCGTCCGGCGTGAAATCGCGCGCCAGGCGCTCGCCGACCCGATCCGGCCAGGTATAGGCGTGGCGCCCCGTCCACCAGAAATGATGATGCGCGTCGATCATGATCGCTCCAACCGTCAAGCCTGTCCGCGGCGCCTGAGTTCTTTGATCACGGCGCTGTTGTCCAAATCTCCCTCCCCGTGCCGCACGCAGGCTTCCAAGACGTCGGCATGGACTTCAAGCAGCGCAAGCGGTTGCCGCAGGCGTTGCGCCTGGTCCAGCATGAGGTGCACATCCTTGAGATGCTGGGCGATGCGGCCCTCGGCCGTGAACTCGCCGCGGATCATCTTCGAACCCTTCACCTCCATGACCTGCGAATAGGCCGCCGAGCTGCGCGCGACCTTGAGAAAGAGTTCGGGATCGAGGCCGAGCCGCTCGGCCAACACCAAGCCTTCGGCGAGCGCTAGTCGGTTGAGCCCGAGGATCAGATTGATGGCGAGCTTGGCGCGTCCCGCGTCGCCGATCTTGCCGATATGGAAATAGCTCGCAAACAGCGCGCGAAGGACTGGCGCTACTGCATGCATGAGGTCGGCGTCGCCGCCGATCACTCCGATCCCTTCGCCGCGGCTGACCTGACCGCTCGCGCCGGAAACCGGCGTTTCCAGCAGCCGCAGTCCGCGCGTCGCCACGCGCTGCCCTAATGCGGCGATGCGGTCGGGGTCGCAGGTGCTTGCACACAGGACGATTTTGCCGGATCGCTCGCCCAAGACCCGCAGCAATTCGCGTTCAATGATCTCCTCGACCTGATCGGTGCTGAAGACCGCAATCACGATGGGATCGCAGCGTCGCGCGAGATCGGCAACGCTTGCAGCAGGGCGGCCGCCGAGCTCCGCGAGCTTCGCGGTCTTCCCGGCATCGACATCAAAGCCCAGGACTTCGAAGCCCGCGCCCAGCAGGCGATGCGCGAACGCCTGACCCAAGAGGCCGATGCCGATGAGACCGATGGGCTCGCGCGCTGCCACGGCTCAACCGAGCGGCGCGATACCGAGGTCGCGCGCCGCCGCCTCGAGGCTGTCGCGCAACGGCTTGGGCATCGGAATGCCGTGCTGCATGCGGTCTTGGCGCTTGCGATGGCTCTGCTCGCCGGGGAGCCAAATGCGCTCCACGCCGGGCAACCGTTGCGCGCCGCGCATGGCGCGCACCGCGGCATCGACCTGACGCTTGAACAGCGCCGCCGGCGCGAAGGCCTCGACCGACAGCGCAACGATGGCATGCCCGGTATTTGCGGCCTTGCCCGTCTCCTTGACGAAATCGACGACCTCGCGCCCGAACGCCGCCTGATTGAGCGTGCCGGCGAGCAGCCCCACCATCAGGCTCAGGCCGTAGCCTTTGTAGTCGCCGATCGGCAGCAGCAAGCCCTCTTCCGCGCGCTTGGGGTCGGTGAGCGGTTTGCCGTCGCGGCCGATCATCCAGCCGACCGGCATCGCCTCGCCGCGTTGCATCTTCAGCCGCACCTTGCCGAACGCGGCCACCGTCGGCGCCATGTCGAGCACGACGGGCGCCTCCTCGTCCGATGGGATGGCGATCGCGATGGGGTTGGTGCCGAGCAGGTTCTCGGTCGAGCCCCAAGGCGGCAGATGGTTGTTGCTGCCGACCGCGAAATAAAGACCGATCATGTCGTGCGCGAGGGGCATCATGGCGTAGAGCGCAGCCGGGCCTGCATGGTTGCTCATTCGCGCGCCCACCCACGCGATGCCCGTGTGCTTGGCCTTCGCGATGGCGGTCATGGCGGCAAAGCGCATAACAAGATGGCCCATGGCGTTGTCGCCATCGACGAGCGCGGTGGCGGGGCGCTCCTGTACGATGCGGATATCCGCACGCGCCTTGATACCTCCTGCCTTGAGGCGCCGCAGATAGAGCGGCAGGCGAATCACGCCGTGGGTATCGCTGCCACGCAAATCGGCCTCGACCATCAGGCCGGCGACAATCTCGGCGTCTTCCGAGGAAAGCCCGGCGGCCTCGAGGGCCCGCTTGACGAAAGCGGCTAGCGCCGCCGGCGCGATACGCGGTGAATCGCTCGAGCTGGCGCGATTAGCATCCGTTGCGAGTTGCCCTGACATGTCCCCATCCCTGCGGCTGCCGCTATGTCATCGCGATCGAGGGCGAATTACAACCGCATTCTTGTTCCCGCCGCACCGGCCACGCTCGCCTCTCCTGGTTGCTTGCCGGTGTGACGCAATCACGTGCCGATTGTCCTTTGCGCCCGGTCGTGTCCTTAATATCAGCCTCTTCCTGCTGCGGCTGGAACCGATCCTTGCATGGCTCGCTACCGCGTCACGGTGGATACCGGAGGAACTTTTTCGGATTTCGTCTATCTCAACGAGGAAACAGGCGAACTCTCGATCGCCAAATTGCCCTCGACGCCCGAAGATCCCTCGCGCGCCATCTCTGCCGGCATAGAAGAACTCTTCGCCACGGGTCCTGAGCGCGCCGAGATCGGCTACTTCTGCCACGGCACCACGGTGGGGACCAACGCGCTGCTCGAAGGCAAGGGCGCCAAGACCGGCTTGTTGGTGACGGAAGGATTTCGCGGCATCTACCCGGTGGGCGAGCAAGCACGCCCGTACGGCGCCGCTATCTTCGACGTCATGTACGACAGGCCGCCCCCGCTGGTGCCGCAGAGCTTGACCGGTGAGGTGAAGGAACGTGTCGATTTTCGCGGCAATGTGCTGCGCGAGCTTGACGCGACGGCGCTGCGCCAAACCGTGCGGGAGCTCGACGCACAGGGGGTGGAATCGATCGCGGTCTGCCTGCTGTTCTCATTTTTGCATCCCGAACACGAACGGCGCGTGCGCGACATCGTGCTCGAGGAAATACCCCGCTGTAGCGTCTCGCTCTCCTGCGAGGTACTGCCGCAGATCCGCGAGTATTACCGGCTGAGCACCACCGTCATTAACGCCTATCTGCAGCCGATCCTCGCGCGTTATATCGCGGAACTCGACCGGCGGCTGCGCGACGGCGGGATTGCGACCCGACAAAAATACGTGATGCAATCGAATGGCGGGATGGCAACGTTTGCCGCTGCGGCGCGCCGCGCGGTCACCACCGTGCTATCGGGCCCGGCCGGCGGCGTCTGCGCCGGCGTGTTCGCCGGCCACACCGGCGGCAAGCGCAACATCATCACCTTCGACATGGGCGGCACGTCATGCGACGTGGCGCTGATCAAGGACGGCGAGCCTTTGCTCTCGACGCGCGGAAAGATTGCGGAACGCGACCTCGCGGTGCCCATGTTGGACATCAACACCGTGAGCGCCGGCGGTGGCACGATGGCGAAGATCGACCGCTTCGGGACGCTGCAGGTCGGGCCGCAGAGCGCCGGCGCCGTGCCGGGGCCGGCCTGCTACGGGCGCGGCGGCGAAATGCCGACCATCACCGATTGCAACCTGGTCCTGGGTTATCTGGGCGAGGATGGCTTCCTCGGCGGGCGGATGCGGCTCGACGCAGCCAAGGCGCGCAGCGCAATCGAAACCAAGATCGCACGCCCGCTCGGCCTTACTCCCATCGAGGCGGCGGAGGGCATCGTCCGCATCATCGACGTGAAAATGCAAGAGGCGATCAAGGCGATCTCCACCATGCGCGGGCACGACCTGCGCGAGTTCATGCTGCTCGCCTTCGGCGGCGCGGGGCCGCTGCATGCCGGCCGCATCGCCCATGAGCTGGGGATGGCCGGGGTCATCGTTCCGCTTTATCCCGGGGTATTTTCGGCGATCGGCTTGCTCCTGTCGGACGTCAAGCACGATTACGTCCGCTCGAAGCTGGCGCCGCTGAGCGACGTCAGCCCCGACGAGGTGAACGGCATCTTCGATGCGCTGACGGCGCAGGCGCTTGCGGACCTGGGCAGCGACGGGTTCGCGCGCGACGATATTCGCATCGAACGGGCGCTCGATATGCGCTACGCCGGACAGGGTTACGAGATCGCCGTGCCCTGCGCTGCCGCCCCTTTGCGGCTCAGCGAGCTCAAGGCGCTGCGCTTCAGCTTCGATCAGCAGCACCGGAGCATGTTCGGGCACATGGCGCCGCAGGAGCCGGTCGAAATCGTCTCTTACCGCGTGCGCGGCATCGGTCTTCTGACACCGGTCGAACTGCCGAAATTCGCGCGCACCGGCGCTGCACTCGAGGATGCCACGTGCAGCAGCCGCCGCGTGCGCTTCGATGGCGCCGACTGCGATTGCCCGGTCTACCGGCGCAATCAACTCGACATCGGCTCGACGCTTGCGGGTCCTGCGATCCTCGAACAACTCGATTGCACGACAGTGATTCGACCCGGCCAGCTCGCCCGGGTGGACGAATGGAAGAACCTGATTGTGACGCAGAAAAGTTGATCGCATGGGCGCCACCGAGGCAATCGAGCTCGAAGTGGTGAAGGCGAGCCTCTCCGGCATTGTACAGGAGATGCAGAACTCGCTGTTCCGCACGGGCTTCTCCACCATCGTGCGTGAGTCGCAGGATGCGTCCTGCGCGCTGATGAACGCGCGGGGCGAGGTAGTGGCGCAGCACGTGGTATTGCCACTGCATATCGGCGCCTTTCCGGCCTGCGCCGCCGCCATCATTGCTGCGTTCGGCGCCGACATGGCGCCGGGCGACGCCTTCATCATCAACCACCCCTATGAGGGCGGCAGCCCGCACGCGCCGGACATCGCCGTCATCACGCCGGCGTTCATCGGTTCCGAGCTGTTCGGCTTCTGCGGCTCGATCGCGCACAAGAGCGACATCGGCGGGCCGGTGCCTGGTAGCTGTTCGGGCCAGGCGCGCGAGATTTTCAACGAGGGCCTGCATCTGCCGGCGGTGCGCTACCAGCGCGCCTACCGACCCAACACCGATCTCGAGCGGCTCATCGGCGCCAACAGCCGCACGCCGGAGCTCGTGCTCGGCGATATCCGCGGCCAGCTCGGGGCCGATCGGCTTGGCGAGCGCCGGTTCGAAGAGCTCGTCAGCAAGTTCGGCAAGCGAGACCTCCTCGCCTGCTTCGATCGGCTGCTTGAAAGTTCGCAAGCAAAGGTCAAGGCCGCAATCGCCGAATGGAAGGACGGGCGGTTCGAGGCAGAACGTTTCGTCGACGATGACGGCATCGATCTGGAGCGGCCGGTGCGCATTCACGTCGTCGTGGACAAACAAGGGGACACGCTGCATTTCGATTTCAGCGGTTCGGCCGACCAGACCAAGGGTCCCGCCAATATTCGGCCCCCCTTGGTGCAAGCGGCCTGCGCCTACGCGCTGATCTCGCTGATCGATGCGAACATCTACGTATCGAGCGGGCTGGCGCGCGGCTTTGCCATGACCGCGCGCGAAGGCAGCGTGCTCAACCCGCGTTTTCCCGCGCCGGTCAACACCTACAATCCCACCATCCATGCCTTGGTGGACGCCATCTTCGCTGCCATGAGCCATCTGGCGCCGGACAAGGTGCGCGCGGACGGCAGCGGCAGCCGCTCGATCATCCTTGGCGGCCGCAGCACCAATAGCGGCAGGTCATATGTGCAATACGAGATCATCGCCGGCGGCGCCGGAGCGCGGGCGACGAAGGACGGAGCATCCGGCATCACCGTCAATCAGAGCAATGCCAAGATCGCGCCGATCGAGATCATCGAAAGCGAGTTCCCGACGCGTATCACCCGCTTCGAATTGCTTGCCGATTCCGGCGGCACGGGCGAGTTTCGCGGCGGGCTCGGCATCCGCCGCGACTATCTCAACCTCGCCGATGCGCGCTTTTCGATCCGTTCGATGCGGCATTCGATTCCGCCGAGCGGCTGCGCCGGCGGCGGCAGCGGCCGCCCCGGCGATATCTGGATCAACCCGGACACCGCGGCGGCGAAGCGCTTGCACACCCGCTACGCCGATTATCCATTGCGGGCCGGCGACCTCTTCCGGCTGGACACCCCAGGTGGCGGCGGACATGGCGATCCGCTCGCGCGCGATCCCGAACGCGTGCTGGCCGACGTGCGCGAAGGTGTGGTCTCGAAGGAGGCGGCGGAGCGCGACTACGGCGTGGTTCTCAAGCCGGCCGGACGTGCATGGCTGCTCGATGAGGCGGCGACGCAGACACGGCGAGCGCAGCTGCGAGCAGAGAAAGCCAAAACTGCGCGGGGATAGCGGTCGCGTTGGGCTCGTCCCGTTCGGGGCGAGCCATCAGTTGCGTAGGAAGCTCGCAATCGCCTGCGCGACGGCCTCGGCGCGCTCCACATGGGGCAGATGGCCGGCATTGGGGATCATGGTGAGGGTGGAGCCCGGAATGAGGCGGTGGAAGGCTTCGGCATAAGCCGGCGGAATGATCCGATCGCCCTCTCCCCAGACGATGTGGGTGGGGATCTTCACCCGATGCAGCCAACGTTCCAGCCGCGGATTGAAGAAGCGCGGCTGCCAGCCGAAACGCGCACTCGCGATTCGGTTGAGAATGGCGATGTCTTGGTATTTGTCGGTGCTGGCGCGGGCGGCCGCTTCCTCGCCCAGCTTGGGATCGGCGTAGGCGAGACGCGCCAGCTCCTCCGGATCGATGATGAAAATATCGGCTTTGGTTTCGCCTTTCACGTGGATGCCGGCTGCCGAGATCAGCGTCAGGCTGCGCAGGCGCTCCGTCGAGCGCACTGCCATTTCGACCCCGATCCATCCCCCGAGCGATTGCCCGACGATGTGAACGCCGGAAAGGCCGAGCGCCTCGATCGCATCGAGGTAGCAATAGGCGAGATCGGAGACGTCATCGATCCAGGCGGGCGCCTCGGAACCGCCGAAGCCGGGATGATCGGGCGCGATCACGTCGAAGCTTTCCGCCAAGGTGTCGAGCAAAGCCGGCCACTCGGAAAGTCCATCTGTGCCGTGCAGGTAAACCAAGGGCGGGCCCTTGCCGCCGCGGGCAAAGCCGAGCTTGCAGCCGTTGATCTCGACGGTGTGCCGGACAAAGTTCACAGGATCGCCCCGCCGTGCCGTTGCGCGCGGCAAAAAACTAGGGGAGGTCGCCGAGGCGCTCAAACGTTTTCTGGCCGCCTCCGGCGATGCGCAATGGCGCCCCCCTCGCTGGTTCCCAACAGAGCCCGACGCCTCTCCCGGAATTGATCCCCAGCAAGCCCCGGCTGGTAGCCCGGTAACCGGCACGGACAATGCCCGCGCGGGTGGCAGACATCGCTGCCCTGCGCCCAACACGCGAGTCCACCTCGCGCACTTGCGATTTTCATATTAGAATTAAGCCAAGTTATCTTTCAGGCAGCGGGCGCGGGATGACCGAGGGGTCACCGGCGTATCAATCCTCGCCTCTTCACGGCGGCGATGCACGGAGGTTTGCAAATGGCTGATCTCAACATCAATGGACGGACGCACCAGGTCGATGTCGATCCCGAGACCCCTCTCCTATGGGTGTTGCGGGATACGATCGGCCTGACCGGCACCAAGTACGGCTGCGGCATCGCCCAGTGTGGCGCCTGCACGGTGCACGTCGACGGCATCGCCATGCGCTCCTGCTCTGTGCCGTTGAGCGCGGTCGCCGGGCGGCAGATCACCACGATCGAGGGGTTGGCGCAGAACGGCGTGCTGCACAAGGTACAGCAGGCCTGGCTGGACCACGACGTGCCGCAATGCGGATATTGCCAGTGCGGTATGATCATGGCGGTGGCGGCGCTGCTCAAGGACAAGCCGAAACCGACCGACGCCGACATCGACAACAACATCACCAATATTTGCCGTTGCGGCACTTATCAGCAAATACGCGCGGCGATCCACGCCGCTGCTGCGAGCGCGTGAGCAGGGAGGCGGCCATGAATTACATACCGAAAATCGATCGCCGCAGCTTCGTCGCGAGCGCAGCCGCCATGGGCGGCGGCCTGGCGCTCGGACTGGAGATTCCCTTCGCTGGCCCGCAAGCCGTTCGTGCTCAGGAGATCCCGCCGGAGGTCAACGCCTGGGTGGTCATCCAACCCGACGACACGGTGGTCATTCGCATCGCCCGCTCCGAAATGGGCCAAGGCTCGCTCACCGGGCTCGCCCAACTCGTCGCCGAGGAGCTCGAATGCGATTGGTCGAAGGTGACGACGGAATATCCTACGCCGGGCCAGAACGTCGCCCGCAAACGGATATGGGGCGATTACTCCAGCACCGGAAGCCGCAGCATCCGCGAATCCGAGGACTACGTGCGCAAGGGCGGCGCGGCAGCGCGTGAAATGCTGATCCAAGCTGCTGCGAACGAGTGGAAAGTCCCCGCGGCCGAGTGCAGCGCGTCGAACAGCGTCATCACGCACAAGCCGTCTGGCCGCACCACCACCTACGGCAAAGTGGCGGCAGCGGCGGCGAAGGTCGAGCCGCCCGCCGACGTCAAGCTCAAAGATCCGAAGGATTGGAAAATTGCCGGCAAACCGCTCAAGCGGCTCGACACGCGGGACAAGCTGACAGGCAAGCAGCTTTACGCCATCGACGTAAAGCTGCCCGGCATGATGTACGCCGCGATCAAGGCCTGCCCGGTTCATGGCGGCAAGGTGAAAAGCTTCGATGCGGCCAAGATCACCGGCAACAAGGGGGTGAAGAAGGTCGTCGCGGTCGGCGATTCTGCCGTCGCCGTTGTCGGCGATACCTGGTGGCAGGCCAAGACCGCGCTCGAGGCGCTGCCGATCGTGTGGGACGAGGGCGAGAATGCCAAGGTGACCACCGCGTCGATCGCCGAGGTGCTCAAGGCCGGACTCGATGCGGACCAAACGTTCGTCG
Source organism: Xanthobacteraceae bacterium (assembly GCA_035693615.1). GTDB lineage: Bacteria > Pseudomonadota > Alphaproteobacteria > Rhizobiales > Xanthobacteraceae > VAZQ01. Next base: position 42,056 of record DASSGH010000075.1, read on the forward strand.
GCAATCAAAAAGGCGACGCGAAAGCGGCGATTGCCGGGGCGGCGAAGAAGGTCGAAGCGGTCTACAGCTATCCGTATCAGGCTCACGCCTGCATGGAACCCTTGAACGCGACGGCGCTCTATACGCCGGACAAATGCGAGGTCTGGACGAGCAGCCAGAACGCCGAGGCGGCGCTCGCCGCCACCTCCGAGGCGTCGGGGCTGCCGATCGCAAAATGCGACGTGCACAAGCTCCTGCTTGGCGGCGGCTTCGGCCGGCGCGGGCGAGCAGATTACGTCTCGCAGGCCGTGCTGATCGCCAAGCAGATGCCGGGCACCCCGGTCAAGCTGCTGTGGTCGCGCGAAGAGGACATGACGCAGGATACGTACCACCCGACCACGCAGTGCAGGCTCACCGGCGCGTTCGATGGGAGCGGCAACTTGACCGGGCTGCAGATGCGCATTTCCGGGCAATCGATCCTGGCGGCGCTCGCTCCCTCGCGGCTGCAGAACGGGCGCGATCCGGCGACCTTCCAGGGCCTCAATCCCGGCGGCGCGGAAGGCGTATTCGGATACGATATCCCTAACCTGCTGATCGATCATGCCATGCGAAACCCGCACGTCACGCCTGGCTTCTGGCGCGGCGTCAACAACAACCAAAATGCCATCTACCTCGAGTGCTTCATGGACGAGCTCGCCCATGCAGCTGGCCAGGATCCGCTTGAGTTTCGTCGCAAGCTAATGGCGAAGCATCCCAAGCATCTCGCCGTGCTCAACGCCGTGGCGGAAAAAATCGGCTGGGGACAGCCCGCGCCGCAGGGCGTCTTCCGCGGGCTCGCTCAGCAAATGGGCTACGGCAGCTACGTGGCCGCAGCGGCGGAAATCTCGGTGACGGGCGGCAACAAAATCAAAATCCACCGCATCGTCGGCGCCACGGATTGCGGCTATGCCGTCAACCCCGCCCAGATCGAGCGGCAGGTGTCGGGCTCATTCGTCTACGGCCTGTCCGCCTTGTTCAACGGCGAGTGCACCGTGAAGGACGGGCGCATCGAGCAACAGAACTTCGACAGCTACGACGTGATGCGCATGGCGCAGATGCCGAAGGTCGAGCCGATCCTCATGCCCTCGGGCGGGTTCTGGGGCGGCGTGGGTGAGCCGACGATCTTCGTGGCGGCCCCCGCCGTGCTCAACGCCTACTTCGCAGCAACGGGCAAGCGCATCCGATCGATCCCGCTCAAGACCCACAACATCTCGTTCGCGTAAAAAAGCCAGCGGCGGCCGCATCGGCCGCCGCTTCTATCCCGCCGAATGGCTTAGCGACGCCGCCCTAAGCCAGAGTCGCGGTTTAACTTATTTGCGGGGCGATTTTGCGCGCCCAATTTTTTTGAACTAATCTCGGGACGAGCGAACCGACGTTTGCTTGGGGTGGGAGGAGGATGCGGCGTCTTACGATCTCGGTGCTGCGAGATAGGCTCGGCCTGTTCGGCAACAAAGGCGGGCGCGGAAGGGCCGCCCCGATTCACCCCACAGCGGGGAAAGGCGAGAGCGGGACGAGAGCGCCGTGAGCCGCGTCTCCCATCCCAGCCGCCGGTCGTTCCTCGCCAGCATCGCCGCAGTCGGCGGCTCGCTGGTTCTCGGCTTCGAAATTCCGTTCGCGCCGCGGACCGTGCACGCGGTGCCGTCCGCCCGGGAGATCACCGCCTGGATCGTGATCGAGCCCGATGAGACCGTGACCATCCGCGTTGCCAAATCGGAGATGGGACAGGGCATCCTTACCGCCTTGCCGATGCTGGTGGCGGAAGAGCTCGAATGCGACTGGAGCAAGGTGAGGGCCGAGTTCGCGCCGCCGCACGAGAATCGCAAGCGCGACCGGGTCTGGGGCAACATGTCGACGGGCGCGAGCCGCTCCGTCAGCGCATCGCAGAACGATTTGCGCCGCGCCGGCGCGACGGCCCGCTCCATGCTCATTGCCGCCGCCGCCGCGCGCTGGAAAGTGCCTGACGGCGAATGCACCGCCGCGCAAGGCGTGATTACCCACCGCCCGAGCGGCCGCAGCATCACCTTCGGCCGCATCGCGGCCGCCGCCGCCGACATCGCGCCCCCCGCACAGGTCGCGCTCAAGGAGCCGAAAGACTGGAAGCTGATTGGCACGCGACAGCGGCGCCTCGACGTTGCCGATAAGATTGCCGGCAAGCCGATCTACGCCATCGACGTGCGGCTGCCAAACATGTTGCACGCGGCGATCGTGCAATGCCCGGTGTTCAAGGGCACGCTGAAATCGGTCGACGAGAGCAAGCTCGCCGGCGTCAAAGGCGTCCATCGCGTGGTGAAGCTGAAGGACGCCGTCGCGGTGGTGGCGGACAGCTGGTGGCGGGCGAAAAAGGCGGCTGAAGCGCTGCCGGTGAGCTGGGACTTCGGTGAGAATTCGACCGTCTCCAGCGCCACGATCCGTGCCCATGTGCAGTCCGGGCTGAGCGCCACTGATGCGCGCATCGGCCGCAACGACGGCGACGTCGAGCGCGCGCTTGCGCAGGCGGCCAAGCGAATAGAAGCCGATTACGAGGTGCCTTTCCTCGCACACGCGACCATGGAGCCGCAGAACTGCACGGCGCAGGTGACCGCCGATTTGGTCGAGGTCTGGGCTCCCACCCAGGATGGCGAGACGGCGCTCGCAATCGCGGCGGATGCCGCCGGCATGCCGGGGAGCAATGTCTTGATCCACAAGATGATGCTGGGGGGCGGCTTCGGTCGGCGCGGCATCTTCCAGGATTTCGTGCGCCAGGCGGTGCTGATCGCGAAAGAGGTGGGGCGCCCGGTAAAGCTCGCTTGGACGCGCGAAGAGGACATCCGGCATGACTTCTACCGCCCGGTGGCGATGGCGAGGCTCACCGCCGGTCTCGACCACGACGGCACGCCGATCGCGTGGAAAATCCGCACGGCGGGTCAATCCATCATTGCAGCCGTGTCGCCGCGGGTGATGCAATTCGGTGTCGACAGGAATTTCCTGCAGGGCCTGCTCGAGGACATGCCCTATACGGTGCCGAACTACCTCGTCGATTTCGCCATGCGCAACACGCATGTTCCGGTCGGGGTTTGGCGCAGCGTCAACCATTCCCAGAATGCATTCTTCAAGGAATGCTTTGTCGACGAGATGGCAGTTGCGGCTGCTGCCGATCCCTATCTGTTCAGGCGCAAACTTTTGGCAAGCAGACCGAGGGAGCTTGCAGTCCTCGACGCGGCTGCCGCGCGTGCCGGATGGGACACGCCACCGCAATCAGGCGTATCCCGTGGTATCGCGCTGCATAACTCGCAAAACAGCATTTGTGCGCAAGTGGTCGAGGTCTCGATCGGCCACGACGGCAAAGTGCGCGTGCACCGCGTGGTATCGGCGATCGACGCCGGGCAAGTGGTCAATCCGCTCACCATCGAGTTGCAGACCGAGAGCGCCGTCGTCTTCGCCCTCACTGCAGCGCTTTCCGGCGAGATCACCATCAAGGACGGGCGGGTGGAGCAGGCAAACTTCCACGATTACCCGATGCTGCGTCTTGCCGACATGCCGCTGGTCGAAACCGTTATTGTCCCAGGCGCCGGCTGGGGCGGAGTCGGAGAGACAGCCGTGCCTCCGCTGGCCCCCGCGTTGTGCAACGCGATCTTCTCGGCGACGGGTAAGCGCATCCGCTCTCTGCCGCTCAAAAACCATGATCTAAGGAGCGCATAAGCAAAGCCGAGAGCCGCGATAGTGGCCCTGCACAGCCGGAGGCCCGACATGAATGCCACACGCATGGTGACTGTTGCCGCCTTGTGTCTCGCGGTGCCAGGACATGCTTGGACGGCCGGTTTGGCCGATGCCCCGCCCGGAGCGCTCTCTTGTTCGGGCTGTCATGCAACCGCGGCCAAGGCGGATGCGGCGGTGCCGAGGCTTATTGGCCGCAATCCGGCCGACATCGTCGCCGCCATGCAGGCGTTCAAGTCGGGACAAGTTCCATCGACCGTGATGGAGCGAATCGCCAAGGGCTTTTCCGACGACGAGGTCAAAGCCATCGCCGCCTGGTATGGCGCCCAGAAGGATTGAGACGGAGGCCGTCATGAGCGCGAAGCGCAGCAGCCGGCGTGAATTCCTCAAATCGGCAGCGGCCGGAGCAGCGCTGCTGCCGCTTCCGGCCATCGCGCAAGGCGCCCGCGGACGCGTGGTCGTTGTGGGCGGAGGCTTCGGAGGAGCAACCTGTGCCCGTTTCATCAAGCGCATCGATCCGCGCATCACGGTGACGCTCGTTGAGGCCAACCGGACATTCATCGCCTGCCCTTTCAGCAACGGCGTCATCGCCGGGCTGCGTGAGATCAGGGCGCAAGAATTCGGTTACGACAAATTTTCCGGCGACCAGGTGGTGCTCTCGCCCGGCACCGCCGTCGACCCGCAGGGACGCACCGTGACGCTCGGCAACGGCTCGCAACTCCCTTACGACCGCCTGGTGCTCTCGCCCGGCATCGATATCCGTTGGGACGGTTTGCCCGGCTATACCGAAGCCGCCGCCCAGCGCATGCCGCATGGATGGAAGGCAGGCGAGCAGACCCTGTTGCTGCGACGCCAGCTCGAAGCGATGGAGGACGGCGGCACGGTGGTGATCTCGGCCCCGGCCAATCCCTTCCGCTGTCCGCCGGGTCCATACGAGCGGGCGAGCCTGATCGCCTATTATCTCAAGACCAAAAAGCCGAAATCGAAGCTCATCATCCTCGACGCCAAAGATGCCTTCTCCAAGCAGCGGCTGTTCCAGAACGCGTGGAGGACGCTCTATCCGAATCTCGAATGGGTGTCGCTGTCGAACGGCGGCAAAGTCACCTCGGTCGACGTCGGGGAGATGACGCTCGTCACCGATTTCGGTCGCCACAAGGCCGACGTCGCCAACGTCATTCCGCCGCAGAAGGCGGGGCGCATCGCCGAGATTGCCGGGGTCGCCGACCGCACCGGTTGGTGCCCGATCGATCCCGCCACCTTCGAGTCCAAGCTGCAGCCCAACGTCCACGTCATCGGCGACGCCTCGATTGCCGGCGCGATGCCGAAATCCGCGTTCTCCGCCAATGCCCAAGCGAAGGTCTGCGCCGCCGCGGTGGCGAAGCTCATCGCCGGAGAAAGGCCGGACGAGCCGAGGCTGATCAACACCTGTTACAGTCTGGTGGCGCCCGACTATGGCATCTCGGTCGAGGGCGTCTACCGGCCCGCCGACGGTCAGATCAAGGAGATCGAGGGCTCGGGCGGCGTGAGCGCGCTCGAGGCGCCGAACTCCACGCGCGCGCTCGAAGCGACGTTCGCGAATGCCTGGTTCAACACGATCACCACCGAAGTCTTCGGCTGAGCGTTGCGGCGCGTTGGTCGCAGCAGTCGCGCTGGCCGTCGCGACGGCGAGCTTTGCCGATGATGCGGCGAGCCAGAAGCAAGTGCGTCCCTATACCGTGGTCGGCGATGCCATCCCTGAGTCGTTGACCGGGGTAAAGGGCGACGCGGAACGCGGGCGCGGCATCGTCGTTAACCGGCAGGTCGGGCTGTGCTTGCTCTGCCACAGCGGGCCCTTCCCGGAGGAGAAGTTCCAGGGCACACTTGCGCCAGACCTCAAGGGAACCGGCGCGCGCTGGTCGGAAGGTCAACTTCGGTTACGCATCGTGGATGCGAGCCGCCTCAACCCCAACACGATCATGCCGCCGTATTATCGAACTGAAGGTCTCAAACGCGTCGCCCCGGCCTATCAAGGCAAGCCGGTGCTGAGCGCAGAGCAGATCGAGGACGTGGTCGCCTATCTCGCGACCTTGCGCGACGAGCGAGCACCATGACGCGCCAGGACGAGCCGTTGCCCAGGACCCGGCGGCGCTTCTTGCTCGAAGCCGGGGCGATCGCCGGCGCCGCCGGCATTGGTCTCCCGCTCGGGAGCGAGCACGCGGCCGCCACGCCGGCGTCCATGCGCGCGGCCATCCGCAAGGTCGTCGGCGAGGCGCCGCTCAACCGAGGGAAGATCAAAATCGACGTGCCGGCGCTGATCGAGAACGGCAACGCGGTCCCGTTCACGGTGTCGTGCGAAAGCCCAATGACGGAAAGCGACCACGTGAAGGCTATTCACGTGTTCACCGAAAAGAATCCGCAGCCCAACGTCATTAGCGTGCAACTCGGCCCGCGCGCCGGGCGCGCGAGCGTGTCCACCCGCATTCGCCTCGCCGACACGCAGAAGATCGTCGCCGTTGCGCAAATGAGTGACGGCTCGTTCTGGTCCGACGATGTCGAAGTCGTGGTCACCCTTGCCGCTTGCCTTGAGGGAACCTGATCATGGCGCGCGCCCTCATCAATGTCCCGCCCAAGGCCAAACGCGGCGAAGTCATCGAGATCAAGACGCTGATCTCGCATACCATGGAGACCGGCTTTCGCCCGGACAACACCGGCAAGGCGATACCACGCGACATCATCACCGAGTTCGTGTGCAAATATAACGGACAGGAGATCTTCCGCGCCGAGCTGTTTCCGGCGATTGCCGCCAATCCGTTTTTGACCTTCTTCACGGTTGCCACGGAAACCGGCACGCTGAGCTTCGAATGGACCGGCGACAACGGCTTCTCGGCGACCGAATCCGTCAACATCAGCGTCGAATGACGCGGGCGGCTTTTCTTTTGCTCACGGTCGTGTCGGCCGGCGCCGCGGCGAGCGCCGCGGACATTCCCCTCAGTGAGCGCAAATCGGGCTACGACTTCATGGCGCCCGAGACGCGCGCGATGCAGGATGACGACACCGCCAATCCGGCGATGCTGTGGGTGCTCGACGGCGAAGCGCTCTGGCAACGCAAGGAGGGCTCGGCCGGAAAATCGTGCGCCGATTGCCATGGCGATGCGCGCACGAGCATGAAAGGGGTCGCGGCGCGCTATCCGGCGTTTAATGCAACGCGTGCACACCCGGTCGACCTGGGGGAGCGTATCAACATCTGCCGTACCGAGCAGCAGCGAGCGACGCCGCTTGCCTTCGAGAGCAAGGAGCTGCTCGCGCTAGCGGCGTATGTCGGTCAGCAATCGCGCGGCATGCCGATCGAGATCGCGGATGACGCGCGCATGCGGCCCTTCCTGCAAGCCGGGCAGGACATGTTCACCGGCCGCCAAGGCCAGCTCAATCTCTCCTGCGCGCAATGCCATGACGACAATTGGGGGCAAAAGCTCGCCGGCGCGGCGATCCCGCAGGGTCACCCGACCGGATATCCGCTCTATCGGCTCGAGTGGCAGACGCTCGGTTCGCTGCAGCGGCGACTGCGCAACTGCCTCTTCGGCATGCGCGCCGTGGCTTACCCTTACGGCGCGCCCGAATACGTCAACCTCGAGCTCTATTTGATGTGGCGCGCGCGCGGCATGCGCGTCGAGACGCCGGCGGTGCGGCCGTGACGCGCGCCGCAGCGGATCTCTGGCTTGCAGTAGCGAGATGACACGCGCCGGGAACAGGTGAGATGCCACGCGTACCCATGCGTTGCTGTCGCCGAGAGAAACCGGCAAAACCGTCGGCGTTCATCATCTCTGTTGCGGCCGGTTAACACCCGGCGCGTGCTGTCAGGATAACGCAAAAGCGTGGAGGAAGTTTCGGCCGGAAAGGCTGGTATCAGCCCTGTGTCCGATGAAAATCGTCCTCCGGCGTCGGCCCCCAAACGCTGGTCTTGCCCGGCGTCCAGCGTTTGGGCCGCTGCGGCGTATCGTGGTGCCACGGCCGCGGCTCGAAGTAACCGAGCTCCTCGTCCTTCATCTGGTCGAGCTCGCAGAAGAACTCGACGACTTGTTCATCCTGGTTGCGATGATAGGTGGCGACGTTGTGCCCGGGGCCGTGCCGCAGCGGACCCCAGATGATCGGCACCCGCTTTTGCCCCATCACCTCGCACGAGTTCTGCAGATGCATGAAGTCCTTGAGCTCGAAGGCGATGTGATGAAGCGTCACATTCGGCCCGCTGAAGAAGTTCACGGTGTGGTGATCCGGATTGCAGCGCATGAAGCAGAAGAAGTCGCCGATCCAATCGGAGACGCGAAAGCCGAGCACGCGCTCATAGAACGCGACGGTTCGCTGGATATCGGGCGTGAAGAACGCGACATGGCCGAGCTTCAGCGGCCCGATGCCGGCGACCTGCGCGTGCTTGGTGAGATATTTCCATTCCTTGAACAGCTCGATCCTCGTTCCCTTATCGTCCTTGAACGACAGCACTTGGCCCATGCCGGGAACGGAATCGTTGCGCAACTCGCTGCGGATGCCATCTGTGGACAGCTCCCGCGCCAAATCGCCGAAGTCGGCGTTGGGCGCGACTTCGAAAGACAGTTTGGTGCAGTGCGCCCGATCGGCCTGGTTGAGCTCGATCACCAGCGGCCCGACCTTGGTGGCGAGGAAGGCGCGGTCTTTTTCGCGTTCGGCCAGAACCAGTCCCATGAACTCGCCGTAATAGGCGATCGCCTTTTCCAGGTCGGGCGTCTCGAAGGTGGCGTGGCCGATGCGTCTTGGTTTGATCATGGCGTCTTCTCCTTCCCTATCCCCACCCTCTGGCCCGAAGTCCTATGGCCGCACCCAGGATCAGCACCACTATAGCTCGATCCATCGCCAGTGTGGCGGTCAGAGCCGCGGTGCAGCGAAACGCTTAAACTGCAGGAAAAATTTGCCTCGGCTCATCTTCCGGCTGACCGCGTGCTCTTGAAATTGAATGCAGTCTTCCTAGATCGCTGGCCGTCAGGCGCCCGAACGGGGCCTGATGCGGGCGCCGGCGGTGTCCGGCGCTAGCTCGTACCCATGTTGCTCAACGGAGGATGTGGCTATGAGAACATTCGACTTCTCGCCGTTTGCGCGCACCGCCATCGGCTTTGAAACCCTCTTCGACCGCCTGAACGACCGGCCTCGGGATACCAACGAAGGGTACCCGCCCTACGACATCGTTCGAAAGGACGAGGATCAATTCCAAATTAACATCGCGGTTGCGGGGTTTTCCCCCGATGAAATCACCATCACGGCGGAAGCCAACCAGCTCACGATAGCCGGCAAGAAGCAGGACAAAGGCGAGGTCGAGTACCTGTATCAGGGCATCTCGGCGCGCTCGTTCGAACGTCGCTTCGACCTGGCCGACTACATCGAGGTCGAGAGCGCTGCCTTCGAGAACGGGCTACTCCACATCAACCTAGTGCGGCGCATTCCTGACAAGCTGAAGCCCCGCAATATCGCCATCGGCAACGTCACCAAACTGGAAACGAAAGGAAGCGGCAAGGCCGCTTGAGCGTGATTTGGCGACGGTGGACACCGCACCGTGTCCACCCCCCTTGCTCGGGAGGAGGTTATGACGAAAGGAAATGGTGTGAACTTTGACCTCGACGAACTGCTGCATCCTGCCCAGGCATTCAATCACCCGTCCGAGGTGGTGAACGACCCTGACCTGACCCTCAATGAGAAGCGCGCTATCTTGGCATCCTGGGCATCGGATGCCTGCGCCATCGAGGCTGCGCCAGAGCTGCGAACAGGGCCGAAGGCGCCTGTCCGATTCGACGACATCATGGAAGCGTTGCGAAAGCTCGATAAGCAGGCGAACGGCGGCCGCTATCGGAGCCCGTTTGGTCTGCGTTCCCGTCGGCGAAGTCCGCACAACGATGACAGCGATCAAGGCCGGCCACTTCAGTAGGTGTTCTGCCATGAATGCTTGCAACCGCTATGTCCTCGGGCGGGAGCACAACGTCGTGCATGTCGATTTCGGTCGCAAGTCCGATCCGCCCGCACCTAAGTTTCCAGGAGGGGCCGCTCTGCGGAGCACAGGGCGGTACTCGCGCCCTCTCGGTGTATTCGGAGGGTCTGTCCGGAACGGATCACGACGGCGAGAGTCAAACACATGGGCAACCTCGAACTGATCCTCGTTGCATCGGTTGCGTCGCTCGTCTGTCTCATCGCTTCCCTTTGGATTAACAACGAACGGAGCTGTGAGGATGATGACTTTAGGAGCCTGCCATTTGTCATCACTCAGACCACCTGCCCGAGTTGCGGACGTGAGCATAGTTGGTCGAAGTCCGATGCCTGGTTGAACGAGGGTAGTTGAACAAGGGAATCGATTGCGCCGGATCGCGAACCCTGGGGACCTTCGAGCCTCTTTCGGCAACCGCTCTCAGCATTAGCGTCAGCCCAATCGGGTCGTCTGCAGATCATGGCCACGCGGCCGATTCGCCCCGGTTCGCGAAGCTTGGCAAGCCGCCCTATGCCCCTCGACAAGATTGCAGCATTCGGGGAAAGCTTCGCGAGCAGCGTGGCACGAGGGAGCAAGGAAATGGACGGCTACAAGCTCGCGACCTATCAGGCTTCCGACGGACCCCGGGCTGGGCTGGTAATCGACGACAAGGTCTTCGATGCCGCCAAGCTCACCGGCAAGAGCGCCTACGCGAGCGTGCTCGGCATCCTCGAGGACTGGAGAACGGCGAAAGGCGTGCTGCGCAAAGCGGCCGCGGCCGCGAAAAAAAGCCGCGTCAAAGCCTTGCCGCTCGGACGCACCAAGCTGCTGGCGCCGGTGCGCTGGCCCTCGGCGATCTACTGCGCCGGCGCCAACTATGCCGATCACGCCGCCGAAATGGCGCAGCGCATGAACCGGCCGCCGGAGCCGGATCCGCACACCCAGGGGCTCAAGGCGTGGCATTTCCTCAAGGCATCCCGCGTGCTCGCCGATCCCGGCGCGACGGTGAAGATTTCCCCTCTGTCGAAGGAGATGGATTGGGAGGTCGAGCTCGCGGCCGTGATCGGCAGGACGGCGAAAGACGTGCCGCAGGAAAAGGCGCTCAGTTACGTGGCCGGATACACCGCCGCCAACGACCTCTCCGCGCGCGACCGCGGGCGCCGCGCCAACATCAGCGACACCTCTCCGTTCAAGTCCGACTGGACCAAGCACAAGACGTTCGACGGCTCCTGTCCGCTCGGCCCGTGGATCGTGCCCGCCGACGACATTGGCGATCCGCAAAGTCTCGGCCTCAAGCTGTGGGTGAACGACGTCCTCAAGCAGGACTCCAACAGCAAGCACATGATCTTCAATCTCGCCGAGCAGATCGCCCAGTTGTCGAGCGGCATGACGCTCCATCCGGGTGACCTGATTCTCACCGGCACGCCGGCCGGCGTGGGCGCGGCGCGCGGGGAATTCCTCAAAGCCGGCGACGTCGTCCGAATCTGGATCGAGAAGATCGGGACGCTGACCACCAAGATGGCGTGATTTATGCGATTTTAACCCGCCGCTCCGAGCCATCGCGCGCGAGCGGGCAGGCCAGCGGTTGCCGCTGGTTAGACGCAGACATTTGTATTATACCAATGCCAGTGGACGGCGATGTCGCGGCTGCAGGCGCGCCGGGCGTCCAAAAAGAAAAAGCATTGCGTCCAAGGAAACGAGTTCAGGAGGCGTGGCAGCATGGCCGAGCAGTACGTCGGAAAGATCGCCGAATTCAAGGACGGTGACCGCCGCATCATCTTCGCCGGAGACAACGAGATCGGCATATTCCGCCACGAGGGCCAGTTCTACGCCTACAGCAATTTCTGCCTGCACCAAGGCGGCCCCGCCTGCGAAGGTCTCACCATCGCCAAGGTTGAGGAGCGCTTGTTGCCGGACAAGACTTCGCAAGGGCTCTATTTCTCCGACAGCGAAATGCATTTCGTGTGTCCGTGGCATGGCTACGAGTACGACATGAAGACCGGCGAATGCGTGTCGGACCGCAAGCTCAAGCTGCGCAAATACAAAGTGGTCGAGAAAGGGGATGAGGTTTATGTCCTCACCTAGGACGGCCAAGATCGCGCGGCGCGCGGCGATGCGCACGCCACCGGCTGCAAAGCCGGCCAAGTCTGTGCAGCGGCGCGAGGCGGCGAAGCCCGCCAGCAAACCCGCCGAGGGCGACGGTAGTTCGGTGCAGGCGAAGCGGCTCGCGGCCGAACTCGAACGCGCGCTGGCCGGCGGCCGGCGCGACGCGCTCAGCACCGAGGCGCTGCAGGCGTTGATGGCCGCGGCGTGCAAGACTTACGCGGCGCAAGTCGAAGCAGGGGAGCAGGTGCTGCCGCTTCCCGAGCGCGGCGGCGCCACCGCGACCGAGGTGATGATCACGGCGAGCGGCCTGCTCAAAGCCGCCAATCTCGCCGTCTTCGAGCTCGGCATGTGGCAGAGCTGGACCGGGCGTTAGAGTCGAGCGCGGGTGCGCCCGCGCGGAATTGCAAGCGGTTTTGGAAACGTCAGGAGACGAAGATGGACCTCCTCGCTGAACGCGGCCGACGCATATCGGTCGACGAGCTGAACACCACCAGGCTTCTCGCGCATGCACGCAAGCAGGCGGCCCAGCGCAAGCTCGATGACATTATGATCGTCGATGTGGATGCGCACCATTACGAAAACGAGCACTACAACGACATCCTGCCCTATATGGAAAACGACGTTTTCCGCCAGTGGACGATGGGCGGGCGCGGCATGACCGACCGCGGCGCCGTCGTGCCGACCAATGCGGGATTCATCCAGGACATGGGCGGTCGGGTGACGCGCTATCCGCTGCGGCGCTCGGAAAAGACGGAGCAGGGCGGCAAGCATCGCGATGTGCAGCTCGGCGAACGCTGGATGGACGCGATGAGCGTCGATTATTCCTGCCTGTTCCCGACCGGCATGCTCAATATCGGCATGCATCCGCAGAAGGAGATGGAATCCGATCTTTGCTGGGCCTACAACCGCTGGGTCACTGAGAAGGTCCTGCCGGAATCCGGCGGCCGCATGTACTCCATGCTGTGCTTGCCGTTTTCCGATCCCGACGCATGCGTGCGGCAGGTCGAGACCTTCGGCGCCCGGCCGGGCGTGACCGGCTTCATGGTCACCACGGTGCGGCACCTGCAGGTGAACGACAACGTCTATATGCGGCTTTATCGCACCATGGAGGAGCGCGGGCTCGCCCTTGCCTTCCATTCAGGCCCGAACTGGAACGAACCGGTGTTCCGCGCCTGTAACCGCTTCCTGTCGGTGCACGCGCTCGGCTTCACCTTCTACAACATCCTGCATTGCACCAATTGGGTGATCAACGGGATGGGCGAGCGCTTCCCCAAGCTGCCGGTGATTTGGATCGAATCGGGACTCGCTTGGATTCCGTTCCTGATGCAGCGGCTCGACCACGAATTCATGATGCGACCGTCGGAAGCCCCGCTGTTGAAAAAGAAGCCCTCCGACTACATGCGCGACATGTACTATTCCTCGCAACCGATGGAGATTCAGGATCGTCAGGCGATGGAATGCACGTTCCGCATGATCAACGCCGAAACGCAGCTCCTTTACTCCTCGGATTATCCGCACTGGGATTTCGATCTGCCGTCCACGATCTACGATCTGCCCTTCCTCTCGGAGAAGGCCAAGCACAATATCCTCGGCGGCACCGCAGCGCGGCTGTTCAAGCTGCCGCCGCGCAACGACAAGCAGCGGGAGAATCTCGCTCGCTTCGGCAATCTCGCCGCCGCCGCCTGATCGTCATTCCGCAGACTTGGGCAGCGCAGGGGCAACCCTGCGCAAGCTCGGCTTGCGTGCGCTCCCCATGGCGGCGCGCCGCTCGATCGATCTTGAACCGGTGACGATGACGACGCGCGCAACGATGGGCATGACGCCCGGCCGCCCTTGCGTGGGATTCAGTTGATTTTTCCGCGACTTGGATTGCCCGCGCGCAGACCATATCTCATGGCCGATAATTGACAAACGGGCTTGCGTGGCCGATGACGCCAGCGCTGCCGCAGGGAGAAACATCGTTGTCTACAGCGACGGCCGCGCCCGGCGAGGCGATGCCGGCAACCAGCGCCGACGGCCTCATCGACGTGCGCGTCACCGCCATCCGCTACGCGGCGCGTGACACGCACCTCTATGAGTTCGCGCCGCTCGACGGAAGGCCGCTGCCGGCCTACGAGCCGGGCGCGCATATCGATCTGCATCTGCCGAACGGATTGATCCGCCAATACTCGCTGATCAGGGCCGAGCCTGATCCTTCAAGCTACTCCGTCACCGTCAAGCGCGATCCCGCGAGCCGCGGCGGCTCGCGCTACGTGCACGACGAACTGCGCGTCGGCCGCACCCTCAAGATCAGCGCGCCGCGCAATAATTTCCCCCTGGTGGAGGACGCCGGCCACGTCGTGCTGCTGGCGGGCGGCATCGGCATCACCCCGATCTGGTGCATGGTGCAGCGGCTGCACAAGCTCGGCCGCTCCTTCAAGCTTCACTACGCCTGCCGTTCGCGCGCCGACACGGCTTTTCTGCAGGGGCTCGAGGCAATCGGGCACACCCAATTCCATTTCGACGACGAGAACGGCGACAAGGTCCTCGACATCAAGCCGATCGTCAGCGCGGCGCCGCGGGACGCGCACCTCTATTGCTGCGGACCGATGCCGATGCTGCATGCGTTCGAGGCGGCGACCGCGGATTGGCCGCGCGGGCAGATCCACGTCGAGTATTTCACGCCCAAGCCGGGGGCGGAGGAGAAGAGAGGCGGGTTCGTGGTCGAGCTGGCGCGCTCCGGACAGGAATTCGTCATTCCCGCGGGCAAGAGCATTCTGCAGGTGCTGCTCGATGCCGGCGTAGACGTCGACTACTCCTGCGAACTCGGCATCTGCGGTGCTTGCGAGCAGCGGGTGATTTCCGGCACCCCCGAGCACCACGACGCGATCCTCACCGAGGAGGAGCAGGCCTCCAATACCAAGGTGATGATCTGCTGTGCCGGCTGCAAAAGCGAGCGGTTGGTGCTCGACCTGTGAGCGCAGGTCATAGATCTCCAGACGAGCGACCCTGTTGGCCTCAGGCTGAGGAGCACCGCAGCGCGTCCAAATCTATGCTGTATGCGCAAGCGGCCGGCGCTGCGATGCGTCTCGAAGCATGAGGCCGCCCTCATCCTTCGAGACGCGCGCGCACGCGAGTCTCACTTGTTGTGCTTACATCTTTAGGGCGCGCTCCTCAGGATGAGGGCGTCTGCTCCGCTACTGGTTGAGCAGGGGAATGTCCTTGTAGTCTGCCCGCTTCGGGATCGCCTGCAGGTAGGCGTGGATATCGGCGAGATCCTCGTTCGAGAGCACCGCCTCCGGATACGGCGGCATGGCGCGATTGCTGGTGCGCACGAACGCGGTGAATGTCTCAAGCGGCATCGGATCCGGCGCAAGCCTGGCGCCGGCCTGCCCGCCTTGGCCCTCGGTGCCGTGACACTGCCAGCAGCCGTGCTGGATAAACGCTGCCTTACCCTTTTCCGCCGAGGCAGCAATAGCACTGCCGCTGCTCAGGAGGAGGCCGGCTGCGAGCACCGCCGGCCCTAATCCAAGAACACCACGCATTGGATGACCTCCTAGCGCGGCTGCGTCCAGACGTTGAGCAGCGCGGGCTGGCCGGATTTCACCACCGCGACCGCCTCCTTGATCGCCGGTCCGAGCTCCGCCGGATCCTTGATCGGCCCCTGCGCCCACCAGCCCATCGACTCCGCGAGCTTATGGTACTCGATGTCCGGATTCTGGATGCTGGTGCCGATCGGCCCCATGTCGTTGCCGAGATTAGCCACGCGATTGCGGAAGTTGGACAGCCGCTGGACGTGCATCACCTCTTGATGATAGCCGCGGTTGTTGAACATCACGGCCAGCTGCGGAATGTTGTGCCGCGCGGCGGTCCACAGTACGCCCGGCGCGTACATGAGATCGCCGTCGGCCTGGATATTGACGGAGAAGCGGCCGAGATCGCGGTTGGCAAGCGCGGCGCCGACTGAGGCCGGCGCGCCGTATCCCACGCCATAGCCGCCGGATGCGCCGAGATAACGGTAATGCTTCTCCATCGGCCACAATCGGTTCGGCCAGTTGAAGCCAACGCCGGATACCGACACCAGCGACCAATCCAGGTCCTTGATATGCCCCCAGATTTCCATCGACATGCGGGCCGTGGAAATTGGGCTTGCATCCCAGGCCAGCGCCGCAGCCTGCCTGGTGCGCTCGCGCCCGTCGGCAAACGCTTTCTTGGCGGCCTCGCCGCGCTTTTCAATTGCCGCCCTGCGGTCGCTCGCGATCGCCGCCTTCACCGCCTCGATCAAGGCGGGAAGCGTCGCTTCGGCATCGGCAGGCATCGACACGTCCACTGACTGGAAGCGCTGGAAGTCCTGATAGTTCGCTTTGGTCAGCAGCTCCGAAGCGTTGATGCTGATGAGCTTGGTCTCGGGTTTGACCCTGCTGGTATTGATCCCGATGCCGTGCTCGCCGTTGTCGATATAGGCGTTCACGGTCGCCCAGAAGTCGGTCAGCTCGAGGCCGAGGACGACGTCGGCGTTGCCGACCGCGGTAGGCGGACGGTGCAGATAATGCGTGTTGGGGAAGTTCATCCGGCCGCCCTGGTCGATGACTTGCGCTTGCAGAAGCTCTGCCAACTCGACCAAGAGCCGCACGCCGTTCTCGCTGCGCGCCGCACGATCGGCGACGATCACCGGGTTCTGCGCATTGGCGAGAAGCCGCGCCGCCTCTTTCACGGCGCCGCTGTCGCCCTGCGGCGGAGAGGACGGAACGTAGCGGGGGATGTAGAGCTTTTCACCGTTGTCACGCATCGGCTCCTGCTGCAACCCGGCATCGAGCGAGATGGCGACCGGTCCATAGGGCGGGGTCATCGCAATCTTATACGCGCGAACGAAGGACTGCGCGAAATGCTGGAGCGAGACCGGCGTGTCGTCCCACTTGGTGAAATCGCGCACTATCGCGTTGATGTCCTGCGCGGAATGAATGGTCGGCACGCCCGGCGGCCGATGCGCAGCATCGAGATCGTTGCCGCCGACCACGATCAAGGGCACGCGATCGCACCAGGCGTTGTAGACGGCCATCGCTGCATGCTGCAGGCCGACCGTGCCGTGACAGAGCGTCATCAGCGGCTTGCCGGCCACCTTGAAGTAACCGTGCGCCATGGCGACCGCGGATTCCTCGTGCGCGCAGGTGAGAAATTCCGGCATCTTGTTGCCGCCGTAGTTGATCAGCGACTCGTGGATGCCGCGGAAGCTTGATGCGGGGTTCGACGGCAGATATTTGATATCGAGGGTCTTGATGACGTCGACCATGAAGTCTGAGCCGGCTACGCCGCCGATCCGCGCTCCCGCCAAGTCCTTCGGCGTTCCGCTCTCGGCCGCCGCCACGTGCATCGTGGGCGGCAACGCGGAAGGCCGTCGCGGCGCGGCGGTCGTGGACTCCGTGGTCGCAGCCTGCGCCGGCGGCACCGCGCTCGCCGCGCCCGCCACCGCGACTCCGGCCAGGAACTTGCGCCGACTCACCTGCGGACGCGGATGTTTTCGTGCCATGGCGTTTCTCCCTTGATGGTCATGCGCGGCGGCGCTACGGCCGCACCGGCTCAATCCAGCTGTGGGGCAATATTATCGCCGCGCTGACACGCGGGGAAGTCATTCAACTGCGCAGCTGCCCCACAGTCCTGCATCAGTCGTTCGGCGCAGCGGGCTCGCCCTGCCGTCTGCCGGCACGGCAGATCACGCATCATCGGCGGCGGGAAGCGGCGGCTTGCCGCGGATCATGTCGGCGGCCTTCTCCGCAATCATCAGCACGCAGGCATTGATGTGCGCCGAGACGAGATCGGGCATGACCGAGGCATCGACCACGCGTAGGCCCTCGATCCCGTGCACGCGCAGCTGCGGGTCGGTGACCGTATCGGGTCCCATTCCCATGGCGCAGGTGCCGCACGGATGATGCGCGGTGATCGCGGTGCTCCTGATCCAAGCTTCGATTTCGGCGTCGCTCTTCACGCTCTCGCCGGGCGAGGTTTCGTCGCCGCGATAGGGCGCCATCGGTTTCTGAGAGGCGACGTGGCGGGCGAGCTTGACCCCTTCGCGCAGGCGCGGCAGGTCGTTCGGGGCGGAAAAGAATTTATAGATGATGCGCGGAGGCTCGCGCGGATCGGCCGAGCGCAGGAGGATTTCGCCGCGGCTGTCCGGATGCAAGATCGTCGGGCGAATGCCGTAGCCGTCGGCGTAGGCGGGCCGAATCAGCGGAAACCACAGATGCGCTGCCGCCGGCGCGCCGCGGAACATGAACTCGATGTCGGGCACCGCGATCTCGGGCCGCGTCTTGATGAAGGCGTGCAATCCGCCGGGCACCACCGTCCCTGGGCCGGTGCCGAACAAATAGGCGCGGACCATGGCGAGGGCCATGCGGTCGAAACGCATCTGCTTGAGGAACGTGCTGTCGTCCAAGCGGCGAAAAAACACGATCACCGCCACGTGGTCCTGCAGATTCTTGCCGACCGGCAAATCCGCGACCGGCTCGATGCCTAGCGCGCGCAGATGCGCGGCCGGGCCGACGCCTGAGAGCATGAGCAGCGGCGGGCTGTTGAACGCGCCGCCGCAGAGGATCACTTCCCGCGCCGCTTCGACCTCGACTACGCGGCCACCCTTGCGGTATTCGACCCCGGTTGCGCGCGTGCCCCGCATCAACACGCGCGTCGCATGCGCCCGGGTCGCCACGTCGAGATTGGGCCGCCGCCTCGCCGGACGCAGATACGCGCTCGCGGCCGAGGAGCGATAGCCGTCGCGGATGGTGTATTGGCCGCGACCAAAACCTTCCTGCTGCTTGCCGTTGTAGTCGTCGGTCACTGGCAATCCCGCCGCCAACGCCGCTTGCAGCCAGGCGTCGTAGAGCGGGTCGGCGGTTTTGGCGTATTCGGTACCGACCGGCCCTGCGCCGCCGCGCCAGCGATTCTCGCCGCCTGCCCATCGCTCGCAGCGCTTGAAGTAGGGCAGGACGTCAGCGTAGGACCAGCCGCGCGCGCCCTTCTGCGCCCAGCGGTCATAGTCGCCGCGATGGCCGCGCGTGTACGCCATGACGTTGATCGAGGACGAGCCGCCCAACACTTTGCCGCGCATCGCCTCGATCTTGCGGCCGTTCATGTTCGGCTCGGGCTCGGTGTGGTAGCCCCAGTTGAACATGTCGTACTCGTGCATCTTGCCCATGCCGAGCGGGATGTGGATCAGCGGATTGAGATCACGCCCGCCCGCTTCGAGCAGGAGCACGCGCGCGGCGTCATCCTCGCTCAACCGATTGGCCAACACGCAGCCGGCCGATCCGCCGCCGACGATCACGTAGTCATAGCCTTTGCGCACGCTTGACAGCTCCACATTGCTCGCCGGTGGCCGTGCGGCGAACTCGGTCCCACCGAAAACGCTGCATCAGCGGCGCATCACCCGACGCCCTCACATGTCGAGCGTGCTGGGAACGAACAATTCCTCGACCTTGACGCGGCGTTCGCTCAGCCCCTGCTCGTGCACGTATTGAGCGATCGTGTCGAGCACCGCGCGGGATGCCTTGAAGCCGTACGCCAGCGGATCATGGGCGCCCAACGCGCGCTGGACGCTGTCGTCCAGCAATCCGGTTTCGAAATACCAATGCAGATAGGATTGGCCGTAGCGCGCGATCTCCTCCTTGGCCGCGACGAACGCCGCATAAAGGTTCAGCGGAACCCAGGGATGGCGCTCGAGCAGCGAGCGCCGCACCACGACCGTGTGATTGATCGGAAACAGCCCGGTCTTGGCGTAGAAGCGGCGGCCTTCGGCGGCGGGGTCGGGAAACAGATGGCGCGTCACCCCCGACACATCGAGCGTGCTGCGGTCGATCAGATTCGGATGGACGAGATAAAGCAGCGCGCCGTCGAGCTCGCCGCGCACGAGCATCTCGCCGATATTGGTGTTGGGCGCGATATAGTGCAGCCGGACGCCAGGCGGGCTAAAGCCGGTCGCGCCGCCGTGGCTTTTCTCCGGGTTGCGCTCCATGAACCATTCGATGTCGCGCGCGTGCACGCCGAATTCGTGCTGCAGGACGCCGCGCGACCAGATCGCCCAGGTTTGCTGATATTCCGGCACGCCGATGCGTTTGCCGCGCAGATCGGCCGGCGCCGCGATGGTGGAATCCCTGCGCACCATGATGCTGGTATGGAAGAACTTGCGCATGGTGAACACGGGGATCGCGACCCAGCGCGTGTCGCCGCGCGAGGTGGCGATGATGAGCGAGGACATCGACATTTCCGACACGTCGAACTCGGCGAAGCGCAGCTGCCGCCAAAACATCTCGGACGGATGCACCACCGTAATGACCGGCTTGATCCCCTGCGGGACGACCCGGCCTTCGATCAGCGGCCGCGTACGCTCGTTGTCGGAAAGCGCGATGCTCAGCTCGAGCCGGGACTCGGTCATGAAGGAATGGTTCCGCGGAACAGCGCGCGAGCCGCCCTCAGCCTGAGGAGCGCGCGCAAGACATGAGGCCGATCTCAGGCGGCCGGCGGCACGCTGACATAGACTCGGTTGTCGCGCACCTTCACGTCGACCGGCCGCAGACGATATTTCGGATCGCCGCAGTGGCGGCCCGTCTCGAGGTCGAATTCCCAACCGTGCCAGGGACAGACGATGTTGCGCCTCTTGGAGAAACGAAGGCCGCGGCTGGTCTGGTCCGCCGCAAGCTCTTCCTCGACGCGCGGGATCACCTTTCCCTGACAGACCGGGCCGCCGTCGTGCGGGCAATGATTCTCATAGGCGACGAGGCGGTCGCCTTCGCGGAAAATTCCGACTTCGAACGCGTCGACTCGCAACACGCGATAGCCCCCTTCCACGAACTCGCTGAGCTCGCCCACCATGATCTCGTTCATCGCCTCACCCTTGCTTGCCCGATCACTCGCGCTCCCCGCGCCGGTACCACATTTGCAGATCGAAGAAGTTGAGATCGGCCGCGCGCATGAACGCGCAGATCGCCGTCACTGCCTCCGTCGCATTCACGGGCCGGTCGCCGAACGGGGCAAGCACCCGCCCAGGCTCTTCCGATTTGGCGGCATAGAGCCGAACGGCGGCAGAGAGCACATGCTGCAGATTTTCGTCAGACACCGCATCCGGCCGGCCGTTCTTGAGCGCCTCGTCGACCGATGCGCAAAACGCCGCGCCGCAATCGGCACCGGCCGTATCGCTCCTGGCCGCGGATGAACTCATGCCGACCTCAGGCCGCCCGGCCTCGTGCTCATTCGGCCGGGACAGCGACCGGCTGCGGCGATTTCTTCACGCCCGTCTTCGCCGCCGGCACTTCGAGCCCGAACAGCCGCGCGGCGTTGAGCCCGAGGATGTTGCGCTTGGCCTCTTCCTTCAGGAACGGCAACTTGGTGATCGAGCTGGGCGCGTCGAAGTCCCAATGCGGCCAGTCCGAGGCATAGAGGAGTTGGCTGTCGGCCCTGATCGCTTCGAACGTCGCTTGCGTGAGCTTCATGTTGCTGCGCTCGAGCGGCTGGCTGGTGAAGTACATCTCCTGGATGTACTCGCTCGGCTTGCGCTTGAGCAGCGGACACTCCGACGTGCGCATCATGTATTCGGAGTCGAGCCGCTGCATGACGAACGGAACCCAGGCAAGCCCGCTCTCGATCCAGATCACCTTGAGCTTGGGGAAGCGCTCCGGCAGGCCGTTGAGCACCCAATTGGTCATGTGGATCATGTTGAAGTGCGCAAACGACAGTGAGTGCATGCCGATGAAGCGGTTGAGCTGCTGGAACGACGGATCGGCCCAGCTGAAGCCGGCGTGGAAGCCGAGCGGCTTGCCCGCCTCCTCGAGCGCCGCGTAGAGCCGCATATAGGAATTGTGCCAAACCGGCTTGTGCCGGGTCGAGGTGACGGAGAAGCCGACCACGCCGGGCGCGTCGCCGAAGCGCTCGACCGTGTCCACGCAGGCGTCGGGATCGTTGAACGGCAGGTAGAGCAACGCCTTTTGCCGCTTGTCCTGCGGCAGGATTTCCTCGATCAACCAGCGATTATAAGCATTGCCGAGCGCCACTTCGACGTCGACCTGCGGATGCATGCCGAGCGACAGCATGGGCGTGGGGAACACCACCATGTAGTCGATGCCCAGCGCTTCCATCGCCCGTTGCGTGAGCTGCACCTGACGGTGCAACCCCGGCGGCGTCGGCTCGGCCAACTTCTGCTGATGCATGATGCGGCCGGCCACGTCCTGATAGAGCGGCCCGTTGAAGTTCAACAAGCCGGGCGCGGGGCCGCGGTCGCGGAACGCCTCGGCGATGTAGCGCAGGACTTCGTTGTCGATGCGGTCGGTGACTTCCGACCAGAACGCCGTTTCGTTGACGTGAGCATCGACGTCGACGATGAGCCAGTCCTTGAGCTTCTCCGTGGTCGGCCCCGCCTTGGCGAGATAATCGCGGGTGTCGGTGCGCGTAGAAATCTTCTCGAGCTCGGTGATCCGAGGCGCGGTTTCGCGGATGTTCATGTTTCCAGCCCTGCGTTATTAAGCGGGGATTGCTGCAGAATCCATGGTCCAAGCGGTTGCCACTCAGTGTATTGGGCGAGCCAGGGGCGCGCAATGACCAAAGGTGTGGACGGGCTATCGAACCAGCGGAGCAAGCGCGCCGCCGGTCCGGGCTCGGCCGCCCGTTTTCACTGTCATGACGATGCCGGCTTGCTTCCGCGAAAGTGCCACAAAAGGGAGGCCCCCCTGGGGGGCTATAAAAAATTGAAAAACAACCCCATGCAAAGTACTCCTTTGGCTTGTGGTTAACGACACTTTTTTGGTAATTTCCCGATTCCAAGAGGCCTCACATGAGCAACAAGAAATCCGAGCCAAATGCCGCGAAACGCGAGCTGTCCCCGCAGGAACGCACTGCGATTGGAAAATTTCTCGCCCGAAGTGCTGCCAACACGGCACCGCGGCTCAAAGTCCTGAACGAAAAGCAAGGCGTAAGGATCTCGCCCGACCATCCAAATCAGTCCGCCGGCCAAATGCTCCTGATGGACGCGCTCGGCACGGCTGATCCCGACTTCTACCAGGGCATTCTCCATCAACTGGTGAGTGCTGGTTCGCAAGGAGCTCAAATTGATGAGCGCGCACTCAATTTCATGCTTTCTGTCGTGAAAGGTGTTCAGCCGAGGGATCAGATCGAGGCCATGCTGGCCGCGCAAATGGCGTCCGTACACACGGCGAGCATGAAGATGGCTCAACGACTAGGCCAAGTCGAGAATATACCCCAACAGGACAGCGCCGAGCGGGCCTTCAACAAACTCACCCGGACATTCGTCAGTCAAATGGAAGCTCTTAAGCGCTATCGCACCGGCGGCGAGCAGAAGGTCACTGTACAACATGTGTCTGTCAGCGAAGGCGGCCAAGCGATCGTCGGCAACGTGACGCAGACCCAACGCGAAACCGCGCGGGCCAAGGCTGCGAATTCACCACCCGCACTGCCGAATGCGCAGGAACCTCCAATGCCGATCTTAGGTGAACGCGCGACTGCTCCGGTTCCACTCAAACGGAAGCCAGCAAATGACCGGTGATCATCCGCGTAACACGGGTCCGATGCTGTCGAGCCTGCGCTGCGGGGCCAAGACTCGTTCAGGCAAGCGCTGCATGTCGCCAGCGGTAGGCGGCAAGAAGCGTTGTCGGATGCATGGGGGCGCACCGGGGTCGGGAGCACCGAAGGGAAATAAAAACGCGCTCAAACACGGCCTGCACACGAAAGCAGCGATTGAAGAGCGGAGGCAGCTTCGGAAGTTAGTGCTGCATTCGCTGAAATTCCTGCAAAATATTTAGTGATGTCCAAGAGATATTGTTGGCGTCGCGTCGCCGCCAAATCGGTGCCTCACGCGAAGCTCGCCTCGCCGCCTGGCAGCGATGGAAGGAACACATCATCGCTGTCGAGGATGGCCGTCGAAAGTCGAAATCCGGGCGGGCGTAGTCGATCGAGCCGCCAAACGGTCCCACCGCCGCGGCCGCCTGATGGCCCGACAATGGTTTGTGCAGGGCCGATACCCGGACCGTCCCGGCTCCATTCTGCATAATAGGCTACCTTATTGATGGGTAGCGGTCGAATTCGCCTCAGGTTTTGCAAGCTGTACTAGGGGCGAAGGGGATCGATCACTTCGAGGAACGGGAATTGATTGAAATCGGTGTCGCGGGTGCAAATTCGCCCCGATGCCGTGTTCACGCATAAGAATGGCCGTGTGCGCGTCGTGGAGCAGATTGCCGGCGAGATGCGGCAGCTCCAAAATGACACTCCTCCGCGACGTCCGCGTGCCGTTCTGTCGGGACAAGAACTAAGAGGCCTGGCGAGGCAAGCAGCGCCGCAACGAAATTCCACGCCGCCATGCGCTCCACGGCCGTCGCATGACCCGAGCGTGTGTTGTCACGCGCAGAAAGTCATAGAGGATCGCCCAAGTAGTGTACCAAGCATCCGCTCGCGCCCGTTGGCGCTCGAGCCAGTCACGGCAGGCGGTATGAAATTGCGAGGCCGCATCGGCGGCGTAGACCAAGTACATTGGTGTCGACGGCGAGCACTAGCGACCTTCCATGGCGTGGTACAGCGCATCGCGGTCGGCAACATCGACGAGTGCTCCGCCGCTGCGGAACTTTGGTAGGGCAGGGATTCTCCCTCGCTTTCGTTGAGAGCAGAGCAACAGGCGCAATGCGGTCTCGACTAGTTCGGACATCGTGCGGCCTTGACGTGCAGCTTCGCGTTTAAGCTCGGATAGCTTTTCCTAAGGTCGCTGCCGTGCCCTTTCAAGATCGGGACGGCATGATTGAACTGTGAAGCCATCCCTTATGAGCCGGCGGCTGACCTTCTAGTGCACGTCGAGGTTGCCGCAAGCGCCCGCTGGCTGAGGGTTCAAGCGTTCACTTCGATTAACCGGAAGGCGGGCATTTGCGTCAGCACCGTCAGCATCGTTAGCGGTCGTGACACAGGCCGGCTCCACCGGGTACCGGGCGACTAAATGTGAGCGAGAGTCGTCGTCGCAAACGTCACGGGCCAGTCGCGGTGCAGGCTGCTCGCAGACGCTGCTGACGGTACTGACGGTATTTTCCTGAGTTGCTCGTATCCTAATGATCCTGCTTCCGGCCCGGCCTTCCCGGCTGAAGGCAATGTCGATGCCCAGTGCCCGCAGGAACGTCTGCGCGCGACGCAAGCCGCCAGCGAGTGCGCGGGGATTTTTGGGCCAGCCAGTGCGCTCGCTCAAAAGGTCATGGCTGCTGTGGGGGGCGCCGGCCCGCCAAAGCTCGGCGGCACTGCCCGTCCATAAGTTGCGCTCGGCCATGATGTCCCGCACCAGGGCGGCGACTGGATCGCCATCGATTATGTCCTCGATTGCGGCCCTGCGATTGGCCGCGTAGGCGCGAGCGAAGGTCCCCGCGGGCCAGAATGCGGTTTCACAGGCCGTCGCCCACTTGGAAAAGTCGGCCATCCGCGGCAATCGTTGGAGTCGAACGCGGGGTATCTCCCGCAAGCCCACCGCGACTGCATCAAACATCGCGCCCAGGATACGCGGTCGCGCAATCTCAAATTCGTGCCAGAGCTCGGCCTCGGAACGTCGTTGCTTTTCTCCAATCGGCGTCAAGGTCAAAAACATTGCGCGGTCGGCTAGATCCGGTCGGCTGATAACATCCTCGATGCCGTTCAAGAGGATTGGGCGCGCCGCTTCAAATAACACCTCCTCGTCGTCGGTATAGAGCTGCCGTACGGCGAAACTGCCGCCGCTGGCGAGCCGGCAGAGCGCATCGGAGAGCCAAATGGGCAAGCCGGAGACGTTGTCGAAGGCGAGCAGGTAGCCGTTATTGGCGGCAATCATTAGCTCGCGCTCCTCGCGCGAGAGTGACCGCACGGGGGCAGCATTGGGGTCGATCAGAGCCTTGAGCAGCTTGGAGAGGACGGTCTTGGCCGAGCCCTGCTCGCCCGAGATCGCCTAGAGGGGGTAGGGGCCACTGGATCGCAACGTCCCCAGCAACCAGGCGACGATCAATACGAAGTCATCGCGGCTCGCAAGATTGAGGAAGGAATTCAGGGCTTCAGTCGATCCCCCCTGCTGAGGCACTGGCAGGGGCAGCAT
>DASSGH010000076.1:0-28111 GCA_035693615.1 Xanthobacteraceae bacterium
CCTCATCATCTTCTTCTGGACGCCCCCGCATTTTTGGGCCTTATCGCTCGTTCGCGTCGACGACTACGCCCGGGCTCGACTTCCGATGCTTCCCGTCGTTGCCGGACCAGAGGCAACACGGCGGCACATCCTGTGTTATTCCCTCCTCCTCGTGCCTATCGGCGCGACGCCATGGCTTTTTGGCTATGCACATGCGCTCTCTGGGGTGATTGCGCTCGTCGCCGGGGCACTGATGGTCGTGTTCGCGTGGCGAGTGTGCAAACAAGGCGAAGGCGAGCACAAGGACCGCGCCGCGCATCATCTTTTCGCATTTTCGATCCTCTACCTATTCCTCCTGTTCGCGGTCCTGCTGATCGATGCGCGCGTAGTGGGCTAGGAATGCGGCGCTTGATGGTGATGACATGGAGGAGAAGCCACAGCGAATCGTTCTCAGTGAGGAACAGAAGCGCACGCGGCGGGCGCGGTCGATCGCGATTGCGCTCGCGCTTGGAGCGCTAGTCATACTGTTTTATATCGTCACGCTCGTGAAAGGACCTGCCGTACTGAACCGGCCGTTGTAATCGCCATGGGTATGTCAAGGAGCTCCTCGCAACGGCGGCGCGATGTTCTGGTCGCGGCCGCATGCGGGGTTTTCGTCGCGGCGATGATCGGCGCCGCCTATGCGGCTGTGCCGCTCTACAACTGGTTCTGTCGAACGACCGGATTCGGCGGCACACCTCAGGTCGCCACCGGCGCCCCCGCTGATATTCTGGACCGCAAGCTCAAGGTGCGTTTCGACGCCAACGTCGCCGGCGGGCTGCCCTGGCGCTTCGAGCCGGAGCAGAATTCAATCGAGGTCAAAGTCGGCGAGGTGGTGACCGTCAGCTATCGCGTCGTCAACGAATCGGCGCGCGAGACGGTGGGAATTGCCTCCTATAACGTCTCGCCGCCCACCGCCGGTGCGTACTTCTCGAAGATCAACTGTTTCTGCTTTACCGATCAGCGGCTCAAGGCTGGCGAAACACGTGATATGGCGGTGGTCTTCTTCGTCGCCCCGGACCTCGTGAAGGATTCGGAGCAGGACGGTGTCGAGACCATCACGCTCTCCTACACCATGTATCCGGCGCGCCAAGCTGAGCCGGCGCGAGGAGAGAACGGTGCAGCGGCCGGACGAAGCTGAAACAGCGCACAGGAAACGAGCGCCTTAGCTGCCTCGCGGCGGAATGGAGAAACTCAAGATGGCCGAAGCTCACGCCAAGCCGCACCATGACTACCATCTCGTCGCCCCGAGCCCTTGGCCGGCGGTCGGCGCGGTGTCGGCATTTGTGAGTGCATTCGGGGGAATTGCCTGGATGCACCACATGTTCGCGGCGGCGCCATATATCTTCGGCGTCGGCGTAATCGGCATCGCCTATACGATGATCGGGTGGTGGACCGACGTGGCCCGCGAAGCCACCTATGAGGGTTACCACACCCGCGTCGTCCAGATCTCCCACCGCTACGGCATGATTCTGTTCATCGCCTCCGAGGTGATGTTTTTCGTGGCGTGGTTCTGGGCCTATTTCAACAGTGCGCTGTTCCCGGCCGACGTGCAGCAGATCACGCGCGAGCAGCTGTTCGGCGGGGTATGGCCGCCAAAGGGAATCGAGACGTTCGATCCCTGGCACCTGCCTCTGCTCAATACGCTCATCCTACTCACCTCCGGCACGACGGTGACTTGGGCCCATCACGCGCTTCTGGAGAACGACCGGCAAGGGCTCAAGTGGGGTCTAATTCTCACCATCGCGCTTGGATTGGCATTCACCTGCGTTCAGGCCTATGAGTATAGCCACGCAGGGTTCAATTACAGCGGCAACATCTACGGCGCCACATTCTTTATGGCGACCGGCTTCCATGGCGCGCATGTGATCATCGGCTCGACCTTCCTGATCGTCTGCCTGCTCCGTGCTTATCTCGGACACTTTACGCCCACGCAGCATCTCGGTTTTGAATTCGCCGCCTGGTATTGGCATTTCGTCGACGTCGTGTGGATCTTCTTGTTTTCCTGCATTTATGTGTGGGGTTCGGCCGGAGCGAGCGCGGCACATGCCGCCGGCCATTAACCGCGCGTCATCGCAACGTGCGGCTTTTTCTGTCGAGGTAATTGATTCGGGGCCCGGGCGTTGAGGCGCACCCGCCTCTAAAATCGGTCAGCGCACGCCACCCAATCTGCGGGCGAAATCGGCGCTGATGCCACGTCTCGATTTGGCCGAGACGCCGTGATTCCGGCTTGGAGGTGACGGCCGCTGCGAAACGAGAGGTCGGTTATGGCGGAGTATGACGCGATCATCATCGGCACGGGGCAGGCTGGGCCGGCTTTGGCGCGGCGACTGGTGGCTGAGGACTGGAAGGTTGCTGTCATCGAGCGGAAGTTTTTCGGCGGTACTTGCGTCAACACTGGCTGCACCCCGACCAAGGCTTTGGTCGCGAGCGCCTATGCGGCGTACCTCGCACGTCGCGCCGCCGATTACGGCGTGACCATCGGTGGTCCGGTCGGCGTAGATATGAAGGCGGTGAAGGCGCGCAAGGACGCCATTTCGCTCCCGTCGCGCCGGGGGGTCGAGCGATCGTTGAAGCAGCTGAAAGGATGTACGGTGCTCGAAGGTCACGGCCGCTTCGTCGGACCCAAGCGCGTGCAAGTCGGTGATGAGGCTCTCAGCGCTGACAAGGTTTTTATCAACGTGGGCGGCAGGGCAGTGATACCGCCCATCCCCGGACTCGATCAAATCCCGTACCTCACCAACAGCTCCATGATGGATGTGGATTTTCTGCCGCCGCACCTCATCGTGCTCGGCGGGAGCTATGTGGGGCTCGAATTTGCGCAAATTTATCGCCGCTTTGGAAGCGAGGTCACGGTCGTCGAGCTTGCGGCGCATTTGATCGTCCGCGAGGACGAGGATGTCTCGCGCGCCATTGCCGAAATCCTCAAGGATGAAAAGATCGACGTCCGCGTCAACAGCAAGGTGGTGGCGGTGGGCAAACACGGCAACGACATCGCCGTCACCCTAGAGAGTGGAGGGGCAAAGTCGCAGATCATCGGTTCTCACCTCTTGCTCGCGATCGGACGACGGCCGAACACGGACGATCTTGGTCTCGACAAGGCAGGCGTGGCCACCAATTCCCGCGGCTATATCGAAGTCGACGATCAGCTGCGCACCAATGTCCCCGGCATTTGGGCGTTAGGCGATTGCAATGGAAAAGGCGCCTTTACTCACACGACCTGGAACGATTACGAGATCGTCGCGGCGAACCTTCTCGACAACGAGGCGCGGCGCGTCAGTGATCGCATTACCGCTTACGCGCTGTACACGGATCCGCCGCTCGGCCGCGCCGGCATGACCGAGGCGCAAGTGCGCAAAACCGGCCGGCCGGCGCTGATCGCGACCATGGCCATGGAAGACGTGAGCCGAGCATTTGAGAAAGGCGAGACGAAAGGTTTCATGAAGATTTTGGTCGACAAGGAGACGAAGCTGATACTCGGGGCGTCGCTTCTGGGGCTTTCCGGCGACGAGGCGATTCACTGCATCCTGGACGTGATGTATGCCAAGGCGCCATACACGGTTCTGCAGAGAGCCGTGCACATTCATCCGACGGTCTCCGAGTTCATTCCAACGATGTTGGGTGACCTCAGGCCGTTATCATGAGCGCAGCCACGATGCCAATACTTGCAGTTCGGGGCTTGGCGCGCCATTTACCCGCCAGTTCCTCTCAGTCCGGCGTTCCCAGTGACGTATCATCCTGAAGCACCGGCCTCCCCTTTCGTCTCCGGGCTCATGGGCCGTTGTCCGTCCTGCGGCAAGGGGCATCTCTTCCGGGGTTTTCTTGCGTTGCGCCCGCGCTGCGAGAAGTGCGGCCTCGATTTCTCGTTTGCCGACGCCGCTGATGGGCCCGCCTTTTTCGTCATGTTTCTGGCCGGGTTCATCGTGGCCGGCTCGGCTCTGGCGGTAGAGGTCCTTTATGCGCCCCCC
Organism: Xanthobacteraceae bacterium; assembly: GCA_035693615.1. Classification (GTDB taxonomy): domain Bacteria; phylum Pseudomonadota; class Alphaproteobacteria; order Rhizobiales; family Xanthobacteraceae; genus VAZQ01. Next base: position 3,987 of record DASSGH010000076.1, read on the forward strand.
TATTGGGTGCACGCGCTGTTATGGGGACCGCTGATCCTCATCACGACGTTGTTGCCATTGCGCCCGGTCAAAGGACTTCTGATCGCGCTGCAATATCACCACAAGGCCGCCGAAAGCCGGTTTACCGGCGGCGGAGCGCCGTGAGCGCTGCATCCGCATGGCGACGGCGATCGGGGTTTGTCGTGCCGGCGGTGTTCGCGCTGGGGGCCATCGTAATCTTCCTCGCGCTCGGTAGCTGGCAGCTTCAGCGCAAGGCATGGAAGGAAGCGCTGATCGAAAGCCTTGAACAGCGTCTTTCCGCACCGCCTGTCGATCTGCCGCCGCGTGAGCGCTGGGCCACGCTTGATCGGGCCCATGACGAATTCCGCCGCGTGAAGTTCTCGGCCGCCTTGCTGCCTGGCGCCGAAGCGCTCGTTTATACCAGCGGCTCGGCCTTGCGCAGCGACGTTTCCGGACCAGGGTATTGGGTATTCGCGCCGGCCCGGCTTCCCGCCGGCGTCGTCGTCGTCGTAAATCGCGGCTTCGTACCGCAGGGATGGCAGGCTCCGGCAAGCCGCGATTTTGGCGGTACGCCGGCTGAGACCGAATTGGTTGGCGTCATGCGCTGGCCGGAATCGCGCGGCGTCTTCTCCGCCAAAGATGACCCTGGCCACAATCTTTGGTTCGTGCGCGACCCGGTCGCAATTGCAGCCGCTAAGGGCTGGGGCGATGTCGCGCCGTTCTACATCGAATTGGAAAGCCCGCAGCCAGCTAGCGGGCTCCCACGCGCTGGCCGTCTCAGGGCGAACTTGCGTAACGAGCATCTCCAATATGCGATCACTTGGTATGGCCTGGCATTGGTTGTGGTCACCATGTTCGGTTTTTGGGTCAGCGGCCGCGCGGGCCGCGCGGCGTAGCGGCATGGGGGCGCTTTCCTTGTGGAGGCGCCGTCTTCCCACTATGTTGCTGCCCGTAGCTTCGCGGAACCCCCGACGTCGTTCCGAGAAGAATTAACGAATTCAAGCTGTTAGCTCGTATGCCCGCTCGGCCGGGAAAGCCGAGCGCGACGGCGACTTTAGTCTCCGAACGGAGCCTGCGGCACGTGCATTACGTTTCCACCCGAGGCGAGGCCCCGACCCTCGGTTTTGCCGAGGCCATGCTGGCCGGGCTTGCCCGCGACGGCGGCCTTTACGTGCCTACCGCATGGCCGCGGTTCGATGCTGAGACCATCGCCGGTTTTGCCGGCCGGCCTTATGCGGAAGTCGCGGTGGAGGTCATTCGGCCTTTTATCGGCGATGCCATACCCGAGAGTGATCTCGCCCGCATGACGCGCGAGGCATATGGCAGATTTCGCCATCCGGCGGTCGCTCCGCTCGTGCAGTTCGGCATGAGCGATTTCATACTTGAGCTGTTTCACGGCCCCACGCTCGCGTTCAAGGACCTGGCGATGCAGCTACTTAGCCGGCTCATGGACGAGGTGCTCACGGCGCGAGGCGAGCGCACCACCATCGTAGTCGCTACGTCCGGCGACACCGGTGGAGCCGCGGTCGAAGCGTTTCGCGGCCGCGCACGAGTGGATCTTTTCGTGCTCTTCCCGCACGGACGCATCTCCGACGTGCAGCGGCGAATGATGACGACGGTGGCCGACGACAATGTCCACACGCTGGCAATCGACGGGACATTCGACGATTGCCAAGCGTTGGTGAAGGGCATGTTCAACCACCAAACCTTTCGCGACCAGGTGCGACTCTCGGGTGTCAATTCGATCAACTGGGCGCGCATCGTCGCACAGGTGGTGTACTATTTCACCGCCGCGGTTGCGCTCGGGTCTCCGGGCCGCAAGATTGCCTTCACCGTTCCGACCGGCAATTTCGGCGACGTCTACGCGGGCTATGTCGCGCTCTGCATGGGGCTGCCTATCGATCGGCTGACGGTCGCCACCAACGTCAACGACATCCTCGCGCGCACGATCGCCACCGGTGCATACGAGCTCCGCGACGTCGTAGCCACCTCGTCACCATCGATGGACATCCAGGTCGCGTCGAATTTCGAGCGCCTCGTGTTCGACATCTATCGCCGCGACGGCCGCGTGGTGCGCGCGCTGATGGCCTCCCTCGCTCAATCGCGGCGGTTTGCGCTGTCGGCGTCCGCGCTCTCGGCGTTGCGCGCCGTGTTTTCCGCCGACCGCGCCGACGAAGACGAGACCGCGGCAACTATTCGTACCGTGCTACGGGAGACCGAGCAGCTTATCGATCCCCACACGGCGGTGGGCATTGCGGTCGCCGAGAAGGAAATCCGGGATCAATCGATTCCGATGATCGTGCTCGGTACGGCCCACCCGGCCAAATTTCCCGATGCCGTAGAGGCGGCTAGCGGCGTGCGCCCGCAGCTGCCCGAATGGCTCGCCGACCTCGATCGCCGGCCGGAGCGCGTCATCCGGCTCCCTGTCGACCAGAAGGCCATCGAGCACCATATTGTCACGGCCAGTCGTGCCGCACAGGAAGGAGCCGCTGCATGAGCGTCGAAGTCACGCGTCTTCCAACCGGGCTTGTGGTGGTGACCGACGCGATGCCGCATTTGGAGACCGCTGCGCTTGGCGTCTGGGTCGGCTCCGGGAGCCGCGACGAGCAGCCGGACGAGCATGGCATCTCGCATCTGCTCGAGCACATGGCGTTCAAGGGAACCTCCCGGCGCACAGCCCGGCAAATTGCCGAGGAGATAGAGGCGGTGGGCGGGGACCTTAACGCGGCGACCTCGGTCGAGACGACCGCCTACTATGCACGCGTTCTGCGCGGCGACGTGCCGCTCGCACTGGATGTGCTGTCCGATATCCTTGCCGACCCCACTTTCGATCCCGAGGAGCTACGGCGCGAGCAGAACGTCATCGTGCAGGAGATCGGGGCGTCTGAGGACGCGCCGGACGACCTCATCTGGGACAGGTTGCAAGAGACCGCCTTCCCAAGTCAGTCGATTGGCCGCTCCATCCTCGGCACGCCGGCCACCGTGCGGTCGTTCGATCGCTCGCGTCTTGGGGCCTATCTGCGACGTAACTATCGCAGTCCCGACATGATCGTCGTAGCGACAGGCGCGGTTGAGCATCGAGCCGTGGTGGTGGAAGTGGAAAGCCGATTCGCGAGTTTCGCCGGGGCGGGACCCGTTACGCCTGAACCAGCGCGCTTCATTGGCGGCTCCCGCATCGAGACGCGCGATCTCGAGCAAGTTCACATCGCGCTCGCCATGCACGGCTTGCCGCATCGTGACCCAAACCTTCCTAGTCTACAGGTGTTCACCAACGTGCTCGGTGGAGGCATGTCCTCGCGCTTGTTCCAGGAGGTGCGCGAGCAGCGCGGCCTCTGCTACGCGATCTATGCCTTCCATGCACCTTATTCGGATGTCGGAATGTTTGGCCTGTACGCCGGAACGGATGCGGCCGACGTCCCCGAGTTGATGCACGTCGTGGTAGGCGAGATAAATGCCGCCGCTGAAACTATCAACGAGGCGGAAGTCGCGCGCGCGAAGGCGCAAATGAAAGCCGGATTGCTGATGGCCCTCGAGAGCTCAACGGCCCGCGCCGAACAGCTCGCGCGCCAGCTTTTGAATTGGGGGCGCCCCATTCCGCTCCAGGAACTGGTCGAAAAAATTGAAGCCGTCACGGTCGAGAGCGCCCGTGCCGCTGGGCGCGCCCTGATTGCGCGTGGTCGGCCCGCCATCGCCGCGCTCGGTCCCGGTCCTGGACTTGAAAGTGCCGCCACGATCGCCGACAGTCTCGCCCGCCGGGCAGCGTGAAGTCTGACGATGGACGAGGAAGTCCAAGAGCGGCGTTCCGCTGCCGCTCGTGCGTCTGCTTACGGTCTGGTTGCTGATTATCATGGCATTCTTCCGCACCGTCAGCTTGGCCGATCAGATGCCCGCCGTCGCTGGCGATGGCGTCGCGCTACGAAGTCCGCAGATGTCCGACTGGGGCGAATGGGCGGCGTTGCGCGAAGCAAGTCGTGATTTCCTCACGCCGTGGGAGCCGACGTGGCCCGCCGACGATCTCACCCGCGCGTCCTTTCGCCGGCGCATCAGGCGCTATTCCGAGGACCAGCGCAACGACCTCGCCTACGCGTATTTCATTTTTCGCAAGGATGACGACGCAGTGCTGGGCGGATTGACGCTCGCCAATATTCGCCGGGGCTGTGCCCAGGCCGCGAGCCTCGGATATTGGATCGGAGCAGCCTACGCGCGCCAAGGTCATATGACGGCGGCGGTAAATGCGATCGTTCCCTTCGCCTTCGGAACTCTGAAGCTTCACCGCATCGAGGCCGCCTGCATCCCCGCGAATGTTGCGTCGGTTCGGCTCCTGGAGAAAACCGGTTTCAGGCGCGAGGGGTTTGCCCGCCAATACCTATGCATCAATGGCATCTGGCAGGACCATCTGCTGTTCGCCCGTCTTAAAGACGATTAGCCGCGTCCCGCCGGCCTTGGGGCCGCCATGAATTGGTGGATATAAGTTTCAAAAAGGCCGGGTGTTTTGTCAAAAAGCCGAGTAATTCCAATGGGTCGGGGAAATGACCGGGAGCAAGCGCGCGGCCTCCGCGGGGCCGCGGCGCTGATCGTGACTGCCGTGCTGCTGTCCGGCTGCTCGCTCGCTTCGAGCATAGGCTCGTCCGATGACTCGCCCTCGTTTACTAGCCGGTTCACGAACCTTTTCTCCAGTGCGACGCCGGGCGTCACTCAGCCGCACTCGCCAACGCCGACGGCGCCCGAAGTCGAATGCCCCGGAGTCGATATTCGCACCGGCGCTTCGACGATGAATGTTGCCGCCAAGACCGCCGATGCGACCGCCGGGGATTTGCGCTACCAGCTTTCGTTCGGCCAAACCGCCCGCGAATGCGCGGTGCAGGGGGGCAACCTGAGCATCAAGGTGGGCGTCCAGGGACGCGTCATACTCGGACCGATGGGCGGGCCGGGTCAAGTCGACGTTCCCCTGCGCTATGCGGTCGTACGCGAGGGACCGCAGCCGAAGACCGTCATCACCAAGTTCAAACGGGTTTCGGTCACCGTTCCGCCGGCCCAGACACACATTCCATTCGTCGATGTCGAAGAGGGCCTGACGTTTCCGTTGCCATCGCGGTCGGAACTCGACGCTTACGTCGTTTATGTCGGCTTCGACGAAATCGGGGACAAGAACGAGAAGAAGGCTCCGAAGACGGCGAAGAAGACCACAACGCGGCAGCAATAGATACCGCGCGGTGCTAGCTACCACCCGCGAAGCGCAATCACGGCACTCTTTAAATGCCGAAGGTCGGCGACAATCATCCGCGCTCCCGCGGATTTGAGCTCCTCGCCGAGCTGGAAGCCGGCATGGCTCGCGCCGACAAATCCGATGGCCGTCATGCCGGCAGCTGTGGCAGCGGTGACCCCGGCCGCAGAGTCCTCGACCACGATACAGTCGATGGGCTGTACACCCATTCGTGCTGCTGCGTGCAGGAATAGATCGGGCGCGGGCTTGCCGTTCGGCACATCACTTGCGGAAAAGACAAATTTGAAGAACCTCGCCAAAGCTGTCGTCTCCAGGCTGGCTCGGATGCGCTCGGGGGGCGAGGACGATGCCACACACTTGGGCCCCCGCAGCCATGTGAGCGCATAGCCTGCATACGGAACAGAGCGTAGATCGGCCCGCAGCCGCTTCACAGTTGCCGCGGCAACCGTTGCGCCAAAGTTCGCCGGCAGCTTGCGTTTGCTGAGTGATTCAATCATGGCAAACATGTCGGCGGGGCGGCGGCCGGACAAATAGCGGATCATGACTTCCGGCGTGACCGCAATCCCCGCGCGCGCGAGCTCGTCCGCGGCCACTTCGGCAGCGATCTGTTCGCTATCGACCAGCACACCGTTGCAATCAAAGATGATCACGGGAGCCTCTCAGTGCTTGCTGCGGGGGCGTGCGCAGGCCTGAAATGCTGCTCGACGAATCACAGCCTGGAGAAATTAGGAAACGCCGCCATGGCAAAAGTCGGGCGCTGCAGCGCCCGGAAATCGTTTTTGCACAGTTTGTTGACTTGGCCGCCGAGCTGAGAAAAGCAGCTAATTCAGCTTGTCCTTGAAATCGGCGATGCCTTTGCGCAGAAGTTCGTCCGCGAGCTTGTCCTTGACGCTGCGGCTGAGAATCGTTTCCGCTGCGGCGACCGCGACGTCGGCTGCGGCCGAGCGCACGTCAGCCAGCGCCTGAGCTTCGGCCTGGGCGATCTTGTTTTCCGCCATCTTGGTGTGCCGCGCGATGAATTCTTCGATTTTAGCCTCGGCTTCCGCGGCGAGACGCTCCGCTTCGACCTTGGCGCTGGCAACAATCGTCTCTGCCTCGCGCTCGGCCTCCTGCTGCCTGCGCCGGTAGGTGGCAAGCAGGGCCTCGGCTTCCGCCTTAAGCCTGCGCGCCTCATCGAGCTCTGACTTGATGCGCTCCCGCCGGTCGTCGATACCCTTGAGCAGGCGGGTATGGGCTCCGACGTAGCCGAGCACGCCGAGAAAGACGACGAAGGCGACGGCGACCCAGAACTCGGCCTCAAACATCGAGTTTCTCAGCGCTTGATGGCATTGCTGACGGCCTGGCCGACCTCTTCAGTTGCCGGCGCGACGCCCGTCAGCCGCTCGACAATAGCAGCCGCAACCTCGCCGGCGATACTGCGCACGTTTGCCAGCGCCGCCGAACGTGTCCCTGCGATGGCCTTCTCTGCTTCCGTGATACGGGCATGGAGCTTGGTGTCCACTTCCTTGCGACGGGCCTCCGCTGCTGCCGTCGCCTTTGCCCGCGTCTCATTGGCGAGCGCTTGCGCCCGCGCGCGCGCTTCCGCTAACGCCTTCTCGTGGGCCGCAATTGCGGCATCCGATGCGTCCTTGAAGCGCTGCGCCTCGGTAAGATCGTCTTTGATGCGCTGTCGGCGCGCCTCGAGGATCGATCCGACGCGCGGCAGCGCAATTCGCGACATCAAGAGATAGAGCGCAAGGAAGATCAGCGCCAACCACAGCAGCTGCGAGGCGAAGGTCTCGGTATTGAAGGGCGGAAACCCGCGACCGTGCTCGCTTGCGGGAACCTCGACGGATCCGACCGGCTCTGCACTATTTTGGGCCATAGCTGTCTCCATGGGCTGCGCCGCGGTTGGCTACCGCCCACGCGTTCGATGCAGGGTCAGCCGAGGGCAAACAGCAGAAGCAGCGCAATCAGCAGCGAGAAGATGCCGAGCGCCTCGGTGATGGCGAAGCCGAAAATCAAGTTGGCGAACTGTCCGGCCGCGGCGGAGGGGTTTCGAATCGCCGCGGCCAAATAGTTGCCGAAGATGATGCCGACGCCGACGCCGGCGCCGCCCATGCCGATGCAGGCAATCCCAGCACCAATGTATTTCGCGGCGGTCGGGTCCATGAGGAAGCTCCTGTTCGAGGGTTGTTTGAAGGATCGGTATTCAATGGCCAGGATGAACCGCATCGTTGAGGTAGATGCAAGTCAGAATGGCGAAGACGTAGGCCTGCAATAAAGCGACCAGCAGCTCGAGCGCCGTGAGCACCGTCGTGAGAGCTAGCGGCAAGGCGGCGCCAAGCCAGCCTAGAAATCCAAGACCGCCGAGCATAACCACGAACCCGCCGAACACCTTCAAGGTGATGTGGCCGGCCAGCATGTTCGCGAACAGCCGCACACTATGGGACACCGGCCGTGAAAAGAATGACATCACCTCGATCGCGGTCACCAGCGGCAGGATGTAGATGGGTATCCCGCTTGGCACGAAAAGTTTGAGGAAGCGCAATCCGTTCCGCCAAAAGCCGTAGATCACGACCGTGAGGAAGACCAGCAGCGCGAACGCAACGGTAATGATAATGTGGCTCGTCACCGTGAAGGCGTATGGGATTATACCCATCACGTTGAGCACCAGAATGAAGACGAAGATCGAGAACACCAGCGGGAAGAATTTCATGCCTTCCTGGCCGGCGGAGCTTCGCAGCGTATCTGCGACGAACTCGTAAACGATTTCAGCCGTCGCCTGCAGCCTTCCGGGGACGAGGGCGCGCGAACGGGTCGCGCCGAGCATCAGCGCAAGGATCAGACCCAGCGCGATCAACATGAACAGCGCCGAATTAGTGAAGGCAATTTCGGTGCCGCCGATACGAATGATCGGAAGCAGGTTTTTGATCTCGAACTGGTGAATGGGATCCATGCGGGATCAAGTCCTCGGTGCCGCGCCGCTGTGGGGGCACTCCCGGCGCGCGGCGGTGTTCATCGTTTCCGGTCCAGCGGGCCGCTGGGAGCCACGCCCGCAGCCCGCATCACGTTGAGCACGCCGGCGGCGAAGCCGAGGAGTAGAAACACGATCATTCCCCAGGGTGAAATTCCTAGTAAGTAATCGAGTCCCCAGCCGAACGCCGCGCCGACTAAAACCCCGGCGACGAGCTCGGTCGAGAGCCGAAACCCGCGGGCCATCGCTGACGGGTCGGAGCCCGCAGGCTGATCCGGACTGCTTTCGGCAGGGCGCCCAGGTTGGACGCGGCCGAGTTGCTCGCCAAGACGCCTGAGCCTTGCGGAGAGCGCCGCCTCGTCGGCCAGAGGTCGTTCGCCATCACCTTTTTCGCGTGCGTCGTCGGCCATGCTTTCGACACCCGCGCTGACTTCGGCAAGATCAATTTCGCCCCCCAAACCGCGCGGACCATACTGATTGGGTTTATGCGAGTCAAGAATTGCGCCTTGGGCTAAGTAACTGAAAAACAAATGGAAGAGCACGCCTGGGCGAGCCTGGAACTGGCGCTGCGAGGTGGATCGGCTGCGGGGACAAAGAGCCTTCGGTCAGTACTCGACCGGTGTTGGCTTGAAGTGCCCGTGGCGCCATTGCATCGTCTAGTACGACCAACCAAGGAGCGAGCCGCATGATCCGAACGGGTGCATTCATCGTCGCCGGTCTGGGTCTCGCGATAGCGTCCATGGCTTGGGGGCAAACCGCCGCGCCCCAGAGCGATGAGAAGCGATACACGTTCAACCGCGTCGATGAGGGGTACCTGCGGCTTGACGGCCGCACCGGCCAAGTATCGATCTGCACGCAGCGGCCGGCGGGGTGGGCATGCCAGGCCGTGCCTGACGAGCGTGCCGCGCTCGAAGCCGAGATTGCGCGCCTGCAGGCCGAAAACGCAGCGGTCAAGAAAGAACTGATCGCACGCGATTTGCCGTTGCCTGGCACCGTCAAGCCGGATGCGCCGGCTGCCAATCCCGACGAGCCTCGCCTGCAATTGCCCAATGACGCCGATCTCAACAAGGTCATGAATTTCGTCGAGAAGGTCTGGCGCCGACTGCTCGACATGATCGCGACGGTACATAAGGACGTGCTGAAGAAGCAGTCATGAACTCTACGGGGGCGAGCTTATGAGGGGCTCGTTGTCTCGTATCGACAGTTTCGCGCCCGAGATGATTGCGACCGCGACCCTCGTGGTCGACAGCACCGGACGCTCCTTTACCGAGATCACGGGCGAAGCCATGCGCTTTGTCTCGGAGAGCAGGGCCAAAGACGGCGCGCTGTTCCTTTTTCTTCGGCATACGTCGGCCTCTCTCGTCGTCCAGGAAAATGCGGATCCTGATGTGCGCAGCGACCTGCTAAGCGCCCTCGACCGACTTGCACCGACCGATGCCCCTTGGGTTCACGCCGTCGAGGGGCCTGACGACATGCCGGCGCACGTGAAGACGATGCTCACGGGCGTCTCGCTGCACATCCCGGTGGTCGGCGGTGCGCTTGCGCTCGGCACCTGGCAAGGCATCTTTATCGCCGAACATCGCGCGCGGCCCCACCGGCGCGAACTCGTGCTGCAATTCATCGGCAGCAGGCGCTAATCGCTTCGTAACTTGCCTGCAAGAACCGTTTCGAGCTATCGGCAGCAGCTCGCTGAAGACGATCTTAGGACTATGCTAGAGTGGTGGACCGGCGACGTGCGAGCCCAGAACTCAGAGGTCGAGTGGGAGACGGGGCGGATGGCCGATCCGATACACTTGATCATCGCGGACGACCATCCCCTGTTTCGCGGCGCGTTGCGCGAGGCAGTCTCAGGTCTGTTCGAGGATCTTGATATTGCCGAGGCGGGTTCTTTCGAGGATCTAGCGAAGCTGCTCGAGCGCGGCGCCGACGTCGATCTGATCCTACTCGATTTGACCATGCCGGGCGTGCGCGGGTTCTCCGGCCTTATGTATCTGCGCGCGCAGTATCCGAGCGTGCCGATCATCGTGGTCTCCGCCAATGACGATCCCGGGGTAATTCGCCGCTGTATGGACTTCGGGGCGTCGGGCTTCATCCCGAAGACTCTCGGCATCGAGGCGATGCGAGGCGCTATTACCCGCGTGTTCCAGGGCGGCGTTTGGACTCCGCCCGAGATCGACCTCGGTGCTGGCGCTGATGCCGAGACCGCCGACCTGTTGACGCGACTCACCTCTTTGACGCCGCAGCAGGTGCGGGTTTTGATGATGTTGTCGGAGGGCCTGCTCAACAAGCAGATTGCCTATGAGCTTGGCGTCTCTGAAGCGACGGTCAAGGCCCACGTATCAGCAATTCTGCAAAAGCTTGGGGTGGAGAGCCGCACGCAAGCGGTGATTGCGGCCTCCAAGATCGAGCTCGGCCAGTGGCCGCAGACGGTCGCCGTCGAGCATTGATTTCGGTTGGGCGCGAACTTGGATTGTGCGCTCTCATTCCGCCGCCGCGAGCCGCTGCATACGCCATTGCGTCAATAGTGCGCGTAATGCCGCCGGCTTAAGCGGTTTGTGCAGCAGCTGGATGCCTTGCGCGCGCGCATCGGCGCGAACGTGCGGGCTGCGATCGGCAGTAATGAGGATGGCCGGGAGGTCGGAGCCGAAACGGCGCCGCAGCTCCGCAATCGCAGCGATGCCGTTTCCGTCGTCGAGGTGGTAATCCACCAACAGTCCATCAGGTGCCATCTGCGCCTCTGCCATCAGCGCGACTGCCGCCTCGACATGCGCAGCCTTGAGCACGCGACAGCCCCAGCCCTCGAGCAGCGTTTGCATTCCATCGAGAATTGCCGGTTCGTTGTCTAAGCACAAAACAGCGATGCCTGCGAGCTGGACCCGATCGATGTCGCGCGCCACGGCTTGCTGCCGGCGCGGAGGTACCACGGCCGAAAGCGGGACCTCCACCGAAAAGCGCGATCCGCGACCGAGCGTCGAGCTAACGCTGATGTTGTAATCGAGAACACGAGCGATGCGCTCGACAATCGAAAGGCCGAGTCCCAAGCCGCGCGCCGCCTTGGCCCCCTCGTCCAGCCGATGAAATTCCTGAAAAATCGCCTGCTTCTTCGAAGCCGGGATGCCAAGCCCGGTGTCGTAGATATCAACGCGCAGTCGTCCTTTATAGCGCCGGCAGCCCATAAGCACTCGCCCCTGGGGGGTGTATTTGACGGCATTGGAGACAAGGTTCTGTAGCAGCCGCCGCAACAAACGCCGGTCGGATCGGACCGCGAGCGAGCAGGGTATGAACTTCAGACGGAGTCCCTTCTCCTGCGCCAGCGGCGTGAACTCCACCTCGAGTTGCCGCAATAGCTCGTCGATGCGAAAGTCGCTGATCTCGGGCTTCATCGCCCCGGTATCAAGCCGAGAGATGTCGAGCAGCGCCCCGAATATCTCTTCGACCGCATCGAGCGAGGCGTCGATGTTGGTGATGAGCTGGGTGTCGTCACGGCCGCGTTGCCGCTCAACGAGACTGGTGACGTAGAGGCGCGCTGCGTTGAGCGGCTGCAGGATGTCGTGGCTCGCGGCGGCGAGAAAGCGAGTCTTGGATATATTCGCCTGCTCGGCCTCTCCCTTGGCACGGCCGAGTTCGGTATTGAGGCGGGTCAATTCCTCAGTGCGCTCCTGCACCCGCCGTTCCAGCGATTCGTTGGCGCGCTCGAGATCTTCAGCCGCCTTCACGCTCGGGGTGATGTCGGTGAAGGTCGTGACGATGCCGCCATCGGGCATGGGATTGGCGCGCACCTCCATCACCAGATCGCGCTCGGCAAAGCGCTCCAAAAATGGCTCGCTGCTGGCGATATAACGTCCGAGCCGTTCGCGCACGAGCGCATCAGTCATATCCGTGTCGGAGGTGCTTTGCTCGGCATGGAAGCGCAGGATGTGATCAAGGGCAGTGCCCACTCTGGTGAGTTGCGGCGGCAGTGCCAGGATTTCGCCGAATTGGCGGTTCCAGCAGATAAGATGCAGCTCCTTGTCGAACACCGCGATGCCTTGGCGCACATGGTCAAGGGCGGTTTGTAAGATCTCGCGGTTGTAATGAATGGCGGCATTGGCGTCGTCGAGGAGCTTGAGCGCCGCTTTCCTCGATACCGTGCGCTTACGCAGCAGAAGCGAGAGTACGAGCCGGGATGATGCTGCGCCGATCGCCGAGGCGAGCAGATGCTCGGCATAGCGCAGGAGCTGGAAGTCAGCCTCGCCTTTCGGATCAATGCTGATGCCGCGCGTCAAGGCATAGCTGTCGAATGAGCTGCGTGTGCGCTCCTCGCCGAGGTAGCGCGACACGGTGGCGGCCAATTCCTCGACCGTCACCGAGGAGCGCCATAGCCGGAAGCTCGGTGCGACGATCGGCGTCAAGTCGGAAGGAACGAAGAGGTCGGCCTGCAGTCGTTCGATCGAGCTCGGCGAGCGTCCGAGCGAGAACACCACATAGGCAAGGACGTTGAGCGAAAGGCTCCAGATCACGCCTTGGGCGAGTGGTGGCAGATCGAGCCCGATAAGCGCCTGCGGGCGTAGCAGTGCGATTCCCCAAGGGCCTTGCGAGAGCAGGCTCTGATCCACGAGGCCGACGCCTGTCAGGCTGGGCAGCAGCAGCGTATAGGCCCAGGTCACGATTCCGACCGTCATCCCGGCCAATGCGCCGCGGGCGGTAGCGCGTCGCCAGATGAGCCCGCCGAAAAAAGCTGGCGCAAGCTGCGCAACCGCCGCAAACGACAATAGGCCGATCGAGGCGAGCTGCGCATCACCGGCCAATCGGTAGTATACGTAGGCAAGAAACAAGATGACGAAGATCGCCATCCGCCGCACGGCGAGCAGCAAGCCGCCGACATTGCGGCCGGCAATCAGTTCCTCGCGCCGCTGCAGTACGAGCGGCATCAAGATGTCATTGGAGACCATGATCGCCAGCGCGACGGATTCCACGATCACCATGGCAGTTGCCGCCGAGAGCCCGCCGACAAACGCTGCGATCGTAAACAGATTGGAGTGGGCGGCGAGCGGCAAAGCGAGCACGAACATGTCGCTGTCGACGTGTCCGGGGCTGAACGTCAGCAGGCCGGCCAATGCGATCGGCACGACGAACAGATTGATCAGGACCAGGTAGAGCGGAAACAACCAAGAGGCCCGCCTGATCTCACTCTCGTTGTTGTTCTCGACCACGGTGACGTGGAACTGTCGCGGCAGCAATATGATCGCAAACAGCGAAAGCAGCGTCATAGCGAGAACCGTGCCAGGCGCTGGTTCGCGCGTAAGCACCGCCGCCGTGTTCGGCCGCTCCAGGGCTTGAGCAAACAGCGAGAGCGGTCCGTCAAACAGCCAGAAAGTGACGAATACGCCGACACCGACGAAAGCAATCAGCTTGACGATCGATTCGGTTGCGATCGCCAGCATCAGTCCATCCTGATGTTCGGTGGCGTCGATATGCCGTGTACCGAATAGGACCGCGAAGATCGCCATTGCTACGGCGACGTAGAGGGCGATGTCGCCCAATACCGGCTGCATCGTTCCGGTCGCGGGCCCGATGGGCGCGAGGATGGTGGTCAGCGAGGCCGAGACCGCCTTGAGCTGAAGTGCGATGTACGGAATCGTGCCGATGATCGCGATGAGCGCCACCGCCGCGGCGACGGTTTGGGCTTTGCCGTAGCGGGCGGCAATGAAGTCGGCGATCGAGGTGATGTTCTGTGCCTTCGCCAGCCGCACGATGCGCATAACCAGGGGGGAGCACAGTCCGATCAGAAGGATCGGCCCGACGTAAATCGTCAAAAAATCGAAGCCGGTGCGCGAGGCAAGCCCGACCGAGCCGAAGAACGTCCAAGAGGTGCAATAGATCGCGAGTGACAGGGGGTAAATGAAATGCCGCCAACCGCCCTCACGGCCAAATCGCCGAGTCCGGTCCCCATAGCTTGCGACCACGAACAGGAGGCCGATGTACCCGAGCGCAACGGCAATGACGGTCCAGCCTTGCAGCATGATCGTTCGCAGTTCGTGGGCCCAGCCGACGATTGCATTCTATCGTATGATGCAACGAGCGAGAATATCGCTGCCCCGCACCGGCGTAGCCATTTCAGGTCGCGAAGAGGGGGCGAAAGTTACCGGACCGGCCCCCGTCGGCGCCAAGCCAAGGCGAGAACCCCGTAGACGCGCGCGTACGCCGCCTCGTTCGAATTCGGCTGCGCGCGAGGTTACTCCGCCGCCAGCACGCGGCTTTTGAGCGGCAACTCGAGCCGCTCCCATACCTCCAGCAGCGCCTCGGCCAACGCGTAGATCAGTGCGTCTTCGTGATAAGGCGTCGGCGTGATGCGCAGCCGCTCCGTTCCCTTTGGAACGGTCGGGTAGTTGATCGGCTGAATGTAAATTCCATGCTCCGTGAGCAGCAGATCGGTGGCGTGCTTGCATTTCTCGGGGTCGCCAACGAACAGCGGCACGATGTGGGTATCGTTCGGCATAACGGGCAGGCCGGCGGCGTTGAGCACCGCCTTCACCCGCGCGGAGCGCTCCTGATGGCGCTCGCGCTCGAAGCTCGAGGATTTCAGGTGGCGAATGGCGGCCGTTGCCGCGGCGCAGATCGGCGGCGGAAGGGCCGTGGTAAAGATGAAACCGGGCGCGTAGCTGCGTACTGCGTCGCACAGGGTCGCGCTTGCGGCGATGTAGCCGCCGAGACAGCCGAAGGCCTTGGCCAGCGTGCCTTCAATCACGTCGATGCGAGCCATTGCGCCCTGGTGCTCCGCTTGCCCGCCGCCGCGCGGACCGTACATGCCGACCGCGTGGACCTCGTCGGCGTAGGTCATCGCGCCATAACGCTCGGCCAGGTCGCAGATGCGGTTGATCGGCGCCACGTCCCCGTCCATGGAATAGAGCGTTTCGAAGACGATGAGCTTCGGCCGGGTTGGATCGGCGGTCCGCAGCAACTCCTCCAGATGCGCGACGTCGTTGTGGCCGAATATCTGTTTCTCGCACTTCGATTGGCGTACGCCCTCGATCATGGAGTTGTGGTTCGATGCGTCGGACAGAATGAGGCAGTTCGGCATCAGCTTGGCAATGGTCGAGATGCCGGTCTCATTGGACACATAGCCCGAGGTGAAGACGAGGGCCGCCTCCTTGCGATGCAATTCGGCGAGTTCACGCTCGAGATCGACCAGAGGGTGATTGGTGCCGGCGATATTGCGGGTTCCGCCTGCGCCGGTGCCCATGCGGGTCGCCGTTTCGACCATCGCGCCGATCACCTTGGGATGTTGGCCCATTCCGAGGTAATCGTTCGAACACCACACGATGACGTCGCGTGGTCCCTGCGGGGAATGCCAGAGCGCACGCGGGAAACGGCCGGCCAGACGCTCGAGATCGGCAAATACCCGGTAACGGTACTCGTCCCTAAGACGGGCCAGCGCCTCTGCGAAATACGCCTCGTAGTTCATGAACGCTCCGGGCAGGGGTCATGTTGGAACCGTCCCAAACTAGAGGCGTTCCAGGGCTTTTGTCGAGGCGATAATGCGCGCGGCTCAAGGCCGCGGGTCAGGGGATCGGCAACACCAAGGCGACGCGGCCGATTTCGCTGCCTGGGCAAGTAGTCATGCGGTAAACGCGAGAATCCGGGCGCTGCCCGATTGGGGCGCGCCAAGTGGCGTGCGGCACGTGAGTAAACTAACATTCGGGGATCCGCGATGGCCGGCGACGCCAAGCGGGAGCTTGTCGGCGAGAGTGTCAACGTGGCGAAGAAGTCATACGGTCTGGAGCACGGGCTCACCAATTACGGCGACCGCGACTTCTCGCTCTACTTGCGCCGTTCGTTCGCCCAGTCCATGGGCTACTCGCGGGCTCTGCTGGCGAAGCCGGTGGTCGGGATCGCCTATACGCCATCGGGTTTCAATAACTGCCACCGCCATTTTCCGGATCTGCTGGAGGCGGTTCGGCGCGGGGTGCTCGCCGCCGGGGCGCTGCCGATCGCCTTTCCCACGATTTCGCTGGGCGAGGTATTTCTCAGCCCCACGAGCCTGAAGTATCGCAATCTTATGTCGATCGATACCGAGGAGATGATCCGCGCACAGCCGATGGACGCGGTCGTGCTCATGGGCGGTTGCGACAAGACCGTCCCGGCGCAGCTCATGGGCGCGGTGTCGGCCGGCCGGCCGGCGGTGATGCTGGTGGCAGGCCCCATGATGACTGGCCGCCATCGCGGCGAGCGCCTCGGGGCTTGCACGGACTGCCGCCGGTTTTGGGCCCGCTACCGTGCCGGCGAGGTCGGCGAACAGGAAATTTCGGAGGTCGAAGGCCAGCTCGCGGTCACCGCCGGCACCTGCGCTGTCATGGGCACGGCCTCGACCATGGCCTGCATCGCCGAAGCGCTCGGGCTGGTGCTGCCGGGCACCGCCGCAATTCCGGCGGTACACGCGGATCGGCTGCGTGCCGCGGAAGCAACCGGCGCCGCCGCCGCCGCGCTCATCGGCTCCGACCGCACGCCGGACCGGATCGTCAGCGCGAAGTCCATCGAAAACGCCCTGCGCGCCCTCCTTGCGCTCGGCGGCTCGACCAATGCGATCATCCACCTCACCGCGATCGCCGGTCGTGCCGGCGTGAAGGTTTCGCTCGAGCAACTCAACGCCCTTTCGGAGTCGACCCCCGTGCTGGTCAATCTCAAGCCGGTCGGCAACGGCTATATGGAGGATTTTTTTGCCGCCGGCGGGATGGGCGCGCTGTTGCGCGAGCTCAAGCCGCTCCTGCATCTCGACTGCTTGACGGTCACCGGCGAGACCCTGGGCGAACGCCTTGCGTCCGGCAACCGCGCTTACGTCGACCGCTCCATTATCGCCGAACGCGACAAGCCTTTTGAACCGCAAGGAGGGTTGATCGCGCTGTTCGGAAACCTCGCCCCAAGGGGCGCCATCCTCAAGCGCTCCGCTGCCGACGCGAAGCTCTTCGAGCATGTCGGCAGGGCGGTTGTGTTTTCTTCGCTTGCGGATCTTTCCGCGCGCATCGACGACCCGCAGCTCGACGTGTCGCCAGAGGACGTGCTCGTGCTGCAGCATGCTGGTCCCCACGCGACCGAGTGCATGCCCGAAGCCGGGTATCTGCCCATCCCGAAGAAGCTCGCGCAACGTGGAATCAAAGACATGATCCGAGTCTCGGACGCGCGCATGAGTGGAACCGCCTTCGGTACGATCGTGCTACATGTCACGCCGGATGCGGCCTCTGGGGGCCCGCTCGGGCTGGTGCGCAGCGGCGACCGCATTTGCCTCTCGGTGAAGGGCCGCCGCATCGATCTCCTCGTCGACGAGGCGGAGCTCAAGGCGCGCGCCGCCGCGAACAAACCCGTACCAATGCAGGCCGAGCGCGGCTATGCCAAGCTCTATGCCCAGGAAATCCTCGGCGCCGATGAGGGTTGTGACTTCGCCTTCCTGCGGCCCGCCGCGGCTGCGCAGTAATACACGGAGGAAAATTCGATGGCCGTCGAAAGCATCTTTTATTCGGTGTCCGGCCTGAGCTGCCGCGGGGCGCTAGTATGGGACGAAAGCGCAAAGGCGCCGCGGCCGCTGTTGCTGATGGCCCCCAATTGGCGCGGCGTCATCAAGCCCGCGATCGAAACCGGCCAGATGCTCGCGCAATCGGGCTATGTCGTCTTCGTCGCCGATATGTTCGGCGAAGGCAACGGACCGGTCGGTACCGAAAACCCGATGGAATTTCTGCAGCCGTTCATGTCGGACGTGCCGGGCATGCGCCGGCGCATCGCCGCCGCGCTCGATACGCTGACGCGGGAATCCGACCGGCGCGCCATTGGCGATATCAGCCGCCGCGCGGCGATCGGCTTTTGCTTCGGCGGGCTCAACGTCCTCGATCTCGCCCGCACCGGCGCCGATGTGCAGGCGGTGGTCTCGATGCATGGGACCTTGACGACGCCGCATCCGGCCAAGCGCGGCGACGTCAAAGCCGCGGTGCTTGCCGTGCATGGCGCCGCCGACCCGGTCGCGCCGAAGGCCGAGCGGGACGCATTCGAGGCGGAGATGACGGATGCCGGGGCATGCTGGGCATTGCTCACGTTCGGCGACGTGTGCCACGCCTTCACCGATCCACAGGCCAACGCGCCCGGCCGCGCCGTCTACGACGAGCCCGCCACCCGCCACGGTTATGCGCTCGCCCATGCCTTCATCGCCGACGCCTTTGCCGGGAAGCGGCACGGTTGCCCTGCGCCCATCCGGGCAGGATAATCGCGTCCCGTCCTCACGAGGGGGAGCTTTCGATGCACACCCTGTCCATCCCGCAATCGGTCCTCGCGCGCGTCATCGAGCGCCGTGGCCGCGAGCATATCTATGACGATCTCGATCCGGCCAAAACCGCGCTGGTCGTGGTCGATATGCAGAACGCGTTCATGCTGCCGGGCGTTGCGCACGCGCTCTGCCCGATGGCGGAAAAGATCGTGCCCAACATCAATCGTCTCGCGCGCGCCGTGCGGGAGACCGGTGGAACAGTGGTCTGGATCAAAACCACCTTCACCGAGGACGCACTGCGGACTTGGTCGACCTATTTCGACATGGTGACGCCGCAACATGGCGCCAAGCGCGTCCAAGCGCTCACCGCGGATAGCGAGGGACACCAGCTCTGGGCCGCGCTCGAGGTACGCGCGGAGGACCTCATCGTTGAGAAAAACCGTTTCAGCGCATTCATTCAAGGCTCCTCGGACCTTGCCGCAATCCTGCGCCAGCGCGGGATCGACACCATCCTCGTCACCGGCACCGTCACCAATGTGTGCTGCGAATCGACCGCGCGCGACGCCATGATGCTCAATTTCAAGACGATCATGGTGACCGACGGCAACGCCGCCGTGACCGACCAGGACCACAATGCGTCGCTCTGCGCGTTCTATCTCACGTTTGGCGACATCATGTCGACCGACAAGCTGATCGCCTGCCTGGGCCGCACCACCTCGAGCAAGCTGGCGGCGGCCGAGTAGCACGCAAGGCCGGCAGAGCGGGCTTGGATCAACGCTCGGCTTTGGTATTGGTGGTCTAAGCGGGTATGACCGCTGCAAGACGCGGGACGGGCGGCGCGACCGGGAGACGGTCGCGCCGCTCGTACCGAGCGCCCGCTATTCCTGCTCACCTTTTTGCATCATGCAGGATCGGTATTTCTGGACTTGGTGGTCACCCCAGGTGTGTTGGCTCATTTTCCCAGCCTCCACATTGCAGTCGCGCAGAGATTTTTCCCGCGCGTCGTTCATACGGCCTTCGTCGCTTCGTTGCGCGAAGCTCGGCGGGGCGAGCGTGGGAATCGCAAGCACCAGCGCGAGCACTGCGGCGATTTGTTTGTTCACACGAACCATGCGTCGATCTCCTTGCAAACTTCCCCGCGCCGTGAGTAACGCGACAGTATGGAAAATCGTCAGGCGCGTGCTCTGCGCTGTTGCAAGCCTGCGTCTCGCATCTCCAGGGAACGGTTACAGAATTGTCATCCTCGCGCAGAGCTCGTGAAAACTCCGCGGGTGCTGAGCTTCATCGCCGCACACGCAGTGGCTGCTTGGCGCCCACGCGTGATGAGGTGTCCGGGTGCGCGAAGCGACATCCGGCACTAGAACGCCCGCGGCGGGGTTTCAAT
Organism: Xanthobacteraceae bacterium; assembly: GCA_035693615.1. Classification (GTDB taxonomy): domain Bacteria; phylum Pseudomonadota; class Alphaproteobacteria; order Rhizobiales; family Xanthobacteraceae; genus VAZQ01. Next base: position 23,779 of record DASSGH010000076.1, read on the forward strand.
TCTACTGCGATGGTTTGTGCTTGGGTTTTGCGCCGATCTTGGCTTTCGCGCGCACCACTTCGCCGAGCCGATGGGTGTCGTTTTGGTCGAGCCCCTCGTCGTCCCCCTCCATGCCCTCGTTGCTGGCGGTCATCATCTGCCGCGCATCCTGCTCCCAGGTGTTGAGCGCCTGCCGTTTTTCCTCCTCCGACAAATCGGCATCGTTGACGATCTCGTCCGGCGACTTGTAGTGATTTGCCGGCTGCTCGAGCTTGGCCTTCTTCACCTCCGACCGCGTGTTCATGGGAGCCTCATGCAATTGCCTGCGCACGGAATAACAAATCTGAAAAGATAAAGTTTCGCCTCGTAGCGCCGCGGACCGGCGAGGTGTCGTCCGCCTGCCCAGCGCGAGCATAGGAAAGAACCAATTTCGCCTCAGTCTGCAGCTGCCGACAAAAACTTGACGACCCGGCGAAACTCGGCGTGGCCCTTATCCACGCCAGTCCAATCAACGAGCGGGTCCGTCTTCCTAAGCTCGGCCACCTTCTCTGAAAACTTATCTGTAAGTGCCGCTTCCATCATCCCGGCGGCCGCAACCCAATTGGGCTGCGCTCCGGGCTCCTCCGTCAAGACAATGGCGGTCCCCTTCGGCGGCTGCACGGCCGATCCCAGTTCTCTCACAAGCGCATTAGCCGTTTTCAAACGACGCTCATGAAATCAAGGCAACCGGCGCGCCAGTACATCCGTGGTCGCGCAGGTCGCCTTACAGCCGCCGATAGTCACCTGGTCCATAACGTTCGGGCGCCTGAAAGGTTGCGGCGACCAAATCGCGGGGAAATGGTGTCATGCGCAAATACATCGCATTTGCTACGGTCGGGTGCTTACAATTGATAGCACCGGTTGTTCCTGCGGTCGCTCAAGACAATGATCTGGCAGCGCTGGATGCGAAGATCGCGAACCTGGAGAACGAAAACGCGGCCCTTAAAAAGCGCATAAGGCTCGAAGCGTTAAATAAGGAAAACGGCTCTAAGGAAGCAACTCGGTATTGGCGATAACAGTCCTTCGGGCGATCGAGTTTCGATTAAGCGCGAGCAGCATGTTGCGGCAAGCAGACCAATAAGCACCAGAGCGGAGATACCAGAGGCGCTCGCTTACACAATGAAAGAGCCGCCATACCCAAAAGGCGCGCCGCTGGCGGTAATCGAGCCACGGCCACCACCACCACTTTGGAGAGGCTTCTATGCGGGAGGTTCCTTTTGGTGTCGGATGGTTGCGCGCCCAGGAGTTTTCGGACACTACCAGCAGTACCCTTTCCAATTTTTCTTCTAGTTTCAGTTCCCCGGCGAGTTCTAGCTTTTCATCTAGTAGTACTCAAACGGTCACCGAAACTCTCACAAATATGACGGGGGCCGATCTCGGGGGATTGTAAACCTACATTTAGGTGTTTCTGCACCTTTGAGTGACTATTTCGTTGGCGGGGTTCAGGTGGAAGGGGGCGTTTCAAACATTCGAGCCCGATTGACCGGAAACGGTTCTTCATCCTCTCTCTCCACCTCAACCTCGACGTTCGTGTTGTCTTCAACTTCACCTGCTTCAAGTTCAACCTCGATCAGCGGTGGGGGTGGAACTCAGAGTTTGAGCGACACGTTGGCGAATCGTTGGCAAATATCAGCCCTTGCAAGGGGCGGATTTCTGATCGATCCGTATGAATTGGTGTACCTCACTGGCGGCTGGACCTACGCCGGCTTCGAGACATTGCAACAACGCCCAACTCGGACTTAACGGAGCCACCATCGGCGCTGGCTATGAGCGGCAAATATTCCCCTTGTGGGGACTAAAGGTTGAATATCGGTACACGAAGTTCCAGAGCAAAACGATAGATTTGCCCTCAACCAGCACCTCCGGCTCAAGCGCACCGCAGACTGCCATCACCTCAGCCACTGCGTCCGGCTCCGCCTCCTATTTAAACACCACCGCGCACTACAGCCCCGAAATGCAGATTGTGTCCGTTGGTATCTCGCGCTACTTCGGCCCGTAAAATTCGAAGCCCGGTATTGGCCTAAACTGACGTGATCGCGCTTCATCGAGCGCACGCTCGATTAAATACCCCGTGCGGCCATCTCCAATTTCATCCGCGACTGCTAGAGCATCCTCGAGATGCCGGATTAGTTGGCCGCGTTTATCTGCTTTATCGATCATGCTTTGATCCCCCTTAGGCGGCGGAGGCGTGTGCCCCCATTAGGCGCGGGTCGCGTCTTTGGCAGACCCGGCTATAGCTTTTAGCTATCGGGCCTTGCTGCCGCCAATCTGTGACAGCCATCACAGGCACGGGTTGAATAACCTGCTATGGATGCAATCGTGGACCTAGAGAGCCTAGGGGGCTTTCATGATGATCAAGAACATAATCATCGTCGCTGCCATGTTCACGTTCGCTTTGACGGTTGGCATTCTGACCGCCAACTTAGCAGAGAGCGGCAATGACCGGGCTAGTGCTCCCACAATCAGCACGCTTGCGGTGCAGTACTAGCTGAACGGGTTTCGACGGCAGAGCAAGCGCTCGGATGGCCATTAGCCATCCCCTGTCGGTCCACAGGTGGTAATATCACCCACATGGCTGGGCGATCCTATCTCGTCTTCGGTGACATCGAAGGAAAACTCGACGTGCTCCGCGTCGAATGCACCAAATGCGCTCGCAAGGGCCGCTACAGCGTCCGCAAGCTCATCGAGAAATATGGCCGCAAGGCAAACATGATGAAATGGAAGGAACAGCTTAATGGCGATCGTCCCCGGCGCGATGCACGTAGCATGCACGAGCGCTGCGATCTAATATGTCCAGATCTGCCGAAAGTCCCGTAGCTATACGCGGGGACGCCCACGCACGGCTATGCAGCGACCCGCGAGGATGCCATGGCCGCCTTTGCCAAGAGCTGGCGGCGGCTGTGACGCCCGTCTGCGTGCATCATGAAAATCCAGCCTGCTCGCATTAAGGAAACGATTACTGGCCGAAATTAACTAGGATGCCGGCCTTGATCCGATTGCTCGTGTTCGTGAAGTCGTAAGTGAAGCCCGGCGAGGCAGCCGGCCGCGTCAGCGTCTTGGTGGCGAACGGCGTCTGTTCCCACTGCACGAACGACGTGACCGCACTTCCCGGGATTTGGTAGCCCAGCCCGGCACCGTAGGTGGGTCCCACCAACGTCTTGTTCTCACTCGTGCCCAGGCCGCCTAAGTTGATGTTAAGATCCTGGTTCAGGATCGTCACGCCGCCGATTCCGTAGATTTGCACCCCCGGAGCCACGTTGATCCCAAACTGCATCTCGCCGCTGACCATGTACCTACTGGTCGCGCCGATGAACGTCTGCGGGTTCGCGGGAAAAACGTGATTAGTCTTCTGATCGAAGAAATCGGCGCTGAAAACTACCCGCTCGACTGTCGTGAACGGCGCGACCGTTCCGCCTGGCCGCTGTGGCAATGGGTAGTTCGGAAGCAAGAAAGCACGACTGAGAATGTCGGTATTGAAGCCGACAATGACACCGCCGCCTCCAGCACGGCTCGACTCGCCAAATCCGTTCTTGGGGGCGCCAGTGTCGGCGTCTTTCTCGAGAATGCCCAACGAGTTGTAATTCGCCACTCCCTCCGCTCCGACGAAGTACCGGGAGGGCGACGGACCGGTCGCGGGACAGCGGCTCTTGTAAAACTGGCCCGTCACGCGCCGACCATAGACTACCGCATAGTAAGAAAGCCGTATATCGCCGCCATCGTAAGCCGCTGAACCCGCCAGCTCTCGGTCGGCAAGGGTGCGCAAAATAATATCGCGTGCCGCTGCGCCGGATATGATCTCTGATTGGAACTGCCAACAAATATTCGGGTCGTCCAGCGCCTTTACCATCTGTGCCGAGAGTTGCGCTTGCGCCGAGGAAGTGAGCGCAACTGAGCCTAAAGCTGTGGCCAGAACGATCGATGCCGGTCCGATCTTTTTCATTGCTGCCCCTCGATACTCACTTGGCCTCGCCACCTGACGCCTGAAGATCATGGCTGAGGTTTTGCGTCGCGGGCAATGCAACAAACGTCGCTCAACTTTCATTTTTTTCGAATTGTGACACGAAAAACACAGTACTCGCATTCGTGCGGGGTGACGCTTTTGGTGCGGACCCGCGAGGACGCCATGGCCGCAATTGTCCGCTTCTCTAATCGGCCGGCAGGGTCAAGCGCTTTCAGGCTATCCGCCACTCGAGTGTCGATGTCGCTCACGGGCTCGCGCTTCTCTTCGGACTCGGCACCAAGGCCCTTCCTTCATGGGATTCGAAGACGAAGTGGAACAATCTTTCGGGCGGCCTTGCCGTCACTAAGATGGCAG
>DASSGH010000077.1:0-22669 GCA_035693615.1 Xanthobacteraceae bacterium
GCCCATGGACCATGTTTTTTTACGGGGTTGATGCCACCAAAAAGCCAACGGCCGCTCCCCTCGGCGCCGATAATACATATCGCAGCCCGTTTCTATGCCCACAGGAGGAAAACGATCCACGAACGTTTTTTTGGAAAACACGGAAAGACGCCCCCCGGCCAGGGCGCGTCGCGCGAGGAAAAACCTGACGCCGCCTGCGGCGGGCGAACGGAGCGTGCCCTGTGTCGGTTGGCGGACGAATCAAACGCGACTCGCGCCGCCGCCGATCCATGCCGGCAGCTGGACGCAAGCTCCACGCAAATGCGACAAACGCGCATTCGGCGCAGAGATGTATCCAATTCGCGGATCGAGGAACCGGCGCGCACGCACGAAGCTCTCGCCCCCGCCCTTGGGCCGCGGGGATGCCGCGCCGATGATAATTTCTCGCTTGACACAGATTCCGTGACAGGGGCGTGACCAGACTGTGAATGAAAGCCTCCCAAATCCGCCCTCGATATCCGACACTTGCCGCACTGCACCTGAGTCGCCCCCGAATTTCACAGGCGGAACACCACATTTAGCAGTTTGTTTACGGCGTCCTACTAAGCCTTGACGAACACCGGGTGCTGTCTTAGGTTCAGAAAGTTCGGCGCGAGTGGTTCGAAGTCCCGCCGGGCGCTCTCCTGAACGGGGTTTGCGTAACCGCTCTGCTGCCGCAACGGCGCCGGAGAACGGCTCTTTGTTGCCTTGAACGGGCAAGAGCGGCTCAAGCCGCCCACAAGCCCGGCCCGCCGGGGAGAGAGGCGTTAAATAGGGACTTATGAGCCGGTCGGGGCGCGGCCGCAGGCCAGGGGTCGCGCCATGGGTCAGTGTCGGCGGTCCGCTGGGCTGCCGCGCCAACGACAAAGGGGCGAACGATGCGGATTGAGCGGCGATACACCAAGGAAGGGCAGTCCCCCTACGCGGACATCACCTTCCGGCTGACCGAAAGCGAAATCCGCAATCCCGACGGGTCGGTGGTGTTCCATGCCGAGAACGTCGAGGTGCCGAGCTTCTGGTCGCAAGTCGCCGCCGACGTGCTGGCGCAAAAATACTTCCGCAAGGCGGGAGTGCCGACGCGGCTGAAGAAAGTCGAGGAGGAGAGCGTTCCTTCCTGGCTGTGGCGCTCGAGCGCCGACGAGACCGCATTGGCGGAGCTTGCGGAGAAGGAGCGCACGACCGGCGAGCATTCCGCCAAACAAGTGTTCGAGCGGCTCGCCGGCACCTGGACCTATTGGGGCTGGAAGGGCGGCTATTTCGATGCGGAAGCGGACGCGCGCGCCTTCTTCGATGAGCTCGTCTACATGCTCGCGAAGCAAATGGCGGCGCCGAACTCGCCGCAATGGTTCAATACCGGGCTGCATTGGGCTTACGGCATCGACGGACCAAGCCAGGGGCATTTCTACGTCGACTTCGCCACCGGCAAGCTCGTGAAATCGAAATCCGCCTACGAGCATCCGCAGCCGCACGCCTGCTTCATCCAGTCGATCGCCGACGATCTCGTCAACGACGGCGGGATCATGGACCTGTGGGTGCGCGAGGCGCGGCTCTTCAAATACGGCTCGGGCACCGGTTCGAACTTCTCGCGCCTGCGTGGCGAGGGCGAGCGGCTCGCCGGCGGTGGAAAGTCCTCCGGCCTGATGAGCTTCCTCAAGATCGGCGATCGCGCCGCGGGCGCCATCAAGTCGGGCGGCACCACGCGCCGCGCCGCCAAGATGGTAATCGTCGATGCCGATCATCCCGACGTCGAGCAGTTCATCGACTGGAAGGTGATCGAGGAGCAGAAGGTCGCCTCCCTCGTCACCGGCTCGAAGGTCAACCAGAAGCACCTGCGCGCGATCCTCAAGGCGTGCGTGAACTGCGAAGGCTCGGGCGACGATTGCTTCGATCCGGACAAGAACCCGGTGCTGCGGCGCGAGATCAAGGCCGCGCGCAAAAACCACGTGCCCGACAATTTCATCAAGCGCGTGATCCAGTTCGCCAAGCAGGGTTATACCGATATCGAATTCCCGATCTACGACACCGACTGGGATTCAGACGCCTATCTCACCGTCTCCGGGCAGAATTCCAACAACTCGGTGCGCGTCACCGACGAGTTCCTCAAGGCGGTCGAGGCCGACGGCGATTGGGACCTGTTCTGGCGCACCAAGCCGGGCAAGATCGCCGACACCATCAAGGCGCGCGCGCTGTGGGAGAAGATCGGCTACGCCGCCTGGGCCTGCGCCGATCCCGGCTTGCAGTACCACACCACGGTCAACGACTGGCACACCTGTCCGGCGTCGGGGCCGATCCGGGCCAGCAATCCGTGCTCGGAATACATGTTCCTCGACGACACCGCGTGCAATCTCGCCTCCATGAACCTGCTCGCGTTCCGCGACGCGGCGACGCAGCAGTTCGATCTTCAGGGCTACGAGCACGCGGTGCGGCTGTGGACCGTCGTGCTGGAAATCTCGGTGCTGATGGCGCAATTCCCCTCGCGGGAGATCGCGCAGCTCTCCTTCGACTTCCGCACCTTGGGACTCGGCTACGCCAATCTCGGCGGCCTGTTGATGTCCTCGGGCCTCTCCTACGATTCCGACGCGGGGCGTCAGATCGCCGGCGCGCTCACCGCGATCATGACCGGGGTGAGCTATGCGACCTCGGCGGAGATGGCGGGGCTGCTCGGCGCCTTCCCCGGCTACAGGAAGAACCGCGAGCACATGCTGCGCGTCATTCGCAACCATCGCCGCGCCGCGCACGGCGAGCGCACCGGATACGAGAAGGTGGCGACCCCGCCGGTGCCGCTCGACCACAAGGCCTGTCCCGATCCGCGCATGATCGAGCATGCCGAGCGCGCCTGGGACCGCGCGCTGGCGCTCGGCGAGCAGCACGGCTATCGCAACGCCCAGGTCTCGGTGATCGCGCCCACCGGCACGATCGGCCTGGTGATGGACTGCGACACCACCGGCATCGAGCCCGACTTCGCGCTGGTCAAGTTCAAGAAGCTCGCCGGCGGCGGCTATTTCAAGATCATCAACCGCGCGGTGCCGGAGGCGCTGCGCGTGCTCGGCTACTCGCAAGAGGAGATCGCCGATATCGAGGCCTATGCGGTCGGCCACGGCAGTCTGGCGGAGGCCCCCGGCATCAACCACACCACGCTCAAGCAGAAGGCTTTCACTGAGGAGGCGATCGAAAAAGTGGAGAAGGCGCTGCGCAGCGCCTTCGACATCAAGTTCGCCTTCAACAAGTGGACGCTCGGCGAGGACTTCGTGGCCAAGCTCGGCATCGCGCCGGAGAAGCTCGCCGATCCGCGCCTCGACCTTCTTTCCGCGCTCGGCTTCACCAAGCGCGAGATCGAGGCCGCCAACGTGCATGTCTGCGGCGCGATGACGGTCGAGGGCGCGCCGCATCTGAAAGCCGAGCATTATCCGGTGTTCGACTGCGCCAATCCGTGCGGGCGCAACGGCAGGCGCTACCTCTCGGTCGAAAGCCACATCCGCATGATGGCCGCGGCGCAGCCGTTCATCACCGGCGCCATCTCCAAAACCATCAACATGCCGAACGACGCCACGGTGGAGGACTGCAAGGCGGCCTATCTCCTGTCCTGGAAGCTTGCGCTGAAGGCCAATGCGCTCTACCGCGACGGCTCGAAGCTCTCGCAGCCGCTGCAGTCGCAGCTCATCGCCGACGAGGACGAGGAGGACGACATCATCGAAGCGTTCGTCGAGAAGCCGGCGGCTGCGCGCGTCACCGCCCTCGCCGAGAAGGTGGTGGAAAAGGTGGTGGAGCGCATCGTGGTGATGCGCGAGCGCGAGCGCATGCCCGACCGGCGCAAGGGATATACCCAGAAGGCGGTGGTCGGCGGTCACAAGGTCTATCTGCGCACCGGCGAATACGACGACGGGCGGCTCGGTGAGATCTTCATCGACATGCACAAGGAGGGCGCGGCGCTGCGCTCGCTGCTCAACAATTTCGCGATCGCGGTGTCGCTCGGCCTGCAATATGGCGTGCCGCTCGACGAATATGTCGATGCCTTCACCTTCACGCGGTTTGAGCCGTCGGGTCCCGTGCAGGGGAACGACTCGATCAAATACGCGACCTCGATCCTCGACTACGTGTTCCGCGAGCTGGCGGTGAGCTATCTCGAGCGCTTTGACCTCGCCCATGTCGATCCGACCGAAGGCGGCTTCGACGCGCTCGGCAAGGGTGTCGAGGAAGGCAAGCCCGGAGGAGGCGCGGCGACGCGATACGTGTCGAAGGGGCTTACGCGTTCGCGCACGGACAAGCTTTCGGTGTTGGCGGGTGGTGCGGCGCCTGAGGCGCGTTCACCCTCCCCGATCGGCGGCGGGGAGGGTGGCGCGCGAGGCGCGCCCGGCGGCGCCAAGGTGACGGCGTTCGCTGGCCGCGAGGCGCGCGCGGAAGGCACTGCCGCGCTCAAGGCCGAGCCCGAGCAGAAGCTCTCGCCTGCCGAGCAGCTCGAGCAGCAGCAGCTCGCCCACGCGCGCAGCGACGTCGTGGAAGCACGCGCCAGCGCGCGGGCGATCGCGGCGGAGAAGCGCGCCGAGGCCAAGGCCAAGGGTTACGAGGGCGAGGCCTGCGGCGAATGTGGCAACTTCACGCTCTTAAGGAACGGCACCTGCCTCAAGTGCGACACGTGCGGCTCGACGACGGGGTGCAGCTGACACACGCTGCTCTCCGGTCGATCCAGAACGGCGCGCGCAGGCCGTATGTCGAGGGGGATCTTGTGCCCAAAGGTCCCCCCTCATTCCTTAGATATCCTAGGCGACCGTTGAGGCCCTCTCCCGCAAGGGACGATTGCTGCTATCGTCGCGCTTGGCGTCGCAAGTAACGCGCGGCAATCGAGCCCGCAGGGCGCGCCGCTCTCGGTGACCATGGATACCTCGCTCGCAGAGCTGGTCGAGGATTGGCACGACTTCGACGTGTTGGTCGGCACGGCGGCGGCGACGCTGGTCGGCCTCATGTTTGTCGCCGCCTCGATCGGCGCAAGCGTCTTCACGGAGAAAGATCGTTCGGCGTTGAAAGCCTTCATCAGCCCGACCGTGGTGCATTTCACCACGGTGCTGATGATCGCCGTGGTGGCGCTCGTCCCGACGCACGAGTGGCATACGCTCGCGAGCTTGCTGGCGGTAGTCGGGGTCGCCGGCGCGATCTATTCGACCAACGTGTGGATCGAACTCTTTATTCATCGCCGTTTCAACGTCGACGTCGTCGACCGGCTGTTCTATGCGGGAATCCCGCTGGTCGGCCACCTCTTGCTGCTGCTTGCCGCGCTTTTCCTCTGGCGGCAATCGGAAGCGGGGCTCGATCTACTCGCGGCCGCGCAGATCACGCTGCTGCTCGCCGCCATCCGCAACGCCTGGGACATGATGATCTGGATCATGATCCGCGCTCCGACGGCCGATCCCGCCAGCCGCGACGACACGTAGACCCGCGGCGGCGGCGCGTCGCACCCGGGACGCTTTCGAACGATGCGCCCGGTTGGTAGATTCGGGCGGATGAGACGCCCGGCGTATGCTCGCGGGCGTGCTGGCAGGAGGCGGCGATGGCGGACACTAAATGGAGCATCAAGGGGCGCGAGTTCGTCAACTGCAACTGCTCCTACGGCTGCCCTTGTCAATTCAACGGACTGCCGACGCACGGACATTGCCAGGCGGTCGGCGGCTTCGAGATCGCTCAGGGCCAGCACGGCTCGACCAAGCTCGACGGGCTCAAGTTCGTGGGAATCTTCCGCTGGCCGGGCCCGATCCATGAGGGTAAGGGCGAGGCGGCGGTCGTGATCGACGAGCGCGCGAGCGAGCCGCAGCGTGCGGCGCTGCTGCGCATCCTCACCGGGCAGGACACCGAGCCCGGAGCAACCGTCTTCAACGTATTCGCCGCCACGTTCGAGAAGCTGCATGAGCCGATCTTCGCCCCCATCGACTTCGAGGTCGACGTCGCCGGCCGCCGCGCGCGCTTGGTCGTGCCCGGCGTGACCGAAGGCCGCGGCGAGCCGATCCTCAACCCGGTGACCGGCGCGCAACACCGCGTGCGCATCGACATCGTCGGCGGGTTCGAATACACGCTGGCCGAAATCGGCCGCGGCTGGACCAAGACGTCGCGCCCGTTCCGCCTCGAGCTTGCAGACTCCTACGGTCAATTCGCCGAGATCCATCTCTGCCAAAGCGGCATCGTGCGCTGAGCCGACATGTCGGAGGCGGCGATCGAGGCCGTGCTGCGGCGCGACCGGGCGATCGTGATCGCCGCGCTCGCCGCGCTCACCGCGCTCGCCTGGGCTTATCTGTGGTGGCTCGCCGACGACATGGAGATGGGCGGCATGGACATGTCCGGCTTCCGGATGATTCCCTCCGGCATGGGTCTGATGGCGCCCGCGATGGCACCGTGGAAGACGATCGAGTTCGCCTTTGTGTTCGCCATGTGGGCGGTGATGATGATCGGCATGATGATCCCGTCGGCCGCTCCCATGATCATGATTTACGCCCGCGTCGGGAGGCAGGCTGCGCAACAGGGAAAGCCATTGGCAGCGAGCGTCTATTTTGCCGCCGGCTATCTTGTCGCCTGGATCGGCTTTGCTGTTCTGGCGACTTCGGCGCAGTGGGCGCTCGACCGCGGTGGCTTGCTCACGCCGACCATGGCGGGCGCGAATGGCGTTTTCGGCGGCGCAGTGCTGATCGCCGCCGGGCTCTATCAATGGACGCCGCTCAAGGACGCATGTCTGCGCCAGTGCCAGGCGCCGTTGTGGTTCATCCAACGGTACGGCGGATTTCGTGCCGACGCGCGCGGTGCGTTCGCGCTCGGCCTCCGCCATGGCGGCTACTGCATCGGCTGCTGCTGGGCGTTGATGGCGTTGCTCTTCGTCGCCGGGGTGATGAACGTGGTATGGATCGCCGCGCTGGCGATCCTAGTGCTAGCCGAGAAGGTCATTCCCGCCGGGCGCGTGCTTTCGCGCATCGCGGGCGCGGCCCTTGTGGCGGCCGGGGTGTGGCTCCTCGTCCAAGCGGCGTAATCCATGCGCACCGATTTGCGTCACTTGCGGTGTGCGGTAAATTGCGGCGAACAGGCCTGACCTCGGCGAGGAACGCGGTGGCGCTCAAGCCCGGTATTTCGACACCCCTTTGGATCTGCCTTGTGCTCGCGCTTGCCGCCGCGGTCGGCGCCTGCTCGGAGCTCGGATTCGGGAACCAGCCGGACAAGCGGGTCGATCCCAACAAGTTTCCGGAAAACTACAAGAAGGATCTCCTCACGTACGTGCAAGCCCATCCGGCTGACTTCGTCAACGCGCGCGAGGCCTCGGTCTCGGCGCCCGCGCTCACCCAGTTCGGTACCGAGAGCCGCTATTTCATCTGCTTGCGAGCCACCGCCCCCGATTGGCGCAAGGAGAAAATGGTGACCTTCTTCTCCGGCCGCATGAACCAATTCGTCGACGCCGACAATGAGCACTGCGGCGCCGTGCAGTATCAGCCATTCCCCGAGCTCGTGACTGAGCTCAGCCATTTGGAGAAGAAGAAATAGCGCGGGCGGTCGCTGCTCAACATGCGGCCGCCAGCGCATGGCGGATCGCTTTCCCGCTGCTCAACAGGCTCACCGCATCCGTTCCTACGCGGACATTTTCGCGCTGATATCCCGCAGCAGCAGGTTGTAGACATTGCCGCCATGCCGGCGCACGCCCGTCATCGATATCTCCGCCCTGATTTTGCGGCCGTCCTTTCGCACCACGTCGATTTCAAAGCGTTCGCCTTCGACTCGGCCCACCTGCTGCAAGAGCTCGTTCATCGTGAGATAGCGGGGGCGATACCCTTTCGGCAGGTAGAGATCGGTGATCGGCCTGCCCATCGCTTCCTGGCGCGACCAGCCGAGGATCGACTCGGCGCGCGGATTCCATTCCAGGACCTCACCGCATTCGTTCACCTGAATGATGGCGTCGAGCGCGGTATCGATGATCGTGCGCGCCATGCGCTCGCTGTCGAGGAGCGCCTCCTGCGCCTTCTTCGCTTCGGTCCTCTTCTCGCGCATGTCGGCGTCCATGCAGGCGAAGGCCTTCGCCAGCACGCCGATCTCGCCGCTCGCGCCGGTGGGGACTTTCATCGGCGCGTTCTGGCTCAGGCCTTCGACGGCCCGTGTCATTTGCGCCAGCGGCTTGGTCATCGAGCGGGCAATGATCACCGCCAATACGAATGCGACGAGGACGGCAGCGAGCGCGGCGGCCACGCCTGAATCGCGAACCGTCGTCGCGCCGGCGATGAGGGCGGGATAAGGCAGGGCCTCGATGGCGGCCACGCGCGGTCCGCCCCCCAGTCGTACCTTTTGCCAGGCCATGCCGAAGCGCTCGCCGGCGCGATCGTTGAGGACACGCGGCGTCGCATCGTCGCCCTGCAAGAGCTCCGTCAGAGCCGGATAGTCGTCCTGCACCCGCGCCGGTGAACCGCGCTCAACCGCGAACTCCCGATTCGGATCCGGGTGCAGAAGGAAATCGCCCGCCTCGTTGACGACGTAGATACGGCTCCCCTGACGCGCAGTGGCGCGAATGCGATCGAATACCGGCCGCAAGTCGAGATCGGCGATCACGATTCCGAACCGGCGGCCATCCGCTGCAATCAGCGACGCGGCGACCCGCATGCTCGGAACCCGCGCCGTGCCGATCGTGCCGTGCGTCTGTTTGAGCTCGATCGGGGAGATGAAAACGTCGCCGGCCGCAAGCGCGATCGTCTTTTGGAAATAGTCCTGATCGCCGTCGCGCTGCAGCTCCGCCTCGGGTGCGGCGCGGCTTGCCCCACCTGCTCCTGAGCGGTCCACGCGGATGATTTCGCGCCCGCCATCGTCAGCACCGACGATGCGCCATTCGTCGTACCAAGGTTTGGCGGTCAGTTCCGCCGCAAACCGCGATGTCAGCTGGCGCCGCTCGGCCGCGGCGAAAACGTTCGAGGCATCGGCAATGTCGCCCGAGCCTCCATTCACCATTTGCTCGACGGCGAAGGCCAGCACGTCCGCCCGCGCAGCACTGACGACCGCCTGAAGCTCGGCCGCCACAAGCTCGACGTGCCCGCCGAGCCGCTGCAACGAACGCGGCACCGCGACATCCAAGAGATTGCGGTAGGTCAGGATGCCGGTCACGGCGATGGCGAACAGAACCAACCCGACCATGGCCATCGTCAGTCGCGTAGACAACGTCATGGCGTCCCCTTGCAGGGATCGGACACCGCGCGAGCGACCGGGAAAACCAACGCCGCGCGTTGACAAGGCGGCGCATGCCGGCGGCGCTGGCTAGCGATAGCGGCAGCGCAGCAACGGCCGCCCACGCGACAATGCCGCGCGCCGATGCCCATCCCCGGCCAAGGCGCTGCGCAACCGCACGCTCTCATGGCGTCTCGCCAGAAAGTGTCATCAGCCGGGGTCGCATCGCTCGATCGATGCTACCACGGTTTGCCGCCGCAAACTTCCAGCAAGGGCTCAAGCCTCGGCACGCGCGCGGCCACCTGACATCGCGTATCGCGAGAATATCTACTTGGATCTGCTCACAATTTCCCGCCGGCTGGCGCTCGCTGGCTCCCCTCCCCCGCAAGCACGACAGTCGCGGCGTTTTGTAACGGCCCGGGCGATTCCGCTTATGGCGGGAAGCAAACATTGCAAAGGGAGCTCGTTTGCAGCCCACCCGCCAGGATGTAACGGCACGGCTTGTCGGATGGCGTCCTGCGAATGGGGGTGGGAATGGCCGCCGAATATCGCCCCGCGGCTTTGCTCGAAACAGCATCCGATTCGCGGCGCGCATGACGGGCGCGGGAGCCTCCGGCCTTGGAGCCCACTATGAACCTGCGACAAATCTAGGCAGCGTCGGCGGCACGCGCCTGCTGCGTCGCGATCTCGGCTTGCAAGGCAAGGCTGCCGAGGGCCAACTTGCACCGCAAGTTGCACCGTGCAAAATGTCGCCTCAAAACTACCGTACTGCGGCGGGCTATGCGCTTTGGAATACACGTTGCTCTTGCAATCGCGGCAGTCGTCGGCGCGTGCGCAACCAATCCCGACGTCATCGATCCCATCTACGTCTCGCCCTCAACCTTCGAGCACTTGACGTGCCGCCAGATCGGCGAGGAGCAAAAACGCATCACCCGCGAGGAGGCTGCGAACATGCAAGGCGGCAAAGCGACCGATGCCGAGCAGGTCGGTCTGTTGAAGGGAGCGATGGAGGCACTCGAGCAAGTATCGATCGAAAAAGATTGCAAGATCGAATTTCAGCACGGATGAACGCGGGGCGGGGGCCGCGCCGGCGAGCTTCACCCGGGTCGGAACGCGAGTCCGAACTTGGCCATGTATCTTGTTACGGGACTCGGTGGATTTGTAGGTGGGGCGCCCGCGGTGTCCGCGTCGGTCGGTCCAATACGAGGACAACTAGGAGTTGCTTTGCGAACCCAACCCTACTGGGCCCCTTTACCTGGGTCAGTTAAAATGGACCTCTTCATGCAACTCACAGCTGTGCGGCGCCTTTTCTGCCTCTGGGCTAGATTGTCCGCAACAGGAGGTTCCCGGTGGCGCGCGTGCGAATGATCAAGCCCGAGGAGGCAGACGCGGAGACCCGCAACGTCTATGACGGGGTGCGCAAGCAGTGGGGACGCATCAGCAACTTCTCGCAAGTGCTCGCCCACCAGCCGGCCGCGCTCGCCGGCTGGATGCTGCCGAACGCGGCGATCCGGCTCGACAACGTGAAATCCGACCCGGACTACGTGAAGATCCAGCAGCTCGTCATCATCAAAACCTCGGCGCTCAATCGCAGCGCCTATTGCATGTCGCACAACGTGCCGCTGGGCAGAAAGGTCGGATTGACCGAGGCACAAATAAAAGCGGCGCAAGGCGGCGACTACATGCATTCCCCCGATCTCGACGCGCGGCAGAAGGCGGCAATCCGCTGGGCCGAAGCCGTCACGCTGCTCACCGCGCGGGACGATGCGGATGCCTTCGCGGCGATGCGGCTGCATTTCAGCGAGAAAGAGATCGTGGAGCTGACGGTATTCTGCGGTATGTGGAATTATTCGAACCGGCTGTGCGAGGCCTTGCACGTCGATCTCGAGCGGCCCGACAAACGCATCGAGTTTCAGCAGGAATAGGCGCCGCCGACATGTCCGGACCCAAGACTTATACCGGCGGCTGCCACTGCGGCGAGGTGCGCTTCGAGGTGACGACCGATCTCGGCAAAGTCACAGCCTGCAACTGCTCGATCTGCCAGAAGCGCGGCGCGCTGTGGTCGTTCGTGCCAGCGGAAAGCTTCGCGCTGCGCGCCGGCGAGGAAGCCCTCAAGGATTATCAGTTCGGCAAGAAATCCATCCATCACCTGTTCTGTCCGCAGTGCGGGGTCGGCGCATTTTCGCGCGGAACCAGTCCGCAGGGTGACGAGATGGTTGCGGTCAACGTGCGCTGTCTCGATGACGTCGACGTTGCGGCGCTCGCGCCCGCGCCCTTCGACGGGCGCAGCCTCTAGGGCCCGGCCGCCTTCACAGCGGCGCGCGCTCGACGCCGTCGCTGAACTCATCGCTGCAGAACGGCCCGCCCTGATACCAGTCGCCCACCTGATCGGGCGGAAGCTTCGCGTCGGCGGCGAGCGCCGCGGCGCTGTGCTCCTCGGAGCGACCTTGCGGTCGATAGCCAAGGCGGAAGGCGGCGGCGTTGTCCCACCAGCCGCGTACGTTGTCGCTCACCCCGTAGAAAATCTCGTGGCGGATGTCGGGGTGCTCGAGACCGATGCGCACGAGTTGCGCGAGGTCCTGCGGCGCGACCCAGATCGACAGCCGTCGGCGGTCGACCGGCGCATCACCGAAATTGCCGATGCGGATGCAAGTGACGCGCAGCCCGTGCTTGAAGGCGTAGAGCGCGCCGAGCGCCTCGCCGAATGCCTTGCTGACGCCGTAGCGGGAGTCCGGACGCAGCGCGACGTCCACGCCGATGCGCCGCCGGCGCGGATAATAACCGATCACGTGGTTCGACGAGGCAAACACCACCCGCTCGACGCGATGGCGGCGCGCCGCCTCGAACAGGTTGTAGCAACCGATGATATTGGATTGCAGAATGGTGTCCCACACTCCTTCGACCGAGAAACCGCCGAGATGTACGATGCCTTCGACGCCGGCAACGGCCTTCTCGACCTCCGCCATATTGGCAAGATCGGCCTGGACGAACGTTTCGTCCGGCGCGAGATCGGCGGGGCGCTTGACGTCGCTCAACCGGATGTTGGGATAGATGCCTTTGAGCAATTGCCGCAGCCGCGTGCCGATGCCGCCAGCCGCGCCGGTGATCAAAACCGTTTGCATGATTTCGCTCGCGCTGATTTCAATGTCGTCGAACGCCGTTTAACCGCTGCCGAGCTTTGCGGCGAACCGCTGATAGCGCTTGCGGCTGTTGACGAGGTGCCGGCGCATCGCCGCGCGCGCCTGCAACACGGCTCCGCCGCGGATCGCCTGCACGATCTCGCGGTGCTCGCGCTGGAACGTCTCGCTATAAGCGCGTTTGGGCATGCCTGGCCCGCCGCGAATCGTTTGCCGCGGGATGATGAAGCGTCCGAGATGCTCGAGAAAGCGCCGGAACTGCGGGTTGCCGGTCGCGTCGGCGATGCTGCAATGGAGCGCAAAGTCCTGGGTGATCGCGTCGGCGCCGCGTTTGAGCATGGTGTCGACCGCCTCCAAGCACTCGACAATCTTGCGGATCTGGGATGCCGAGGCGCGCTCGGCGGCGAGCCCCGCGGCTTCGATCTCGATGCCGGTGCGCAGCTCCATCACCTCGAGCACGGCGCGCAGCGGCGACAGCGGATCGACCTCGATGCGCAGCGGCCGGCGGGCGTTTTCCGGGACAAAGGCGCCGACGCCTTGGCGCGTGATCACCAGGCCGTCTGCCCGCAGCGCCGCCACCGCCTCGCGCACCACGGTGCGACTCACGCCGGTCGCCGCGATCAACTCCTGCTCCGTCGGCAATTGCGACCCCGGCGGGATCTTGCCGCTGGTGATATCGTCGGTGAGGCGCGCGACGAGCTCGCTGGCCAAGGAGCGCGGCGCCGACAGCGGCTGGATCACCGACAAGCTCGCTCTGCTCATGCCCTTGACACCCCGTAACGGCCAGTCATCATATGATATGACAAGTGCTAGCATGACCTCGCCGCCGCGATCAACCGGTCCGGGAACGCCAGCACGCAATGATGACCGGCTCAGGAGGATGACCATGAACCGCCGCACCGTGCTCCGCCTCGGCGCCGCCAGCGCGCTCGGCGCGCTCGCCACCGACCTCGGCGTTCCCGCGTTCGCCCAGCAAAAACTCGTGCTCAAGGCGACCGACGTGCACCCGCTTGGCTATCCGACGGTCGAGGCGGTCGTGGCTATGGGCAAGAAGCTCGACGCGGCGACCGGCGGCCGGCTCACCATCCAGATGTATCCGTCGATGCAGCTCGGCGGCGAAAAGGAGATGATCGAGCAAGCCCAAGTCGGAGCCCTCGCCATCGCCCGCGTCAGCGTCGGCCCGATGGGCCCGCTCGTTCCCGAGCTCAACGTGTTCAATCTGCCGTTCATGTTCCGCGACGACGCGCATATGGAGAAGGTGATCGACGGCCCGATCGGCGACGAGTTGCTCAAGAAGTTGTCGGAGCATCCGACCGCAGGCCTGATCGGGCTTTGTTGGATGAACGCCGGCACGCGCAACGTCTACAACAGCAAGAAACCGATCAAGAGCATCGACGACCTCAAGGGGCTCAAGATCCGGATGATGGGCAATCCGGTCTTCGTCGACACGATGAATGCGCTTGGCGGCAATGGCGTCGCCATGGGCTTCGACCAACTCGTCAACGCGATGCAGACCGGCGTCGTCGACGGGGCGGAGAACAACTATCCGAGCTACGCCACCGGGCAGCACTATCGCTACGCCAAATACTACTCGCTCACCGGGCACCTGATGATTCCGGAAGTCCTGGTTTTCTCGAAGAAGATCTGGGACACGCTCGGCAAGGACGACCAGGCGCTGATCCTCAAGCTCGCCAGGGAAGCGCAACAGGACGAGCGCACGCTGTGGTACGCGATGGAGGAGAAGTCGCGCAGCGAGATGGAGAAGGCGGGCGTCCAGATCACCAATATCGACGACAAAAAGCCCTTCCAGGACGCGGTCCAGCCGGTGTGGGAGAAATACGGCAAGCAGCACGCCGACTTGATCAAGCGCATTCAAGACGTGAAATGATCGCCTGATCGCGAGGCCACGAAGCCGGCCGGTCTTCGATCGCGCCGGCCCTCCTGTCGTTCTCAGAGAAGGACCTTGCATGAAGGAGCGCTACATCCGGGCGATGGACGCGATCCATAACGGCTGCCTGTTCGTGGCCGGCGCGTTTCTCGTCGTCATCGTGCTGATCATTCCTTACGGCGTGTTCACCCGGTACGTGCTCAACAGCGCGGCGTCGTGGCCGGAGCCGTTGGCAACGCTGTTGATGATCGTGGTCTCGTTTCTCTCCGCCGTGGTGTGCTACCGCGAGTATCTGCACATCGGGGTCGGGGTTCTGCCCGCGTTTCTGCACGAGCCGGCCAAGTCGTACCTCGGAATGATCCTCGAAGTGCTGATGCTGGCGACGAACTTGTTCATGCTCGTGTGGGGCATCAAACTTGTCCAGGCGACCTGGCATCAGGCCATCCCGGAATTTCCCCTAGTTACTGTCGGCCTCTCCTATCTGCCCATCCCGATCGGCGGCGCACTCACCGTCCTGTTCGTCATCGAGCGCTTCATGACGCAGAAGTTCTTCTCCGAGCCGGAGCCCGAGACGGTCAGTCAGCTCACCACCGAATAGCCGAAGACGGGAGTAGTGCCGCCGATTTGAAATTCCTGCATCATGTGCCGCGAGTCCGCCTCAATTTCAAATCGAAAAGCGGCACTAGAATCATAGAGTCGCTAGTGCCCTTTGGTTTTCGAAGTTCGTGCCCGAGGGTGCCGCACTGGATCACGAACTTCGAAAACCGGGCACTTGCGTCGTGGACATCCTCATCCTCGTCGGCGGTTTCACCATCGTCTGCCTGATGGGCATGCCCGTCGCCTATGCGCTCGGCATCGCCGCCATTGCCGCCGCGCTCTACGCCGGCATCCCGCTCGAAGCGGTGATGCTCAAGGTTGCCGGCGGCATGAGCGGATTCTCGCTGCTGGCAATCCCGTTCTTTATTCTCACTGGCGCGATCATGGCGGTCGGCGGCATGGCCGAGCGCCTCGTCAACCTCGCCAAGGTGTTCGTCGGCTTCATTCGCGGCGGAATGGCGCTGGTCAACATCGTCGCCTCCACGATGTTCGGCTGTATTTCCGGATCTTCGGTCGCCGACACCGCGGCGGTCGGCTCGGTGATGATTCCGCAGATGATCAAGAACGGCTATCCGCGGCTGTTCGCCGTCAACGTCACGATCTCGGGCTCGCTGCAGCCGCTTCTGGTCCCGCCCTCGCACAACATGATCATTTATTCGATCGCCGCCGGCGGAACGATCTCGGTGGCGCACCTGTTCATGGGCGGCATCATCCCCGCCCTGCTCCTCGGGCTATCCCTCATCATCCTTGTTTTGATCATCGCCTACCGCAACCAGTTCCCCAGAGGCGAAAGCGTACCGTTGCGGCAGGCAGTCAAGATCGCCATCGATGCGATCTGGGGAATGGTCACGATCGCGATCATCCTGGGTGGGATCCTGTCCGGCGTCTTCACGCCGACCGAATCCGGCGCGGTGGCCTGCATCTATGCCTTCCTCGTCACGATGTTCGTCTACCGCGACGTCAAATGGCGCGAGGTGCCCAAGCTGATCGCGCGGGTGGTGCGCACCGTGGGCATGGTCATGATCATGATCGGGTTCTCGATCGCCTTCGGCTACATGATGGCGATCATGCGCATCCCGGCGAAGGTCACGGAATTTTTCGTCGCGATCTCGAGCGACAAATATACGTTTCTGCTCTACGTCAACGTTCTGCTGCTATTGCTCGGCACGTTCATGGATCTGGCGCCGATGCTGCTCATCTGCACGCCGATCTTCCTTCCCGTGATCAAGACCTTCGGCATCGACCCCGTGCACTTCGGCATCATCATGATCCTCAATCTCGGCATCGGCCTGCTCACGCCCCCGGTCGGGCCGACCATGGTGGTCGGATGCGCGATCGGCCGCGTCAGCATGGAGGCGGTGTCGCGCAGCATCCTCATCTTCTATGTCCCGATGCTGATTGTGCTCGCACTGGTGACCTACGTGCCGGCGCTGTCGCTTTGGCTGCCGAATCTGCTGCTGAAATAGTCTGCTGACGGACGCGCGCCGCGCGCGCACACCAATCAGAGCGAGTAGCCGCCGTCGACCACCAGCGTCTGTGCCGTCACCATGCTGGTGTCGGCGCAAAGAAACACGATCGCGGCGGCGATGTCGGCCGGCGTGCATGCGCGCTGGAGCAAGGAGCGCTCGATTGCCGATTGCTTGCGGTCCGCCGGCCATGGCCGCGTCCAATCGCTATCCACAAATCCCGGCGCCACCGCATTGGCGCGAGCTTCGGGCGCAAGCGCGCGCGCCAGGTTCTGCGTGAGGTTGATCAGGCCGGCCTTGCTTGCGCCATAGGCCATGCTGGAGCCCGCCATGTTGCGCCCGGCGACCGAAGCGGTGTTGCAAACCGCTCCGCCTGCCGCCTTGAGCGCTGCCGCCGCGGCGCGGGCGCACCGGAACGGCCCGAGCAGATTAGTGGCGAGAATGGTCGCCCAAAACTCCTCGGTCAGCCGCTCGAGCTCCGCCGGCGCGATCGGGGCGACGGTGGCCGAGGTGCCGGCGTTATTGGCGAGGAAATCGAGTCGGCCCAGCGCGTCGATCGCATCGCACACCATCTTTTCGGCGGTGCCGGGCTTGGACACATCGCCCGGCGCGCCGATCACGGCAAGGCCGTCGGCGCGCAGCCGCTCGATGGCCGCCCGGCCGCGCGGATCATCCGGCAGGTGATTGAGCGCGACCTTGGCCCCGCGCCGCGCGAACAACTCGACCGTGGCGAGCCCGATGCCGGAGGCTGCACCCGTCACCAATGCGGTCTTGCCAGCAAGATCGCCCATGCTCGGCCGAGCCCGAAAGGTTCGCCCGGGCATGCCCGGGCGAAACCATGGCGGCGGGCGCCGATGTTATCGGCGCATCTCGCTGAAGAGAACGCCGCCCTTTGCCTTGGCAGTCGGCTCGGATTCCACGATTTCTACCATCACGGCCTCGGCCGGAACGGTGAAATTCTTCACCACGGCGTCGGTGATGTCCTTGATCAACGCGCGCTTCTGTTCGAGCGAGCGGCCCTTGACGGCGTGGACGTAGATCTCAGGCATGGCGGGCTCCCTGTTTTTGCATTGCACCCGCTCACTATAGCGAGTGCGCCGAGCATAGGAAGACGCCCTAGTGTGGCGGAACGGGCGCGGTTCACCGCATATCGCCGAAAAAGCCCTCGCGGACATAGCCGCCGCGCGCATAATCGCCCCCGCCCCCGCCATAAGCGCGCGCCCCCCATTCCCCGGCGCGCACCTCTCGCCACCACGGAGCATCACGCCTGGCTAGATCGCGCCGCCGGTTCTCCCGGCGGGCGGTTTTCTGCGGCCGCTTGGATGCCACGACGGAGCGGCGGTGGGACGGCTCCGTCGCTCCCTCCGTTTGGGACGGCATGGTTGCCGCCGACGTGGACGGCTCCGCCTGCCGCTCGGCGGCGATGATCGGGGGGATAGGCGCCAGTGCAGGCACGATCTGCGGCGCAGACGGCGTGCGACCGAGCACAATGCCCGCAAGGGGCGGACGGTCGGTTGGGACGCGAAGTGGCTTGCGCGCTTTATTCACACCACATCTGCCCTCGAAATAGGCCCACGTGCGGGGCGAGGAGTTGTCGCGCTCGCAATCGGTGTTGCCCACGGCGGCATCGACGCCTTCGTGCAAGCTTGGCGCGGCAATCAGCGCGGCCGGCGGTTGGCCCGAATCGACCACGGCGTCGGCGGGCTCGCGTTCCACGAGCGCGGACGTGAGCGTTCTCGGCGGACTGAGGCTTGCCCGCAGCACAGCGCCGGCAACGAGCGCGAGAAGCACGCAGCCGACGGCGACGCGCATCTTGCGGCGCAAGCGCTTCGTGGGACAAAGAAGACCGAAATCAGGATGTAGGTCGTGCGCCGCCGGCATCGCCGCCTCCAAGATCGCCCGTCCTCGTGCTCTTGCCAGAGCTTGAACACCCAAGCTCCCAAGCCGTTCCGCAGCGCTCGCGCGAAATCGGTGTCTGTTACGGCAATACCGGCACAACGAGCACGCGCCGCGCGGTCGCCGCACGATGCGTCGCCGTCTTAGGTCAGCGCTCCTGCTTCATCGCCGCGGCAATTGCGCTAGCATGCTGGATTGAGGGAGGGGGGAGCATGGCCGGAGGAAGCGTCATGGAGCTCCGAACCCAGAGCCCCCGAAAGCACGTTCACACGCGGCTGCTGAACAACTGTGCCCAGTGCGGCGAGACGATTTTCCTGCCGGAGTGGTCCGAGTACCTCGGCCGGCACCGCGTTCGCCATCTCTGGGAATGCGAAGCGTGCGGATACAAATTCGAAACGCTGGTCACCTTCCCCGACCGATAGGAGGCTTGGCTTGGTCCCCGCACACTCGAACGCATCACAAGCAAGAGCCCCCGTCGTCGGGGGCTCTTCGGTTTAAAGCGCTATCGGATCTGCCGTCGTCCCGAGCTCGGCGCAAAGTCGCCCTCCCCGTCGGGACCCATTGCGGTCGCGACGGTCACCGCGGGGCAGCGCGGGGCGTCAGAGCGAGGGCGAAACCTCGCGAGCCTCGGGCTCCGCCGTCTCGGCGGTGGCAGGACGCGCACTGGCCGGCAACTGCAACACGGTCGCGACCTGACCCTCGCACAGGCGGGTGAGCAGGACCACCTGTCCGTCCGGAAATTCCAACGCGTCGTGATGGGTCACGGCGTTGTCCATGTTGATCTGGCGGAAACGCGCAAGCCGCTGCCCGATCTTCTTATTCGGCAGAATACCGATGCCGAATGACGGCTCGCACTCGACGTTCTGATCGAAGGCGATTTCCGTGCCCGGCAGCAGGCAGACCGCGACATGCGGCTCGCCGGGCGCCGCGAAGCCGCGCGTGATCGAATTGGGAAACCTGGTCGCCGCCAGCTTGTCCCCAACCTTGGCCGGTCGGGTCGCGACATGGTGCAGACTATAGTCACACATCGAACCAACTCCTCTTTCTGTGAAAAGCCGGAATGCTCCTCAGCGAAGCCATTAGCGTGATGGTAGCAGCCT
Organism: Xanthobacteraceae bacterium; assembly: GCA_035693615.1. Taxonomy (GTDB): domain Bacteria; phylum Pseudomonadota; class Alphaproteobacteria; order Rhizobiales; family Xanthobacteraceae; genus VAZQ01. The sequence continues at coordinate 19,271 of DASSGH010000077.1, forward strand.
CTTGTCGGACTTTGTCCCGACGGTCGCGCATTGCCGCCATGTCATCACCTTGCAGAGAGGCGCTTCGTCAGCGACAGACCCCGACCGCTCGCAGCTGATCCAAGCCGACTCCTCCTTGACTGCTAAGGAGGCGAGCGAAGAACGCCGCAATGACGTAACCGGTTCCTACTTTTGTCGAACAAGCGCGCGTGCGACCTGCGCCTCGCGGCGGTGCGCTTTTGCCCGCAGACGCGCACGGATGGTTGGCCGCGGCTTTTGCAAATTCTTCCGGCCGATCAATGCCAAATGTAGAGGTATCGTGGCCCCGACATGCCCGATGCTGCATTCGCCTCCGAACGCAGGTGGTGCTATTCATTTTCATTCCGGGGCTTTTCCCGCGGCGCGAATGCGGCGGCGCGTGACGCGCGGGCGCAGCCGGAATAAAGCGGCAGCGTGAGCGTTGACAAAGTGTCATGTGTTCGATGCATGACAGAAGCGTTCGAGGCCGCAACAGGAGGTTTTGCATGTCTGCCCAACCCAAGCTGATGTCCGATATCGAGGGGCTGGCGCATCAGGTCGATCCCCTCTCGCGCCGCGGCTTCTTCCTGGCGGCCTCGGCGGCCACCGCCGCCGGCTACACGCTTGCCGCCGGACCCGTCCGCGCCGATGCGATCCAGACCGACAGTACCGGCCTCACCGTCGGCGAGGCCAAGGTCAAGGTCTCCGACGGAGAGATGCCGGTCTATTACGCGCGGCCGGCGAACGCGCAGAACCCGCCCGTCATCCTGGTCGCGATGGAGATTTTCGGGCTGCACGAATACATCAAGGACGTGACGCGGCGCCTCGGCAAGCTCGGAGCTTTCGCCATCGCGCCCGACTACTACTTCCGCAAAGGCGTCGATCTCACCAAAATCGCGGAGATCCCGCAGCTGATGCCGATCGTGAACAGCAAGCCGGACGCCGAACTGCTCTCCGATCTCGATGCGACGGTGGCGTGGGCGAAGTCTCAGGGCGGCGATGCCAGCCGTCTCGGCATCATGGGCTTCTGCCGCGGCGGGCGAACGGTGTGGGAATACTCAGCGCATAACAAAGACGTGAAAGCGGGGGTAGCGTTCTACGGCTCGCTCGTCGATCCGCCGGCGCAAAAATCGCTTTGGCCGAAGAATCCCATCGAGCTGGCGCCGGAGATGAAAGCGCCGGTGCTCGGCCTCTACGGCGAGGCGGACCAAGGCATCCCCGTCAGCCAGGTCGATACGCTCAAGGGGGCGCTGCAAGCGGCTGGAAAGACCTTCGAGATCAAGGTCTATCCAGACGCGCCACACGGCTTCCATGCGGATTATCGCGCCAGCTATCGCAAGGATGCAGCTGAGGATGCCTGGAACCAGATGATCGCCTGGTTCAAAAAGTACAAAGTGCTAGCCTGATCCGCTCCGCGCGGTTGCGGCAAACCGCGGCGCCTCTCGCGCCGCGGTTTTTTTGGTCATGGCGCCAGCGCGACCACGGGCGAAGCAAAGGCGGGCCCACCGCCGCTTCCCCGCGTCCACCTCACTTCGGGATCTGTACCAGCTCCTTCACCTGCTCGGCAGTCAGCGGCGCGGGAATGAATTTCGCGGCGACGGCGTCGGCCATGATCTGATCGATCCCCTCGACGCGATCGGTCGCCATGCTCTCCTTCGGAATGAGGTTGCGCACCCGCAGCACGATCTTCTCCGGCAGGTTGGAATACTCGCCGTAGACTTTCAGCGCGGCCGGATCGGAGTACATCCATGCGACCGTTTCCTGATAGGCGCGGTTGAAGCGCACGATCGCCTCGCGCCGGTTTTGCAGGGTGTTCACATTGGTGAGGTTTACGCGCACGGTGCGGTGGCGCAGCGAAGTAACGTCGTTGCCGGTGGCGATGATGCGGATTCTGCCGTCCTCCACGAAGTCGAGCCCGAAAGGCGCGGCACCGAAGCCGACATCGACTTGGCCGGTCATCGTCTGGGTAATGGTCGCGGCGATCGTGCCGGTCGAGGTGGGTTTGGCGGTGAGCTTATATTGCGCAATGAGCGCGAGCAGCGCGGCATGGCTGGATGACCCGGTCAACGAGTACGCAACCGTCTTGCCGTTGAAATCCTCCACGGTCTTGATCGGCGAGTTGGCCGGCACGTACCAGTAGAGGTCGGGTGCGCCGATCATCTCGCTGCCGATGATGCGAATCGGCGCGCCTTTGGCGAAGGTGCCCACGGCGGCCGATACGCCCGCGGCGGTTGCGATGTCCATGCTGCCGCCGATCACCGCTTGGATCGACTCCGGGCCGGCCTGGACGTAAAGGATCTCGAGATCGAGGCCGTGCTTCTTGAAAATGCCGCCGCGCTGGCCGAGTTCGGCGACCCCGGCATCCCAGGCTCCGCGCTGTGGGATCGCGACCTTCAACGTCTCTTGCGAATAGGCGCCGCGCGGAGCGCCCGCGACGATCGCGAGCGCGGCCAGCGTGGCGAGCAAGCGAGCCCTCGTCATTGTTGGTTCCTCCCGTACTCGCGCCGCGCGTTGGGGCGCGGGCGCCGACATATGAGCCGATCGCCGCAAGCGCAGCAAGCGATCTCCCGCAAGGGACTCGACAGGGCGATGATCCCCGGCAAATGATGCAGCAGCAAAAAGCGATCGACGATGTCCCAGCGCAAGAGCAGACAATCTCCCGCCGAGGCCCTCGCGGACGAGTTCCGTCAGGAGCGTGCCGCGGCGCTCGGCCGGCTGGGCCGCGCGCTCGAAGCGAGCCTCGCCGCCTTGGCCCGGTTCGACGCCGATCAGTCTCAGGCAGCATCGACGCCCGAGTGCCGGCAGTTGCGAGCGTCGCTGGTCGCCGAGGCAAGCCGTGCGCTGTGGCTTTTCGTCGTTCAGCGCGAAGCCTGCGGGCTGCGCGACTCGCGTTACGTGCTGCGCGATTACCGCGTGCCGCACGAGGTCGCCGTGCGCATGGGCGCGCAGCCGCGCGAGACGCACACGCCGAAACGCGACCCATAGTGCGCGAGCGCGGCGAGGCGCCGCCGCTCACCGCTGCTGCAAGCAGCAGCCATGAGCGCCGGCACGCCTTGCCCGCGAGCCGAAGCGGGTGCCAGGGCCGGCGAATCCCGCTATGATTCCCGCGCCAAGCCGATTCTATCGCAAAGGCTTGATCGAGAGGAAACGCGCATGGACGTCCTCATTGGCGTGATTATCACCTTCCTTGTTGTCATTCTGGTCCTCTATCTCGTCAACATGTTGCCGCTCGACGCCCGCGCCAAACAGATCGTACGCGCGATCGTGATCATCATCGGCGTGATTTCGCTGCTCAAATATCTCGCGGTGTTCTAGCCGCCGCGGCGACGGCGGCGGCTCGTTTTGAACTCACGGCGCGTGGCGCGCGGAAAGACGCGCGCGCGCGTGCGTCTTCTGCATGGC